>NZ_FTPS01000001.1:0-600000 GCF_900156525.1 Pontibaca methylaminivorans
GAAACCGGCGGCTGTCCGCATACGGCGATCCGCGAGGACATTTCCATCAATCTGGCGGCGGTGCAGCGGCTCGAGGCCGAATTTCCCGAACTCGACCTGATCCTGATCGAGTCGGGGGGCGACAACCTCGCTGCGACTTTCAGCCCGGAACTTGCCGATATCACGGTCTATGTGATCGACGTTGCCTGCGGCGAGGAAATTCCGCGCAAGGGCGGCCCCGGAATCACCCGCTCGGATCTTCTGGTGATCAACAAGACCGACCTCGCGCCGATGGTGGGTGCGGATCTTGGTGTCATGGAGCGGGATTCGGCGCATATGCGCCGCGACCGGCCCTTTGTCTTTTCCAACATGAAAAGCGGCGATGGCGTGGGGCAGATCGTCGATTTCCTGCTGGAGAACGGCGGCCTTCCGGCGCGGCCGGACTGAGCATCACTTGCCAGGAATACATTTTCGTTGCCTGCGCAACCTGTCCATGCGGCATGGGTTCCTGTATCTGGTCGCCATCATGGACTGGCACACGCGCAAGGTTCTGGCCCGGCGCATCTCGAACACGCTGGAGACAGGCCACTGCGTCGAGGCACTGAACGAAGCCATCCACAAGTTCGGCCTGCCCGAGATCCATGAACACCGAGCCAGGCAGCCAATTCACGTGCGTCCCTCTGAACGAGCAGATTGATGCGAAAGAGGCGTTTCACCTGACCTGCTCCCCGTCGAAGCCCCGTTTATCGGTTAGCTCTGTTCAGTGTTCGGCCCTCTTTCGACCGTTGGTGATACTTCCACGGGGTGAGCCCGTCGAGGCTTGTGTGGGGGCAACGCGAAGCCAGCTTCCAGAGATGCTGGCCGAACTCATCCGCTCCGTGGTCTCGATCGGCAGGGGCAACGCCGTTTGGCGCTTCTCTTGGTGTCAGATGGTGATCACCGGAGGCTGCTGAAACATCGTACTGTCACTGAACATCCAGCTGCCGCAACCATTTTCAAGATGATGGGCTGAATGGCGGGTACGACCCTCGTCTTTATAGTTATTCTTATATTATCAGGCGTATGTGGCGGAGGAGATGGGTCTGACATCGAACCTTCTTTTGTGGATGCCGCTCGGTTTGCAAGGATTTTCTGAACGTCTGGACATGTGATCGAGTGCGTACTTTTGTCAGGCCTGTTCGTGCGGCTGACATGGCGCCGCTGGCCGGGATGGTGATACGCGGACCGGGTCCAAATCTCCAACAGCGAGCTCGAGGCTCGGAGAAGGTTTCTGGTTTTCCCGATCCGGATCATGTCGATCATGTGCCCATTCAGATCATGACTTCCTCACAACTCGGTGGCCCGAGTGCCCATTCGGTGCCCGATCAGGCGCCGATCAGCACTGGACCACGATAGCTTTCGCCGCGCGTCAACATCGCCCAGATGCCACGCGCCATCTTGTTGGCCAGGGCGACGGCCACGACCGGGACCGGCTTGCGTTCCAGCATCCTCGCCAGCCACGACCCCTTCGGCGCACCGCGGCGCGAGGCCCAGCGGATCACGGCTGTAGCGCCGATGACCAGCAACCGCCGGATGTCGCGCTGCCCCATCTTCGAGGTCTTCCCCAGCTTCTGCTTACCCCCGGTGGAATGCTGCCGCGGCACCAGGCCGAGCCAAGCGGCGAAGTCGCGCCCTCGGCGGAACTGCTCCATCGGCGGTGCGAAGGTCTCGACCGCCAGGGCTGTGATCGGGCCGACACCCGGCATCGTCTGCAGCTGGCGCGGCATTTCCGCTTCGTTCGACAAGGCCGCGATCCTGGCTTTCAGCGCATCGATCCGGTCGGTCAGCTGGTTGATCTGGTCGAGGAGCACCCGGCAGATCTCGCGCGCCAGATCGGGAATGTCGGCGTCAGGATCTGCGATGACCTGTTCCAGGCGCGGTACATAGCCAATCCCCACGGGGGCGACATGGCCGAACTCGTAGAGATGCGATCTTAGCGCATTCACGGCTTCGGTGCGTTGCTTCACGAGCTGTTCGCGCGTCCGGAACGCAACCGCTCGGGCTTGCTGTTCCTGTGTCTTGGGTTCCACAAACCGCATGGTCGGTCGCAGCGCCGCCTCGACGATCGCCTCCGCATCGGCCGCATCATTTTTCTGCCGCTTGATGAACGGCTTCACGTAGTGTGGCGCGATCAGCCGGACCTCATGTCCGTCCCGCGCCATCTCTCGCGCCCAGTGATGCGCGCTGGCACAGGCCTCCATCGCCACCACGCACGGTGGATGATCCGCCATGAACCGCGCGAATTGCGGCCGCGACAGCTTCTTGCGGAACACGACAGACCCGTCCGCTGCAGCGCCGTGAACCTGGAACACGTTCTTTGCCAGATCGACGCCGATGATGGTAACTTCTCCCATGGATGCCCTCTCCTTCAGCTTGTGCTTCGACACCACGAGTATGGCACATCGCGATGCCGTCAGGGGGAGAGCGGCATCCACCCCATCTCCACCTTGGAAAGCTCCTCGCAGAGCGAAGTGAAGGAGACCTTTCATACGTAAAATCAATACTTTATTCGAAGTCGTCCTTGGAGCGCTCGATCTGATGCATCCGCTCGTGCAGGATGGTGACGATCCCGATGTCGCCATTGGCAAGGCGTTTCCAGTACACGAAATGGCGCTCGTAGCGGAAGAAGTACCCTTCCACCCCGAACTCGGCCGGCACGGGCCTCGACATCACACCGCGTCTTTCAATCCGCTCGAACGCGGCGAAGAGGCCGGTGACGTAGGTTTCGGCCTGCGCCTCGCCCCACCGGTCGCGGGTGTAGCGGTAGATCTCGTCGAGGCGGACCGAGGCCGCCTCCTGGACCCGGATCGCCATGGGCTCAGGCCCGGTTCCGGGAGATCACCTCGGCGGCGGTCAGGGGCTTGTAGCTTTCTTCGGGCGCGGCGAAGGCATGGTTCAGTTCGGCCTTCAGACGATCGAAGGCTTCGCGCTCAGCGCGTTCCTTGTCGCGGCGGATGAGATCGCGGATGTATTCGCTGACGTTCTCGTAAGCGCCGCCCTCGCCAACATTGGTCGCGACGAACTCGCTGAGGGCGCCGCTGACGCGGACGGTCATGGTCGTTGTGCGGGACATGGCACGCACCTCCTCTCCGCTCCGTTGTCTTCAAGATAACCAAAAAGGAAGACAGATCAAGCCGTGCGCTACGCTGTCACTCCCGGTTTCTGGCCTTCAATCGCCTTCGTCCTCCACCACATGGCGGCCCGCAAGCGCGAGTAGCATGAACAGCACCGCATCGGAGTGCCGAGCCAGCGCGATGAGATGATCGCCGCTGGGTCCCCGTTCGCCCGCGAGCCAGTATTTCACGGTGCGCTCGCTGGCACCCGTCCACCGCATCGCCATCTTGATCGCGCGACTGGTTGAACCGAGTTCCTCGTGCAACGCCATCGCCATGGCGTTCCGATAGTCAATCGGCTTGTCGATCAGGTGCACAAATGTGCCCATCTTCGGCACAACTGTGCCCATCTTGATCCGCATCTTCATGCCCTTCTCCGATAAACATCTGGAGAGCCATGAAAACAGCACAATCTCTTTTGCGCCCGAGACGACCCTTCGGGGCCGTCTGGCAAAACACTTCGCTATAGGACGGTGACGGCAATGCTTCGAAAATCTGCGCTTCGTACGAGCAGCTGGGATCTGCGGCCACAGCTGCCGAAAGGCGACCGGAGAAAGAACTTGCCCCTTTCCGGCAACGACTTTCCGGATGCGCTGCTGTCTTCTGCACAGAACAATATTGCCGCGTCTCCCGAGCGCCTGCACTGGCGTCTTGGGCGGTAAAGAGGAGCGTCGGATGTGAGAGTCGGCCGGGCGGACATCGAGGACGGGAGCGCGGCATCTGAACAGGACGTGCCGGCCGTCGCCTATGTCCGGATGTCGACCGATCTCCAGAAATACTCGACCGAGAACCAGCTTGACGTCATCCGCAGCTATGCCGTCGCCCGGGGCCTCCAGATCCTGCGGGTGTTCGAGGACTCGGGACGCTCCGGCCTGCGGCTGGACGGACGAGAGGCGCTGCAGAACCTGATGGCCAAGGTCCAATCTGGGCAGGCCGACTTCAAGGCGATCCTCGTCTATGACGTCAGTCGCTGGGGCCGGTTTCAGGATGCCGACGAGGGCGCCTATCACGAGCACGTCTGCTCTCGCGCCGGCATCCGGGTCCATTACTGCGGCGAGCAGTTCGAGAACGACGGCAGCATCGGCTCGAACCTTCTGAAAACCGTCAAGCGGGTCATGGCCGGCGAGTACAGCCGCGAGCTCTCCGTGAAGGTATTCGCGGGGCAATGCCGCCTCGTCGAGCTGGGCTATCGCCAGGGCGGCGCCGCAGGATACGCACTGCGGCGGGTGCTGATCGACGAGCACGGCAACCCCAAGGGCGAACTGTCGCGCGGCGAGCAGAAGAGCCTGCAGACCGACCGCGTCATCCTGGTGCCCGGCCCCGAGGAGGAGCAGCGGGTCGTTCAGCGCATGTACGGGATGTTCGTCCATGAGGGGCGCCCAGAGCGCGAGATTGCGGAGACCCTGAACGCCGAGGGCCACCGCACCGATCTCGACCGCCCCTGGACCCGCGCGACCGTCCATCAGGTGCTGACCAACGAAAAATACATTGGGAACAATGTCTTCGCGAAGGTGTCCTTCAAGCTGAAGCAGCGCCGCGTGGTGAACCCGCGAGAGATGTGGATCCGCGCCGAGGGTGCCTATCCCGCCATCGTCGATCAGGCGCTGTTCCTGCGTGCCCGTGAGATCGTGGATGCCCGCAGCCGCCATTTCTCGGATGAGGAATTGCTCGACGCGCTGCGCGCGATCCTCAAGCGGCAGGGCATGCTGTCGGGTCTGATCATCGACGAGGAGGATGATCTCCCATCCTCCAGTGCCTATCGCAGCCGCTTCGGCAGCCTGCTGCGCGCCTACCGGCTGATCGGCTACGAACCCGACCGGGACTACAGCTACATCGAGATCAACCGCGCCCTGCGGCAGGCCCATCCGCAGGTGGTGGCAGAGATCATCGCGGGCGTGGCTCGTCATGGCGGGTCGGCCGTTCAGGATCCCGACACAGACCTGGTTCGCGTCAACGACGAGTTCACCATCTCCATCGTGCTGGCCCGCTGCATGGTGACGGCGGCCGGAGCGCTGCGCTGGCGCATCCGCCTCGACGCCGGCCTCGTGCCCGACATCACCATCGCCGTGCGTATGGACGAGATGAACGAGGCGTCGCGCGATTACTACGTGCTGCCCAGCATCGACATGACCTTTGGGAAACTGAAATTCGCCGAGCAGAACGGGCTCGCGCTCGATGCGTACCGGTTCGACACGCTCGATTTCTTCTACGCGCTCGCCTCGCGGGCCAGGATCGCGG
This sequence comes from Pontibaca methylaminivorans, assembly GCF_900156525.1. Classification (NCBI taxonomy): domain Bacteria; kingdom Pseudomonadati; phylum Pseudomonadota; class Alphaproteobacteria; order Rhodobacterales; family Roseobacteraceae; genus Pontibaca; species Pontibaca methylaminivorans. Next base: position 5,370 of record NZ_FTPS01000001.1, read on the forward strand.
AGGTGGCGTGATGCCCGACGACATGAAGCCGACCAACCGGAAGCAGGTGACACCGATCCCCACTAACAGGATCCGGGTCCTCAATCCCCGAGTCCGCAATCGACGCACCTTCGAGGAGATGGTGGAGAACATCGCCCGCATCGGCCTCAAGCGCCCGATCACCGTGGCACCGCGTGCTGGCACCGAGCCACCGGAATACGATCTCGTCTGCGGACAGGGCCGGCTTGAGGCCTTCATCGAACTCAAGCAGGACCGCATCCCCGCCATCGTGATCGAGGCCAACGAAACCGATTGCCTTGTCATGAGCCTTGTTGAGAACTGTGCGCGGCGACAGCACAATCCGATCGACCTTATGCGCGAGATCGGCGCACTGCGCGAACGCGGCTACACTGATCGTCAGATCGGCGACAAGATCGGCGTAACCGCTGAGTACGTCAACATGATCGCGGGGCTTTTGGAGAAGGGAGAGGAACGCCTCGTCTCGGCCGTGGAAACCGGGCTTCTGCCCCTGAACCTCGCCATCCAGATTGCCAGAACCGATGCCAAGAGCGCACAGCAGGCGCTCACGGACGCCTACACTCAGAAGAAGCTGCGCGGCAGAAAGCTGACTCTCGTGCGCCGACTGATCCAGCAGCGGGAACAGCGCGGGCCGCAGCTGCGGAACAATCCCTTTGGCCGCCGCGACGGCGCAAAGCGGGCGCTCACCAGCGAAGGTCTCGTCCGGGCCTATCAGCAGGAGGCCACCCGCCAGAAGCTGTTGATCAAGAAGGCCGAGCTGACGCAGAGCCGATTGATGTTCGTGCGCGAGGCCTTCCGCAAACTCTGCTCGGACGAGCACTTCATGACGCTGCTGAGGGCCGAGGGTCTGGAGACCATGCCAGGCGATCTCGCCAAGGCTGTCACGGACGCGAGGCCGACATGAAGCGCGATTCGAGCCAACCCCCGCGTTCCGTCAATCGCGGTTTCGAGGACGACTGCGTCACCCTTCCCATTGAATCGATCCTCCCGCTGCGTGCGCTCGGCAAGTCCGCGAAATCCAGCCGAAAATACCGGCAGATCGTGGCCTCCATCGCCCAGATCGGTATCGTAGAGCCGCCGGTTGTTGTGCGGAACCACGACCAGTCGGCCACCTGGTTGCTGCTCGACGGTCACCTGCGGATCGAGGCGTTGAAGGACGCCGGTACTCAGGAGGTGGAATGCCTCGTCTCCACCGACGACGAGGCGTTCACCTACAACCGGCAGGTCAGCCGTCTCGCGCCGATCCAGGAGCACAAGATGATCCGCAAGGCGATCGAGCGCGGCGTCCCCGAGGAGAAGATCGCGGCCGCGCTCGACCTCAATCTCAGCAGTATCCGGCGCAAGGTCCGCCTGCTGGACGGAATCTGCGAGGAAGCCGTGGCGATCTTGAAGGACAAGCCCTGCACGGCGGCCGTCTTCGGCGCGCTGCGCAAGATGAAGACCATCCGGCAGATTGAGGCGGCGGAACTGCTCGTCAATGCGAACAATTTTTCCGTCGCCTATGTGAGCGCGATCCTCGCGGGAACGCCGCAAGCGCAGCTGGTCGATTCATCAAAGCCGAAGAAGATCAAGGGAATCACGCCGGAGGCGATGGCGCGGATGGAACAGGAACTGGCACGCCTGCAGGAAGGCATCGCGTCGATCCAGGACACCTACGGCCAGGACCACCTGCATTTGACCGTGATCAAGGGCTACGTCGGCAAGCTGATCGGGAACGCACGGATTGTGCGCTACCTGGCACAGAACCACCCGGAGTTCCTCGGCGAGTTCCAGACGATCACCGAGATCACGCCGGTGGAAGCCGCCAGCCCCGACTGACGAGGCGATAGCCGAGGATGGGGACCCGGACCCAGATCAAGCGCGGGGACCGCGGGAGACGCCGGACTGTGGGCCGGATCAAGCGCGGCGGTGGGGATGGCGGCGAACCCGTTCGGAGCCCGCCAGGCTGGCTAGAGTTTTCGCCGGCCGCGTGGCCGCCTCCGCGGCTGCGTCAAACTCTGGGCGTGTCGGGGGCGGGCCACTCCGACACGCCTTACTTGCATGGTTCCAGTCCCAGCCAGCGCTCCCGATTCAAATCGAGCGCTGGTTCACGCGCTTCGACACCTGCTCTGCACTTTCCACCCGCTCAGAATAGCGATCAGTCAAGTAGATCGAGCGGCGGCGGGTCAGATGGGTGAACTTCACGAGCTCCTCCATCACGTCGACGATGCGGTTGTAGTAGGGCGAAGGCCGCATCCTGCCGGCCTCGTCGAACTCGCCCCAGGCTTTGGGCACCGAGGATTGGTTCGGAATCGTCACCATGCGCATCCAGCGGCCGAGGATGCGCATTTGGTTGACGGCGTTGAAGCTCTGCGATCCGCCTGAAACCTGCATGACGGCGAGGGTCTTGCCCTGCGTGGTGCGGATGCCGCCGAGCGATAGCGGAATCCAGTCGATCTGCGCCTTCATGATGCCAGTCATCGCGCCGTGTCGTTCCGGCGAGCACCAGAGCATCCCTTCTGACCAGGTCGCGAGCTCCCGCAGCTCTCGGACCTTCAAATGGTCAGGCGACTCGGCATCCGGCAGAGGCAGCCCCGCGGGATTGAATATCCGCGTCTCGGCCCCGAACCAGCGCAGCAGACGCCCTGCCTCCTCGGCCGCGAGGCGCGAATAGGACTGCTCGCGCAGCGAACCGTAGAGGATCAGAATGCGCGGCGCATGGGTGGCTGCGGCCGGGCCGGCGAGTGCCTCCACATCGATCGGCTGGAGCTGTTCGGGATCAACGTTCGGCAGGTCGGAGAGCGTGATGGGATCCTCAGCCACGGCCCGACTCCTGCGCGGCGGGGAAATGGCGTCGCGTGCGGTTGGCGAAGGCGACGAGCGACAGCATCACCGGCAGCTCGATCAACACGCCGACGACCGTCGCGAGCGCGGCACCGGATTGCAGGCCGAAGAGGCTGATGGCGACGGCCACCGCCAACTCGAAGAAATTGGAGGTACCAATCAGCGCGCAGGGGGCGGCAACATTGAAGGGCAAACGCCAGGCCCATGCTGCAGCATAGGTAAGCGCGAAGATCCCGTAGGACTGGATCAGCAGTGGCACTGCGATCAGCGCGATCAGCAGCGGCTGTTCGAGGATGATCTGCCCCTGAAAGCCGAAGAGCAGCACGACTGTTGCCAGAAGACCGACTATCGAGAATGGCTTAATCGCCGCCGTGAAGCGCGCAACCGCCGCTTCGGCGTCCGTCCCCCGGCGGCCTCGCGCGAGCCACTGGCGCGTGGCGGCGCCGGCGGCGAGCGGGATCAGGATGTAGAGCCCGACCGAGAGGATCAGCGTCTCCCACGGCACGACAATGTCGGTGAGGCCGAGGAGCAGTGCCACGATCGGCGCGAAGGCGAAGATCATGATGACGTCGTTCACCGAGACCTGCACCAGAGTGTAGGTCGGATCGCCTCGGGTGAGCTGCGACCAGACGAACACCATCGCCGTGCAGGGTGCCGCGCCCAGCAGGATCAGACCGGCGATGTATTGCTGCGCTTCGGCCGGTGCGATCAGATCCGCAAACAGGACCTCGAAGAACAGGACCGCAAGTACTGCCATCGTGAACGGCTTTATCAGCCAGTTCACCACGATCGTCAGCACCAGCCCCTTCGGACGGTCTCCGATATGGCGCAGGTTCGCGAAATCCACCGCCACCATCATCGGGTAGACCATCGCCCAGATGAGGACGGCGACGACGAGGTTGACTGACGCAATCTCGAGCGCGGCAAGCGTCTCGAACACGCCCGGCATGAGGTTCCCGAGCAGCAGACCGGCGGCGATGCAGAGGGCAACCCAGACAGAGAGCCACTTCTCGAAGAAACCTATGCCGGCAGGCGATGCTGTGATGGCCTCGGCCGTTTGTGCGTAGATGCCGTTGCTCATCGCGCAGCATCCTCGCTCGAGGCGATCCGGCGACCGGAGGCATCCACAACAAGCTCGCCCTCCTCCTTGCGGAACTCGCCGCGCTGCAGATTCGGCAGGATGTCGAGCACCGCTTCGGAGGGGCGGCAGAGCCGGGTTCCAAGCGGCGTCTCGACGATGGGGCGATTGATGAGGATGGGATGCGCCAGCATCAGGTCGATCAATTCGTCGTCGGAGAACTTCGGATCGTCGAGCCCGAGCTCATCATAGGGCGTGCCCTTCCGGCGTAGGAGATCGCGCACGGGGATTCCCATGGCGGCGATCAGCCCCACCAGTTGCTCCCGGGTGGGCGGTGTATTCAGGTACTCGACGATCTCCGGCTCCTCGCCGGAGTTGCGGATCAGCGCCAGCACGTTGCGGGATGTGCCGCAGTTGGGGTTATGATAGATCGTGATGGTCATGCGGTCTCTTTCCTGGCGGAATTGGTTGGGGGCGTGATGCCGCAGGCCGCCGGATCGCCGGCGCAGCAATGGCGTGTGAGATAGTCGATGAGGCCGGTCATGGTGGCGAAGTTCGCGGCATAGATCAGCGAGCGGCCCTCGCGCTGCACGCTCACCAGACCAGCGTGCTTCAGCTCCTTGAGGTGGAACGACAACGTGGCCGATGGGAGCCCGAGCGCTTCGCCGATGCGACCCACTGCACGCCCTTCTGGCCCCACCTCGACCAGGAGGCGGAAGATGTCGAGGCGCGTTTCCTGCGCGAGCGCGGCGAGTGTGGCTATGGTGTCATACTTTTCCATATTTCCATGCTAGTGGAGATATGGAAAACAATCAATGCTGCACGTACCTCCCTTCGGCCGCAAAGGCAACTTGGTGACCGTCAGAGAAGCGCGAGCCCCATGCCCCCAGCTGCGACCGTCAGAACCACGGCCCAGGGCGGGGTCTTCCAGACGGTGAGCAGGACAAAACCGGTCAGGCCGAGCGCGAAGTCGAAGGAGCTGAAGATAGCGCTGGTCCAGACCGGGTCGTAGAGAGCCGCCCCGAGAATGCCGACGACCGCCGCATTCGCACCGCGCATTGCCGCCTGCGCGAGGGGCCGGGCCCGAAAGGCGTCCCAGAATGGAAGCGCGCCGATCAGCAGCAGGAAACCGGGAAGAAAGATCGCGACGAGGCCGATGCTCGCGCCAGCGACGCCATTGGGCTCCGGGTCCATAACAGTGCCGAGATAGGCGGCAAAGGTGAAGAGCGGCCCGGGAACGGCTTGGGCGGCGCCATAGCCGGCCAGGAATGTATCCTCGCTCACCCAGCCGGGACGAACCACTTCCACCTCGAGCAGCGGCAGCACCACATGGCCGCCGCCGAAGACCAGCGAGCCCGCTCGATAGAAGGCGTCGAAGAGAGCAAGGCTCTGTAATGCTGCCGCCCCCGACAAGACCGGCAAAAGGAAGAGCAGGAGAAAGAAGAGCGCGAGCGCGGCGAATCCGACGCGCTTAGGCACCGCAAACGTCAGATGCCCGGCTGCCGGAACAGCACCGCCGCGGCAAAGCCAGAGACCCGCCAGGCCGCCCATGATAATGGCTGCGATCTGACCGGCGGAGCCGGCGGCGAAGATCACGACCAAGACCGCGACAAGCGCGATACTGGCTCGTTGCCGATCAGGTGCGAGCGTCCGAGACATGCCCCAGACGGCCTGTGCGACGACAGCCACGGCCACGATCTTGAGCCCGTGCAGGAGGCCAGCTCCGACCGGTCCCTCGAAGGCCGATGCGCCGAAGGCAAACAGCACCAGAAGCAGTGCGGACGGCAGGGTGAACGCCACCCACGCGGCAAGCGCCCCGAGCGGACCGCCGCGAAGCAGCCCCAGCGCGAACCCCACCTGGCTGCTGGCCGGACCCGGCAGGAACTGACAGAGCGCGACCAGATCGGCATAGCCTGCCTCGTCGATCCACTTGCGGCGGGTGACGAGCTCATCACGGAAATAGCCAAGATGCGCGATCGGGCCGCCGAAGGAAGTAAGGCCCAGCTTCAGAAAGGCGCGGAACACCTCGCCCGGCGAGCCGCGTCGAATCGGGTCGTCAGCCGCCGCTGCTTCCGGAAACGACCTCATGAAACAGCTCCCGAATCTTGTCGTGTGCCATGTTCAGCGCCTCGATTCCATAGGGCGTCGCTCTGTAGAGGCGGCGATGCGAGCGCCCGGCCCGCTCCGTTCAGACTCCAGGTATCCATTGCGCTCCATCGCATGGAGCATCGGGTAGAGCGTGCCGGCGCTGACGCGATAGCCATGCCGCGCAAGTTCCTCGATCATCTAGTCCCATACAGGTCGCCCTCGGCGGCGTGATGCAGGATGTGAAGCCGTATAAATCCGGACAGAAGCTCCTGATGCTCCACATGGTGATCTTCCCAAACCGGCCTCACTATCGAATCTCGATTTCGGGAACCGATTGTATCTGGCATCTTTCGCCATGCAAACGGATCGGTCTGGCGGAAGTGCGGCCAACGCTGTGACGGAGAGCTCAATGGTCAGCGAAACGGATAGCGATCCATGGCACCGCACGCAGAAAATGCAGATGCGTTTGCAAGAGAGATGGATCACCCGCGTAAGGACATTGAGAAGGTCGACGAGCCTCAATTGAAGGCGGAGTTCCGGACCGCCGCCCAAGTGCCGGTCGGACTGAAGACGGCGTTCAGCGACTACGAGCAGAAGGACGCAGCTGCGCAGAGCGGCTGAGTTGGTCTTTGGAAGCAAGATTGGCCCTAAGGAGAGGTGCACTTCCGAGATTGCTCGCGCATCACGGCATAATCGCTCATCATGTCGGTAACCGCCGAGAGCTCCGGTAGCAGTATGAGCTCATCAGCCGCGCGCGCCTGATACTCACGGCTGTACTCCACGACCGGCGGACAAGTCACGCGGCCGCCCGTCTCAGAACCGACTGTCGCGCAGCCGCTCAGCAAGCTGGTCGCGATCGTGAGGACGGCGAGCCGCCGCCTCCAGCATCCGGCGTTGGACGTCATTGGCATTCTCCGATGTCTCGAGACGTTCGGCGAGGCGGCCCGTGCATTCCCCGGAGCGCCGAAGCGAAAGCAGGAACAGGAGCACGGCGAGTGCGATAGCGCTGTAGCGTAGCGCTCCCCGCCCACGGGCTCGTTGCGATCCCGGTGAGCGGCCCGGCGATCACCGCCGCCCCCGCTTCCAGTCATCGAGTCGGGCGTAGATGGTGATCGCGATGCTCCCGAGCGCCACCGCGATGAACACCCAGCGCAGCGTGTCGAGATACGGAACCAGCGGCAGAATGGCGGATTGCGTCTCGGCCAGGACGCTCTGCGCAACCTCGACCCCGGCGGCGCCCAGCATCGCCACACCAGCCGCCCCGCCACCCTTCATGGTGCAGCTCTGCGCCAAGACTGCGCGCGCAGGCGGCGTCTCAGCCGCAAAGGCCGTCTCCCGGACCGAGAAACGCTCACCCCACTGACGCGCGGGACCGAGGTCGACATGGATGAACCCCGAGCGCGGATAGAAGCCGAAGCCGAGGAACCCGACCTCCCGCGCTGCGGCCTCGAACGCCACCGGGTCATGGTTCGCCATGGCGATGTCAAAGGCGGCGCCGTCGAGATGCTTCGACCGGGTCGCGCCGCCGACGGCGCGGTTGTGCTCGGGGCTGCGATAGGCGGAGCGGACGATCAGCGGTTTGCCCAGCCGGTCGCGCAGCGCCTGCAGCTTGTCGAGGGCCGGTTCGTTGACCAGTAGCTTGCCGGTACCCCGACAGGAAATTTCGGCGGGCGAGAAGTTGGGCCAGCGCCAGGCGGCATCGGGGAAGTCCCCCCAATGACGGTAAAACGTGGTCATCCGCGACCTCCAGATGGAAAACCCGCCCAAGGGGCGGGTGCGATAAACGATCGACTTTCGGCGATGCGCGTTACGGCCCGCCGCCGAAAATCCTGAGCTTGAGGACGATGCCGGCGAGCAGTGCCAGCAGGATGCCGGTGGTGATCAGCCGCACGGTGGTCTGCAGTACGGTGCGGCGCACCAGCCGGATCACGTCGAGCAGGCAGCACAGATCATGGATATCGAGCGCCGTGTCCTCACTATCGAGGCCAAGGTCAGCGAGCGCCCGTTTCGCGCCTTGCTCGGCAGCCCGGGCCAACATCGCCTCGAGTTCGGTTTCTGTCGGATCATGCGGTGTCATCGACGCCTCCTGCACAGGCAATCCGCTCACGCCTCGGCCAGCATCTCGAAATAGGCGCCATCCTGGCTGGGTCGGGGATCTTCCTTGCAGGTCGAAGATCACCGCATCGATACCGCCCGCCATTCCAAGGTGATGGCGCGGGTCTCAGCGCTTGCGCGGATCGTCAGGATGGCCGGCGCTTTCGAGACCAGCCGTGCCTGCATGACGGCCTCGGAGCCGCGCAGATAATGGACATGGCACCAGAGGGTGGAGCGCTCCTCCCATCCCTGGATCAGCATCCCGTCCGGATCGCGGATCAGCACCGCCTCCTAGAAAGTCACACGGCGCCGCAACCATCCCGCGACCATTGTCACAGCCGGATCCTGCGATAGAGCGTCAATAGTGCGTCAACCGCCATGGTCAGCGCCGCTGCGCTTGCGCCAAGGCTGACGGCCTCGCGGTGCTCATACCAATGCCCGATGAGCAGCAGCATGGCCTGACGGATGGCGGCCGGCACATCGGTGGGGACGCCATAGCCGGTGGTGAAGGTGATCGCTGCTGGCCGCCCGAACCCCGCCAGAGGCCGCAACAGCAGCCGCTGGTCCTGAAGCGCGATGTGGTAGTCGACATCCCCGCCCGCCGCGTCCGTGAACACGGCGCTGTCAATCTCGCTGTCCGGAAACGGCAGCAGGATCGGGCCGGTGACGGCATCGAGGTTCATCTGCCAGGATTGCGTGACCAGACTCCGACCGAGGATCCACGCCGGCCCGTCGAGCCAGGCGATAGCTGCGTCGACATAATGCTGGATCAGCATATCTTCGTCGTCATGATTGACGCGAACCTGCGTCTTGGCCTCTTCCAGCGTGATTGGCGGCGCCGCAGGCGCGATGATGCGGGTGAGCGTGAACATGGGCGTATTCCCTGATGCAGAGCGCGGGCGGCCCTCACCGCCCGCGGGATCATCGCGGGTCTGACCTCACGCCTGATCGGCCTGCGGGTTGATCTGGCCGTGGCCCTTGATCACCAGGGCGGCGATGGGCGTGCCGGTGGCATGGGTGCCGGAAAACGCCGCCAGCAGCTTGAGGTAGCGCCTGATACCGACATAGCCGAAGCGGTAAACGCCGGCGGTGGCATGGGCCTCGACCAGCGCCTTGACGATGCCACCTTCGCCAACAGCTGCGACACCCAGCAGATCATCCGCCGTGACCGCCTCATAGCTGCTGTCGTCATCGGAATGGGTCAGGGTGAACTCGATCTTGTCGGTGTCGCTGAAGGTGATGTCACCGGCACCAATGGCGAGGACGATCTCGGCGCCCTTGAAGCCGCGCAGGTCGATGGCCTCGGGGGTGTCGTCGTCGGTCAGCGTGGCGGCGTCGATGGCCGCGGCCACTGTGAGACCGGAATGCAGATCCTTCATCGGATCCTCCTGTGGGATGTGTATGGGAGGACGCGGGCGACGGTTGGCCGCCCGCGCGATCAGCCGGGCGCTCAGCTCGCCGCGATCTTCAGCAGCTTGATGGCTTCAAAATCCTGCATCCCGCCGCCGACCCGCTTGGTGGTGTAGAAATGCACATAGGGCTTGTTGGTGAAGGGATCGCGCAGCACCCGGATGCCGAAGCGGTCGACGATCAGATAGCCGCGCCGGAAATCCCCGAAGGCCAGCGGGAAGGCCCCGGCGGCGATATCGGGCATGGTGTCGTCATCGCTGATCGGATAGCCGAGCAGCGTCGCCGGCTGGCCGGCCTGAACGGGAGGCTGCCAGAGATAGTGCTCCTCGGTCTTCGACTTGAGCTTGCGGATCGTCGCCTGCAGCGAGCGGTTCATCAGGAAGCGCGCGTTCTGCCGGTAACCCTGCTTCAGCCCGTAGACGAGATTGATCAGGGCATCGACGCCATTATGACCGGCATCGGTGAGCACAGCGGCGACGCCCGAGGCCGTATAGCCGATCTTGCCCCAGGCGTAGGAAACGTTCGCCACCGTGTCATAGGCGAGGATGCCGCGGGGCCGGTTCACCCCGTCACCGGTGATGAAGGCGGTGGCCTCGGCCTCTGCCAAGGCGGTCGAGACCTCCTCGGCCAGCCAGGCGGCGATATCGACCCTTGCATCATCAAGCAATGTCTGGGTCGCGGCCGGATTGGCGTAGATTTCCATCGCCGGGAAAGCCAGTTCCGCGAGCGAAGGCGTGGCGGTCGCGGGACGCGCCTGACGCTCGCCAACCCAGCCGGCCGCCGCCCCGCCCTGATTGACCAGCTTCTTGTAGCTGCCGGCCGAGATCGAGATGACGCTGGCAATCGAGCGCATGGCCGAGACCGAACCCAGTACCCGGTCGATGGTCTGTTCCATCTGGTCGGGGACAACATAGCCGCCATCGGGATCGCTGTCGGTCCTGAGCGCCGCCTTCACCTCCAGCTCGCGCAGCCCGGCCTCGACGCCACGGCGGAAGAACTGGCTGAAAGCGCGGGCGTGTTCGTGAGCCTCGGGACTATCCGCCCGATCCGCGCTGCCGCCACCGCCCAGCTTGGTCGCGGCCAACATGGCATTGGTCTCGTCGAGGGTAGACTGCAGCCGGGTGATCTCGGCCTGGTGCTCATCCTTGACGGCGGCGAAGGCGCGGTTCAGATCGGCGAGGATGGCGTTGGCGTCGCTGGCTTCGGCGCGCACGCGTACGGCCCCGCGGATGCGGGGGGAATGTTGGATACCCATGGGGATCTCCTTATGAGCGGATGGTGTCGATGAGCTGCCTCAGGCTGCTCAGTTTGCCGCCAGCGTTCTGCGTGCCGGTGAGGTCTTTCAGAATCGCGCGCCTTGTGCTGCGTGGGATGCCTTGCTGGGCCAATGCCGCGTCGATGCGGCGGCGGGCCTGAATGTCGGGGCGGGACTGCGCCATCGTGCGTGGCTCGGCTTCGGCGCGCTGTCGGCTGTTGTTGCCCTCCGCGATACTGTCGGCCATCCCGGACTCTGGCCTGCCGCTGCGAGCCGCATAGATCTCGGTCAGCGCCGCATCAACTGTCTCGAAGAGGGCTGCGGCCTCTGCCATGTCATGGCAATTGCCGATCACCACGCCCTAGGCAGTGTGCAGCATCAGGAAACTGCCGGGACTCATGCGGATATCGTCGCCGGCCATGGCGATGATGGAGGCCGCCGATGCGGCAAGCCCCAGCACTTCGACCGTGACCGCGGCCGGATGGGTGCGCAGCAGGTTGTAGATGGCGATGCCCTCGAACATGTCACCGCCCGGCGAATTGATCTGCACGGTGACCGTTCGGACCGATCCGGCGCAAAGCCGCTGCGATCCGGCGCAGGCTGACGCCACCGCCCATGCCATTCTCGCCGATCACGTCAAAGATGGTGGTGCTGTCGTCCTCTGTGCAGCTGTTGCGGCCACGGGCATGGCAGCCCATCGGGCCAGCGCGTCCGAGGGCGCATCCGCCTGGAACGCCGCCAGGCGCGGAAAGACCGGCCCGGCCGGAAGATCACGCAGGCTCATTACTGCTCCTTTTGAGTTTGGACGGCGCGCAACCGAGCAGAAACCCCGGCAGCTTCTTGCCGGTATTATGACTTCAGGCGCTTGTGATGGCGGATCAGCGGCATTTCCGCGTTATCTGTTCGACTAGGAGCACGACGGAGCAAACCCATGCGCATTTTCCAGAAACTGGCCGTGTTGGCCGTGACTGCCGCCTCTGTGGTCGCTGTTCCGGCCTGGGCAGACCCGGGTCGGGGCAAAGGCCATAATCGTGACCACTTCCGGGTCAGCCAGGCAAGACATTGCCCGCCGGGGCTGGCGAAGAAGAACACGCCCTGTGTTCCTCCCGGCCAGGCCAGGAAATACGATGATCGCCGGAACTATGATCGTCACCGGGATTACGACCGTCGCAGGGATTATGATCGCCACCGGGACTATGTCCGCTACGGGGTTCGGATTGGCGATATCCTGCGGATTGACGATTACCCGGTCATCCGTGATCCTCGCAGGCTCAACCTCGAGACGCGGGACAATTGGCGCTATTTCCGCGATAACCATCGCGCCTATCGCGTCGATCGCGACACTCAGAAGATCCTCTCAGTCATCAACCTGATCGACGCCTTTACGAACTGAGGCACCACCGGCTAAGCGCCGATTCCGACATCACGCGTCGGGGTCAGAAGACGCGCCCGACATCGTCGGCCTCATCTTCCGCTTCCCCGACCGCTGCTGTCATGTTCGGCAGCAGATAATAGACGTCGCCACAATCACAGGGGTTCTGGTCCTAAAGCACGCGGATCTCGTTAAGGCTCTAAGAGCCCCATTGCAGGCCCTTCACATAGGCCTCCCAGCGGGCCTTGATGTCGCCCTTGACCAGGGCCGCGCGGTTGAAGCGAGCATAGAGCAGATCATCCGCGCCGATCAGGTCGCGGTCGATCGCCTCCTCCCACATCGTCAGATGGTTCTCAAGCGCATAGGCGACAAAGCAGATCAATGGCTGCTCGATCCCGACACCATCCAGGCGTTTCCGGGCGATGCTGCGACACGAATCAGGCAGCTGTCCCGAATGTTCCGCTGGTGATCCACCGTTCCGCCGCCCGGCGAGCGATCTCGGCCCGCTGGGTGCAGCCGACACGCCGTCCGAGCCGCGGCCGTTGACCGAGGCGCTGATGAACGCCCTATTTCAGCGCGTCGAGTGCGAGCGCCTGCTTCAATGCCAGTCGCGCTGGGCGGGTGCGTCACCAGCGGTGCCGCCCAGCGCGGGACGCATATTCCGACAGAAGCTCTGGAGAATCCGCATCCGACCAGGTAAGAAGCCGTCTAGCCCGTAGCCTGTCTGTGCAGCCGGGGTAGCAGTGAAAGGCCACGTTATGTCCACGAACCCGGCATCCTTGCTTGAACTGGAGCATGTGTCGCGTCATTTCGATGGCCGGGCCGTTCTGAATGACATCTCGCTGACCATCCCGCCGGGAATGATCACCTGCCTGCTGGGGCAGTCGGGCTGCGGCAAATCAACACTTCTGCGGATCATTTCTGGTGTCGATCGTCCCGATCCCGGCGGGCGGATCCTGATCGACGGGACCGAGGTTGTGGGACCGGGCCGCTTCGTCGAACCCGAGGATCGCCAGATTGGCTTCATGTTCCAAGACTATGCACTGTTTCCCCATCTCAGCGTGGCGGACAATCTTACTTTCGGGTTGCGCCACCTGCCGCGCGCCGCGCGCCGCGAACGGGTGGGCGACGTGGCCGAGCGCATCGGCATCGAACATCTTCTGGACCGTTATCCCCATTCTCTGTCCGGCGGTGAACAGCAGCGCGTGGCACTGGCACGGGCGCTTGCGCCGCAACCGGCAATCCTGTTGATGGACGAGCCGTTCTCGAACTTGGATCAGGGGTTGCGCGAAAAGGTGCGCCGCGAAACCGTCGAGACGCTGCGCCGCATGGGCACCACCGCCATCATCGTGACCCATGATCCACAAGAGGCGCTTGCGGTAGGCGACCTGATCGTGCTGATGCGCGATGGCCGGATCGAGCAGGCGGGATCCCCCATCGATATCTATGACTGTCCCTGTTCGGTCTATGCCGCCGAATTCATGGGGCCGTGCAACCGTCTAACCGGTATCTGGACGGAGGGCCGGATCGAGACGCCAATCGGCACCTTTCCAGCCAACCTGGACCTGCCGGACGGAACGCTGGCGCTTGCTTGTATCCGCCCACAAGCGCTGTCCATTGGCCCGGACGGCCAAGGAATTTCCGCCCGAGTCATCGACAAGACCTTTACCGGCGAAAGCGAACAGATTGGCATCATGATCCATCCGCTGGCCCAGCCGTTGCGGATGCACTCGCACGTACGCATTCCGATGGCCGTAGGAGAAAAAGTCAGCCTGCAACTGAACGGCGCTCAGGTGCATGTCTTTTCTGAACAACCCCTGGCAGACAAGCTCGACACAGATAGTTGATGAAAATAGTAGACTACGCATTGGGATCGACGTAAAAGCGTCTGAATGATTTCAGTCGTGTTGGAGGGGCCATATGAAACTTGCACCGATTGCGCTTCTTGCCGCCCTAGTCGCTGGCGGGGCACATGCCCAGGAACTGAACCTCTATACCTCGCGGGAGCCGGGCTTGGTCGAGCCGCTGCTGACGGCCTTTACCGATTTGACCGGGATCAAGGTTAACACGGTCTTTCTGAAGGACGGGATGGCGGAACGTATTGCATCGGAGGGTGAAAGCTCGCCCGCCGATCTGCTGATGGCGGTCGATGCGGGCAACATGGCCGATCTGGTCGACAAGGGCCTGACCCAGCCGGTGGAATCTATGAGGCTGACGTCATCCGTACCGGAAAATCTGCGCGATCCGGACAATCAGTGGTTTGCGCTGTCGATGCGCGCCCGCGTCGTCTATGCTAACAAGGATTTAGATATCGACGCCATCACCTATGAGGAACTGGCCGATCCGAAATGGAAAGGCCGCGTCTGCCTCCGTTCGGGCCAGCACCCCTATAACACGGCGCTGTTTTCGGCCTTCCTGTCGCATCACGACGCAACCCAGACCGAGGAATGGTTGACCGGTCTCAAGGCCAATCTGGCCCGAAAGGCAGGCGGCGGCGACCGCGACGGAGCAAAGGATATCTTGGGCGGCATCTGCGACATCGCCGTCGCCAATTCTTATTATGTCGGCCTGATGCGGTCGAGCCAGGGTGACGCTGCCCAGCGCGCCTGGGGCGATGCGATCAAGGTGATCCTGCCGACCTTTGAGGACGGCGGCACGCATGTGAATATCAGCGGCGCAGCTGTGGCCAAGCATGCCCCCAACCGTGACCAGGCCGTGCAATTGCTGGAATTCCTGGTGTCGGACGAGGCACAAAAAATCTATGCCGAGGCGAATTACGAATATCCCGTCAATCCGGGCGCTCCCGTCGATCCGATCATCGCCTCCTTTGGCGAGCTGAAGGTCGATCAGGTGCCTCTGACGGAAATCGTCAAGAACCGCAAGGAAGCCAGCGAACTGGTCGATCGTGTCGGATTCGACAACTGAAACAGGCGCCGGAGATTTGCCGCGCCGCGACCCGGCAGCCGTGCTGATCTTCTCGGCCCTCCGCCTGCGCGGAGGGTCTTGGATATTGGCCAGCCTGCTGATCGCAGCTCTTGTGCTGGTACCGATTCTTGCACTTGGCTGGCAGGCGGCCCAGGGATCCGCAGGATTGTGGAGCCATCTGGCCCGCCATGTTCTGCCGTATGCGCTGTCGCAGACGACCATGCTGATGATCGGGGTCGGGTTGCTGACGGCGGTGATCGGCACGCTAGTCGCCTGGCTGGTGACGGCTTATGATTTTCCGGGGCGGCGGGTGCTGGAATGGGCGCTGCTGCTGCCGTTGGCGGTGCCGACCTATATCGTCGCCTACGCCTATCTGGACATGCTGCATCCGCTGGGGCCCTTCCAGTCGGTGGTACGCGCGATCCTGGGATTTGACAGCCCGCGTGATTTCCGCCTGCCCGACATCCGATCAATGACCGGGGCGATTCTGCTGCTTAGCTTGGTCCTTTATCCCTATGTCTATCTGCCTGTGCGGGCCATGTTCATGACCCAGGCCGCCAATCTGGTCGAAGTCGCGCAGACCCTTGGCACCCGGCGCCGCCTGATCTTGTGGCGCGTGGCCCTACCGCTGGCCCGCCCCGCCATTGCCATCGGCGTCAGTCTGGCGCTGATGGAGACGCTGAACGACATCGGCGCATCAGAATTCTTGGGCGTCCGGTCGCTGACGATCTCGGTCTATACGACTTGGGTCACGCGCTCGGATCTGGCGGGCGCGGCGCAGATCTCACTGGCGATGCTGCTATTGGTCATCGCGCTGATTTCATTGGAACGCTGGGCGCGGCGCAAGCAGCGATATTCTGTCAGCGCGCAGCGTGCCCGCAGCCTTGCACGCCAACCGCTGACCGGGGGCGTCCGCTGGGGTGCGCTGTGGGTCTGCCTGATGCCGGTTCTGCTGGGGTTCATACTGCCCGCGACTTTTCTGGCCGCCGAAGCATGGAAACGGTTCCGCTTTGCTGGGCTGTCAGACCGAATTCTGGCCGAGGCCGCGAATACCTTCATCCTGTCCGCACTTGCGACGGTTGCCGTTCTGGTCTGCGGCCTTGTCGTCGCCTATACTGCGCGGATCTTTCCGCAGCGCGGTATGCAGATCATTCACAGGGTCGCCTCGCTGGGCTATGCGATGCCCGGCACGATCCTGGCGCTTGGCATACTGATCGCTGCCGGCGGGCTGGACCGCTGGATCGGCCGCACTACCAAGTCGCTGTTTGAGTTTGACCCCGGGCTTGTTCTGATCGGGTCGGGGCTGGCTTTGGGCTATGCATATCTGGCGCGCTTCCTGGCCATCTCGATCGGCGCAGTCGAGGCCGGGCTGATCCGAATTCCACGCAGCTATGACCAGTCCGCGCGCACACTGGGCCAAGGAGTCACCGGCACGCTGCGCCATGTGCATCTGCCATTGTCGAAGACGGCCCTTGCTGCTGCAGGGCTGCTGGTCTTTGTCGATTGCATGAAGGAACTGTCCGCGACTCTGCTGCTACGTCCGCTGAATTTCGAGACGCTGTCGACCCATCTTTACGGAGAGGCCGCGCGCGGCACCTATGAGGAAGCGGCCCTTGCTGCCCTGGCTATCGTTCTGGTCGGGATCCTTCCGGTGATCCTGCTCGCCCGCGTCGGTACGAAGAACGCCCCGTCCTAAGGGACAAAACCAACGGAGGGGATGGGCCTGAATACCTACAACCTCCGCGAGGCACAGATCCTGATTGAGCAATGGAAGATGCACTGCAACACGAAACGACCACTCAGCGCATTGGGCTATCGCCCGCCGGCGCCAGAAACTATCGTTCCGATGGACCAGAGGCCGATCATACACTAACTTTTAAAATGGACCACTCAGGTGGGGCTGATCACTACTGCGTTTCCTGCGATGAGGAAGAAATGGGCCGTCTCGAATGCGACCGGATGTTCCTCGCTGTCATCGAGACCGGCAGCTTCACCGGCGCCGCAGACAAGCTGGGCACACGGTCCGGGCAGACGTCGAAGCTGATCTCGCACCTGGAGACCGAGCTGGGGGTGCGGCTGCTCAACCGGACCACGCGATCCGTCGCGCCGACGGAGGCTGGTCGCGCCTATTACGATCGGCTGAAGCCGCTTGTCGATGAACTCGACACGCTCGACCTCGATATCCGAAACATCTCTCAGTCCCCGCGCGGCCGACTTCGGCTGACGGCGCCCCTGACCTTCGGGACCCTCGAACTGGCTCCCGCACTCAACGCCTTCGCCGGGCTCTATCCGGACATCGAAATCGACGTCAGTTTCTCCGACCGGGTCGTCAATGTCGTTGACGAGGGATTCGATCTTGCCGTCCGCGTCGGGCGGCCCGGCGATTCCAGCCTGATTCTCCGCAGGCTCTGCGCCGTGCGCATCGTCGTCGTCGGCGCGCCCGCCTATCTCGAGGAACGCGGTGCACCAGAGGCACCATCGGATCTGGCGCGGCATTCATGCATCATCGACACCAACTTCCGCGAGCCGAACCGGTGGCCGTTTAAGGGCGAAACCGGCGAGGTCGAGATGGCGAGCGTCGATGGCCGCATCCGCTATTCGAACGCCGAGGCCTGCGTCCAGGCCGCAGAACTTGGACTCGGGCTCGCCTGCGTGCCCGCCTTCGTAGCGGGGGAGGCACTGCGTTCGGGCAGGCTGATCCGGTTACTGGCGTCGTTCGAGCCCGATCCCTACGACGTGCACGTCCTCTATCCGCACAGCCGTCATCTCGCGGCCAAGGTGCGCCTGCTGGTCGACTTCCTCTCCGACCGGTACAGGCAGACGCCGCATTGGGAGAAAGGCTGGTAGCAATTACTCCCCATTTGGAAGCAATCATCTTCCCCATGCCCGGATTATCGTCTCTTGGGCCGGAGTCTATGTTCTCCGCATGACGAACGAACTGGCGCTCAGCCGAACGCCAGATGTCAGAAGGAGAACGAACATGAGCATCTCGATCATTGGCGCCGGCAACATGGCGAAGGGCCTCGCGACCCGCTTCGCGAGCGCCGGCCATTCCGTCACGCTCGCCAGCCGTGACAAGGCAAAGGCTGAAGCTGCGGCTCGGGATGTCGGCAACGGCGTGTCGTCCGCACCCCTCGCGTCGGCTGCGCAATCGGGGGACATCGTCGTCTTGGCTGTGCCCTATGATACCGCGGGCGACGTCATAGAGGCGGCCGGCGGCTTCGCAGGCAAGATCGTTATCGACATCACCAATCCCATGAAGGCGGACTTCTCAGGCCTCAGCATCGGTCACACGACGAGCGCTGCCGAAGAAATCCAGAAGCGCGCACCGCAGGCGAAGGTCGTGAAGGCCTTCAACACGATCTTTGCGCAGGTCCTGCAGAACGGCGGTCAGGTCGCCGGCCGGCCCGCAACGGTCTTCGTTGCCGGAGACGACAAGGCCGCGCGGGCCGCAGTCATCGACCTGGCGCGGAGCGCCGGCTTCGAGACGCTGGAGACCGGGGCGCTTGTCACCGCCCGCTACCTCGAGCCCACCGCCGCGCTGAACATCACGCTCGGCTACGGCCTCGGCCACGGCACCGACATCGCCCCCACCTGGCAGCGCGCTGCCTGAGCTCCCTCGATTCAAGGAACATGACCATGACCTATGCAACCGCTTCCACCACCGATCGGCCGTCGCTTGTCGACGGCGTCACCAACGCCAATCTTGCCGCGACGATCCTGCGCGTCTCGTTGGGTATCCTCTTCCTTGCCCATGCCGGGTTGAAGCTCTTCGTCTTCACGCCGGCCGGCACAGTGGGTTATTTCGCCAGTCTCGGCCTGCCCGGACCGCTCGCCTATCTCGTCATCGCGGCGGAGCTCTTCGGCGGTATTGCCCTGATCCTCGGCGCCTACACCCGCTGGGTGTCGCTGGCGCTGGTGCCGATCCTGCCATGACTACGGCTACCGAATACTTCGACATGACCGCCGCGCCGCTCCGGATCGGAACCGTGCGGCTCAAGGTGCGCGACCTGGATGCGGTCTCCGCCTTCTACCAGTCCGTGCTGGGGCTCAGCCCGGTCGAGACCGATGAGCATCGCGTCACGCTCGGCACCGGCGGCACGCCGCTGCTGGAGCTCGTGGGCGATCCAAGCCTCGACGCGCTCGACCCACGGCAGGCCGGCCTCTTTCACACTGCTTTCCTGATGCCGACCCGCGCCGACCTCGGTCGCTGGGTCGCTCATGTAGCCGCGGCGCGCGTGCCGCTTCAAGGCGCATCCGACCACATCGTCAGCGAGGCGCTCTACCTCGCCGATCCCGAGGGCAACGGAATCGAGGTCTATGCCGACCGCCCCGTGTCACGCTGGCACGGTGCAGACGGCGAGATCACGATGAGCACCGATCCGCTGGACGTGCAGGACCTGCTGCAAAGCGCCAAAGGCACCGAATGGTCGGGCTTCCCCGAGGGCGGCAGCGTGGGCCATGTCCACCTGCAGGTGGGCGATACGGCCGAGGCTGATCGCTTCTACCGCGACGTGCTCGACCTCGATATCGCCGCAAGCTATCCCGGCGCCAGCTTCTACGGCAGCGGCGGCTATCATCACCAGTTCGCCGGCAACGTCTGGAATAGCCGTCGCGCCGGCAAACGCCCCGCGGGCATGGCGGGCCTCGATGCCGTCGAAATCGTGGTCCGGGATGCCGAGGACATCACGTCCATCGCCGCGCGCGCCGATGGCGCCGGTGTTGCCAGCACCAGGAACGCGGATGGTCTGACCCTGCACGACCCCTGGGGCACTGCCATCATGCTGAGGAACTGAGGAGACGATCATGCTTGTGAACGGAAAATGGGTGGCCGACTGGCAACCCGTCCAGGCCAAGGACGAGAAAGGCGGCTTCGTCCGCCAGACCTCGAGCTTTCGCAACTGGGTGACGCCCGATGGTAGCGCCGGGCCAACCGGGGAAGGCGGCTTCGATGCCGAGTCGGGTCGCTATCATCTCTATGTCGCGCTGATCTGCCCCTGGGCCTCGCGCACACTGATCGGCCGCAAGCTGAAGGGGCTGGAGGACGTGATCTCGGTCTCCATCGTCGAGCCGGAGCTGTCGGAGCAGGGCTGGCGGTTCGGCGCGGACGGCGATTCTGTCCAAGGCACCAGCTTCCTGCATGAGATCTACACCCGCGCGGATCCCACCATCTCGGGACGGGCCACGGTGCCGGTGCTGTGGGACAAGAAGCGCGGCACCATCGTGAACAACGAATCCGCCGACATCCTGCGGATGATGAATTCGGGCTTCGGCGACCTTGCGAACGACAGCCTTGACCTCTACCCGGCCGACCTCCGCGAGGAGATCGACACCCTCAACGCCCGCATCTATCCGGCGCTGAACAACGGCGTCTACCGCGCGGGCTTCGCCACCACTCAAGAAGCCTACGAGGAAGCCTTCCACGGCGTCTTCGCGATGCTCGACGACCTCGAGGGGCGTCTCGGAGACGGCCGCGATTATCTGATGGGGAAGCAGTTCACGGAAGCGGACGTGCGTCTCTTCGTGACGCTGGTGCGCTTTGACGTGGCCTATCACGGCCTCTTCAAATGCAACCTGCGCCGCATCGCGGACTATCCCGCCTTAAGTGCCTACCAATCCCGGATTCTCGCGATCCCCGGCGTGCGTGAGACGGTCAGCATCAACCACATCAAGCGCGGCTACTACTCGATCAAGGCGCTGAACCCGACCGGGATCGTGCCGGTGGGTCCCGCACTGCCGACGGCGCTCGCGGCCTGAAGCTCGTGCTGTCCGACTTCTAGACATAAGCACGTTGTATGGGCGTGCCGGAGTGGCCCCGATCTCGACACGCCCCGAAAAGAACGCAACTGCGTGCGCGGCCAGCGCGGCCGGTGAAAACTCAAGCCGGCCTGTTGGGCTCCGAGCGGGTTTGCCGCCATCCCCCCGCTGCGCTCTATCCGGCCCACCGTCGGGTGTCTCCCGCGGTCCCCGCGCCTGTGTGGTCCGGGTCTCCATCGTCTGCTATCGCCTTAATCAGTCCGAGGGGCGGGGCTTGACATCAGCGGGCGTGACGACGGGCATTGACTTTGCCCAGGCACTTGTGGCCGCGGATCATGGCGCGGCCCTCCCCATTTTGTTTTCCTGCGCGGGGCCCTGATCCGCACCGGCATCAGTGCGCTGATTGGCGGCACGGGCGAGTTGATCTACCAGTTTAACCAGTTCATCCGGAGCGCTGGCGGGTTCAGTATCGCGCTCGAGCTGATGGGCAATGTGGCCAAGGCGGTCTGGGACGGCGTCAATGCAACGGCCGGCTCTTTCGTCGACGATTTCCGCGCGCTGCGGTCAGACATGGACGCAATCTGGCTGCGGCTGATGGCCTTCGCCGCCCGCACAATCACTACGAGCTTGCTGAGCAGTTGCACGACGGGCATCTCTGAGCCGGTCGTTCGCGCGATTTGTCCGCCGGCCTAAGGGTGTTGCCGCGAGCTTCAGGCACGGTCGACTGATAAGCTTATGCTGCTACCGGAGCCCTCGGTAGTCAGGGTCGAGACCAGCGCCGCCTGGATCGGGCGAGCCATCATGGTCTCGGAGATGCCGAGTTCGTTGCGGACATGCGATCCAAGCGCGTCGCGTTCGGTCAACTGGTGCGCCACCTTTTCCGCCAGGTTGCGGTCAAGGCCGCGTTCGACATAGATCAGGGTCAGTTCCTCAAGCTCGACTTCGGGGGTTTCCGCCAATTCACGGGTCTCGCGCGCGAGGTCCGCCTTTTCAGCATCATCTTGGGAGCTGAGCGAGACATATTCGCCCGCCGCCATGGACATCGCCCCGGCTACGAGCCCAGCCAGCCCTGCGATGAGAATCTCGGGCTTGCCAGAGCCTGAGCGGTTTGCCGGCGGGACATATGCAATGATCTCCGACATGATGAGATCCAGCGCAGTAGAGTGCAGGACCCGCGTTGACGCAAGCCGTCGTCAACAATGAAATTACGGCCGTGCACCAGTCCGTTCTGTCTTTCGCAGTCGGCTTGCCGCGCATAAAGCCCGCGAGCAGCGCGATGACGGTTCGGTCCACCGGCCGACGCAGAGGCCCATCGCGAAATCTCCGGACATGGTCGAGGAGGTCGTGACCGGAGCGTATATTCTGATCATGCGCCGGATCATTCACGGAAGGCGCGCTGATACGGGAAATCGCCCTTTTCCAGATAGGCTTCCTCCTCTGGCGTCGATCTGCGGCCAAGGATGGCGTTGCGGTGCGGGTGGCGGCCAAAGCTGGCGATGATGCGGCGCACCTGCTCCGCTTGATCGACGAGCGAGGCATAGAGCGGCCGCAACGGCGCCGGCGCGCGGGCGGCGATGTCCTTGCGCAGGGCAATCAGCCGGTCGATGCGGGCCAGATGGTCCGGCCCCTCGGCATGGCCCAGGGGCTGGGTGAAGCCAATCTGGAACCACGGCAGGCCAAGGGCCGCCCAGTCTCCGTTGTCCAACCCCGCCAGCGCCTGCGCCAGTGCCGCCGGGTCTTGCGCATATGCAAGCGCGCTCCCCCGCCACAGCGAGCGCGGGAACTGGTCCAGAACCACGATCAGCGCCAGCCGGCCCTCTTGCGTCCCGGCCCAGTGATCGAGGTCCCCCGCCGCGCCGCGTTCGGTCAGCGGGCCAAAGCGCGCCGCAATCGTACCGTCCGCGCCGCCATGCATCCGCCAGCGCCAGTGCTCGGCATGGCGGTCAGGGTCGATATCCAGCGCGCGGCCCTCGGGGAACCAGAAATCCAGAACCTCGCCGATCTGTCTGGCATCATTGCTATCGGTCATGTCATCCCCCATGAAAACGCCCCCGTGCCATGGGCACGGGAGCGGATTTGCCGTGGCGGTGCAAGCGCCTAGGCCGTCGCGGGCATCGATGCCTGCGCAGCCCGGCGTCCGCCGGGGCCGCGTGGGACGCGCAGCAGGCGCATGGCGTTGGCGATCACCACTAGCACCGAAAGCTGATGGATCAACATGCCCTCGGCCATATGCACATCGCCGTTGAACACGCCAAACAGCAGCCCGGCCACGGTCAGCAGCGCGATGACGAGATTCTGGCGCATATTGCGCAGCGTCGCGCGGGAAATCGCCATGGCCTCGGGCAGTTTCTCCAGATCGTCGGCCATCAGGGCGATATCGGCGGTCTCGATCGCCACGTCGGACCCCGCCGCCCCCATGGCGATGCTGGTATCGGCGGCCGCCAGTGCGGGGGCGTCGTTAATGCCGTCACCGATCATGGCGACATGGCGGCCCTCGGCCTGAAACCGGCGGATCAGGTCCAGCTTGTCCTCGGGCAGCAGGCCGGCATGAACCTCGTCGATGCCGATTTCGGTGGCGATGGCGCGGGCGGCCTGCGGCTGATCGCCGGTCAGCATGGCGATGCGGCTGACCCCGATGTCGCGCAGCCGGGCGATTGCGCCCTTGGCCGAGGGGCGGGGCTGGTCGGAAAGCCCGAAGATGCCCGCGATCTGCCCGTCCAACGCCACGATGATCGGCGTGCGCCCGCGCCCGAGAACCCCGGCCAGCGCGGCCTCGGCCTCGGGGTCGAACGCGATGCCCAGCTTGTCGAACAACCGCCGGTTGCCGGCCGCGACCTGCCGGCCTTGATGGTTGACCATCAGGCCCATGCCGGCCACTTCCTCGACCGCCTCGGGGGCCGGAATGTCACCCTCAGCACGGCCAGCGGCGACGATGGGCCGGCCCAAGGGGTGATCCGAGCCGGATTCGGCGATGGCGGTCCAATGCAGCAGTTCGGCGCGGTCCACACCGGCCAGCGGCAGCACCTCGACGAGGCTCGGGCGGCCCTCGGTGAGCGTCCCGGTCTTGTCCAGCGCCAGCATGTCGATGCGACCCGCGCTTTCCAGATGCTGTCCGCCCTTGATCAGAATGCCCGACCGCGCCGCCCGCCCGATACCGGCGACGATGGAGACCGGGGTCGAGATCACCAGCGCGCCGGGGCAGGCCACGACCAGCAGCGTCAGCGCCAGCCGAATATCCTGCGTCATCGCCCAGGCACCAAGTGCCAGCACCATGATGCCGGGCGTATACCATTGCGCGAAACGCTCGATCATGCGCTGGCTGGGGGCGCGCTCCTCCTGCGCCTCTTCGACGCGGCGGATGATACGGGCCAGCGTGGTGTCCGCACCAATGCCCGTGGCGCGGATATGCAGCACCCCGTTCTCAGTGATGGTGCCGGCATGGACATGGGAACCGGGGGCCTTTTCGGCCGGAATCGGCTCACCCGTGATGGCCGCCTCGGAAACAGCGGCATTGCCAAAGGTCACCTCGCCATCAACGGGGATGCGGTTTCCGGCGCGCACCAGCACGATCTCATTCGGCTGGACGGCACTGGCGGCGATCTCGACCGGCTGGCCGTCGCGGATCACGGTGGCGACCTCGGGCGCGGCCTTCAGCAGATCGGCCAGCGCGCCACGGGTCTGGCGCAAGGTGCGGGCCTCAAGCCAGGCGCCGAAGCTGAACAGGAAGGTGACGGCGGCGGATTCCCAATATTCGCCGATGAACAGTGCGCCGATAGCCGCAACGGTCACCAGCAACTCGATCGAGAAATGGCGAATGCGCAGCGCGTGGAACGCCCGCCAGGCGATGTCAGAACCGGCAACAAAGGCCGCCGCCAGCATTGATGCCGCCCAGAGCCCGCGCAGGCCGAACCCGTAAAGGGCGATCAGGCCAAGCACGATCAGCGCGCCACTGATGATCGTCAGCCATTTGCGCCGGCTGGTCGGCTGGCGAAGAGTTGTCAGGATGGGGGTCAACATGCGGGCCTCCTCTCGTTGAAGGCCCGACCGCGCGGGGCAGGCGCGGCCGGGCAGGATGTGATGGATCAGAAAGCAGCGGGGCGGGCCTCGTAGCCGGTGGATCTCACCGCCGAGACAAGGGCCTCGACCGGGGCGGATGCGGGGTCATGCTCGACCTCGATGCGGCCGGTGTTGAAATGCACCTTGGCGGCGGTCACGCCGGGAGTTGCCGCCAACGCCTTCTCGATCTTGGTGACGCAGGAGGGGCAGGAGAATTCGTCGCTGCGCAGGATAGTCTTGGTCATGGCTGGTTCCTTTCCATTGGTTCGCCGGATGGCGGTCATTGCTCCTTCCTTCAAGATATGCTGTCTTTTCAGGATCAGGATTGGCAATCCAAGCAAGGAACTATTGCATGAATGCACAGTCGCAGGATTGGGACGATCTGCGGTTGTTTCTGGCCGTGGCGCGGGCGGGATCGCTTTCAGGGGCGGCGCGCAGCCTTGGCGTTACTCATTCCACCGTCTTTCGCCGCATCGGCGCGTTCGAGGCGCGGTTGCGGGTGCGGCTGTTCGACCGGCTGCCCGGTGGCTATGCTCTGACCCAGGCTGGCGAGGAGATGCGCGATTCCGTCATCCGCATCGAGGAAGAAATCACCGCGCTGGCGCTGAAGGTTACCGGTCAGGACCAGCGGCCCACTGGGACGATCCGCATCACCACGACCGACCTGCTGGCGGTGGGTGTGCTGCCCCGCCATGTCGCCGCCTTCCGCGCCGAATGGCCCGAGATCGAGATCGAGGTGGTGGTGGCGGATACGGTGCTGGACCTGACTCGGCGCGAGGCGGACGTGGCCCTGCGCATCGGCAATCCGGGACAGGAGACGCTGATCGGGCGGCGGGTCGGGCGGTTGGTCTTTGCCGCCTATGGTGCGGCGGACCGGCCGCTGGGCGATCCTGCCGAGGGTGACTGGATCGGCTATGGCTCTGCGCATGGCCCGCTCAGCCGCAATCTGGCCCGCTGGTGGCCGGATGCGCGACAGGTTTACCGGACAAACTCGATCATCGCCGCCCATGCCGGTGCGAAGGCGGGGATCGGACTTGCCGCCTTGCCTTGCGTGATCGCCGATTGCGACTCCAGCCTGATCCGCGCCGCCGCGCTGCCCGAGGACTTCATGCTGGACCTGTGGTTGCTGATTCACGAGGATCTGCGCCAAACTGCGCGTATCCGCCTGTTTCTGGACTTCATGGCAACGGCCCTGGCGGCCGATGCCGACCTGCTGGAGGGGCGCTGCCCGTGCAAGACAAGGCCGGCGCAGGCGTGACGCCCGCGCCGGCCCATGCCTGCGCCCGTGGCGTCAGTCGATCATCTGCCAGCCCGGGTGCTCGAAATGCTCGCCATAGGCATTCAATGCCTGAACGATGCTGACGGCGCCGTGTTCGACCTCACCCGCCTCCAGCGCAGAGACGCCATTCATCACCTCGCCAAGGACGATGTGGAACTGCTCATCCACCTCGGGCTCCAGCACGCAGTTCTCGACCATGAAATCGACCTGCTTCTGGACATCGGCGGCCATGGTGGCGCTGGCCTCTGCCGGCAGGCTGCCGGCGTGGATCGCGTCCAGATTGGCGGTCATGGTGTCGTGGATCGCGTTCATCCCCGTCAGCATGTTCTGGTCGCCTTGCCACTTGGCGCCGTCGTTCAGCGTCATCTCTACCGAGGACGCGCCATGATCGTGCGAGGCGGCTTGCGCAAGGGCAAGCCCCGGCGAGGTCAAGGCAAGTGTCACGGCAAGGGCGGTAAGCGTCTGGAGGGTTTTCATCGTTATCTCCTGTGTTGGTCTGGTATGATCCGAGGCGCGAGGGATGAACGCCACGGAACATGTGATGAAGATAGAATGTCCGCTTGCGCACAGGAATTCATCAAACCCGCAAGGGAGCTTTGCGCAAACGAACAGGTTCTCAGGCAAACTCGAAGTGCTCGTAGCGGACCCGGCGCGGACTCTGGCCGAGACGGGCAATGCCACCAAGCAGCGTGCGCCGCAGCCCGGCAGGACCGCAGAACCATAGATCGCCGCTGCCTGGCGCGAACAGCGCCGAGCGGATTAGGTGTTCAGCCGTCAGCCGACCATCGCGCGCTATCGCTACAAACTCGAAGCTGAAATGCGGGTTGCACGCGGCGGCGGCTTGCAAGACCACCAGCGCGATCGCGCCCTCGGAGCGGCGGGTGCAGTAGACAAAGTGGATATGGTGGGGAACTTCCGCGCGGAGGCTGTCGGCCTAGGCCAGGAAAGGCGCGTTGCCGACGCTGCCCGCCACCCACAACTGTCAGGCGCCACCCTTGCGGAAATCGAAGCGGTAATAGGTCTGCTCGACGACTCCGATCCGCCTGTTTGCATCAAGGCGCGACAGACCTTGACCTATCAAAACCTCAACCTGCCGCAACTTCGACACAATCTCGTCCGGCCTCACCCGCTTGTTTGCCATTCTCGATTATCCGTTTCCGAATCATAACGGCGGACCACTCAAGTGGGGGAGGAGCACGGGGAGTATCTCAAATGCCGGTTCTCCTGCATCTATTTCATTATGCTTTTTGGGGATGTAGCCAAGTGAAACGATAGTTTTCGGGGAGAGACAACGGTCGCCTGCGGCTGCATGGAACCGGGAACAAAAGGAGACTGGCAGGGGGCACTCCGGTCCCGCGCCACCTCGCGCCTCGCTGCCATCCGGATTGCTGGTGCTCATTACTGCTCGACTCAGCAAAGGAGCAGAATATGAGCGAGATCAAACTGAAGTGGCCCACCGGGGTGCCAGTTTTCATTCGACGTGCGGGAGCGGCTGTACACCGCGTCCTGGAGTGCCGCCCGACCTTTTGCACCGTCTGGAGCAGGGAGTTTGTGGCATGAGCAAAGCAAGGAAACTGACCGAGGCATTGGGCGGCAAATGGCACACCAACTATGGAACCGCACCGTGCCCTGTCTGCCAGGCTGAACGCCGCAAGGACCAGACAGCACTGACACTGCGCGATGGCCACAACAGGCTCCTCGCAAACTGCAAGAAATCGGACTGCGACTTTATCGAAATCCTCGAGGCGGCCGGGGTCCCCCTAAAACGGAGCGGCTATAACGCAGCACCAAGATCGGTTCAGGAGCAGGTACCCCAAAGCGAACTGGAAAAATCCATCGCAGCCAAGAAGCTGTGGACCAAGAGCATACCGATCACCGGTACGCCGGTCGAGACCTATCTGCGCGACAGCCGAAAGATCTCGGCTCAATTGCCGGACACTCTGCGCTTCTGTTCGAATGCTTGGCATGGCCCCAGTCGCCAGCACTTGCCGGCGATGGTCGCGCGGATTGATTGCAGCTCGAGGTTTGCGGTGATCCGGACCTATCTCGAGCCCGACGGATCGGGCAAGATGGCGTTCCCCGGGGGGCAGCAGAAGATGATGCTCGGGCCATCCGCCGGTGGGCATGTCCTCTTGAGGTCCGGCTCCGGTCTCCTTGTCGTTGCTGAAGGCATCGAGACGGGACTTTCGCTCGCCAGTAGCCTCGTCGAACGCGACGCAACCATCTGGGCAACGCTCACCGCGGCCAACATGAAAGCCGTGCGACTTCCAGAGCCCCCGGGCCGCCTGATCATTGCAACCGACGGCGACGCGGCCGGCCGAGCAGCAGGACATGGGCTTTCATCTCGCGCCATCGGCCTCGGATGGGTCGTTGAAATGAAGCCGGCGCCAGACGGCATGGACTGGAACGATGTCCTGACCTTGAGGGAGCGGGCTCGGCAGAGTGCAAAAAGGAACCCCCACCATGAGCTATGAAACCGTGGATCGGGCGTTGGGTTGCGAAGGCTTGCTGCCGACAACCAAACTCGTTCTGGCCATGACGGCGAAATTCCGGAACACGAAGACCGGGAAATGCCACCCCAGTCAGGCGACCCTGGCGCGCGCCTGCGGGATCTCGGTCTCGACGCTCAATCGGCATCTTCGTGTCCTCGAGCAGCGCGGTCTCATCAAACGGAAGCGACGCTACAATGTCCGCACCGGCGCCACCCTTTCGACACAATACAGCTTCCCGGATCAGCCGGTTTCGACGAGGGCGGAGCACGAAACATGACGATCTCGTGCTTCACCCCTGTCGCAGCAGCGACAGCCCTCCATGGCATCTCCGACAATATCCCCGTGTTACTCATGAGAAACAAACCAGGAAGGGAACCAGGAAAAGAACCAGACCGTGAAAAAGAAAACACTCTGAAGGCAAAGGAGCCGACACGGCATCGGGCCTTTCGGGCTGCGCGGCAGGCTTGCATCCCATCACAAGACGACGTGCTTGGAAAGGGCAGCAAACACACCAGCCTCGCCACGTGCAGCAGCGGCGGCCACCATCATGCCTTTTTCTTTCACGGAATTCTGCTCGCGCATGAAAGGCCATACGGTCTCACGATGATCGGAACGGACGGAACCTGCCTGTTCTACCCCCTCCCTCGCTTCGGGTCCTTCCGCTCGGCTTGCGTATACGGGTGGCCTTTGCCCGCGAGCGCGCTAGCGTCAGGGCATTATTCCGGGTTCGCACCCCGGGTTCGCACCTTTGGGTTCGCAGGGTACGCACCTCGTTCCGGCAATGGGTACGCAGTGCCAGGTCGCGATGGGCTGTTCCCATGTTGAAGGCTGGTCCCAATCCACTGCCACCGAAGCTCATGTCGTCCCTCGAGCGCAGACGGGCGCTTTGCGAACTATTGGCGGCTGGACTGCTGCGCCTTCGATCAAGAGGAACAAAACAGAGTGAAAACAATTCGGTAGAGGAGAACTTTCGACTACACATTCGCGCGGAACCATGCGGACGTCATCGTGACGATCACAGGAGACCCGCATGACGATGCCCGACACCATTCCTGCGCGCCTGGCCGCGCTCAAGACCATCTCGATTGCCGATCTCAAGCAGCAGTGGCGCGATCTGTTCGACAGCGAGCCGCCCCCGTTCAACCGCCGCTACCTCGAGAACCGCCTGGCCTACCGTATCCAGGAACTGACCTATGGCGGGCTGAAACCGGAGACGATCCGGCGGCTGGAACGGCTGGGCGAGGAACTGGACGGCGGCGACAAGAAGAAGCGCGGCATGCGTCTCGACCGCGACCGCCCGATCACCGGCACGCGCCTCTTGCGCGAATGGCAGGGCGTCGAGCAGATCGTCACCGTCACGGCCGACGGCTTCGAATGGCAGGGGCGGCCGTACAAGTCGCTGTCCGCCATCGCCCGCGCCATCACCGGCACCCGCTGGAACGGCTGGGTCTTCTTCGGCCTCAAGAACCACAGGGGGCGGACATGACGAAGCCGCCGGAAAAATCGAAACCCGTCCGCAAGCTGCGCTGCGCGGTCTACACCCGCAAATCCTCCGAGGAAGGGCTGGAGCAGGAATTCAACTCGCTCCACGCCCAGCGCGAGGCCTGCGAGGCGTACATCGCCAGCCAGCGCTCCGAGGGGTGGGTACTGGTTCGCGATCAATATGACGACGGCGGCATCTCCGGCGGCACGCTGGAACGCCCCGGTCTCAAGCGGCTGCTGGAAGACATCGAGGACGGGCTGGTCGATGTAGTGGTGGTCTACAAGATCGACCGGCTCAGCCGCTCGCTGGCCGACTTCGCCAAGCTGGTCGAGGTGTTCGACCGGAACGGCGTCACCTTCGTCTCGGTCACGCAGTCGTTCAACACGACGACCTCCATGGGACGGCTGACGCTGAACATCCTGCTGTCCTTCGCCCAGTTCGAGCGCGAGGTGACGGCCGAGCGGATCCGCGACAAGGTCGCCGCCAGCCGCAAGAAGGGGATGTGGATGGGCGGAGTGCCGCCCTATGGTTACCGCGTCGAGAACCGCAAGCTGGTCATCGATGACGAGCGCGCCACGCATGTGCGCTGGATCTTCGCCCGGTTCCTCGAGATCGGCTCGGCGACCGAACTGGCACGGGAGGTCGGCGCGCGTGGCATCCGCACACCGCGCGGCAATCGGATCGACAAGAAGTATCTATACCGCATGATCAGCAACCGCGCCTACCTTGGCGAGTCAGTCCACAAGGGCAACAGCTATCCCGGCGAACACGACGCGATCATCGACCGCGAGACTTGGGACAAGGTTCACGCCATCCTGCAGGAGAGCCCACGCAAGAGGGCTGCCCGGACCCGGGCCGACACTCCCGCGCTGCTGAAGGGGCTTCTCTTCGGTCCCGATGGCGCCGCCTTCTCGCATACCCATACTCGCAAGGGCGGCAAACTCTACCGCTACTACGTCAGCCAGACGGTGCTGAAGCACGGCGCCGGATCATGCCCGGTGGGCCGCGTGCCCGCGGGCGAGATCGAGGCCGCGGTCATCGACCAGCTACGCGCCGTCTTCCGCCAGCCCGAGATCGTGGCGGGGACGTGGAAGGCGGCGAAAGTGCAGGACGACGACATCACCGAGGCAGACGCCCGCACCGCCCTGCAACAGCTGGACCCGCTGTGGGACGAGTTGTTCCCCGCCGAGCAGGCGCGCATCGTGGCGCTGCTGGTTGAGCGCATAGATATCGGCACCGACGGGCTGAACGTCCGGCTCCGCGTCGACGGACTCGGCAGCCTCGCGCGCGAGATGATGGCCGGCGGTATCGGAGAAGCCGCATGACCCGCGGGGCTCCCATCCCAGAGACGGTCACGCTCCACGTCCCGTTCCGCGTCGTGAAGCGCGGCGGGCGAAAGGAGATGCAGCTGCCCGAAGGAGCCAGCCAGACACGCAAGACCGACAACACGTTGGTCAAGGCACTGGCGCGTGCGTTCCGCTGGAAGAGGATGCTGGAGTCGGGCGAGTTCGCCACCATCGCCGAACTGGCCGAGCGCGAGGGCATCGCGCCCTCCTACCTGACCCGCATCCTGCGCCTGACCCTGCTCGCGCCCAACATTGTCGAGGCGATCCTGGAGGGCAAGCAGTGGCCGGAGGTCACACTGGCGCGGTTGCTGGAACCGTTTCCGGTGGAGTGGTCGTCTCAAATCGCACGCGGCATGCCAGCCTAGGACTACTCCTCTCTACAAACGAGAGGTGTTTGCATTTCTTTTGCGCTAGAAGCATTCTCGCAGAAGATGAGATTTTTCAAGGCTTAGTGCGTGCCACCAGCGGTCAACCAAACCCCCGAGCAGCTCGCCCGGGACCGGATCGATGAACGCCTGCGGGCGTCCGGTTGGCGTGTTCAGGACAAGGACGCGCTCGATTTCAATGCCGGGCTTGGCGTGGCCGTGCGCGAGTACCAGACAGACATCGGACCCGCCGACTACGTCCTCTTCGCCGATAGGCACGCGGTCGGCGTGGTCGAAGCCAAGCCCGACAATTGGGGGGTCCGCCTGACCTCCGTCGAGGAGCAATCTGAGGGCTACGCCAACGCCAAGCTGAAATGGATCAACAATGCCGAACCGCTCCCGTTTCTCTACGAGAGCACAGGCCAGGTCACCCGCTTTACCAATGCCCGCGATCCCAACCCAAGGTCGCGCGAAGTCTTCACCTTCCACCGCCCCGAAACACTCAAGTCCTGGGCACAGGCGCCGAAGAGCCTGCGGGCGGGCATCGCAGATCTACCGGCCCTCAACCCGAATGGTCTGCGTGACTGCCAGATCAAGGCGATCACGAACCTCGAAACCTCGCTCAAATCCGACAAGCCCCGCGCCCTCGTCCAGATGGCCACGGGGTCGGGTAAGACCTTCACGGCGATCACGCAAGTCTACAGGCTACTCAAACATGCCGGGGCTCGCCGCATCCTGTTCCTCGTCGACACCAAGAACCTGGGCGAGCAGGCCGAACAGGAGTTCATGGCCTTCATCCCGAACGACGACAACCGCAAGTTCACCGAGCTCTACAACGTCCAGCGCCTCACGTCGCCCTCCATCGCGAACGACAGCCAGGTCGTCATCTCGACGATCCAGCGCATGTACGCCACGCTCAAGGGCGAGGAACTGAACGAAGGCGCGGAGGACGAAAACCCGGCCGAGCAAAAATGGCGCCGCAAGGAACCTCTGCCGGTCGTCTACAATGCCAAACTGCCGCCGGAATATTTTGATGTAGTCGTCATCGATGAATGCCACCGCTCCATCTACAACCTGTGGCGGCAGGTCATCGAGTATTTCGACGCCTACCTCATCGGCCTGACCGCCACGCCCGACAACCGCACGTACGGGTTCTTCCAAAAGAACGTGGTCAGCGAATACAACCATGAAAAAGCCGTCGCCGACAAGGTCAACGTCGGCAACGAAATCTACCTGATCGAGACCGAGATCAGCCAGGGTGGCGAGACGCTGAAGGCGGAGCAACTTGTCGAGAAACGCGAACGCGAGACCCGGGCGCGACGCTGGGAAACGCAGGATGACGAACAGGCCTACGCCGCGACCCAGCTCGACCGTTCCGTCGTAAACCCCGACCAGATCCGCACCGTCATCCGCACATTCCGCGACAAGTGGCCCGAGATATTCCCCGGCCGCAAGGAACTGCCGAAAACCCTGATCTTCGCCAAGACCGACAGCCACGCCGACGACATCATCCAGACCGTCCGGCAGGAGTTCGGCGAGGGCAACGACTTCTGCCGCAAGATCACCAACGGGGCCAAGAACCCGAAATCCTCGCTGTCGGCTTTCCGCAACGACTACTACCCGCGCATCGCCGTGACTGTAGACATGATCGCCACTGGCACCGACGTCAAACCGCTCGAATGCCTGATCTTCATGCGTGACGTGAAGTCGAAGAACTACTTCGAGCAGATGAAGGGCCGCGGCACCCGTGTCCTGAAACCCGATGAGCTGAAAAAGGTCTCGCCCTCCGCCCAGGCCAAGACCCATTACGTCATTGTCGATGCCGTCGGCGTGACCAAATCCCTAAAAACCGCGAGCCAGCCGCTCGACACCAAGCCCTCGATCCCTTTCAAGGACCTCGCCATGGGTTTGATGATGGGCGACCGCTCAGAGGAAACCGTAAGCTCGCTCGCCGCCCGCCTCTCGCGGCTCGACAACAAGCTCGGCGCCGAGGATCAGGAGAAAATCACAGCCGAGGCCGGCAAGCCCCTCACCGCCATCGTGCGAGACCTTTTCGACGCCATCGACCCGGACAAAGTGGAGGCGGATGCCAAGGCAGCAGGCCACCCTGAGCCCGACGATACCGCCATGCAGGCCGCGCGAGAGGAGCGGATTAAAAAGGCCGCCAACGTTTTCACAGGTCCCCTCATCAACATGATGGAGGCGATCCGCCGCGACAACGAACAGACGATCGACCATGATAACCTCGACACGCTTCTGCGGGCCGAATGGGCGGGCGATGTTGCCGAGAACGCCAAGCAGATCGCGCAGGAGTTCGAGGAATATCTGACCGAGAACCGGGATGAGATCGAGGCACTGTCGATCTATTTCAACACTCCCGCCCGCCGATCCGAGGTCACTTACGCCATGATCAAGGACGTGCTGAAGAAGCTGACCGAGGATCGCCCGCGCCTCGCACCGCTCACCGTCTGGCGCGCCTATGCGCATCTTGACGACTACAAGGGCAGCAATCCCGCCAGCGACCTGACCGCGCTCGTGGCGCTGATCCGCCGGGTCACCGGGCTCGACGATACGCTGACCCGCCATTCCGAGCGGGTGCGGCGCAACTTCCAGAATTGGATCCTGAACCGCCATTCCGGCGCGGGCGAGAAATTCACCGAAGAACAGATGGACTGGCTGCGCATGGTCCGCGACCACCTCGCCACCTCCTTCACCATCGAGCGCGACGATCTGGAGATGGCTCCGTTCGACGGCAAGGGCGGCATGGGGCAGATGTATGCGCTGTTTGGCGACGGCATGGACGACATCATGACCGAGATGAATGAGGCGCTCTCGGCATGACGGAATTACCATCTACTTGGGCTCTCTGCGCAATCGGGGACGTCTTGGCACCTGTCGAAATGACGGGCAAACACGAGCCGGATCGCGAGATCTGGTACGTCGATATTTCCAGCATCGACAATCAGACGAACCGCATAACCGAACCGAAACGCCTGCAACTATCGGAGGCCCCGTCACGCGCACGCCAGAAAATCGCTGTCGGAGATGTGCTGTTTTCGACAGTACGCCCCTATCTTAGGAAGATCGCAGCGGTCGACGCCAAGCATGAGGGCGAGATCGCGTCCACGGGTTTCGCTGTGCTCCGCGGCGCGACGGGTATTGATCCCAAGTACATTTTCTTCAAAGCAATTTCGCATGATTTCGTCAGCGCCCTTACTGGCGAGCAGTACGGTGTAAGCTACCCTGCCGTTAAGGAAGAACAGGTGAGGTCGCAGCCCCTTGAACTTCCACCCACCAACGAACAACGCCGCATCGTGGCGAAGATCGAGGCGATGTTCGACGAGATCGACAAGGGGGTCGAAAGCCTGCAAACGGCGCGCGCCACCCTCGGCCTCTACCGCCAGTCCCTGCTGAAATCCGCCTTCGAAGGCCGCCTCACCGCCGACTGGCGCGCGCAGAACGCCGGCAAGCTGGAAGCGCCAGCCACGCTCTTGGAGCGCGCAGAGTATGAACGGGACAAATGGCACAGGACTGCATTTGATGAATGGTCGGAGGTCGTAGAAGGCTGGAAGGCAGCTGGCTCAAAGGGCCCGAAGCCAAGACGGCCTGAAGTTTACAAGCAGTCCGATCCGCTTACAGCGGAAGAGCTTGGCTTACTTCCTGAAATCCCAGAGGAATGGATTTTTCTGAGACTGAACGACATCGCCGCCATAGGCTCAGGAATGTCCGTCAGCAAATCCCGCAAGCTGGATGATCCAGTCGAGGTCCCATATCTACGCGTCGCAAACGTTCAACGAGGCTTTCTCGACCTGGACGAAATCAAGACAATGAAGATAGAGCGATCACAGGCTGACGCTCTTGGGCTGGCCACTTGGGATGTCTTGTTCAACGAGGGTGGTGATCGCGACAAACTTGGGCGCGGATGGGTATGGGAAAACCAGGTCCCGAACTGCATCACGCAAAACCACGTCTTCCGCGCTTCGCCTTTCCGGCATGACCTGACTTGGTCACAATTCATCTCTCATTGGGGCAACAGTTTCGGGCGCGATTATTTCGAGAAAGGCGGAAAGCAGACAACGAACCTCGCTTCCATTAACAAAACGGTTTTGAAGGCGTTGCCCGTGCCTTACTGCTCGCCCGCTGAGCAAGCCGAAATCGTCCGCCTGCTCGACGAAAAACTAGAAGCCGCCGCCGTGCTCGAAGCCGAGATCGATGCTGCCCTCACCCGCGCCGACGCCCTGCGCCAATCCATCCTGAAAAAAGCATTCTCCGGCCAGCTCGTCCCCCAGGACCCCGATGACGAACCCGCCTCGGCCCTACTGGAACGGATCAAGGCTGAGAAGACAGAAAGAGACCAAGCCAAACGCGACAGAAAATCTGTGCCACCCCGCACACCCAAGGCAAGGAGGCCGACCTTGACTGACCTGATCGAAGTGCTCGAAAAGCAGAAAAGCTGGATATCGGCCGCGAAGGCGGCGCAGGCGTTGGGGATCGGCGATGGCTCGACATCAGACGATGTCGAGGCGTTCTACCGCCAACTCAAGGACTTTGTCGAAGACGGTGCCATCGAAGTCGAAAGGCGTGGTGACGAAGATTGGTTGCGTCTTGCGACGGCCGAGGTGAGCTGATGCGCATCGATTGGCTTTGGGTGGACGAGTACAAGAACCTCAGGGACCTGACGATTGATTTCTCTCAGGACCACCTGATTACCGTCCTGATCGGCCGGAACGGTACCGGCAAGTCCAATGTGCTGGAAGCCCTGACGGTCATCTTTCGCGACCTCTTGATGTCGGAGCGTGTGCCATCACTCAAGTATAACGTCGCCTATGAAATCCAGGACCGTTGGGTTTTTATCGACGCTGACCCCGAGCGCAGAGATGCCTATCGGGCAAAGACCATCAGCAAGAAAACGCACCCTGTACCTTATCCTGTGGGCGCGTCTTTCGATGATCTCGAAGGAGAATCGATCAGCAGGACCAAACTCATCGGTGAGGACTCGGAGCATCTGCCGCGATTCCTGTTCGGCTATTATTCGGGTGAAAGCGAGCGGATGAAGGAGGTGTTCCGCGCCTATCTGAAGAACTACGATGACAAACTAATCAAAAACAATGACCCTGGACTGAAACGCATGTTCTTCGCTGAGCCCGTGCACAGCAACTTCGTGCTGTTGTCGTTCATCGTGAACAATAAAGAGCAGACCAACTTGTTCCTGCAAAGACAGCTCGGCCTGGAGGAAGGTGGCATTGAATCTGTTCTGTTCGTCCTCAAGCAGCCCTATTGGTACAGCAAGAGCGCGTCAGGTGGTGATCAGAGATTCTGGAATTCGAAAGGGATCGTCCGCGACTTTCTCGCCAAGCTTTATGAGATCTCGCTTGCTCCGATCAGAATTAAGCGCCGCGAGTTGTATGATGTTCGGCGATCGAGGACTCTCGAGTATCTATATCTTTACGCCAAGGACATTGACGCTCTACGAGAACTGGCGAAGGGAAAGACGTCGGCCGAATTTTTCCGCGACCTGGAAAGCACGCACGTCTCCGATCTGATTGACGAAGTGCGGATCAGGGTCAAACTGAAGAAGAATGATGGATCGGTAACTTTCCGCGAGTTGAGCGAAGGGGAGCAACAGCTACTAACGGTTCTGGGCCTGCTGCAGTTCACCGCCGCCGAGGAAAGCCTTTTCCTGCTGGACGAGCCCGATACCCATCTCAACCCGCGCTGGAGCGTCGAGTACATCCAGCATATTCGAGATTTTCTCAAGGACGACAACGACAATACTCAGTCCAGCCATGTCCTTCTGGCCACGCATAACCCGATTGCAGTTGCTGAGCTTCTGAAGGAACAAGTACAGATCTTGAAGCGTGATGACGAAACGCTCAACATTTCTGCAGAAGAACCAAGCGTGGATCCGATGGGTATGGGGTATGCCGGGGTGGTAACGAGTGAGATGTTTGACCTGAACGCGGCAGTGGACACTACGACACAGAAACTGCTGGAAATTCAGCGTACACTCTCTGCAAAAGACCGCCTAACCAAGCAAGAGAAAGACGAACTCTTAAACGCAACAAACAAGCTCGAATCATTTGGATTTCACTACCAGATGCGAGATCCAGTTTATACAGAGTATCTTCGTGCGCGTGCGGAACGCACAGCACTAGCGGCGTCCGACACAGGTCAAAAAACGAAAAGTCTTGATCCAGATGAGGCCCGGAAACTCGTGGAAGGCGCTTTA
Organism: Pontibaca methylaminivorans; assembly: GCF_900156525.1. Classification (NCBI taxonomy): domain Bacteria; kingdom Pseudomonadati; phylum Pseudomonadota; class Alphaproteobacteria; order Rhodobacterales; family Roseobacteraceae; genus Pontibaca; species Pontibaca methylaminivorans. The sequence goes on from NZ_FTPS01000001.1 coordinate 43,440, forward strand.
ACGAGATCGTCGGGAAAGTCGGATCAGTGAGATACATTGATCTAGCGTTTACCGGTAGGCCTGATGCCTTTGAAGAGCGCGCAGCTGCCGCGCTTGCGGACGGGCCCGAGAGAATTGATGATCACTCAAGCGTATGGCGCGACTGCAAGGATCACCTCAAGGCAGCTTCTTACGAAAAGTGCTTTTACTGTGAGTCCAAAGACTTACGGTCCGACGGAGCCGTGGATCACTTCCGACCGAAATCCGTCTATCCGTGGTCTGCGTTCAGGTTTTCGAACTTTCGGTTTGCCTGTACGTTCTGCAACAGTCTTCGCAAGGACAAAGAGACTGGGAAGACCGGAGGAAAAGGAAACCAGTTCCCCTTATTTGATGGAGCCCCAAGGGCGACTTGTTGCGCAGAAGAATGCTATGAGCAGCCAAAGCTCATTGATCCATGTCGAGCGGGCGATCCTTTAGAAATCGACTTTTCCTCGGATGGCCGAGCAGTGCCAGCTTACGCAGACGAGGGAGATAGACGGTTTGAACGCGGCAAGGTTTCAATCAATGCATATCATCTGAATCACACGGCCTTCGTTGAAGAACGGAGGAAGCATGCAATTATATTGGAGGAAAAGATAAAGGCTGCGTGCGACGCCCATGAAAGCTACACTGCCGGAAATCTTGACGCGAGGATACGGCTCGATGATGCAATTTCGGATCTTCATCGGGCAATCCAACCACAATCAACCTATTCGGTGTTCGCCAGAAGGGTTCTGAATTGGTACCGAGAAAACCCACTGATCGAAGCAGTTTTGACGACGGCGTAGGGCAAAAATGAACACTTCACCGATTGTCTCCAAGGTCTGGAGTTTCTGCACCACGCTGCGTGACGACGGCGTGGGCTACGGCGACTACTTGGAGCAACTAACCTACCTCATCTTCCTCAAGATGGCGGACGAATACGCCAAGCCCCCCTACAACCGCGATGTAGGGATCCCGGAGGGGTACGACTGGACCAGCCTGACCTCGCGCCGCGGAGCAGAGCTGGAAGCGCATTACGTCATGCTGCTGCGGAAGTTGGGCGAGCAGAAAGGCATGCTCGGCCAGATCTTCACCAAGGCGCAAAACAAGATCACTGATCCGGCGAAGCTGTTCCGTCTAATCGACATGGTGGACGGCACGAAGTGGGTGACGCTCGGCGCCGACGTCAAAGGCGACATCTACGAAGGGCTGCTCGAGCGCAACGCCGAGGATACGAAATCGGGCGCCGGCCAGTATTTCACGCCGCGTGCCTTGATCCGCGCAATGGTCGAATGCGTCCGCCCCGAGCCCGGCAAGACCATCGCCGACCCGGCCTGCGGGACCGGCGGATTCTTCCTCGCCGCGCATGATTTCCTGACGGACCCGAAGAACTATGCGCTCGACAAGGAACAGAAGGCGTTCCTGAAGCATTCGACCTTTTTCGGCAACGAGATCGTCGCAGGGACCCGGCGCCTTTGCCTGATGAACATGTTCCTGCACGGGATCGGCGAAATGACCGGTGACACGCTGGTGTCCCCGGCCGACGCGCTGATCTCGCCGCCGTCGGAGACCTTCGACTACGTTCTGGCGAACCCGCCTTTCGGCAAGAAGAGCTCGATGAGCTTCACCAACGCGGAAGGTGAGCAGGAAACCGACGACCTCACCTACAATCGCCAGGATTTCTGGGCGACCACGTCGAACAAGCAGCTTAACTTCGTCCAGCACATCCGGACCATGCTGAAGACAACAGGGCGGGCTGCCGTGGTCGTGCCCGACAATGTCCTGTTCGAGGGCGGCGCGGGAGAAACCATCCGGCGCAAACTGCTACAGACGACGGATCTGCACACCATTCTTCGCCTACCCACGGGCATCTTCTATGCGCAGGGCGTGAAGGCGAACGTGATCTTCTTCGACAACCGCGCCGCCAGTCCCGATCCGCAGACCTCCAAGGTCTGGTACTACGATTACCGGACGAACGTGCATCACACATTGAAGCAGAAGTCCCTGACCTATGCGCATCTCGAAGATTTTGTGTCCTGCTACAATCCACAGAACCGGCATGAGCGCAGCCCGACGTGGAGCGAGAACAGCCCTGACGGACGCTGGCGCCCGTTCGACCGGGAAGAACTTCTGGCCCGCGACAAAGCGAGCCTCGACCTGTTCTGGCTGCGGGATGCGTCGATGACGGACCTCGAGAACCTGCCGGAACCAGAGGTCTTGGCAGAGGAAATCATGGAGAACCTTCGGTCCGCACTGGCGAGCTTTGAAGCAGTTTCTGCTGAGTGAGAGCCGCGTTCTGTGCGACATGGCTTGGAGAGCTTTAGGCTTCGGTTCCATCTCGGGCGCGAGCGACTGGAATCGAAGTGCTCAGCTGCAGCCTCAGAAAACGGCTATCTTATAGATGTTTACAAGCTATTCACCAAACCCGCGCAGTCATGAGGTCCGGAGAATATCGGCCCTGAGAGACCGCTTCAGGACCTCCTGGTGCATGGAGTGGTGCTCAGCCCCACCCGCATAACCCTCGAAAAAAACGGAAAAATCCGGCCGCAGCCGGATCGGGAGAACGCTTTCGCGAGGGCAAGTGGCGGAGCAGGTGGGATTCGAACCCACGGGACCATCGCTGGCCCGACCGATTTCAAGTCGGTTGCCTTCGACCACTCGGCCACTGCTCCGGGGGTGTTAGTAAACCGCGGCCCGGGTTTTGCCAAGGGAAGCCGGAGCGGGCGGGACCCGTGCTTGTGGCCTTCCGCTTCCGGCACCTGCGTCTGCCGTCGCGACTGCGCAGCGGCGGGAGCGGTTCGAAGCGAGCGGACAAAAAAAGGCCGAGCATAAAGCTCGGCCATAGTCCAACAGGGAGGTAAGAAGGCCTCGGCCTTCGACTGGTGAGATAGGAGCGGTGCTGCGCAGGTTCAAGGGTTTTCTGCAGGTGCAAAGGCATATCTGTCATGCGATGCCTGCATGACTAGGTTTTTGCCAGTTCCCTCAGGTGCTTGCGCTGCATCGTTATCTCGTTCTGGACAAAATCCCGGAACACGGCGACGCGTTTCGACTGCCGCAGTTCCTCGGGATAGGCCATGTAGACCGGCACATCGGAGGATTCCGTCTCGGGCAGGACCTGCTCGAGATCGGGGAAATATTCGGTCACGTAATCGGGCAGAACGGCCACGCCGAGATGATTGAGCGCCGATTGCAGGATCCCGAAATAGCTGTTCACCGTCAGCAGCGAGCGAGGATTGAAGCTGCGCAGATGCTGGACCAGCGCCGCACCGGCCTTGACCTGGGCCGAGGTCGCGTTCTGGCAGATCAGGCGGTGTTCGGTCAGATCCTCGGGCAGGCGCGGGCGCCCGTTCTCGCGCAGATAGGTGCCGGTGGCAAAAAGCGCGATCCGGATCGACATCAGCCGCTTGCGGATCAGGTCGGCCTGGCTCGGCTCTTTCATGCGGATCGCCACATCGGCCTCGCGCATGGGCAGGTCGAGCACGCGCTCGTCCAGGATCAGGTCGATCTTGAGATCGGGATACTTGGCGAACAGGCGCGGCAGGCGGGGCGCCAGCCAGATCGTGCCGAATGCGGTGGTGGTGGTCACGCGGATCTGGCCCATGACCTCTTCCTCGCTGTCGCGGATCCGGGCGGTCGCGGCATCGAGCCGTTTCGCCATGGCCTTTGACGCGTCGAACAGAAGCTCGCCGGATTCGGTGAGGATGAGACCCCGGGCGTGGCGGCGGAACAGGGCCACGCCGAGCGCCTCTTCCAGCGCGCGAATCTGCCGGCTCACCGCGGATTGCGACAGGTTGAGCACCTCGCCCGCATGGGTCAGGCTTCCGGCCGCGGCAACGGCATGGAATATTCTGAGCCTGTCCCAATCCATGGCGCTCACATTCTTGTCCTTTCGGCTTCCGGGCATGTCCGCGATGGTTCCATATATGTTCACAAGTTGCGGTTTGACAATGAAAATCCCGTGAGAATCGCGGCTCCGGCAGCGGATGCAGCCGTCATGAGCCGGCTTTTGCCGCTTTTTTCCGCACCCTTACGCGACACCGCAAAGCCGCAGCGAAAGCAATGCGGCGGTGCAACGACATGGATGGATTCCCGGGCGATTGCGGCTTATGTCAGGGGCGCGGCGGCCGGGGGCGATTTCCCGGCCGCGGCGTGACGGGCGGGCAGGGACGGGCGGACAGGGCGACGAGCGGTGACATGGCGGTAGGTATCTTCGATTCCGGTCTGGGCGGGCTCACGGTGCTCGAGGCGCTGCAGCGGCGCCTGCCGGAGGTCGATTTCCTGTACCTTGGCGACAATCGCAACGCGCCCTACGGGGTGCGCAGCGCCGACGACCTTTATCATCTGACCTCGCAGGCGGTCGGGGCGCTCTGGCAGCGGGGTTGCGACCTGGTCGTGCTGGCCTGCAACACCGCGAGCGCGGCGGCGCTGCGCCGGATGCAGGAAAACGGGCTGCCGAAGGGCAAGCGCGTGCTCGGGGTCTTCGTGCCGCTGATCGAGGCGCTGACCGAACGGCGCTGGGGCGACAATTCGCCGCCCCGCGAGGTGGCGGTCAGGAACGTGGCGCTGTTTGCGACGCCGGCGACGATCGCGACGCGGGCCTTTCAGCGCGAGCTTGCCTTCCGCGCCATCGGCGTCGATGTCGAGGCGCAGGCCTGCGGCGGCGTCGTGGATGCGATCGAGGACGGCGACCTGATCCTGGCTGAGGCGCTGGTGCGCAGCCATGTGGCGGCGCTGAAGCGCAAGATGCCGGCCCCGGAGGCGGCGGTGCTCGGCTGCACCCATTATCCGCTGCTGAGCGATGCCTTTCAGGGCGCGCTCGGGCCCGATGTACGGCTGTTCAGCCAGGCGGATCTGGTGGCCGAGAGCCTTGCGGATTATCTTTCGCGCCATCCGGGCATGCTGGGCGAGGGCGCGGGCGGGTATCTGACCACCGGCGATGCGGCCCGGGTCAGTGACAGCGCCACGCGGTTCATGCGCCGCGAAATCCGGTTCCGGGCGGCATGACGGCGTGGCCCGGCGTGAGGCGATTGATATCGGTCAAGCACCGCCGGCCCGGCCGGTGGTAGACAGGAAGAAAGAGGTGAAACGTGGCTCACAGGATCGCAGTTCTCGGGGCGAGCGGCTATACCGGCGCGGAGCTTGTGCGGCTGATCGCGCTGCATCCGAACATGGAGATCACGGCACTTTCGGGTGAGCGCAAGGCGGGCATGAGCATGGCCGAGGTGTTCCCGCATCTGCGCCACCTCGACCTTCCCCGGCTGACCCGGATCGAGGAGATCGACTTTGCGCAGGTCGATCTCTGCTTCTGCGCGCTGCCGCACAAGACCAGCCAGGAAGTGATCCGCGATCTGCCCGCCGGTCTTAAAATCATCGACCTGTCTGCCGATTTCCGTCTGCGCGATCCCAAGGAATACCGGAAATGGTACGGCAACCCGCATGCCGCGCTCGACCAGCAGGAAGAGGCGGTCTACGGACTGACCGAGTTCTATCGCGAGGAAATCCGCGCCGCGCGCCTTGTGGCCGGGACCGGCTGCAATGCGGCGACGGGGCAATATGCGCTGCGGCCGCTGATCAGCGCCGGGGTGATCGGGCTCGACCGCATCATTCTGGACCTGAAATGCGGCGTGAGCGGGGCCGGGCGCAGCCTGCGCGAGAATCTGCTGCATGCGGAGCTGAGCGAGGGCTACAACGCCTATGCGGTCGGTGGCACGCACCGGCACCTGGGCGAGTTCGACCAGGAGTTCTCGGCGCTCGCCGGCCGCGAGGTGCGGGTGCAGTTCACGCCGCATCTGGTTCCGGCAAACCGCGGGATCCTTGCCACGGTCTATGTCGAGGGCGCGGCAGAGGCGATCCACGACGCGTTCCGCGCCGCCTATGCGGATGAACCCTTCCTGCAGGTGCTGCCGCTTGGCGAAACCCCGAGCACCCATCATGTCCGGGGATCGAATTTCGTTCATGTCGGGGTGGTCGGCGACCGGATCGAGGGGCGGGCCATCGTTATCGTCGCGCTCGACAACCTGACCAAGGGCAGCAGCGGGCAGGCGCTGCAGAACGCGAACCTGATGCTGGGCGAAAAAGAAACCGAGGCGCTGATGATGCCACCCCTTTTCCCGTAAGAGTTTTCCGTGAGGACGCGATGCGAAGTCTGAAAAAGAAAAGACGTATACAGGTGATCGTCATGGCGGCGGTGGCGTTGGTTCTTGCGACCGGGCTGATCGGTTACGCGATGCGCGACGGCATCAACCTGTTCCGCGCCCCGACGCAGATCCTTGCCGAACCGCCTGCCGAAACCGAGGTGTTCCGTATCGGCGGGCTGGTGGTCGAGGGCAGCCTGGAGCGCGGCAGGGGCGAGACCATCCGCTTCGAGGTGACCGACGGCGGCGCGACGATTCCGGTGGTCTTCAACGGGGTGCTGCCGGATCTCTTCGACGAGAACCAGGGCATGATCGGCACCGGGCGCTATGTGGACGGGGTCTTTGTCGCCAGCGACGTGCTGGCCAAGCATGACGAGACCTACATGCCGAAAGAGGTGATCGACGCGCTGAAGGAACAGGGCGTCTACCAGGAACCGGCCGGAAGCTGAGCCTTCGGCCGCCGGGCTTGCGCAACGCGTGATGGCGCGCGCAACGCACGATCCGCCGCCATGTCGTTAACCGGCCGCGCCGCATGGTCCCCGCGCAGATGCAAAGGGATCGGATCATGCAGACAATACGCGAGATCGCCGAGGCGATCGTTGCCCGCGAGGGGGGCTTCGTCAACGACCCGGACGACTCGGGCGGCGCGACCAATTACGGCGTTACCCTGAACACCATGCGCAGCCTCGGGCTCGACCTTGACGGCGATGGCCGGGTCGATGTGAAGGACGTGAAGGCGCTCGACCGCGCGCAGGCGGTGGATATCTTCATCACCCATTATTTCGAGCGTCCGAACCTGTCGGGCCTGCCGGCGGCGCTGCAGCCGAGCATGTTCGACATGTATGTGAACGCCGGCACGAATGCGGTGAAGATTCTCCAGCGCTTGCAGAATGCGATGGGATATGGCGTGGCGGTCGATGGCGTTATCGGCCCGCAGACACTGGCGGCGGCGCGGGATGCGGCGCGCCCCGACGACATCCTGCTGCGGGATGCCTACGGAATCGCGCGGCGGAACTATTACTTCGACATCGCCGATCGCCGGCCGGCGAGCCGCAAATACGCCCGCAGCCGCGCGAACGGCAAGGGCGGCTGGATCCGGCGCGCCGAGGAATTCATCTCGGCCCATTATCACATGAGTGACGAGGAATTTGCGCGGAGGACGGCAGCATGGCAGTGATCGACAGGATTGCGGGGCTTCTCGGCGCCGCGCCGGGCAATGTCCTGGGACGCGCGATCGGGCGGATTCGCACGACCGTGGAGAGCGGGGGCGGTGCCGACACCGCCTTGCGCGACGAGGCGCTGCGACAGCTTGCGGCGGGGCTCGCGAAAGGGCGGCTTACGCGGTTCGGGCGGCTGGTGAAAGAGGGCGAGCGCCTCCCGGGGCCGGCCCTTGCGCTCGGGACCGTCGCCATGTTCGCCTCGGCGGTGCTGGATCCGGTCGGGTTCAGCGAGCGGATGGCCGGGCTCGAACAGGTGCCCGAGCCGCTCTGGTGGCTTCTGGGCGCGGTGGTGTCGCTTTACCTTGGCATGCGCCATCACCGCCGCGGGCGCGAGTTGCAGCATGATCTGGCCATGACCATCGCCCAGGCACCCGAGGTGATCGAGGATCTGGACCGCCTGCAGGATCTGGGAAGCCGGACCGGGGCGCTGCCGGCGGGCGCCTCCGGCAATCCCGCGCTCGACGACTGGCAGGCGCTGCGCACCGGGGCATGAATCCGTCCTGAACGGGCCCCGGGTTTCCGGGGACCCCGCGACAATGTGATCTGGGGCCGGCGCGGAAAAACGATGGAAGCCGCGCCGGCTCCGGCATATAACGGGGCCATGATTACAGAGCTTGGCCATTTCGCCCTTATCCTCGCCTTTCTGGTGGCGATCGCGCAGATGATCCTGCCCATGGTCGGCGCCAGCCGGCGCTGGCCGGGCTGGATGGCCATGGCGGAACCGGCGGCGACGCTGCAGTTCCTGCTGATCGCCTTTTCCTTCGGCGCGCTGGTCTGGGCCTTCGTCACCTCGGATTTTTCGCTCAGGCTGGTGATCGACAACAGCCATTCGGCCAAGCCGATGCTCTACAAGGTCACCGGCGTCTGGGGCAATCACGAGGGCTCGATGCTGTTCTGGGTGATGATCGTCGCCCTGTTCGGCGCGTTGGGCGCCTGGTTCGGCGGCAACCTCCCGCCCGAGCTGCGGGCGCGGGTGCTGTCGGTGCAGGCCGCGATCGGCGTCGTGTTCCTGGCCTTCATCCTGTTCACCTCGAACCCGTTTCTGCGCGTCGCGGTGCCGCCGTTTGACGGCCAGGATCTGAACCCGCTGCTGCAGGATCCAGGGCTCGCCTTCCATCCGCCGTTTCTTTACCTCGGCTATGTCGGGCTCAGCATGGCGTTCTCCTTCGCCGTGGCGGCACTGATCGAGGGGCGGGTCGATGCCGCCTGGGCGCGCTGGGTGCGGCCCTGGACGCTGGCGGCCTGGATTTTCCTGACGCTCGGGATCGCGCTCGGATCCTACTGGGCCTATTACGAACTGGGCTGGGGCGGGTTCTGGTTCTGGGATCCGGTCGAGAACGCGTCCTTCATGCCCTGGCTGCTGGCGGCGGCGCTGCTGCATTCCGCGATCGTTGTGGAAAAGCGCGAGGCGCTGAAAAGCTGGACCATCCTGCTTGCGATCCTCGCCTTCGGATTCTCGCTGATCGGCACGTTCATCGTCCGCTCCGGGCTCCTGACCAGCGTCCACGCCTTTGCCACCGACCCGACGAGGGGCGTCTTCATCCTGTTCATCCTCGCCTTCTTCGTCGGCGGCGCGCTGTTCCTTTTCGCGCTCAGGGCCAATGCCATGCAGGCGCGGGGCGTGTTCGGGATGGTCAGCCGCGAAAGCGCGCTCGTGGTCAACAACGTGCTGCTGGCCGTGGCCTGTTTCGTGGTCTTTGTCGGCACCATGTGGCCGATCGTTGCCGAGATGTTCTTTTCCCGCAAGCTGAGCGTCGGGCCGCCGTTCTTCAACATGGCCTTCACCCCGTTCATGATCGTGCTCGGCCTGATCCTGCCGATCGGGGCGCTGCTGCCGTGGAAGCGGGGCCGCATCGGGCAGGTGGCATGGTCGCTGCGTCATGCCTTTCTGCTGGCGCTTGCCGTCGCACTGCTGGTCTGGGCGATGCAGACCGGGCGCAGCGCCTTCGGGCCGGTGGGGCTGTTCCTCGGGTCATGGCTCGTGTTCGGGGCGCTGGTCGATTTGTGGTCGCGCACCGGGCGCCGCAACGGCCGGATCGGCCGTCTTTTCCGCCTGCCGCGCGCGGATTGGGGGCGGGTTCTGGCTCATGCCGGGCTTGGCATCACGATGATGGCCATCGCCGGTCTGACCGCCTGGGAAGAGGAAGACATCCGCATCGCCCACCTGGGCGAGCCCTTCGAGGTCGGCGCCTATACGCTGACCCTCGAAGACGTGGAGCGCACCACGGGGCCGAATTACTTCACCACCATGGGACGGGTCCGGGTGGAGCGGGACGGGCGGCTTGTCGCCATGCTCAGCCCCGAAAAGCGCGATTATCCGGTTGCGGGCATGCCGACCACCGAGGCTGGCATCGACAGCGGGTTTCTGCGCGATGTCTATGTCGTGATCGGCGATGCGCAGGGGGCGGATGCCTGGACCATGCGCACCTATATCAAGCCGCTTGCCAACTGGATCTGGGGCGGGGCGCTGATCATGGCGCTTGGCGGCACGCTGAGCCTGACCGACCGCCGCTTCCGGGTGGCAGCCGGTGCCCGCAAGACCGAGCGCGCGGCGGTGCCCGCGGAATGAGGCGCGGCACGGGACAGAACCTGCGGGCGGCTGCCGGGGCAATGCTGCGGATATTTGCGCTCGCCGCCGCGCTGGTTGCAGGCGGCCCGGCTTTCGCGGTCCAGCCGGACGAGATCCTCGACGATCCGGCGCTCGAGGCGCGCGCCCGCGAGATCAGCAAGGATCTGCGCTGCCTTGTCTGCCGCAACGAAAACATCGACGAAAGCAACGCGGATCTTGCCCGCGACCTGCGCCTGCTGGTGCGCGAGCGGCTCGTGGCCGGGGACAGCGATACCGAGACGGTGGATTTCATCGTCGATCGTTACGGCGAATACGTGCTGCTCAACCCGCGCCCGGGCGGGTCGAACTGGCTGCTCTGGGCGGCGGGGCCGGTGATGCTGCTGGTTGCGGGGGCGGTGGGCTATGGCTACCTGCGCGGCCGGGCGAGGGCGAGCGAGACGGCAGAGGCCCGGCTGACCCGCGAAGAGGAAGAGCGCCTGCAAAACCTGTTGAAAGACTAGGCGCGGCCGAGCCGCATTATCGGCATCCCACACGGGCAGGCGGCGCGCGCGCTCAGGTTGATTGCTTTGCCCAGTCCTTGAGCACGGTCTTCAGATCGCCATAGCCGGTCAGGCGGCGCTCGAAGGCCAGGCCGAGGCGGCGGGCGCAATCCTGCGCCTTTTCGGTCAGGGCGGGATCGTCGGTCTGGGCCTGGTAGACCAGCTTTTCGTAATTGCCGAAATACATGTCGCGCAGTTCCGGGTGGCGTTCGAGCCCGAGCGGGCGCCACACGAAGGCATCGAACTGGCGCACGAGAAAGTCGGTAAGGTAAAAGGCCGTGGCCTCGTCCCGTCCGGCGAAGGTCTCGTTTCCCTCGTAAAAGCTGTAGCAATGGGGGCCGGAGATCATCTCGACGCCCATTTCGGCGCAGGCGCTTTGCAACTGGCCGCCGGTGCCGCAATCGGCATAGACGACGAAGATATCCTCATAGGCGGCGCGGTTGCGCTCGACCAGATCGCGCACGGCGGGAGTGATCCGCTCGGGGTGGTTGTGCAGGATCGCCGGCAGGCAGGTCAGGTCCATATGCTCCCAGCCGTTCTGCCGGATCAGCGCCATGATCTCGCGCGCGAGCGCCCCGCAGGCGATCAGCAGCACCCGCCCGGCCCGGACCTTCGGGGGGGCAAGCCCCCGGTCGGTCAGGGTGCTGTCGTCGGGCAGGGCAGCGGTGGTGGAGCTGCCTTCCCGCGCGGTCAGGGGGCGGGCGCGATCCGGCATGGTCAGGCGTTCGGGCGGTTGTGCTTGCGTTTCATGAATTCCTTGGCGGTCTCCACCGCGACGGCGGCGTCGCGGCAGTAGGCATCGGCGCCGATCGCCTTGCTGAATTCCTCGTTCAGGGGCGCACCGCCGACCATGACGATATAATCATCCCGCTTGCCCTGTTCCACCAGCGTGTCGATCACCACCTTCATGTAGGGCATGGTGGTGGTCAGAAGCGCCGACATGCCAAGGATGTCGGCATCCTCGCGTTCGAGCGCCTCGAGATAGCTTTCGACCGGGTTGTTGATGCCGATGTCGACGATCTCGAACCCGGCGCCTTCCATCATCATGCCGACGAGGTTCTTGCCGATGTCGTGAATGTCGCCCTTGACCGTGCCGATCACGATCTTGCCGATCCGGGGGGCGCCGGTTTCGGCCAGAAGCGGCTTCAGGATCGCCATGCCGCCCTTCATCGCGTTCGCGGCCAGCAGCACCTCGGGCACGAACAGGATGCCGTCGCGGAAATCCGCGCCGACGATGGTCATGCCGCCGACCAGCGCCTCGGTCAGAACCTTGTAAGGCGCCCAGCCGCGGTCCAGAAGAATGCGCACGCCTTCTTCGATTTCTTCGCGAAGACCGTCGTAAAGGTCGTCGAACATCTGTTGAACCAGATCGTCATCCTCAAGCTCCGAAAGGATGATGTCATCTTCTTCCGACATGGCGCTGCCTTTCCCGTCTGTCATGGTCCCGGCAGGTTCCGGACGAATGGAACCGGCGGGGCTTTCCCCTTCCATCTCTGCGCTTTCGGGGGCGCGGGGCTCGGTCGTTTGCGACCTTGACGATCTTGGAACCGACCTTGCGGGGCAATGCGCGGCCCCGACACCGCCGCAAGCGATCCGGCATTGCGAATGTTCCCGATATGTTCTAATCTGACCGGATGGCAGAGCATGGCTTGCACGATCAGAATGCGCCGAATCCCGGCAAGCCGCGCGGGCGGGGTGCCGCGAGCAATCCGCCCGGGCGCTACGAGCGGCTGCGCAGCGAGGCCGAAAGCGACGGCTGGGATCTGCCGGAGGAGGAGACGGTGCTGCGCCGCGAGGTCCGGGCCGAGGGTGCGCGGCGGATCATCACCTATAACCGCTCGCCCGACCTGCCGTTCGACCGCTCGATCAATCCCTACCGGGGCTGCGAACATGGCTGCATCTACTGTTACGCGCGCCCGAGTCACGCCTGGCTCGGCCTGTCGCCGGGGCTCGATTTCGAGACGCGGCTGATCGCCCGCCCCGAAGCGCCGCGCCTGCTTGCCCGCGAGTTGTGCGCGCCCTCCTACCGCGTCGCCCCGATCGCCATCGGCACCAATACCGATCCCTACCAGCCGATCGAAAAGGAACAGCGCATCACGCGGGCCTGTCTCGAAGTGCTGGCCGCGTTCGGCCATCCCGTGGCGATGGTCACCCGTGGCGTGCTGGTCGAGCGTGACCTCGATATTCTCGGCCCGATGGCGGCGCGGGGGCTGCTGCGGGTCGGGATTTCGCTCACCACGCTCGATGCCGGCCTTGCCCGGCGAATGGAGCCGCGCGCCCCCGCGCCGGCGCGGCGCCTTGCCATGATCCGCCGGCTGAGCGAGGCCGGCGTGCCGGTGCGGATCATGGCATCGCCGCTTGTTCCCGGGCTGACCGATCACGAACTGGAGGCGCTGCTTGCCGCCGGGCGCGAGGCGGGGGCCGAATCCGCCACATGGATCATGCTGCGCCTGCCGCATGAGGTCTCGGCGCTGTGGCAGGAGTGGCTGGTCCGCAACGAGCCGGGGCGCGCGGACAAGATCATGACGCGTCTGCGCGAGATGCACGGCGGCAAGGATTACGATTCCCGCTGGAGCCACCGGATGCGGGGCGAGGGAGAATATGCGCGCATGATCGGACACCGCTTCCGGCTTGCCACGCGCCGGCTCGGGCTCGCGATCCGCACGCGGGAGCTGCGCTGCGACCTCTTTGCGCCGCCGCCCGAAACGGGCGATCAGCTCTCGCTTTTCTGAGGGCGCGGGATTAGCCTCGGGTCATGGAAACGACAGACTGGGACGCACGCTATGACCGTCCCGATTACCTTTTCGGCACCGAACCGACCCTGTTCCTGCGCGAACATGCGGGGTTCATCGCCCCCGAAAGCCGTGTGCTCTGCGTCGCCGACGGCGAAGGGCGCAACGCGGTCTGGCTGGCCGGGCAGGGGCACCGGGTCACGAGCTTCGAGCCATCCGAGATTGCGCTGCGCAAGGCCGGCGCACTGGCGCAGGCGCGTGGCGTAAGTGTCGAGCGTCACAACGCCGATATCGAAAGCTGGGACTGGTCGCGCGAATTCGACGCGGTGGTGGCGATCCTTGTGCAATTCGCCCCGCCCGGGATACGCGAGCGGTTCTTTTCCGACATGATCCGCGCGCTGGCGCCGGGTGGGACTCTGCTGCTGCATGGCTATACGCCGAAGCAGGTGGAATACGGCACCGGCGGGCCGCCCCATGCGGAGTGGATGTATACGCCGGAACTGCTGCGCGACGCCTTCGGCGGGCTCGAGATCCTGCGGCTCGAATCCTACGAGCGCGACGGCGAATCCGGTAAGGGGCGCTCGGCCCGCATCGACCTGATCGCGCGGCGCCCGCAGGCATGACGGGCCGGCGGGATCACTCCCATTCGATCGTTCCCGGGGGCTTGCTGGTCACGTCATAGGTCACGCGGTTGATGCCCTGCACCTCGCTGATGATGCGGGTCGCGGTCTCGCCAAGGAATTCGGCCGAGAAGGGATAGAAATCCGCCGTCATCCCGTCGACCGACGTGACCGCGCGCAGGGCGCAGGCGTAATCATAGGTGCGCCCGTCGCCCATGACGCCGACGGTCCTGACCGGCAGGATCACGGCGAAAGCCTGCCAGATCTCGTCGTAAAGCCCGTGCCGGCGAATCTGGTCGAGATAGACCGCATCGGCACGCCGCAGGATCGCGAGCTTTTCGCGCGTGATCTCTCCCGGGCAGCGGATCGCGAGGCCGGGGCCGGGGAAGGGATGGCGGCCGATGAAGGGTTCGGGCAGGCCGAGTTCGCGACCCAGGGCGCGCACCTCGTCCTTGAACAGTTCGCGCAGCGGCTCGACCAGTTCGAGCCCCATCTTTTCCGGCAGACCGCCGACGTTGTGGTGGCTCTTGATGGTGACCGACGGCCCGCCCGATGCGGAAACCGATTCGATCACATCGGGATAGAGCGTTCCCTGGGCCAGGAAGCGCGCCCCCTCGATCCGGTTGGCGTGGCTCTGGAACACGTCGATGAACAGGCGGCCGATGGTCTTGCGCTTGGTCTCGGGGTCGGTGACGCCTTCGAGTTCGGTCAGGAACAGGTCCTGCTCGTCGGCATGGATAAGCGGGATGTTGTAATGATCGCGGAACATCGACACGACCTGATCGGCCTCGCCCTCGCGCAGCAGCCCGTGATCGACGAAGACGCAGGTCAGCTGGTCGCCGATCGCCTCGTGAATGAGCACCGCCGCGACCGAGGAATCGACCCCGCCGGACAGGCCGCAGATCACCTTTGCATCGCCCACCTGCTCGCGGATCAGGCGGATCGCCTCGTCGCGGTAGGCGGCCATGGTCCAGTCGCGGCTGAAACCGGCGATGCGCAGGAAATTGGCCAGCAGCCGGCGCCCGTTCGGGGTATGGTGCACCTCGGGGTGGAACTGCACCGCGTAGAACTGCCGCGCGGCATCGGCGGTCACGGCAAAGGGCGCACCGTTCGAGGCCGCATGGACCGAAAACCCGGGGGCAAGCGCCGCCACATGGTCGCCGTGGCTCATCCAGACCTCTTCGCGCCCGCCGCCCGCCTCGAACCAGCCCTCAAGCAGGTCGAGCGGCGCGTCAGTCGCCTGCAGGTGGGCGCGTCCGAATTCGGCGCGGCCCGTGCCGCGCTCGACCCGGCCGCCCAGCATCTGCATCATCACCTGCTGGCCATAGCAGATTCCGAGCACCGGCACCCCGAGCGTGAAAATCTCGGGCACAGGGCGCGGGGCATCGACGTCAAGGACCGAGGCCGGCCCGCCCGACAGGATCACGGCGCGGGGGGCGAATTCGGCAAGAAAGGCGGGCGTGACCTTCTGGAACGGGTGGATTTCGCAATAGACGTTCAGCTCGCGCAGGCGCCGCGCGATGAGCTGCGTCACCTGGCTGCCGAAATCGACGATGAGAAGGCGCTGATGATCGGGGCTGTGCTGCATGATTCAAGGCGGTTACAGCGCGACATGCGCGGCTGCAAGATGGAATGTGAGGCGAAGGGCCGCCGGACGGATCAGTCCGGGCGGGAAACGGGCGGGGAATGTCGTTTTCGCATCGCAATCGCCGCAAACCTGCCGGGCCTGCGGCAAAAGGCGCGCTACACAAGTGATGAACGTCCGTTGTCCGGGAGGATGAAACATGAGCGAAGCAGGCACAAGGCGCAGGGGCAGGGGGGGCGGCGGCGCGGCACGGCGGGCGGCACGCACCGCCGTCAGTTTCGAGACCGCACGCTATATCGAGCGCAACATTCCGAATTTCGAGATCCTGAACGAAGAGGCGCTCGAGATCATCGAGACCAATGCCGAGACCGTGCTGGAAGAGATCGGCGTGAACTTCGTCAACAACCCCGCTGCGCTCGACCGCTGGCGCGAGGCGGGGGCCGATGTCGATGACGAACGCGTGCGCATTCCGCGCGGCCTTGCCCGCAAGCTCTGCTCGACCGCGCCGTCGCGCTTTGTCCAGCACGCACGCAACCCCGAGCGCAACGTCGAGATCGGGGGCAAGTCGCTGGTGCTCGCCCCGGTCTATGGCCCGCCCTTCGTGCGGGATGCGCAGGGCGGGCGCCGCTATGCCACGATCGAGGACTTCCGCAATTTCGTGAAGCTCGGCTACATGTCGAAATGGCTGCACCATTCCGGCGGCACCCTGTGCGAGCCGACCGACGTGCCGGTGAACAAGCGCCATCTCGACATGGTGCATGCGCATATGACGCTGTCCGACAAGCCGTTCATGGGTTCGGTGACCGAGGCGAGCCGGGCGCAGGATTCGGTCGATATGTGCAAGATCCTCTTCGGCGAGGATTTCGTGCGGCAGAACGCGGTGATGACCTCGCTCATCAACATCAACTCTCCGCTCACCTTCGACGACGTGATGATGGGCTCGCTCGAGGTCTATGCGAGCAACAACCAGGCCTGCGTGATTTCCCCCTTCATCATCGGCGGCGCCATGGCGCCCGTCTCGGTCGCGGGCACGCTGACCCAGGCGCTGGCCGAGGTGCTCGCGGGGGTGGCCTATTCCCAGCTCGTGCGCCCGGGGGCACCGGTGGTGTTCGGCACCTTCGTCACCACGATCGCCATGAACTCGGGCGCGCCCACCTTCGGCACGCCCGAGGCATCGCAGGTGATCTATGGCGCGGGGCAGCTCGCGCGGCGGCTGAACCTGCCCTTTCGGTCCGGCGGCGCGCTCTGCGGCTCAAAGCTGCCCGACGCGCAGGCCGCCTATGAAAGCGCGAACACGCTCAATGCGGCACTGCTCGGCGGGGTGAATTTCATGCTTCACGCCTGCGGCTGGCTCGAGGGCGGGCTGGTCAGCAGCTACGAGAAGTTCGTGATCGACGCCGACCAGCTCGGCGTGCTGCACCGGCTGGCCGAAGGGGTCGCGATCGACGAGAACGGGCAGGCGATGGGCGCCATGCGCGAGGTCGGCCCGGGCGGGCATTACCTTGGCTGCGAACACACCCAGGCCAATTTCAAGAATGCCTTCTGGCTGACCGATCTGCTCGACTACAAGCCGTTCGAGACCTGGCAGGAAGAAGGCGCGCAGGACACCGTGGCGCTTGCCTCGAAACGGGTGGCGGAACTGCTCGCGCAATACGAACAGCCCGCGCTCGACCCCGCCATCGCGCAGGCACTTGACGAATTCGTGGCCAGCCGCAAGGCATCCATGCCCGACGCCTTCGTCTGACCCTCCCCGGATCAGGAAGGGGCGGGCGCCGCCCCTTCCGCATCGGTCGAACCCTCGCTGTCGGCCGCGGCCTGCAGCAACCGGGCCTCTCCCATCATGGCGATCAGAAGGTCGATGTGGCGCAGCAGCGAATAGCCCTGGCTGCCCGCGACACGCGCGTCCTCGGCCGCACGTTCCATGTCCATGAGGCGCATCAACACAGTCCGCGAACAGGGCAGGGCGCCGTAGCCCAGCAGCCGTTGCAGATGCGCGGTGCGGCGATAGTCGTTCGCGCCGATCCGGGCGGTGCGAATTAGCAGGCGGGGGCGGCGGAGGGCGTGCAGCATGCTCAACACGTCTTGCATCGGAGTCCTTTCGGAGAATCGGTTGTCGATCTCTCCGGCCTAACTCAACCCGAGCGTGTGTTGCGGTTCGCATCCGTGCAGCGCACGGTCGATTCATGTCTGTTTATGTATTCAGAACAATGCTGAGCGTTCCGGCGGATTTTAATATTCGTGTAACCAAATCGCCGCAAGGTTGTGTGAACGCCGGGTTAACAGGTCAAACCGTTGCCCAAAGGAATGCTGAACATGAATGGATCACCGCAGACAGCCCTCCCCGGGTGGGTGCCCGATGCTGCGCGCCACTACCTGACCCACACCGAGGCCGGCATCACGATCCGTGACCTGGCCCGCGCGGCCGGCTGCCATGCCTCGACGGTGATGCGCCAGATCCGGCGTCAGGAACTGCGGCGCGATGATCCTCTTGTCGATGGTGCCCTTTCCGCTCTGGCGCGTGCCTGTTTTCCGAAGGACCGCGCGTTTCCATGCCCCGACGATAGGGCGCAGATCTTAATTGATGCTGAACAGCTTGGCGCCGAACTGCTCCGTGTGCTGCCCCGGCTGAGCGAGGCGGGCGCGGTGCTTGCCGTGGCCGAGGACATGGAGCGCGCCATCGTCGTGCGCGACGGCGAGGGTGCGGACAGCATGCGCACCGCCGTGGTCGATGTTCCGGTGGTGCAGATCATGGCGCTGAACGACTGGATCGCCTGCACGCGCGCGGGGCGCATCAGCCGCTACCGGGTGACCGCGAGCGGCCGCGCCCTGCTGAGCCGTCTCCTCGCCGAGCGCGAAAGCCGCGCCAGCCGCGAGGGAGAGACGGGCCCCGATCCCGCGCGCGATCCCTATCGGCGTGCCTCGGCGCTCTGGGACCGGTGCTCCGAACACGCAAGTTCCCGCCGGCGCCTCCGCCCGGCGGTGACCGAAAGCCCTCTCGCGGCGCTTGCCCGGCGCAAGGACCGCGACGGCCTGCCCTTTCTCAGCGACGAACTCGTGCGCGCCGGCGAGCGTCTGCGCGAGGATTTCGAACTGGCGCAGATGGGCCCCCGGATCACCCAGAACTGGGAACGGTTCCTGAGCGGGGGCGGGCGGGGCGGTTTCGTGCCCGAAAGCAATGTCTGCGATGCACCGGCGCGGGCGCGGGCGCGGGTGGCGCGGGCGCTGGCCGAACTCGGGCCGGGACTGAGCGACGTGGTGCTGCGCTGCTGCTGCTATCTCGACGGGCTCGAAACGGCCGAGAAACGCATGGGCTGGTCGGCGCGCTCGGGCAAGATCGTGCTGCGCATCGCCCTGCAGCGCCTCGTGCGCCACTATGGCGGCGGCTATGAACCAAGCCGCATGATCGGCTGACTGCCGTTCCGCACTCGGGCGCGGGAACGGAAGCGGGAAACGAAAAACGGGCCCGCCGGATGCGGGCCCGCCGAATGGAACGCGAACGCGAGCCGGGTCAGGCAGCGACGCCCTGGCTTTCCTTCAGATAGCCCAGCAGCGTCTCGGGCGAGGATTCGCCGTAAGGATCCTCGGCATGGTTGTCGCAGCGCCCCGGCTCTTCGAACCAGGCCTCGATCACGCCGTCATTGATGATCGCCGCATAGCGCCAGCTGCGCATGCCGAAGCCGAGGTTGTCCTTGGCCACCAGCATCCCGACACGGCGCGTGAATTCGCCGGAGCCGTCCGGGATCACCTTCACATGCGCAAGCTCCTGCGACTGTGCCCAGCGGTTCATGACAAAGGCATCGTTCACCGACATGCAGTAGATCTCGTCGATGCCGAGCTTCCTGAATTCGTCGAATCCCTTCTCGAAACCGGGCAGCTGATAGGTCGAGCAGGTCGGCGTGAAGGCACCGGGAAGCGAAAACAGGATCACCCGCTTGCCGGCAAAATAATCCGACGTGCTGCGGTCTTCCCACCGGAACGGGTTGGGGCCGCCGACCGATTCGTCGCGCACACGGGTGCGGAAGGTCACGTCGGGCAGCTTCACTCCAGGTTTCATGCTCAGAGCTCCTTGTTCGATTGACAAAAACACTTGGGCTTGACTTAGAACCTTTCCAAATGGGGTTCAACCGCCAATCGCCGCCGGTCATGCGGCACCCTGCCGCGGCACAAGGCGCCGGTTGGCGCCGGTTGCGGGCCGGATCCGCGCAGATGGCTGGCGCCCCGCTGCGGCGAGGGCTATAACTTCGGTCAACCCCCGTGCCCGAAAGGTCAGAACCGTGCGAGACCTGAAACTCCCGCAGGAGCGTCACCCCGAAAAGGCCCACCGCCCCGACAACAGCCAGCCGAGGAAACCGCGCTGGATCCGCGTCCGCGCCCCGGCCGGAAAGGGCTATGCCGACACGAAACGCATCCTGCGCGAAAACCGCCTGGTCACGGTCTGCGAAGAGGCCGGCTGTCCCAATGTGGGCGAATGCTGGAACCAGGGTCACGCCACCATGATGATCATGGGAGAGATCTGCACCCGCGGCTGCACCTTCTGCAATGTCGCGACCGGGCGCCCCGATGCGCTCGACCCGTTCGAACCCGGCCGCGTCGCCGAGGCGGTGCGCAAGCTCGGGCTCAACCACGTGGTGGTCACCTCGGTCGATCGCGACGATCTCGAGGACGGCGGGGCGGAGCATTTCGCCCAGACCATCCGCGCGATCCGCCATCGCAGCCCCGGCACCACCATCGAGGTGCTCACCCCCGATTTCCTGCGCTGCCCGCCCGCGGCGCTGGAAACGGTGGTGGCGGCCCGGCCCGATGTGTTCAACCACAATCTCGAAACGGTGCCCGCGCTCTATCCGACCGTGCGCCCCGGGGCGCGCTACTTTCACAGCCTGCGCCTGCTGCAGCGGGTCAAGGAACTCGACCCCGCCATGTTCACCAAGTCCGGCATCATGGTCGGGCTCGGCGAAGACGGGCAGGCGGTGCGCCAGGTGATGGATGACATGCGCTCGGCCGATGTGGATTTTTTGACCATCGGCCAGTATCTGCAGCCGACTCCCAAACATCATGGCATCGACCGCTTCGTCACCCCGGACGAATTCTCCGCCTATGAAAAGGCCGCCTGGGGCAAGGGGTTCCTGATGGTCTCGGCCACGCCGCTCACGCGCTCCTCCTATCACGCGGGGTCCGACTTCGCCCGTCTGCGTGCCGCGCGCGAGGAACGGCTCGGCATCGCCTGAGCCTTCTTCTGGCGGGAAATATCCCGGGGGAATCGCCGCAGGCGATGGGGGCAGCGCCCCCTTCTTTGCCCCTTTCTTTCGCAAGGTCCGGTTCCGAACCGGTCCCGCTCACTCCTGCGGCAGGGCCTTCAGATAAGCGGCGATCGCCGCGCGGTCGTCCTCGGGGAGATGCCCGAGATTGGCCACGACCGAGGCCATCTGCCCGCCGACACTGTCGAAATCGGGGGTGAAGCCGGTCTCGAGATAATAGGCGATGTCGGTCTCGCTCCAGTCGAGCTTGTCGGGGCTGATCGCCGGTATCGTCCCCCTGCCGGAGGGATTCGGCGCGCCGTCCATCCACCGCTTGCGGTCCAGCCCCCCGGTCAGGTTGCGGGGCGTGTGACATTCGGCGCAGTGGCCGAGCGCCTCGACCAGGTAGCGCCCGCGCGCGAGCTCTTCGCTGACCGCATCCTCGAGCACCCATCCCGGAGACATGTTGACGAGCTTCCAGAGCCCGATGCCGCGGCGGATCCCGAAGGGGAACGGCAGTTCGTGAGGCTGATCCTGCGCGTCCGAGGAGGGCAGCGTGTCGAGAAACGCCTTGAGGTCGGCCACGTCGCGGCCCTCCATATGCATGTAGGTGCCATAGGGCAGCGACGGGTAGTAATGGCGCCCCTCGGGCGAGACCCCCTCGAGCAGCGCATTCGCGAGGTCGAGCGTGTCCCAGCCGCCGATCCCCTCGGACGAGGGCGAGATGTTCGGCGCGACGAAGGTGCCGAAGGGGCTGACCATCCGATAGCCGCCGGCCAGCACCAGGCGGTCATCGCCCTTTGCATCCGGCGCCGCGTGGCAGGAGGCGCAGCCGCTGGCCCAGAACACCGCCTCGCCCCGCCCGGCATCCCCCTCGAGCCCGGCGAAACGTTCGGGCTCCACCTGGCCGGGGCGGGTCAGGAACCAGAAGGCCGCGCCGCCAAGCAGAACGAGGACGATCAGAAAACCCAGCACCCGCGCCAGCAACATGATTCATTTCTCCATCGGTTCGGTGAGAAAGGCGATGGTGGGAAGGGCGAGGCCGCCCTGCGCACCGATGCCCCGTGCCCGGGTCGCGCGGCCCGGTTGCAGAGGTTCGCAGTTCGCTCAGTCGTCCTTGACGCGGAAATCCTCGTGGCAGCTCGAGCAGGCCTTGCCGAGCGGCCCCATGGCGGCACGCAACTCGTCCGCCCCGGCCGAGGCCGCCTCGACCATGGCCGCGCTCGACTCGCGCATGGCCTGCAGATCCTCGTCGAACTTCTCCTCGTTTTCCCAGCGCACGGCGAGGGTCTCGGTCACGTCCTGGCCGAGGGTTTCCATGTCGGAGCCCGGAATCCAGTAGGCGCCTTCCTCCATCTCGGCCAGTGCATTGAGGTTCTTCGCCGCGTTCTCGGCTGCTGTGGCGTCATAGTCGATCTCGCCCTTGGCCATGGCGCCGAGCACACCGAGGTTGAAGGCGCTGAGGCGCATATGCGCCTGGCGCGCCTTGACCGCGGCCGTGACCGCGGGATCGGCCTCCTCCTGCCCGGTGGCCGTGGTGCCGGTCATGGTGGCGGCGCCCACCGCGAGCAGGGCGCCGATGACGGGAACAGCAAATCGCATTTGGATAACTCCTGAGTAGGTTCGCGATCAGAGTGATCACGAAATGTAACAGCGCCTCACCCATGGGGAAAGTCCGGAGCCGGGCGTTCCGGTCACGAGGTTGTTATGAGGAAATCCGCAGGGGCCGTGGCGGCGCGCCGGCGTTTTACGGGCGCATGCGCTCGGCCGTGGCCCAGTCGGGCCAGTATCCGGCCCGCTCGACAACAATGATCGCGCCGCAGGCGAGGATGATCGCCAGCACGAGCACGACCCGTCGCGCCGATGGCGGACGGCGGGCCCAGAGCGCCATGCGCAGGAACCAGCGTTCGATGTTCATCGTCGAGTCTCCGCAACCAGTCTTCCGGCCCGTCGGGGCCGCTGTCAGCGCCGCGCAAGTCGAAACCGGCCCGAATCCTGCCCGAATCCCGCCGCGCGGCCCGGGGATCGGCGGCATTTTCCGGGCGGCTGTTCCGCTCTCCCTTGATCTTTTCGCGCCGGCATATGACATCACGGCCCTGTCGCAGCAAGCAAAGGTCACCGATGCCCCGCCATTCGGAATCCCGTTCCATGCCTTACAGCGCCCGGCAGATGTATGATCTGGTGGCCGATGTGGCGCGCTATCCCGAATTTCTTCCCTGGTGCGCCGCAGCCCGCATCCGCAGTATTCGCGACCACGAGGACTCGCAGGTGATGGAGGCCGATCTCGTCATCAGCTTCAAGGTGTTCCGCGAAAAGTTCGGCAGCCGGGTAACGCTCTGGCCGGGGGAACACCGGATCGACACGGAATATCTCGACGGGCCGTTCCGCTATCTGAAATCGCGCTGGGTGTTCACGGACCGCGAGGGCGGGGGCTGCGACGTGGATTTCTTCGTGGATTTCGAATTTCGCAGCGCGCTGCTGCAGCGGGCGATCGGGCTTGTCTTCAACGAGGCCATGCAGAGGATCGTGCGCGCCTTCGAGCAGCGGGCGCACAGCCTTTACGGGTAAGGCCCGTCCGCCTGCCGCCGGCACCGGCGGACCGGCCGGGGCGGTGGCGGACATGCCGGCAGATATGTTCCACCTTCCCCCTTTGCGGCATCGCGCCTTCGTGAACATTTGACAACGCGCCGATTCCGGGGTCCGATGGATTCAGGGTCCGGTTCATGGACTGACGGGCAACATTACCTGCGGGCGATCTGGTGAACGTGTCGTTCATGGCGGCCGATGGGGAAACCGGGCCGGGAATGCGAGGGACGAGGATGATGAAAGGTTCCGCCGCAGCTGACAGGCTCGCAACCTGTCGCCTTGCCGGACCGACGGGATTCCGCCCCACGCATGATCTTCCTGCCATATCGGCGACAGTGCGAGCGCGCCGGGACAGCATGCGGCCAGGCGCCGCTGCCGGCCCTTTCCGCTTTCTTCGCGGCGGCGCACGGCGGGCAACCAAGGAAAGGATGGAGGGAAAGATAAGATGAACGGGGACAAGTCTTCCAACGCATACTGGCGGGCGAACATAAGGATCATCACCATCTGCATGGTGATCTGGGCGCTGGTATCCTATGGCGGCGGCATCCTGCTGCGGCCCGTGCTTTCCGGCATCAAGGTCGGGGGCAGCGATCTCGGGTTCTGGTTCGCGCAGCAGGGGTCGATCCTGGTCTTCATCGTGCTGATCTTCGGCTACGTGTTCCGAATGAACCGGCTCGATCGCGAATACGGTGTCGAAGAGTGAGGATCCAGTCATGAGTCAATTCACCCTCAACCTGATTTTCATCGGCGCATCCTTCGCCATCTACATCGGTATCGCGATCTGGGCCCGGGCGGGCTCCACCGCGGAATTCTACGCTGCCAACCGCGGCGTGCACCCGGTCATGAACGGCATGGCGACCGCCGCCGACTGGATGTCGGCGGCCTCGTTCATCTCCATGGCGGGGCTCATCGCCTTCACGGGATACGACAACTCGACCTATCTGATGGGCTGGACCGGCGGCTATGTGCTGCTTGCGCTGCTGCTTGCGCCCTATCTGCGCAAGTTCGGCAAGTTCACCGTGCCGCAGTTCATCGGCGACCGCTTCTATTCCCAGACCGCGCGGATCATCGGCGTGATCTGCCTGCTGATCATCTCGCTCACCTATGTGATCGGGCAGATGACCGGGGTCGGCGTGACCTTTGCGCGTTACCTTGAGGTCAGCAACTCGACCGGGCTCTGGATCGGCGCGGCGATCGTGTTCTTCTATGCGGTGCTCGGGGGCATGAAGGGCGTCACCTATACGCAGGTCGCGCAGTATATCGTCCTGATCATCGCCTACACGATCCCGGCGGTGTTCATCTCGATCGCGCTCACGGGGAATTTCCTGCCCCAGCTCGGCCTGTTCGGCACCCATACGGGATCCGGCACGCTGTTTCTGGAAAAGCTCGACCAGGTGGTGACGGATCTCGGTTTCCGATCCTATACCGGCCATCACGGATCGACGCTCAACATGTTCATGTTCACGCTGGCGCTGATGATCGGCACGGCGGGGCTGCCGCATGTGATCATCCGCTTCTTCACGGTGCCGAAAGTGTCGGATGCGCGTTCCTCCGCGGGCTGGTCGCTGGTGTTCATCGCGCTTCTCTACACGGTCGCGCCGGCGGTCGGGTCGATGGCGCGGCTCAACCTCACCACCACCATGTGGCCCGGGGCGGCGAGCGGCGAGACCTTCAGCACCGATCCGGTGAGCCTCGAGCAGATCGAGACCTCGCCGAACCTCGAATGGATGCGCACCTGGGGCACCACCGGGCTGCTGACCTGGGAGGACAAGAACGGCGACGGGCTGATCCAGTATTACAACGACAAGGCCCCCGCCGATTCGGAGATCATGCAGCTGGCCGATGAAAACGGCTGGCAGGGCAACGAACTGACCAGCGTGAACGACGACATCATGGTGCTTGCGAACCCCGAGATCGCCAACCTGCCCGGATGGGTGATCGGCATCGTCGCGGCGGGCGGGCTCGCGGCGGCGCTCTCAACAGCGGCGGGGCTCCTGCTCGCCATCTCGGGGGCGGTGAGCCATGACCTCATCAAGGGGGCGATCAGTCCCGGCATCAGCGAAAGGAACGAACTGCTGGCCGCGCGGATCTCGATGGCGGTGGCGATTCTGGTGGCGACCCTGCTCGGGCTGCATCCGCCGGGATTTGCCGCCCAGACCGTGGCGCTGGCCTTCGGTCTTGCCGCAAGCTCGATCTTCCCGGTGCTGATGATGGGTATCTTCAGCAAGCGGGTGAATCGGGCCGGGGCGATCTGGGGCATGCTGTCCGGCATGCTGACGACCATCATCTATGTCTTCGTCTACAAGGGCTGGTTCTTCATCTCGGGGACCAACATGCTCGAGGACTCGCCTGAATTCTGGCTGTTCGGCATCGCGCCGGCATCCTTCGGGGTGATCGGTGCGATCATCAACTTCGTGGTGGCCTATGTGGTCTCGGCGGCAACGGCCGAACCGCCGGCCGAGGTGCAGGCGCTGGTCGAATCGATCCGCGTGCCCCGCGCCGATGCCGCTACGGGCCAGCCGGTCCAGGCCCCCTGAAACAGTGGCCGCGCCCGCATGGTCATCCATCGCGGGCGCGGCCGTTCCCTACCGGAGCGCTCGCATGACGCAGATCGTCGAGTTTCTGGCCTCGGTCCATCCCTTCGACATACTGGACGAACCGACCCGCGCGCGTGTCGCATCCCTGATGCTGCGCCGCGAAAGGGCGGGGGGCGACACCATCTATCGGCAGGGCGAGGAACTGGAAGGACTGAACCTGATCGAAAGCGGCAGCGTCGCCATCATCGACGGCAATGACGTGCAGGTGTCCGAGCTCGGCCGCGGCGACAGCTTCGGCGAGCGCGGCCTGCTGCGGGACGGGCGCGCAATCACGAGCGCGCGCATGTCGGCCCCCGGCGTCCTGCTGACCCTGCCTGCAGCCGAATTCCACCGCCTGATGCGGGAGGCACCCGTATTCGCGCGGTTTTTCGACCATTCGCCCGACAGCGGCGCGCGCCGCGCAAGCGCCGGGTTCGCGACGCGGCGGGTTGCCGATTTCCTGAGCGGCGAGGTGCGCTCATGCACGCTCGACACGCCGATTTCCGAGGCGGCGCGGATCATGCGCGATGCGCGGGTCAGCAGCCTTGGCGTCACTGAAAACGGGCGGCTGGTCGGGCTCGTCACGGTGCGCGACATGTCCGACCGTGTGGTGGCGCAGTCGCGCGACGGATCGCTGCCGGTGCGCGAGATCATGACACCCGATCCGGTCACGCTCACCCCCGATGCGCTGGGATCGGATGTCCTCGGGCTCATGTTCGAGCGCCGCATCGGGCATCTGCCGATCGTCGATGGCGGGGTGCTGCGGGGCATGGTCACGCAGACCGACCTGATGCGGGCCGAGGCGATCTCGAGTTCCGCGCTGCGCCGCGACATCGCCCGTGCCGGAACGGTTGCGGACCTTGCAGAGGCGGCCGGGCGGATCCCCGATCTGCTGGCACAGCTCGTTGCTTCCGGGCAGCGCCACGAGATCGCGACCCGGCTGGTCACCGATGTGGCGGATGCGGTCACGCGCCGCCTGCTGGCCATGGCCGAGGACCGGCTCGGCCCGCCGCCCGGAGCCTATCTCTGGGCCGCCTGCGGCAGTCAGGGGCGGCAGGAACAGACCGGCGTTTCGGATCAGGACAACTGCCTGATCCTTGACGATGCGGTGCCCGCCGACAGCCCCTATTTCGCCGAACTCGCGCGGATCGTGAGCGACGGGCTCGATGCCTGCGGGTATGTCTATTGCCCGGGCGACATGATGGCGACCAACCCGCAATGGCGTCAGCCGCGAAGCGTCTGGCGGCGCTATTTCCGCGGCTGGATCGAACAGCCCGATCCGCGCGCGCAGATGCTGGCAAGCGTCATGTTCGATCTGCGCGCCATCGGGGGCGACCCGGGGTTGCTCGAGGGACTGCAGGCCGAGACGCTGGACATGGCCGCGCGGAACTCGATCTTCGTCGCGCATATGGTCTCCAATTCGCTCAAGCACCGCCCGCCGCTCGGATTGTTCCGGGGCTTTGCCACGATCCGCTCGGGCGAGCACCGCGACCATATCGACATGAAGCTGAACGGGGTCGTGCCGATCACCGACCTGGCCCGCGTCTATGCGCTGCAGGGGCGGATCGAGCCGGTGAACACGCGCGCCCGCCTTCAGGCGGCTGCCGCGACCGGAGTGGTTTCGGCAGCGGGGGCGGCCGACCTTGTCGCGGCCTTCGATCTGATCCAGACGCTGCGGCTGGAAAATCAGCTGCGCCAGATCCGGGCCGGGGAAAAGCCCGGGAATTTCCTTTCGCCCGCCGACCTGTCCGATTTCGAACGCAACCACCTGCGCGATGCCTTCCTCGTCGTGCGCACCATGCAGTCGGCCCTGCGCCACGGTCGCGAGGTGCCGATATGACGCGCAGCATGGGGGGCGACATCTTCGGCATGCTGGTGGTCGGGCTGGGCGCGGCGGCGTTTCTGTTCGCGGCGCTTCATGCGGCCCGCAAGGCGGGATTTGCGCCGCCGCGCTGGACGATGCCGGCCGGGATCGGGGCGGCGATGCTCGTCTTCACGATCTGGAACGAATACACTTGGTTCCCGCGGGTCCGCGACCAGTTGCCGGACCGGGTGCGGATCATCGAGACCGGGCAGGGCGGCAAGGCCTGGCGCCCCTGGGCCTTCGTGTTTCCGCTCACGACCCGGTTCGCCGCGCTTGAACCGCTGGCGGCGGCACCTGACGATGAAGGAACGCTGCGCGTGCGGATCCTGCTGATCGAGCGCTGGCAGCCGACCCGCTTTGTCACGCTCGATCTGGATTGCGCCGGCGCGCGGCAGCGCATGGTGGCGGCTGACGGAACCACGCTCGACTGGGAGCGGGTCGGGGAGGAGGACGAGCCGGTCCTGCAGGCCGCCTGCACAAGGGAGGAGGAGACCGCCTGATGGCACGGATTCTGGTGATCGAGGACGAGGACAACATCGCCATTGCGCTCGAGTTCCTGCTGACCCGCGAGGGGCATGAACATTCGCGCATCGCCAGCGGTGCCGGCGCGATCGACACCATCCGCGAGATGCGCCCCGAGGTGGTGCTGCTCGACATCATGCTGCCCGATGTCTCGGGCTATCAGATCCTGCAGGATCTGCGCGCCGACGGCGACCTGGCCGGCACCCATGTGCTGGTGATGACCGCGCGCGGCGCCGAGGTCGAGCGGCGCAAGGGGCTTGCGCTCGGCGCCGACGGCTTCATCGCCAAGCCGTTCGAGCTTTCGGAACTGCGGGCCGAGATCTCGCGCCTGCTCTCGGCGTGATGCTGTCCCGCCTGTCCCTGCGCCTGCGGATATTCCTGATGTTCGCGGCGCTGGCGTTCGTGCTGCTTGTGCTGATCGCGGCGGGGGCGCTGATCATCGCGCGCGAACTTGACGATCCCGGGCTCGTGGTCGGCGGGGCAGCGCTGCCGGCCTTCGGGGTGCTCGGGTTTGTCACCTGGGTCTGGTTCCTGTTTGACCAGAACGTCGCCCGCCCGATCGAGACGCTGGCCGGCAGCCTGCGCACCGGTGCGGTGCCGGGGGCGCAGGAGGGGGCCTATCTCGCCGATCTTGCCCCGGCCGCCCGTGCCGCCGCGGCGGCGCGGGCGCGCGAATCCGAACGGCTTGCCGAGGCGGTGCGCCAGCACGGCGAGGATCTGCTGCGCGAGAAATCCATGCTGGAATCGATCCTGTCGGACATCGGCGCGGCGGCGCTCATGGTCGATGCGCGGGGACGGGTCATGTTCTACAACGGCGCGGCGGCACGGCTGATGCCGGGGCTTGCGCTCGACCGCGATCTGGCCCGCGCCCTGCGCCCCGGTGCGGTCGAGGCCGCGCGCACGCGCCTCGGGGTGAGCGGGCAGGACGGCGCCGCCACGGGCGCCGGGGCGCCGCCGGCGACCACCGGGCTCGTCTGTTTCACCACCGCCGGCGAGCGGCTGCACGGGCAGATGAGCGCGCTTGGCGAGGGGCGCGGCCATGTGCTGATCCTGCGCCCGGCGCGCGAAACGTCCGAGCGCGCCCTGCGCGAGAATACCGAGGTGCTGCGCCGCTCCGCCGCAAGCCTCATTCCGCTGCTCGGGGAACTCGACGGGCCGGTGCCGCCGCTCGTGGCCGAGGCGATCCGCTCCGAGGCGTCGCGGCTGGCCGGGGCGCTGCGGGCGCTCGCCCCCCCGGCCGAGGCGCGCGGGCCGGTCGCCGAGCGCGTGCGCGCGGCGGAACTCGCCGGGTCGGTGCGGGGCGTGGCCGGCAGCCGCTGCACCGGGGATTTCCTGATTGCGGCCGACGGGGGCGCGATTGCGGCGCTGCTTGGCGATCTTGCCGTGCGGCTCGTGGAAAGCGGCCGGCCCGCGCCCGACCTTCTGCTCGAGGACGGGGGCGCGGACACGGGGGCGCTGATCCGCCTGTCGTGGGCGGGCGAGGTGCTGTCGGTCGCGATGCTTGACCGCTGGCTGGAGCACGCGCCGGATCCCGACCGCCCCGACCAGAGCGGGGCCGAGCTTCTGGCCGAGATGGGCAGCAGCATCTGGCCCGAGATCGTGGGCGATGGGCAGGCGGCGCTGATCCTGCCGCTGCCGCTCGCGCCGCTCGATGCGCCCGGCGCAGACCACGGCGCGGCGCTCACCTATGATTTCGGGCTCGGCGGCCGGGAAGGGGGCGAGGGGCTTTTGTCGCGCCTGACCTGCGTCGTGTTCGATACCGAAACGACCGGGCTCGACCCGGCGGCGGGGCTTGTGCAGATCGCCGGCTTGCGCATCACCAACGGGCGCCTCACCGGAGAGCGGTTCGAAACGCTGGTGAACCCCGGCTGCCCGATCCCGCCGCGCGCGACGCGGGTTCACGGCATCACTGATGCCATGGTGGCGGATGCCCCCGGCGCGGCGCAGGCATTGCGCGCCTTTCACGGGTTCGCCGAAGGGGCGGTTCTGGTGGCGCATAACGCACCCTTCGATATGGGATTCCTGCGCCGGGACGCCGCCGGCGCCGGGATCGCCTTCGATCATCCGGTGCTTGATACGGTGCTCCTGTCGGCCATGGTCTGGGGGCAGGCGAGTTCGCATTCGCTTGATGCGCTGGCCGGGCGGCTCGCCATCACCATCGCGCCCGAGCGCCGCCATACCGCCATGGGCGATGCCGAGGCCACGGCCGAAGCCTTCCTGCGCCTTATCCCGGCGCTCGAGGCCAAGGGGATCGCGCGGATAGCCGATGTGACCGCCGAGGCGGCGCGCCATCGCCGGCTGCTTGAGGATGCCAATCTTTCCCGCTCGGCCGAGCCCGGCACGGAGGGGGATAAAGACAGCGATGCGGCCCGCGCCGATCCGCCCGGCGGCTGAGACGCGTGCCTCCGCGCGGGGGAAAGACGCTACCTGAGTGCCGCGAGCAGCAGCGCCAGCGCATGTTCGGAGCTGCGCGCGCGCACGGTTTCGCGCCCCACCGCGCCGTAATCCACCGTTTCGCTCCGCGTCGGCTTGCCCTTGCGCGCCGTGCCGAAGCAGACACGGCCCTCGGGCTTGTGTTCCGACGCGCCGGGCCCGGCGATCCCGGTGGTCGAGACCGCGACATCCGCGCCCGAACGGGCCAGCGCGCCCTCGGCCATTTCGCGGGCGACCTCTTCGGAGACGGCACCGCAGCGTTCAAGCGTCTCGTCGCGCACGCCGAGCAGGTCCCGCTTGGAGTCGTTGGAATAGGTAACAAAGCCGCGCTCGAACATGTGCGACGATCCCGGCACACTGGTCAGCGCCGCCGCGACGAGGCCCCCGGTGCAGCTTTCGGCGCTGGCGACCCGCAGACCGGCAGCGCGGGCCCGGGTCAGGATTTCGGACGGAACCGTCATGCGATCACCCCGTGCCAGAGCGCGGCGAGGATCATCACCCCGATCGCGGCAAGCAGCCCGGCGATGACATCGTCCAGCATCACCCCGACCGGCCCGCCCTTGCGGTCGGCCCAGCCGACCGGGCCCGGCTTTGCGATGTCGAACAGGCGGAACAGCAGGAAGGCCGCGACCCAGCCCGGCCACATGGCGGTGATGTCGATGCCCCGCGACCAGGCGGCGGCGCTGAGCGGCCAGAGCGCGAGCATCTGCCCCGCGACCTCGTCGATCACGATCTCGGATGGATCCTCGTCGCTGCTGGTGCGGATGGCCAGCCCGACCGCCCAGAAGCCCTGCAGGACGACCGCGATCGTTGCCGCCGCGAGCAGCGGAAAGCCACCGAGCGCATGAAAGAGCCAGACAATCGGCAGCGCCGCGAGCGATCCCCATGTGCCGGGGGCAGGGCGCAGATGGCCAAGCCCCCCCATGGTGGCGATGAGCCGGGCAAGCGCGGTCATGACCGCACCAGCAGGGCCGAGGCGAGCGCGGCGATGCCCTCGCCCCGCCCGACGAAGCCGAGCCGCTCGGCGGTGGTGCCCTTGACCGAGACGCGCGCGGCCTCCACCCCCATGATGCGGGCAAGCGCCTCCTGCATGGTCTCTGCATGGGGGGCGATCTTCGGGGTTTCGCAGACCAGCGTCACATCCACATTGCCGATGGCATAGCCTGCCTCGTGCGCGGTCCGCACCGCATGGGCCAGAAAGCGATCGCTCGCCGCGCCCTTCCACTGCGGATCCGAGGGCGGGAAATGGCGCCCGATATCGCCCTGGCCGAGCGCGCCATAGATCGCGTCGCACAGCGCATGGATGCCCACATCGGCATCGGAATGGCCGGTGAGCGTGCGCTCGTGCGGCACCGAAACGCCGCAGAGCATGACATGATCGCCATCGCCGAACCGATGGATGTCGAAACCGTTGCCGACCCTGATGTCCATTCCTGCTCCTGCTGCTCCTTCGGTCAGTATTCGATCGGCCCGCGCCAGATCGCCCGGCATGGTGATCTTGAGATTGTCGGCCTCGCCCTCGACGATGGCAACCGGCAATCCGGCGGCGCGGGCGACCTCGACATCATCGGCCGCCTCGCCCGGACGGGCGGCATATGCGGCATGGGCGCTGCGGATCGCGGCAAGGTGAAACCCCTGCGGGGTCTGGGCCGCGAACAGCCCGCTGCGGTCGATCGTGCCGGCGACTTCGCCCGTCCGCCCCTGCCAGAGCGCATCGGTCACCGGCAGCGCCGGCGCGGCCGCCGGGTGGTGGTCGAGCGCGTCGATCACGCGTGCGATCAGCCCCTCGCTCAGGCAGGGGCGGGCGCCGTCGTGGATCAGCACCCGGTCGATGCCGTCCGGCAGCGCCGCAAGTCCCCGCCGCACCGAATCCGCCCGGCTTGCGCCGCCCGCCACGACATGCAGGCCGGGCCGGGCGGAATATTCGGCCCAATGCGCCGAATCCTGCGGCGACAGCACGAGGATGATGCGTGAAATGCGCGCAGAGGCACGGAACCGCTTGATGCTCCAGTCGGCGACGCGCATTCCGGCAAGGCGGCGCCACTGCTTGGGTGTGCCGGCGCCGGCACGGATGCCGCGCCCGGCGGCAAGGATGATCGCGGCAGTGGTCATCTCGGGCTCCCGCAGGGATTGAGACGGCCATTCATAAGAGGGGCTTTTTCTCAAGGCAATTACCTGCCAATGCGGCGGCGCATCATTGCTGGCCGGAATGGCGCATTCGCCGGTCATTGATTGGCACCACGGACAGCTTCTGTTAAAGCCGTCTCGTTTTTTGGGGTTAAAATAAGTTGACTTGTTATCCGCTTGCACTTCCGCCGGCCGCGCCGGTGTTTCTGGCCCCGATGGCCGGTATCACCGATCGTCCCTTTCGCGACCTCGTCACCCGATTCGGTGCCGGCCTCGTCGTCAGCGAGATGATCGCCAGTCACGAAATGATCCGGGCCCGGCCCGGCACGCGGGAGCGTGCCGAACTTGGCGCCGAGGTGGACAACACCGCGGTGCAGATCGTCGGCCGCGATGCGCACTGGATGGCCGAGGCGGCGCGGATGCTCGCGGATCACGGGGCGCGGATCATCGACATCAACATGGGCTGCCCCGCACGAAAGGTGACAAGCGGGCTGTCGGGCTCTGCCCTGCTGCGCGAGCCGGACCACGCGCTGCGCCTGATCGAGGCGGTGGTGGCGGCGGTGGATGTCCCGGTCACGCTGAAGACCCGGCTCGGCTGGGACGACGACATGAAAAACGCGCCCGAAGTCGTGGCCGGTGCGGAAAGGGCCGGGATCGCGATGGTGACGATCCATGGCCGCACGCGCTGCCAGTTCTATCGCGGGCGGGCCGACTGGGCCGCGATCGGCGCGGTGCGCGAGGCGGTGACGATCCCGGTCATCGCAAATGGCGACATCAGGGACGCGGCCACCGCCCGGCAGGCGATCCGGCAATCCGGCGCGACCGGTGTCATGGTCGGGCGCGCCGTGCGCGGGCGGCCGTGGCTGCTGGCCGCGATCCGGCATGACCTGTTCGGCACGCCGGCGCCGCATGTGCCGCGCGGGGCGGCGCTCGCCACCATGGTGCAGGAGCATTACGAGGCGATGATCGGCTTCTATGGCCGCGAACTCGGGGTGCGCGTCGCCCGCAAGCATCTTGGCTGGTACATGGACGATGCGGGAACGGTGCCCGCCCTGCGCCGCCGGATCCTGACCGCGGGCCGCCCGGAAGAGGTGCTGGAGCTGCTCGGGCAGGCCCTGGCGCCATGCGGCACGACCCCCCGCACCAGCGGGGCGGCGGCATGAGCAGCGTCTATCTGAAACATACAGGCGATCATCGCGGCGCCCTGCCGAAGCTGGCGCCCACCGATCGCGGGCCGGGCGGCATGCGGCCGGGCACTCCGGGCGGAATCCTGGACGGTGCCGAAATCCTCATCGCCGTGGCCGATCACGGGTTTCAGGACCGGCTGGGCCGCAGCCTGGAACAGGAGGGATGCCGGATCCGTACGACGGTCTATCCGGGGATGATCGCCCGCTGGGCGCGCGAAGGGCTCGGCGATGCGGCAATTCTCGACGCGGGGGACGCCGATACCGCGCCGTTCTGGTTGCTCAAGCAGCTTGCCGCCCTGCGCCCGGGCCTGCCGATCATCATCTTTTCCGAGGATCCCGAAAAGGCATCCCGGCTGCGGGAACAGGGCGTCATGGTCTGGGACTGCCTGCCGCGCCCGGCCGATCCCGGTGTCATCGTCCCGGCTGTCGCGGGCGTGCTCGAGACTGCGCGCAGCGATCCCGAAGGGCCCGCCGCGGATGCGGTCCGGGGCGGACATCCGGTCGCGCTCATCGGCCAGAGCGCGGCGATGCGCGAACTTGGCGAACTGGTCAGCCAGTTGGCGAACGGCCGGCTGCCGGTGCTGATCGCCGGTGAAAGCGGCAGCGGCCGCTCGCTCATCGCCCGGATCCTGCATGAACGGTCTGCCGCACGGGGGCAGGAACAGCTTGTTCTGCTCGGCAATCACGAACTCGGCAGTTGCGAGGAAGCCAACGCAGTGCTGCAATGCGCCAGCCGCGGCACCCTGCTGATCGACGAGATCACCGAACTGACGCCCGAGGCCCAGGTGCGGGCGGTGCGCCTGATCGACCTGTCCGACGGCGGACCGCGTTTCATCGCCACCGCCTGCGCCGATCCGATGCAGGCGGTCCGCGACGGCCTGTTGCGCAGCGACCTGTATTACCGCCTGGCCGGCGCCGTGCTGCAGATTCCGCCGCTGCGGGAGCGTATCGAGGACATTCCCGCCTTTGCCGTGCATTTCCTCGAACAGGCGGGATCGACGCGCCGGCTGGATTCCGCGGCCATGGCGCTGCTCGGCCAGCATTCCTGGCCCGGCAATCTGCGCGAACTCGGCAACATGATGGGCCGGCTTGCGCTGGCCGGGACGGGCGGCACGATCACCGCCGACGAGGTCCGGGCCATTCTCGGCAAGGACAGCGCCCCGCCGCCGCCCGTCCGGCGGGATGCGCTTGCCGATACCATCACCCGGCACCTCGAGCAGTATTTCCGGCTGCACGAGCCCGACCTGCCGCCGCCGGGGCTGCACCGGCGCTTTCTGCGCGAGGTCGAGGCACCGCTGATCCGGGTCGCGCTTGATGCAACGGGCGGAAATCAGGCAAGATGTGCCCGGATCCTCGGTATCAACCGCAATACCTTGCGCAAAAAGATCGACAGCCTCGATATAGAGGTGACACGCGGACGCAAAATGATGTAAATCGGTCACATGAGCGTGGCGAAGAGGCGTCATGCACGGGCCGGACTGCGGACGGATAACCAGCATCCGGCTGGCGGGACACGAGGCGAGGGCGGGCGCGTGGCAGCGCGGACATCGAAACGGCCGCTTGCGGCATTCAATCGCTGGAGACGCACAAGGCGCGCGCGCAATCTCGGCACGCTCGGGCTGGTGGTGCTGGGGCCGCTGCTGGCGCTGGCCACGTATCTCGTGCTCGGCCAGTTCGACAAGCACAGTTCCGCGCGGCTGCTGCGTTTCGTGCTGCTGGCCGACCTCGTCTATGTGCTGGCGGTGGCGACGCTGGTGCTGCATCAGATCGCGCGGCTGGTGGCGGCGCGGCGTGCGAAATCGGCCGGGTCGCGGCTGCATCTGCGGCTGACCGGCGTCTTTGCGCTGCTGGCGCTGATCCCGACCGTGACCGTCGCGGTCTTTGCCATGCTTACGGTGAATGTCGGGCTCGAGGGCTGGTTTTCGGACCGGGTGAGCCAAGTGGTCGGATCCTCGCTCGCGGCGGCGCAGGCTTACGAGGCCGAGCAGCGCGAGGATCTGGCCGAGGACGCGCTGGCGCTGGCGCGTTATCTCGATTCATCGCGCCAGGTTGCGCTGTTCATGGACGACGGAGAACTGCGGCAGATCCTGAACCAGGGGCAGGCGCAGATCCAGCGCGGGCTGCGCGAAGCCTATGTGATCGACGGCACCGGCAGGATCCGCAGCCGCGGCGAACGGTCCTACCTGTTCGATTTCGACGATCCCGGCGAGGACAGGATCGCCGAGGCGCGCGATGACGCCCTGACCATCATCCAGGACTGGGACAACAATGAATTCCGGGCGCTGGTGCGGCTCGATGCCTTTGCCGACCGCTATCTCTACGTCAGCCGCGAGGTGGACGGCGAGCTTCTGAACCTGCTCGACGAGACCAAGGAGACGGTGCATCTTTATCAGCAACTGGAAAGCGAACGCGGCAAGGTGCTGTTCGAATTCGGCCTGATCTATCTCGGCTTTGCGGTGATCCTGATCCTTGCCGCGATCTGGCTGGGCCTCTGGTTCGCCGAACGCCTGTCGCGCCCGGTCGGGCGGCTTGCGGGGGCCGCGCAGAAGGTCGGGGCGGGCGACCTTGACGTGCAGGTGATCGAGGAAGAGGGCGACGACGAGATCGCCCAGCTCGGGCGCTATTTCAACCAGATGACGCGGCAGTTGAAACAGCAGCGCAGCACGCTGCTGGAAAACACCGAACAGATCGAAAGCCGGAGGCGGCTGTTCGATTCGGTGCTGTCCTCGGTCACGTCGGGCGTCGTCGGGCTTGACGCGGAGGGCAGCGTCACCTTCGTCAACCGCGCCGCGCACCGGCTGCTGGACTGGAGCGGCAAGAACCGCTCGGTGCCGCTGCCGCTGGCCGTGCCCGAGTTCGGCACGCTGTTCGCGACGCTGATGAAGCAGGGCGGCAGCGAGGGCGTTCATGGCGAGGTCAAGGTGACGCGGCAGGGGCGGCTTGAAAACCTGCTGGTGCAGATGGCGCCGCGGCGTGCCGAGGATGGCGAGCTCGAGGGCTATGTGGTCGTGTTCGACGACGTGACCGACCTGGTCAGCGCCCAGCGCATGGCCGCCTGGGGTGACGTGGCGCGCCGCATCGCCCACGAGATCAAGAACCCGCTGACGCCGATCCAGTTGAGCGCCGAGCGGATCAAGCGCAAGTTCGGGCCGATGGTGGGCGAGGAGGCCGGGCGGCTTGAATCCATGACCGATGTGATCGTGCGCCAGACCAATGACCTGCGGCGCATCGTCGACGAGTTTTCCAAGTTCGCCCGCATGCCCGAACCCGACCGGCGGCGCGAGGATCTGACCGCGCTGGTGCGCGATGCGGTGGTGCTGCAACAGTCCGGCCACCCGGAGCTGACCATTCAGGCCGAGCTCCCCGAGACGTCCATGCCGGCCGAGGTGGATGCGACCATGATCGCGCAGGCATTGACGAACCTCATCAAGAACGCCGGAGAAGCGATTGAAACACGACAGAAAAAAGACGAGACAGTCGAGTTCGACCCAAGGATACGGGTCACTCTTTCCCGCGATGGCGGCAGCCATGTCATCACCATCGCGGATAACGGCATCGGCCTGCCCGAGGACCGGGCGCGGCTGTTCGAGCCCTATGTGACCACCAGAAGCGCGGGAACCGGGCTCGGACTGCCGATCGTGCGCAAGATCATCGAGGAACACGGCGGCTCGCTCACGCTCGAGGACGCGCCCCGCTTTGGCGACACGCCCTGGGCGGGGGCGATGGCGGTGATCCGGTTGCCGGCGCTCGACAGCGGTGCGCCGGCGGTGGTTCCGCTCGACAGCAACAGGAAAAATCTGACGGAGAAGGCAGGTTAGGGACATGAGTGATATTTTGATTGTCGATGATGAACGCGACATCCGCGAGCTGGTGTCGGATATTCTGGAGGATGAGGGGTTCTCCACCCGGCTTGCCGGCACGTCGGATGAATGCATGGCCGAACTGAACAGCGAGCCGCCGGCGCTGCTGATCCTCGACATCTGGCTCAAGGACAGCAGCATGGACGGAATCGACATCCTCAAGCGCGTCAAGCGCGACAACCCGGATGTGCCCGTGGTCATCATCTCGGGGCACGGCAACATCGAGATCGCCGTTGCCGCGATCAAGCAGGGGGCTTACGATTTCATCGAAAAGCCCTTCAACATCGACCAGCTTCTTGTGGTGATCCGCCGCGCCATGGAGACCTCGCGTCTGCGCCGCGAAAATTCCTCGCTGCGGCGGCGCGAGGTGAGCAGCGCCGACATGATCGGCGAAAGCGCCGCCTTCCGCACCATGTGCGCGCAGCTCGACAAGGTGACCAAATCGAACGGCCGCGTGATGCTGACCGGCGCCGCCGGATCGGGGAAGGAGATCGCCGCGCGCTACATCCATTCCAAGTCGAACCGCGCCGGCGGCCCCTTCGTCACCGTCAGTTGCGCCAGCATCGCCAGCGATCGCATGGAAGAGGTGCTTTTCGGCCGCGAAACCCCCGAACGCGGCATCGAATCGGGGCTGCTCGAAGAGGCCCATGGGGGCGTGGTCTATTTCGACGAAGTGGCCGACATGCCGCTTGGCACGCAGTCCAAGATCCTGCGCGTTCTGGTGGATCAGCAGTTTCAGCGGGTCGGCGGCACCGACCGGGTGCGGGTCGATCTGCGCGTGATTTCCAGCACGAGCCGCGATCTCGAGGCCGAGATCGAGGCCGACCGCTTCCGCCCCGAACTCTACCACCGCCTGAACGTGGTGCCGATCGCGGTGCCCGCGCTCGAGGAGCGGCGCGAGGACATCCCGATTCTGGTCGCGCATTTCATCGAACGCTTTCACGCCGACCAGGGGTTCCCGCTGCGCGACCTGAGCGAGGAGGCGGCAGCGCTGATGCAGACCATGGAATGGCCCGGCAACGTGCGCCAGTTGCGCAACCTGATCGAACGGGTGCTGATCCTCGGTGACGGCAGCGGGCCGATCGAGGCGCGCGAACTGCCCTCGGAGGGCGAGGCGCAGGTGCAGGACGGGCGCATCGTGCTTTCCGGTGCGCTGGCGACGCTGCCCCTGCGCGAGGCCCGCGAGGCGTTCGAGCGCGAATATCTGCTCAACCAGATCAACCGCTTCGGCGGCAACGTGAGCCGCACCGCGAGCTTTGTCGGCATGGAGCGCAGCGCGCTGCACCGCAAGCTGAAATCGCTCGGCGTCGTCACCTCGACCCGGGCCGGCGCCCGGGTGGCCCATTTCGACGAAAACATCGCCGCCGGCGAGGCGCCCTGATCCAGTCTGGCCCTGGCGGCCAGGCGCGGCATCCGGCCTGCCGGTCCGGTCCTGTCAGGGCTGTGGCGCGGGGCTCACGTTGACGATCTGCCAGCTTCCGTCGCGGTGCCGGATCACGCAGGAATTCTGGGTGACCTGCGGCAGGATCCGCGTGGCGCCCTGCGGTGCGGCAGCGGCGACCGAGGCCGGGCAGCGCGGCAGGCTTACGGGCGTATAGCCGCGCTTCATCATGCACATGTCGCGCAGCCGGGCGCGCAGCGGCGCGTTCACGTCCTCGGTATAGACCGCGCCCTCGCGCCAGTAGCCGCCCCGGATCACGCAACGGCCTTCGGCGTTGCAATACTGGCGCGGCGGCACGAAATAGGGCGGCTCGCGCCGGATCCGGGTCGCGACCGGCGCATCGCGCAGGGATTCGACCTCGCATTCGGTCTGGTCGCGCTCCATCTGCGCGACCGATGTGCCCGGCTTGTTGTAGAACCGCACCGGCCCGCAGGCGGCGAGCGCCAGCAGCGAAAGCAGCAGGGCGGCGGGGGCAAACCGGGTCATCATGCGAGCTGTCATCATGACCCAATTCTGCCCCTATTTGACGCGGCTGACAACGGAATTGACCGTGCGGCGGCACTCTGTCATGCAGGAGGCGGCCTGAACGGGCCGGGAGACGGGGCCGCTTGGCATGAAGATCATCATCTGCGGCGCGGGTCAGGTCGGCTGGCAGATCGCGCGCCACCTCTCCGGCGAAAAGAACGACGTGACCGTGGTGGACAAGAACGCCGACCTGGTGCGGCGGGCGACCGACATGCTCGACGTGCAGGGGGTGGCGGGATTTGCCAGCCATCCGGGGGTTCTGGCGCGGGCCGGGGCCAATGACGCCGAGATGATCATTGCCGCGACCTATTCCGACGAGGTGAACATGGTTACCTGCCAGGTGGCCCATTCGCTGTTCGGCGTGCAGCGCAACATCGCCCGGATCCGGGCGCCGGCCTATCTCGAACCGGCCTGGTCCGATCTCTATGCGGGCGAACGCCTGCCGATCGACGTCATCATCAGCCCCGAACAGGAAGTGGCCGAGGCGGCGCTGCAGCGGCTTTCGGCGCCGGCGGCTTTCGACAGCGAAGTGTTCATGGACGGGCGCGCGCAGCTTCTTGGTCTTGCGGTCGAGCCGGGCTGCCCGGTGGCCAATACGCCGCTGCGCCAGCTCAGCGAGCTGTTCTCGACCCTGCGGGCGGTGGTCGTCGGCGTGCGCCGCGAAGGCACCCTTTTCGCGCCCGAACCCGATGACCAGCTTTTCGCGGGCGATGCCTGCTATGTCTTCGTCCATCGCGACGACGTGCAGCGCACCATCGACATCTTCGGCAAGAAGCAGCGCCAGCAGAATCGCATCGTGATCGTCGGCGGCGGCAATGTCGGGCGCATCGTGGCGCAGCGGCTGGAACGGGCGCCGGGGCGCATCCGCACCCGCATGATCGAGCAGAACCGCATCAATGCCGAAATCGCGGCCGAGGATCTGGACCGCACCATCGTGCTGCATGGCGACGGGCTGGATGCAACGCTGCTGCACGAGGCCGGGATCGTTGACGCGGACGCGATCCTGGCCGTCACCGACGACGACAAGACCAACATGCTGGTGGCCGTGCGGGCCAAGGCCGAGGGCTGCCCGATGGCGATCGCGCTCGTGAACGATCCCACGCTCGTGCCGCTGATGGAGCCGCTCGGCATCGACGCCTATATCAACCCCCGCGCCACCACGGTGTCCTCGATCCTGCGCTATATCCGCCACGGGCGCGTCCGGGCGGTCTATTCGATCGGCGATGCCGAGGCCGAGGTGCTCGAGGCGCAGGTGATGTCCACCTCGCCGCTCGCCGGGCAGTTGCTGCGCGACATCGAATTCCCCGAGGGCGCCCTGGTCGGGGCGGTGATGAAGGCGGGCGAGGTGCTGCGCCCCCATGGCGACCTGCGCATCGACGAGGGCGACATCGTCGCGATCTTTGCCATGGCCGCGGATGTTCCCGAGATCGAGCGGCTGTTGCAGGTCGCGATAGATTACTTCTGACATGGCGGTGCGGCGGGCAGACAGGTCGCCGTTCCTGCGGCAGCCGCTGTTCCTGCAGATCTGGGCGGTGGCGGCGCTGTCGATGGCGATGCCGGCGCTGCATGCGCTGGTGTTGGGAAACGTGGCCCTGTTCCGCGTGTTTTCCACGGCGGGAACGCTTGGCCTCGTGGCGGGCGTCATGGTCGCGCTCGCCCGCAGCGGGCGGCCGCGCAACTGGGTGCGCTCGCAGCTTCTGGCGCTGCTTGCGACCTTTGCAGTGCTGCCGCTTTTCCTCGCGCTGCCGCTCTATCACGGGCTCGGCACGACGAGCTTCATGAACGCCTATTTCGACATGGTGAGCGCGATCACCACCACCGGCGCCAATATCTACGACGATCCGGCGCGGCTCGACCCGACGCTGCATCTGTGGCGGGCGCAGGTCGGCTGGATGGGCGGGCTGTTCGTCCTGATCGCGGCGGCGGCGATCCTCGGCTGGCTGAGCCTCGGCGGCTTCGAGGTGACCTCGCGCAGCCAGCCGGGCCGGGCGGTGCTGCTCGAGGTGCAGCGGGGCGAGCGCGATCCGCGGCTGCGGCTCTTGCATGTAACCGCGCGGCTTGCGCCGCTTTACGCGGGGCTGACGGCGCTGGCCTGGATGCTGCTTTACATCGGCGGCGACGATTCGCTGGTGGCGCTCTGTCATGCCATGTCGGTGATGGCGACCTCGGGGATTTCGCCGGTCGGCGGACTCGGCGGCGCGGAGTCGGGCATCGCCGGCGAGATGGTGCTGTTCCTGTTCATGTTCCTGGCCCTGTCGCGGCTGACCCTTTCGGGCGATACGGCCGAGCCGGGGCCGCTGCGGCTGATTCGCGACCCCGAATTCCGCCTTGGCCTGCTGCTCGTGGTTTTCGTCTCGCTGCTGCTGTTCCTGCGCCATTTCCTCGGCGCCTGGGAGACCGCTCCGCAGGAGGGCGTGCTGCAGGCGCTGCGCGCGCTCTGGGGGGCGCTGTTCACGGTGATGTCGTTCCTGACCACGACCGGTTTCGTCAGCGACGCCTGGGAACAGTCGCGGCTCTGGTCGGGGCTCGAGACGCCGGGGATGATCCTGCTTGGCCTTGCGCTGATCGGGGGCGGGGTCGCCACCACCGCCGGCGGGGTCAAGCTGCTGCGGGTCTATGTGCTGTATCTCGCCGGGCTGCGGGAGCTTCAGCTTCTGGCCTATCCCTCGTCGGTGGCGGGGCGCAGCCAGCATAACCCGCGCATCCGCCGCAGCGGCATCTTCATCACCTGGCTCACCTTCATGCTGTTCGCCCTGACGCTGGCGCTGCTGACGGTGGTGCTTGCGGCAATGGGAATCGGTTTCGACCAGGCGGTGGTGCTGGCCGTCGCCACGCTCTCGACCACCGGGCCGCTGATCGAGGTGGCGGGCGAAACGCCGCTGCGCCTGATCGAGCTCGGCCCCGCCGCCAAGGCCGTGCTCTGCGCGGCGATGGTGCTCGGGCGGCTCGAGATGCTGGCAATCATTGCGCTTTTCGCGCCCTCGCTCTGGCGCCAGTGATGCCGGCGCGATGGCCCGGTGATGCACCTGTGCGCGAACGGGTGATTTTCCGCGCAACAAGTGACTGTTTTTGGGGGTGGAATCCCCGCATTCGGCAAGACATACTCGGGCAGGAAACCGGGCATGCGAAAAGGGCCTGCTCAAAAACGGGGGCGAAAGAAAAACAATGGCTTCGGACCGACAGAACCTGCAGGATGCTTTTCTAAACCATGTGCGCAAGACCAAGGTGCCCGTCACGATCTTTCTGATCAACGGCGTGAAGCTGCAGGGCGTGATCACCTGGTTTGACAATTTCTGCCTTCTGCTGCGCCGTGACGGGCAATCGCAACTGGTTTACAAACATGCGATTTCCACCATCATGCCGTCGCAGCCGATCACGCTTTACGAGGGCGAAACCAACTCTTGAACGAAGAGGACCGGACCACGACCCGCGCCTGGGTTCTGCAGCCCGACATCCGTTCCGACCCGGAGCGCCGCGATCCCGAACCCGCGCTCGAGGAGGCGGTGGCGCTTGCCGCCGCGCTGCCCGGACTCGACATCATCGGTGCCGAGGTGGTGCGCATCGCGCGGCCCGAACCGGCGACGCTGCTCGGCTCCGGCAAGGTCGAGGAACTGGCCGCGCGCCTTTCTGCCGACGAAATCGACCTCGTGCTGATCGACGGACCGCTTTCGCCCGTGCAGCAGCGCAATCTGGAACGCGCCTGGGATCTCAAGATCCTTGACCGCACAGGCCTGATTCTCGAGGTGTTCTCCGAACGCGCCGCGACCCGCGAGGGCGTGCTCCAGGTCGAGATGGCGGCGCTGTCCTATCAGCGTTCGCGGCTGGTGCGGGCCTGGACGCACCTTGAACGCCAGCGGGGCGGTTACGGCTTTGTCGGCGGTCCCGGCGAAACCCAGCTCGAGGCCGACCGGCGCAATATCGACGACCAGCTGACCCGCCTGCGCCGGCAACTGGAAAAGGTCGCCAAGACCCGCGGGCTGCATCGGCAGGCGCGGGCGAAGGTGCCCTATCCGGTGGTGGCGCTGGTCGGTTATACGAACGCCGGAAAATCGACCCTGTTCAACCGCCTGACGGGTGCCGGGGTGCGCGCCGAGGACATGCTGTTCGCGACGCTTGATCCGACCATGCGGCGGGTGGTCCTGCCCGGCGGGCTTGAAATCATCCTCTCGGACACGGTCGGTTTCGTCAGCAACCTGCCGACCGAACTGGTCGCGGCCTTCCGTGCGACGCTGGAAGAGGTGCTCGTGGCCGATCTTGTGCTCCATGTGCGCGACATCTCGCATCCCGAGACCGAGGAACAGGCGGCGGATGTGGCGACGATCCTCGAATCCCTCGGTGTCAGTGCCGAGACTCCGATGATCGAAATCTGGAACAAGATCGACCGGCTGGACGCCGACGCCCGCCACGCCGTGCTGGCCCGTGCCGAGCGCAAGGAGGATGTGATCGCGCTCTCCGCGCTGAGCGGCGCGGGGCTCGAGCCGCTGCTGGCGCATATGGGCGAAAAGCTCAGCGGTCCGCGCCGCTCCGGGCGGCTGGAGCTTGCCTTTGCCGACGGAAAGCGGCGCGCATGGCTGCATGAACAGGGCGTGGTGCAGGCCGAGCATGAGACCGAAACCGGCTGGGCGATTGATGTTTTCTGGAGCATGAGGCAAGAGCGGCTCTTTCAGGACCTCTGAGGGAGCGCGTCATGACACTGCCGGAAATCTTGCTTCTGGTCGCGGCCGGATTCGGTGCCGGGGTCATCAACACGATTGCCGGGGGCGGCACCTTCCTGACCTTTCCGGCCCTGGTCTTCAGCGGAGTTCCCCCGGTCATCGCCAATGCCACGAGCACGGTTTCGGTCTTTCCGGGCTATCTTTCGGGCGCGGCGGGGTTCCTGCCGGAACTGCGCGCCTTCCGGCGGGCGGAACTGCTGCGGCTCACGGCCCTGTCGCTGCTTGGCGCCTTTGGCGGCGCGGCCTTGCTGCTCGTTTCGTCGGACAAGGTGTTTTCGCTCGTCGTGCCGTTCCTGCTGCTCGCGGCGACGCTGGCCTTT
Source organism: Pontibaca methylaminivorans (assembly GCF_900156525.1). NCBI lineage: Bacteria > Pseudomonadati > Pseudomonadota > Alphaproteobacteria > Rhodobacterales > Roseobacteraceae > Pontibaca > Pontibaca methylaminivorans. The sequence continues at coordinate 88,229 of NZ_FTPS01000001.1, forward strand.
CTCTATGGCGAGACGATTCGCAAATGGGCGGCACGAAGCGCCGTGGGCGTGAAACCGCAGGGCGCCTTCGGGCTGCTCGCGGTCTGTGTCTACGGCGGCTATTTCAACGGCGGGCTCGGGATCGTGCTGCTGGCGCTGTTCGCGCTCTGGGGGATGGAGGACATCCATCGCATGAACGGGCTGAAGAACGGGCTGTCCTTCGCGGTGTCGATCATCGCGGTCGGCACCTTCGCCGTGGCCGGGCTCGTGGTCTGGCCGCAGGCGGTGCTGATGATGGTGGCCTCGACCATCGGCGGCTATGCCGGGGCGCCGATCTCGCGGGCGCTGCCGCGCCGCGTGCTGCGCGGCTTCATCGCGCTGATCGGCTTCGGCATGAGCGCGGTCTTTTTCTATCGCCTGTTCTGAGCCGGGTCACTTCGACGGCAGAAGACGCGTGGTCCCGACCGATCCCGCCCGCGCCAGTTCGAGGTCGAGCGACATCGGCACATATTCGCCGCGCCGCCAGAGTTCCGACAGATCGTCGTAATGCCCGGACAGGAAATGCCCCGACTGGCCGGTCGAGATCACGAAGACCGATGAATCCGGGTCGGCGAAATCATAGACCCCCCGATAGCCGGCGGCATGGACGTTGCGGAACGGGGCCGGCCCGCTGCCCAGCGTGACCCCGCGCTGAAGCGTGTTGTCGCCCCCGCCGGTGGACTGGCGAATGTTGACGAAATGGCGCAGCAGCGGCACCTCGCCCAGCACCGGGTGATCCTGCAGCGCCAGATGCGCATCCCCCCAGCGCAGGCTTTCGAGCGTGGTGCCGTGGTGTTCGCCGATCCAGATCAGCGCATCATCCAGCGCGAGCCGCGCCATCTCGGAACAGGTCTCGGTGCGGGCGCTGTGGCGCACGTTGCACCAGGCCGAGGCGCCGTCGATGTCGCGGAACACGCGCTCGATGAAAAGCGGCTCCACATGGGTGAAGTCATCGGCAAGCGGCCCGAGTTCGTCACGGATCAGCCGGTCCTGAAGCGCCCGCAGCCAGGCGGCATAGATCAGCGGCTCGGGCATGTGTTCGTTCATGTCGCCGTTCCACTCCGACAAAAGCCGCAGCGCGGTCTGCCGGCGCCGCTCGAGCGTGCCCTCGGGCGCGGCTTTTTCGGTGAACCAGAGATCGGCGCCGATCAGCGGCAGCAGCGAGCGCGCGGTAAAGCTGACCGTGTCGAGCTGCGCCTCGATGAAGCTTTCGCGGGTGTGGACCTCGCGCCGCTGCATCAGGTGCTTCCAGCGTTCGATCCGCTGCGAATCGCCCCACAGGTACGACACATGGTCGGGAAAGGGGCGGTCCACGGTCTTGTTGTTGGTATTGCCGACGATCCCGCCCGAAGGGTCGAGGAATTCGGGATTGTCGGCATAGGGCAGGGTGCCCGGCCAGCGGTTTTCCTTGCGCCAGCCGGGGCTTGGCAGGCGTCCTTCGGTCTGGTGCGCGGGGGCGCGGCGCGGCGCGGCGCCGATCATCTTCATGGCCACGCCATCGGCATCGGCCAGTTGCAGGTTCTGGGCCGGGGCCACGTGTCGCTCTCCGGCGCGGATCGCCTCCTTGGTGCTGCGGGCGCGCATCACCGCCATGGCGGCGCTCAGGCTCGTGTCCTCGGGGTCGAGCCCGGTCCAGCCAAGCGTCATCACATGGCCCCGGGGCGTGATCGCGGCCAGCCCGCGCAGGTCGCGCGGCAGCACCGGACCGTTTTCGCTCCAGCGCAGGGTGAGGGTGACGGGCTTTTCACCGCGGATCTCGATGATCGAGGGGCGCGATTCGAACGGCTTGTAACCCTCGGGCGTGCGGTATTCCTCGGGGTTGTCGGGGTTCAGTTCCTCGATGAACAGATCCTGGTCGTCGAGATAGGCCGAGGTGATCCCCCAGCCGAGCCGCCCGCTGCGCCCGCTCAGCACCACGGGAATGCCCGGAATCGTGGCGCCGATGACGCCGCCGGTGCCGAGTTCGAGCCGCGCCAGATACCAGATCGAGGGGGCGCTCAGGGCAAGGTGCGGATCATTGGCCAGAAGCGCGCCCCCGGCGGCCGAACGCGAAGGCGCCGCGCTCCAGCCGTTCGAGGCGCCGGCAAGGACCGGCGGCGCAAGCGGAGACAGGAAATCTCCGCCCGCCTTGTCCACGGCTCTGGAATCCAGTTCAGCATGGCGCGGCAGAGAATTGAAAAGACTTGCATAGTCGGGCAGGGCGGCAAGCCCCTCACCGGGCGCATCGGGCATGAGATCGGCAAGGCGCGCAGGGTCGTCGAGCGCAAGCGCGGTGCGGGCGCGCAGGATCTCGTTGCTCATCTGCCCGGTTGCCCGGAACGCCATGAGCTTGGCCAGCGCGATCGAATCGGCCGCCTGCCAAGGCGCGATCGGGGCGTTGAAGATGAACATCTCGGGCGCCCCGCGCCCGAGCGCGCGCTCGTTGATCTCGTCGAGCCGCGCATTCACCCCGGCCGCATAGGCCCGGAGCGCGGCTTTCGTGTAATCGTCCTGCGCGGCGAGCGACTGCCGTGCCAGGCGATGCAGGTCGAGCCGGCGCATCAGCCGGTCGGTGGCCAGGCTGCGCGGGCCGAAGACCTCGGAAAGCCGCCCCTGCACGGTGCGGCGCATGACCGTCATCTGCCAGAGCCGGTCCTGCGCATGGGCATAGCCGAGGCCGAAGAACACGTCCGGGTCGGTTTCGCCGAGGATATGCGGCACATCCGCCGTATCGCGCACGATCTCGACCGGGGCCGCGATCCCCTCGACCCGAAGCGTCTGGTCGTAATCGGGCAGGGAACGGCTCGCCAGGTAATAGGCCAGCAAAGCCGCGGCACCGGCCAGCACCACGAGCACGGTTGCAAGTCGCAAAAGCCAGCGGAACAGCAGTTTCATCTTGGCGTGATCTCCGGCGCGCTATTCTTCTGGCCGCATACGGATTGCGGATTTCCCAAGGCCCTGCGGGGCTGCTAGCCTGATAAGGGCAACCGCAGGCCAGTCCAAGGCCGCTCCGGGATGGAAGAAGGAAAAGACGATGGTCAAGCTCGCATTTCTGGGGCTCGGGGTCATGGGGTATCCGATGGCCGGCCACCTGAGCAAAGCCGGCCATCCGGTCACGGTTTACAACCGCACCGGAGCGAAGGCCGTGCGCTGGCAGCAGGAGCACGGGGGCGCCACCGCGCCGACGCCCCGGGCCGCTGCGGCGGCGGCCGGGGTGGTGCTGGCCTGTGTCGGCAATGACGACGACCTGCGCAGCATCTGCCTTGGCCCGGAGGGCGCCTTTGCGGGGATGGAGCCGGGCTCGGTCTTTGTCGATCACACCACCGTGTCGGCCGCCGTCACGCGCGAGCTTTGCGCCGAGGCCGCCCGGAGCGACATCGCCTTTGTCGATGCGCCGGTATCGGGCGGGCAGGCGGGGGCGGAACGGGGTGCGCTTTCCATCATGTGCGGGGGCGATGCGGCCGCTTACGCGCGAATCGAACCGGTGATCGGGGTCTATGCGCGGATCTGCCGGAGGATCGGCGAAAGCGGCTCCGGCCAGATGACCAAGATGTGCAACCAGATCGCCATCGCCGGGCTGTTGCAGGGCCTGTCCGAGGCGCTGCATTTCGCCGAGGAGGCCGGGCTCGACTGGCGCGCGGTAGTCGAGGTGATCAGTGAGGGCGCGGCGGGAAGCTGGCAGATGGAGAACCGTCACGAAACCATGTGGGAGGGCGAGTTCGACCACGGCTTCGCCGTGGACTGGATGCGCAAGGATCTGCGGATCTGTCTCGAGGCGGCGGAAGAGGTGGGGGCCGCGCTTCCCGTGACGGCGCTGGTCGACCAGTTCTACAAGGACGTTCAGGCCATGGGCGGTGGCCGCTGGGATACGTCGAGCCTGATCCAGCGCCTGCGCGCTTTCAGCTGATCCTGTGCCGCCCGCTGCCCGGACGGTCAGGGAATGATGCGCGTGTATTTCGTGCCGTCGAGCGTCGCACCGATGCGCAGCCCGGCCTGGCCGAAGACGGCGGCGAGAATGGGCTTGGTCAGGCGGTTGCTGTCGGTGCCGAGCGATCCGGCCGTGTCCGCGACCACATATTCCATGTCGGCCCCGACCGACCAGCCGGCCGAACTGCGGAAGTCGCGCAGCGCCTGCTCGGTCATGAAGAACAGCACATGGGCATATTGCTGTGCGCCGATCTGCAGCCCCGCGCTCGCCTTGGTCGCCGAATAGTAATCGACCGTGATGTCGTTCACCCGCAGCGCCCCGCGCCCGTAGGCCCCGCCCAGCCAGAGCCCGGCCTCGGTCATCAGCGGCATCACCAGCACCCCGGATGCCTGTTCCGCCAGCGGCTGTGTGTTGGGATAGAGGCGATACATTTCCTTGAGCGTCGCATCGACGCGCGCGTCGATGACCGAGGCACCCTGAGTGCCGATGCCATTGCCGTTGCAGGCCGCAGCGGTCATGCCGACGCCGGCCAGCGCGGCAAGGGTAAAGCCGCGGCGGGAAAAGATGCGGGGGGAGGGGCTGCTCATGATTGTCTGCCTCGTAGCTCGTTTTGGGTGGTACGGTCTCGTGCCGTTCTGCCTGCCTTGGCCGCTTTCTGCGGCTTTCACGCAAGTTATACGCAAGCGGCCCGGCTCTGTCACGTCGCAAGCGCGAGGGCGGCGGCCGGTCGCCGCAGCGGATCCGGCGGCTTCAGCCCCGTGCCCCGAGAATCAGCATCGGCTTGGCTGCGCCCGGCCGGCGCGCATGCAGAACCGCGCCTTTCCATTCCGCCAACGGAAACGCCTCGACCTCGGGCAGGTCAAGCCCGGCGAGCCTGGCCCAGATGCGGCGGAAACTGTCCTGCCATGTGGGCGCATCCATCCCGGCCAGATGATCGCGAAGGTGGAAACGCCGGTAATCCGCGCGAACCGGCCCCATGGGGCGGATCGGTTCGCCCGTGAGAAGCCCATAACCGACAAAGACCGCTCCCGGCCGCATGGCGCAGATCACGGCCGAGCCGGTTTCGCCGCCAAGCGAATCGAACACGACATCCGCCCGGGCGGCAAGATTGCGCACCCGCGCGGGGTCATCCAGCGGAACGGGCTCGATCCCGCTGGCCGTCAGCCGTGCGGCGCGCGCGGGCGAGCGGCAGAGCCCCCGGACCTCGGTTGCGCCCGCCTGCCTTGCCCAGCGCCCGAGCAGCTCCGAACACATGGAGCCCGCGCCGCTCAGCAGCACCCGCCGCCCGGCCACCGGCCAGCGCTCGAGCATGGTCATGGCGGCAAGCGGATTGATATAGGCCCGCGCCGCCGTGGCAACATCGACCGGAACCGGCACCAGGATCGCAAGATCCGGGTCGCAATCGACAAATCGCTGCCATGTTCCTGCGCTGCGCAGCGGCAGCACGCGGCGCCCCGCGAGATGGGCGAGCGCCTCGGGCGCGCCGATCACGCGCCCGACACCTTCATAGCCGGCAATGGCGGGAAGGCGGATGCGATGCGCATAGGCCCCGCTCACCGGGATCAGATCGGAGGGATTGACCGGGGCAAGCTCCATCGCGACCCGCAGCAGCCCGGGCGGGCGCGGCGGCAGCGGCGCGGATTCGAGTGCAAGACACGCGAGCGGATCGCCGAAGGTCCGGTAGATGAGGCGCTGTTGCTGCATGCGGCTGCGCTGCCTGACCGTCGTTTCCGGCCGGGCCGCCGGTCTCAGCCGTTCAGCAGCCGGGCGGCTTCGGGGGCGAAATAGGTCAGCACCCCGTCGCAGCCCGCCCGCTTGAAGGCCAGCAGGCTTTCCAGCATGACCTTTTCACCGTCGAGCCAGCCATTCGCGGCGGCGGCCTTCAGCATCGCGTATTCGCCCGACACCTGATAGGCGAAGGTCGGCACGCCGAAGGCGTCGCGGGCGCGGCGGCAGATGTCGAGGTAAGGCATGCCGGGTTTCACCATGATCATGTCCGCACCCTCGGCAAGGTCGCGCTCGACAAGGCGCAGCGCCTCGTCCGAATTGCCCGGATCCATCTGATAGGTGTTCTTGTCGCCCTTGAGCGCGCCCGAGGCGCCGACCGCATCGCGGAACGGGCCGTAAAAGGCGCTCGCGTATTTCGCCGCATAGGACAGGATCGCGACATCCTTGTGCCCGGCCGATTCAAGCGCGCTGCGGATCGCGCCGATACGCCCGTCCATCATGTCGGAGGGGCCGATGATGTCGGCGCCCGCATCGGCCTGCGCCAGCGCCATGCGCACCAGCGCGGTGACGCTTTCATCGTTCACGATCTCGCCCTCGACCACATAGCCGTCATGGCCGTTGATGTTGTAGGGATCGAGCGCGACATCGGTCATGACCGCGATGCCGGGGGCTGCCGTCTTGATCGCGCGGATGGCGCGGTTGGTCAGGTTGTCGGGATTCCAGGCCTCGGCACAGTCCTCGGTCTTGAGCGCCGGATCCGTATAGGGAAAAAGGCAGATCGCCGGGATCCCGAGCGATTCGGCCTCGCGCGCGGCCTTTGCCACGCGATCAATGCTCAGTCGCGACACACCCGGCATGGAGGGCACCGGCTGTTCCACGTCCTCGCCGTCGCGCACGAACACCGGCCAGATCAGATCATCGGTCGAAAGCCGGCTTTCGCGCACCAGGGCGCGCAGGGCGGCGGTGCGGCGGGTGCGGCGCGGACGCGCCGCGGGAAAGGGGGCTATGGTCGGTTTCATGGCACGGGTACCTCGCAGCTTGTCGCTGCCCCGGGGATGCACCGCGGCAGGGGCCCTGTCCAGCCCCTGCCGCGGCACCGTGCCCGCGGATCGCGGATCAGACCAGCCGGTCCGCGCGGATCTCGACCGGTTCGGCGTCGCCGCGGCGCGCCAGATAGGCGGGGCGCGGCTTTGCGGCGGCAAAGGGCGCCTGCAGGCGGTTCGACACCGCGTTATAGACGAAAAACGCGTTCGAGCGCGGCGCGGGCGTGATGTTGCCGTTCGAGCCGTGGATCGTGTTGCAGTCGAACAGGATCAGCGTGCCGGCCGGACCCTCGGCGTCGGTGATGCCGAACCGCTCGGACAGCCGCGCGAGGCTGTCTTGCGAAGGGGTGCCGACCTCCTGCGCCTTGAGCGAGGTTTCGTGATTGGAATCAGGGGTTTCGCCCTCGCAGCTTATGTAAATGTCCTGCGAGCCCGGCATCAGCATCAGGGCGCCGTTATGGGCGCGGTTGTCGGTCAGCAGAAGCGAGGCCGAAACCGCGCGCATCCGCGGCATCCCGTCCTCGGCATGCCAGGTCTCGAAATCCGAATGCCAGTAGAACTCCTTGCCGGTGAAGCCCGGTTTGTAGTTCAGCCGCGACTGATGAATATAGACATCGTCATTCAGCAGGAAACGCGCGATACCGGCAAGGCGGCGGTCGCAGGCCAGCCGCATCATCAGCGGGTCGTGTTCCTCAAGGCGGAAGATGGTGCGCACCGATTCCGATTTCGGCTCGAACACGACATCCTCGCGGCGCAGGTTTTTCCCGTCGTCGCGCAGCGCCGAGGCCCGTTCGATCAGGGCGGTCACTTCCTCGGCCTCGAACATGTCCTTCAGGATCAGGAACCCGTCGCGGCGAAAGCTCTCGGCCTGTTCGCGGCTGATGGGAGCGGCCGGCGTCCATTCGGACCACAGCACCGGATCCGCACGTTCGAGCCACTCTTCCCGGTCGCGCCGCCGGCTGGGATAGAGGTCTTTGCCGCCGCTCCTTGCGGATTGCTCATCGGCAAATTCCAGGGGCATGATGTCTCCTTATCTGTTGTTTCCATCGTTGCGAGTGATGCCCCATATAAGGCTGTCGGGCGATTCTGACCAGTTTTGTGGGTTTTTCCCGTGTTTCCGCGCCCTATGGGCAAAGCGGGAACGCTGCGCTAGAACCGCGGCGAAGCCGGTCCCGGCCGCGGACCCGGCTGGTGCAGACGCGCGCAGAAATGCGAAGGAACCCTCCTCTTGAGCTGGCATCAAACCGTTTTCGAACTGATCGACATGCGGTCGTTCCCGAGCCTCTGGTTCTGGATCTTCCTGGCCTCGAGCTGGTCCGTCGCGACCTGGCGCGTGCTTGGCGTGCCGCATGACATGATCCTGCGGGCCCGCGATCCCGGCAGCGAGGCCGAGCGCGACCTTGCGGCACTGGTGCAGATCAACTGCCGCCGCCTGCTGGCGCTTGGCGCGGGGCTCGGCGCCTGGGGGCTCGGCGGTGCGGCGTTCCTGTTCACCACGCTGTTCCTGCTTGGCTTCTTCTACGATATCGAAATCGCCCAGGCGCTGTTTCTGCTGGGCTTTCCGCTGGCACTGGCGGGCAGCGCGAGCCTTACGCTGGCCCGCCGCCTGCAGGCGCGCCCGCTGGCCGGGCCGCTGCTCTGCCGCTGCCTGCTGCGCCATCGGCTCCTGCTGCAGTCGATCGGGGTCGTTGCGATCATTGTCACCGTCCTCTGGGGCACCTATCAGAACATTTCTTCCACGGCCCTGATCGGCTGAACCCGGTCCGGTCCGCTGCCAGCCTGCGAGTCCGTCCTGCCATGAGCCAAAACCGACATGTCACCATCGGCGGCGCGCCCGAAGGGTTCGATGCCCGCCTGATCCTCGACGAGATCGAGAAAAGCGACGCGCCGGTGCTGCATGTGGCGCGCGACGACAAGCGCCTTGCCGCCATGCGCGCGGCGCTGGCCTTCTTCGCACCCGCCATGCCGGTGCTGAGCTTTCCGGCCTGGGACTGCCTGCCCTACGACCGCATCTCGCCCCATGCCGACATCGCCGCGGCCCGCATGGCGACTCTGGCGACGCTCGTTCATCGCAAGCCGGCGCATTTCGTGCTGCTGACGACCCTCAACGCCGCGACGCAGCGCATCCCGCCGCGCGAGGTGCTGCGCGGTTCGGCCTTCAGTGCACAGGTCGGCGAACGGGTCGATGAATCCGCCCTGCGCGCCTTTCTGGCACGGATGGGGTTTTCGCAAAGCGCGACGGTGATGGAACCCGGCGATTACGCGATCCGGGGCGGCATCATCGACATTTATCCGCCGGGGGATTCGGGGCCGGTGCGGCTTGATTTCTTTGGCGATATTCTGGACGGCATCCGCCGCTTCGACCCCGAGACCCAGCGCAGCGATGCGCGGCTCGACAGTATCGAGCTTGCCCCGGTCTCCGAGGTCATTCTTGACGAGGCGGCGATCACCCGTTTCCGCCAGAACTACCGCATCAGTTTCGGCGCCGCCGGCACTGACGATCCGCTTTACGAGGCGGTAAGCGCCGGGCGCAAGCATGCGGGGATGGAACACTGGCTACCGCTGTTCCATGACCGGCTGGAAACCCTGTTCGATTACCTGCCGCGCGCCACGGTCACGCTTGATGATCAGAGCACGGGGGCGCGGCTTGCCCGCTGGGATTCCATCGCCGACCAGTACGAGACCCGCCGCCTGGCCATGCAGGACCGCCGCACGGGCGAAACCCCCTACAAGCCCGCCCCGCCCGAATCGCTCTATCTGGATGATGCGGCCTGGGAACAGGCGCTTGAGGGCCGCCGCGTGCTGCAGTTCAACCCGCTGCCGCAGGCCACCGGCCCCGGTGTGATCGACGCCGGCGGGCGGATCGGGCGCAGTTTCGCCCCCGAGCGCCAGCGCGAGGACGTGAACCTGTTCACCGCGCTGGCCCGGCATATCCGCGACCGCCTTGACCGCGGACCGGTGATCGTCGCCTCCTGGTCGGACGGCGCGCGCGAGCGCCTCTCCGGCCTGATCGAGGACGAGGGGCTCACCGAGACGATCCCCGTGCCCGATGCCGGCCGCGTCGGCCGGCACGGGCTGCACCTTGCGGTCTGGCCGCTCGAGACCGGGTTCGAGACGCCGGAGCTCACAGTGATTTCCGAACAGGACGTGCTGGGCGACCGGCTGATCCGCCAGCCCCGCAAGCGCCGCCGTGCCGAGAATTTCCTGACCGAGGCCCAGAGCCTCAGCCCCGGCGATCTGGTCGTGCATGTGGACCACGGCATCGGCCGCTATCAGGGGCTCGAGGTGATCAGTGCCGCCGGGGCCGCGCATGAATGCCTTGCGATCGAATATGCCGAGGGCGCGCGCCTGTTCCTGCCGGTCGAGAATATCGAACTTCTGTCGCGCTACGGCCATGAGGAGGGGCTGCTCGACCGGCTTGGCGGCGGTGCCTGGCAGGCGCGCAAGGCCCGGCTCAAGGAACGCATCCGCGAGATGGCGGACCGGCTGATCCGCATCGCCGCCGAGCGCGCCCTGCGCCAGGCCCCGGTGCTCGAACCCGAACACCACTCGTGGGAGGCTTTCGCCGCGCGCTTTCCCTACGAGGAAACCGACGACCAGCTGGCCGCGATCGGGGACGTGCTCGACGATCTTTCCAGCGGCAACCCGATGGACCGGCTGATCTGCGGCGATGTGGGCTTCGGCAAGACCGAGGTCGCCATGCGCGCGGCCTTCGTCGCCGCCATGTCGGGGGTGCAGGTCGCGGTGATCGCGCCGACCACGCTGCTTGCGCGCCAGCATTACGCAAGTTTCGCCGAGCGGTTCCGCGGCTTTCCGCTGCAACTGCGCCCGCTGTCGCGTTTCGTCTCGGCGCGTGATGCGCAAAAGACCCGCGACGGGCTGGCCGCGGGCACCGTCGATATCGCGATCGGCACCCATGCGCTGCTGGCCAAGGGCGTGCGGTTCAGCAATCTCGGGCTGCTCATCATCGACGAGGAACAGCATTTCGGCGTCGCCCACAAGGAGCGCCTCAAGGCCCTGCGCAGCGAGGTGCACGTGCTGACCCTCACGGCGACGCCGATCCCGCGCACGCTGCAGCTTTCGCTCACCGGCGTGCGCGACCTCAGCATCATCGCCACGCCCCCCGTGGACCGGCTGGCGATCCGCACCTATGTCAGCGAATTCGACCCCCTCACGATCCGCGAGGCGCTGCTGCGCGAACATTACCGGGGCGGTCAGTCCTTCTATGTCGCGCCGCGGGTCAGCGACCTGCCGGAGATCGGCCAGTTCCTGCGCGAGGAGGTGCCCGAAGTCTCGGTCGTGGTGGCCCATGGCCAACTGTCCGCGCGCGAACTCGACGCCCGCATGAACGCCTTCTACGACGGCAAATACGACGTGCTGCTTGCCACCACCATCGTCGAATCCGGCCTCGACATCCCGAGCGCGAACACCATGATCGTGCACCGCGCCGACATGTTCGGACTGTCGCAGCTCTACCAGATCCGGGGCCGCGTCGGGCGCTCCAAACAGCGCGCCTATGCCTATCTCACCACGAAACCGCGCAAGAAACTCACCCCGACCGCCGAAAAGCGCCTGCGCGTGCTCAGCAGCCTCGATTCGCTCGGCGCCGGCTTCGCGCTCGCGAGCCAGGATCTCGACATCCGCGGCGCCGGCAACCTGCTGGGCGAGGAACAGTCGGGCCAGATGCACGAGGTCGGCTTCGAACTCTACCAGTCCATGCTCGAGGACGCGATCGCCCGCATGCGGGCCGGCGATCTCGAAGGGCTCAGCGACGCGGATGACCAGTGGGCGCCCCAGATCAATCTGGGCGTCTCGGTGCTGATCCCGGAAACCTACGTGCCCGATCTCGACGTGCGCCTCGGGCTTTACCGCCGCCTGAGCGGCCTCTCGACCAAGGTCGAGCTCGAGGGCTTCGCGGCCGAGCTCATCGACCGGTTCGGCAAGCTCCCGCGCGAGGTGAACACCCTGCTGCTCGTGGTGCGGATCAAGGCCATGTGCAAGCGCGCCGGCATCGCCCGGCTTGATGGCGGCCCCAAGGGCGCGACGGTCCAGTTCCACAATGACCGCTTCGCCTCGCCCGAGGGGCTGGTCGAATTCATCAGGGCCGAGGACGGACAGGCCCGCATCAAGGGCAACCGCATCGTTCTCACACGTGACTGGCGCAAGGACGCGGACAAGATCAGGGGCGCCTTCGCCATCGCCCGCGACCTTGCCGAAAAACTCGTCCGCAAGGCCAAGAACAGCGAATCCCCCCGCCCCTGAAAATCCCCCCGCGCCTTCTTCTGGCGGAAATATCCCGGGGGAGTCGCCGTCAGGCGACGGGGGCAGAGCCCCCGCCCGCATCCCCGCCGGATCCCCCGCCCGGGCGGCGCCCCTCGCGCCGCTCGATCACGCGGATCCGCAGCATCAGCAGGAAGCCGCCCGCCGCCATGATCAGGATGCCGCCGACCATGGGCCGCAGCGTCCCGTCGAACAGCAGCCCGATCGGCGCCGCGATCACCGCCGCCATCACCGTCGAGAGCGCCCCGATGACCGAGGCCGCCATGCCGGCGATATGGCCCATGGGCTCCATCGCCATGGCGTTCAGATTGCCGATGGTCATGCCGGCGGTCAGGAACACGCTGGCCTGGAACAGGAGGAACAGCGGGAACATGAGCCGGTCGGGCAGGGCCGAAACCAGCACCAGAACCATGACCGCAAGCGTCCAGAGTCCCTCGAGTCCAAGCGCCCATGTGGTGATGCGGCGCATCCCGAACCGTACCACGATCACCGCGTTCACAAGGCTCGCGCTGGCCGAAATGATGGCAATGGTCGCGAACCAGAAGGGAAAGCTCTCGGCCCGCAGGAAGATCACGTCATAGACCTGCTGCACCATGGTGATCATGGTAAAGATCATGCCGAGGCAGAGCCCCTGCACGATGATGGTGAGCCGCACCATCTTGTGCAGCATGAGTTCGCGCGCCGCCGCCACGAGCAGCGCGGGGCGGAACGGGCGGCGCGCCGGCACCGGCAGCGGCTCGCGCAGCCGCAGGCCGAGCCAGAGCACCGCAATCAGCGTGAACAGCACGAAACCGAGGAAGATCCCGCGCCAGCCGACAAGGACGATGATCCCGGTGCCGAGAAGCGGCGCAAAGGCCGGGAAGATCGCAAAGACCATCATCGCGATCGACATCATCCGCGCCATGACGCGGCCTGAATAAAGGTCGCGCATGATGGCCAGCGAGACCACCCGCGGCGCCGCCGCCCCGAGCCCCTGGACCACCCGTGCCGCGAGCATCACCTCGAGCGTCGGCGCGACCCATGCGGCGAAGGCCCCGATCACATAGATCACCGCGCCGGCATAGATCACCGGCTTGCGCCCGAAAGCGTCCGACAGCGGCCCGGTCACGAATGTTCCAAGCCCCATGCCCAGTACGAAGGCCGTGAGCACGAGCTGCGCGCGGTTGATGTCCCCGGGGCTCAGCTCGGCGCCGATCCGGGGCAGGGCGGGCAGCATCGAATCGATCGAAAAGGCGATCGTGGCGAATGTCATCGCGATCAGCGCGATGAATTCGGCCTGGCCCATTCTCTGGCCGCGTTCGGTAAGGGTCATGGTTTCCTCGGCAATGAATTGCCGCGCCTATCACGGGAACGGGGCAGGCGCCAGAAGGGGCTTGATCTTATCCTGACAGAAAGACTAAGAGATAAACCAGCGAGTCACCCGGGAGAGGCCGACAGATGAAAATCACGATGAAGATCACGGCGACAGGCCTTGCAGCGGTTCTGCTGGTTTCCGGCGCGGCTATGGCCGGGGCGGAAGATGCTGCGGCCCCGGACGCGGGCGGCAACGGACCGGGCATCAGCTACGCGCTGTTCGAGGACGTGGTGCCGCATATCGACCTCGAGCAATGCCCGGCCGGATATGCTGGTCAGGACGTGTTCTGCCGCCTGACCCTGGCCCATGACCAACTCAATCTCGTCGTTTTCTCGGAAGAGGGCGACCAGCCGATGATCGCGACCGAAAAGGTCGATCTGGATAAGACCGAGCTCGTCTTCTGAACTCGGCATGGCCGGTGCGGAGTGCTTCCTCCCTTCGCCGCACCGGCCGTTTATTCCGCCCCGCCCAAGAGTTCGGAAATCACCTCGAGCCAGAGCGCGGAGGGCTGTGCGCCCGGAACGGCGTGGCGCCCGGCAACGATGAAGGTCGGGACCGAACCGACGCCCATGCGGCGGGCCTCGGCATCGCGGTCGCGGATGTTTTCCACATCCGACCCCGATTGCAGCAGGCGCAGCACCACCGCCGCATCCATTCCGATCGAATCGGCGATGTCGGCCAGGGTCTCGTGATCGCCGATGTCGCGCCCCTCGACGAAATATGCGGCAAAGAGCGCATCAACGGCGGCGTTCTGGCGGTGTTCGATCCCGGCCCAGTGGATCAGCCGATGCGCGTCGAGCGTATTGGGCATGCGTTTCATCGCGGAAAGGTCGATCGTGAGCCCCGCGCGTTCGGCATGTTCCATCACCGGCAGATGCGCCTTCACGACCGCCTCCTCGTTGCCGAAACGGGCGCGAAGATATGCGCGCCGCTCCATGCCCTCGCGCGGCATCTCCGGGTTCAGCTGAAACGGGTGCCACTGGATCGCGAAGGGATTGTCCGGCGCTTCGGCCAGCGCCCGGTCGAGGCTGGCCTTGCCGATATAACACCACGGGCAGACGGGATCGGAGAAAATATCAAGCCTTGCAGGGAGTTCAGGGCGAGTGTTGATGTTTTCGCTCATGTTTGTTCCGCCTTGAAATGGGCCCGCAGCGCGCTGCGGCGCAGTTTTCCGTTCGCGCCGAGCGGCAGGTCGTCAAGATGCACGAAGGCGCGCGGCTGCTTGTAGCGGGCGAGGTTCTGCGCGCAATGGGCCTCGAGATTGGCCGCGGGCACGGGAACCGGGCCGGTGTAAAAGGCGACGATGATGCGCGTGTCGGGTTTGATCTCCACATCGGTGACGGCCGCCTGCCGGATGCCGGGATGGGCGTTCAGCACCTCTTCGACCTCGAGCGGGGAGACCCGAAAGCCTCCGGCGTTCATCATGTCGTCCCCGCGCCCGAGATAGGAGATCTGCCCGTCAGCGGCCATCGTTCCCTGGTCCCCGGTCAGGAACCATTCGCCCCGGAACCGGCTTTGCGTCGCCTCGTCCGCGCCGAGATAGCCGAGCATGAGCCCAGGATCGCGGCGCGAGACGGCGATGGTCCCGGCCTCGCCCAGCGGCAGCGGCTCCCCGCTGTCATCGGTGATGGCGACGCGGCGGCCTTTCTGCGGGCGCCCGAGCGTGCCCGACCCGACGGAAAATCCCGGGCCGGCGGAAATGAAGGTCGAACATTCCGACATGCCGAATGCCTCGTAAAGCGGGGTGCCGGTGGCCTTGCGCCAGGCGGCTTGCAGCGCGGGCGACAGCTTTTCCCCGGCGCAGATCCCGTGGCGCAGGTCGGGCAGGTCGATCTTTTCGCCCGACTGCAGGATCTTGCGGTAAACTCCGGGGGCGGCGGCAAATATCGTCGCGCGACTCTTGCGCAGCAGGGCCGGGAGCGCGGCAATCGTGGTTCCGGGCGATGGAATCAGCGCCGTCGCGCCGATGGTCCAGGGGTCCATGAGCCCGGTGCCGAGGGTGAAGGTCCAGTTGAACGCCCCGGCATGGAGCAGCCGGTCATCCGCGCGCAGCCCGTACCAGTCCTCGAACATCATCTGCCGCGCCCAGATCGCCCGGTGCGCATGGGCGACCGCCTGCGGCTGCCCCGATGTGCCCGAGGTATAGACCACATAGGCCATGCGATCCGCGTCGCCCATGGCATAGGCGCAGGGCGGGCCGCTGCGCATCGTTTGCAGCCGCCCGAGCGGTATCTCGTGCGGATGGGGCGCGCTGGCGACCGCGGGGTCGCGCAGCACCGCTTTGGGTGCAAGCGTTGCGATCAGCGCCGCGATCTCCGGCCCCGTCAGTTGCGCCGAGGCCGGAACCGGCACCAGCCCGGCGGCGATGGCGCCAAGATAGGCGATCGGGAAATCCACGCTGTTGCCGAGCCGCATGAGAACGATGTCGCCGGGGGCGAGCCCCTCGGCCAGAAGCCCGCTGCCCGTCGCCCGCACCGCCCGTTCAAGGTCGCGAAAGCTCCATTCCTGCGACTCCTGCGGCGCGCTGCCGCCAAGGAGCAGGAGCGCGGGCTTGTCCGGCCGTGCGCCGGCACGACCGAGCACATGGGCGGCCAGGTTGAACGGGGCAGGACAGGGCGGCGGTGGCCCTTCATCAAAGATGGACAGCATGTTCCGTGGCTAGAGGCGCCCGCCGGGCAATGCAAGGCCGGGCCGGCCGGTTCGGGGAGAGAGAAGCCGGAACGGAAAGGGGGCGGAAGAACGGGCCGCGGCATGGCCGCGCGAGCCTCAGCCGGAAAAGCCGGTGACTTCGCGGGTGAGGGATTCGAAAAAGAGGAAATCTTCGATTTCCTCCCGGGCTTCGGTCGTGGTGATGTTGTGCACCCGCGCGAGATAGGCCTCGAAACAGGCACGATCGGCGCGTGCGATCTCGATCGCGCTGTCCTCGATATGGGGAAACCGGGCCTTCATACGGATGAACCACAACCCGCCGCTGTTTGTGAGATCAGCCCACGTCATGAGATTCTACCGTAGCGCACCATGTGCCGACCCTCGTCGAAACCTCGCAGCCAATCATGTGCCAGATTCTGCAACAGCACAGATATTAGCACGCTGCAACGCAGAGAAAAGGCGATATTCCGCTGATATGGAACTCTTACGTCGCGTAAATGATCAGGTTCAGCCGGGCTCGTACCACCAGACATCGGGGAAAAAGCCGGGCTGGTCGCCATAGACGGGAAGCGTTTCAGGGTGACGCAGCTCTTTCCTGTGTGCGATTCGTCCCATGTCATACTGCCAGATCGGGATGACGTAGCGCCCGCTGGTCAGCACCCGGTCGAGCGCTCGGACCGCGGCGGTGAAATCCCCCGTGCTCTCGACCCGCAGCATGCGGTCGATCATGGCATCGACCGCCGGCGAATCGATGCCGGGCAGGTTGCGCGTGCCCGGAAGCTCGGCCCCTTCGCTGCCCCAGTAGAGCCGCTGTTCGTTTCCGGGGCTGAGCGAAAGATCGCGCCGGAAGGTGGTCACGTCGAAATCATACTGGGCGATGCGGGCCTCGTATTGCGCGTCGTCCACCGGCTGCACCCGCATGTCGATGCCGAGCCGCCCCAGCGCCTGCGAATAAAGGTTCATCACCGTCTGGTTGCCGGTATCCCCCTGCCGCAGCAGCACGGTGAAGGAAAACGGCCGTCCGTTTTCGTCGCGCAGGCGCCCGCCCCGGACCTGCCAGCCCGCATCCGCAAGCAGTCTTGCCGCCTTGCGCAGATTGCTGCGGTTGCGCGCCGTGCCGTCGCCCCGCGGCAGGGAATAGCCCTCGAGCGCCCCGGGCGGGAGGCTGTCCGCAAAGGGTTCGAGCAGCCCGCGCACCGCGCCCTGCGCCGGCCCCGGACCCATGGCGAGGTCGGAATTGTCGAAATAGGAGCGGATGCGCGGCTGCGTCCCCCCGGTCATGGTGTCGTTGATGTATTCGAAGTTGAAGGCCAGCAGCATCGCCTCGCGCACCCGCCAGTCATTGAACGGGGCGCGCCGGGTGTTCATGGCAAAGCCGGTCATGCCGGTCGGCCGGCCATGGGGGATTTCCGTCTTGACGATGTCGCCGCGCTGCACCGCCGGAAAGGTGTAGCGCCGTTCCCAGCGTTCGGCGTTGAATTCGCGCAGGGCGCTCAGTTCGCCGCCCTTGAAGGCCTCGAACAGGACCGTCTCGTCGCCGTAGAATTCGACCCGGATCTCGTCGAAATTGTGGGTGCCGCGGCGAAAGGGCAGATCCTTGCCCCAGTAATCGGGGTCGCGGCGGAAGGTGACATATCGTCCCGCCTCGTAGGCGCTGACCACATAGGGCCCGGAGCCGATCGGGATCGGGTCGAAGCTCGCGCGGGCGAAATCGCGCCCCTCCCACTGGGCTTTTTTCAGGATCGGGCGCAGCCCCGCGATCAGCGGCAGTTCGCGGTCATTGGTGCTGAAGGTCAGACGGACCTTGCGCTCGCCGGTCTGTTCGATCGATTCGATCTGCCGCGCGAGGCTGCGATAGCGCAGGTGGCCTTCGCTGCCCAGGATTTCGAAGGACCAGATCACGTCCTCGACGGTCACCGGGCTTCCGTCCGAGAACCGGGCGGAGTCGCGCAGGGTGAATTCGACCCAGGACCGGTCGGGCGGAGTCTCGACCGATTCGGCCAGCAGCCCGTAAAGGGTGAAGGGTTCGTCCCAGGAGCGGCCCATCAGGGATTCATAACCCCAGAAGCTCTGCTGCCAGGGCGGGGTGCCCTTCTGCACGAAAGGATTCAGCGAATCGAACTTGCCGGTGTCGCCCAGGACGATCCGCCCGCCTTTGGGCGCATCGGGGTTCGCATAGGGGAGCGCCACAAAATCCGGTGGGAGCGCGGGTTCCCCGTACATAGCCATGGCGTGCTGCGGCGCGGCCTGCACCGTTGCGGCGAGGGCGGACAGCATCGCGCCCAGCAGCAGGGCTGCCAGTGCATTCATGCGTGGAAGAGTGACCTGCCCCAATCCGATACCGTTCCTGCCCGGTTATTTTGCGTGGGCGACGTTACCGGGGGATTAACGTCATTTCAAACTTTTAGCTTGGAAGTCCCGGAAAGAACGCCTATAAGTAGGGCACTGCTCGATAGGTTTCTTGCCTGTATGAAACCTGCCTCAATGACTTGACGCCCGCCTCGTGCGGGCGTTTTTTTATGCGGGATCCGGTCTTGTTCAGGACCGCCTGCAGGGGATTGCATGGGCGCCACCATATCCGCAAGACTCGGGGGCGCCAGACAGAGCCTCATCACAAATAAAGGAGCACAGGGTCATGTCCCTCTCTGGAAAGACTGCCGTCATCACCGGGTCCACCTCGGGAATCGGGCTGGGGATCGCGCGGGCGCTTGCGGGCGCGGGTGCCGATGTGGTGCTGAACTCCTTTACCGACGGCGACGACGATCATGCGCTCGCGCAGGAGATTGCGGCGGAGTGCAATGTCACCGCGCGCTACATCCAGGCGGACATGTCGAAAGGCGACGAATGCCGCGCGCTGATCGAACGGGCCGGCCGCTGCGACATTCTGGTGAACAACGCCGGCATCCAGCATGTGGCGCCGGTCGATGAATTTCCGGTCGGGAAATGGGATGCGATCATCGCCATCAACCTGAGTTCCGCCTTTCACACCACCGCCGCCGCCCTGCCGCTGATGCGCAAGGCCGGCTGGGGCCGGATCATCAATATCGCAAGCGCCCACGGGTTGCGCGCAAGCCCGTTCAAATCGGCTTACGTCGCGGCGAAACACGGGGTTCTCGGCCTGACCAAGACGGTCGGGCTGGAGACCGCGAAAGAGCCCGTCACCGTGAACGCGATCTGTCCGGGCTATGTCCACACGCCGCTGGTCGATGCCCAGATTCCCGACACGATGAAGCAATACGGCATGGGTCGGGACGAGGTGATCGAAAAGGTGATTCTCGAACGCCAGCCCTCCAAGGAATTCGTGACCGTGGATGAACTGGGCGGGCTTGCGCTGTTCCTCTGTTCGGACGCGGCGGCGCAGATGACCGCCTCGGCCATCAGCGTCGACGGCGGCTGGACCGCGATGTGAGCGGGGCGGCCGCAACCGGACGAGGCGGTGAAACCGGGAAAGGACCGGCCCCTGAGCCGAAGCGGATCAATCTCGCCCTTCAGGGCGGGGGCAGCCATGGTGCCTTTACCTGGGGCGTTCTGGATCGCTTCCTTGACGAGGAGGATGTGGAAATCGCCGCCATTTCAGGGACTTCTGCCGGGGCCTTGAACGGAGCCGCCTTCAAGGCCGGGATGATGTATGGCGGGCGCGACGGGGCGCGGGAAAACCTCGAATGGCTGTGGGAGCGGATGGGGGCGCTGCCCGAGGGCAGTCATACGGGGTGGATGCAGATGTTCGATCCGCTCCAGATCGCGCGCGGCCTCGAATATTCGCCGCTCTATGCCATGGCCGATGTCTGGGCACGGTTCGTTTCGCCCTATGTCTATGGCCCGCTCTGGCGCAATCCGCTGCGCAAGGTGGTCGAGGCCTTCAATTACGAACATGTCTGCGCGGCGGCGCTGCCCGAACTTTTCGTCAGCGCGACGCGGGTGCGGGACGGCAAGATCCGGGTGTTCAAGGACGCCGACATCACCACCGATGCGATTCTCGCCTCGGCCTGCCTGCCGAACCTGTTCCAGGCGGTCGAGATCGAAAACCCCGCGACCGGAGAATCGGAAGCCTATTGGGACGGCGGCTATACCGGCAATCCGGCGCTGTTTCCGCTGTTCGGCGAGGGGCGGCCGGCCGATATCGTGGTGGTCAGCATCAACCCGCTCGAGCGCAAGGATGTGCCGGTCACGGCGCAGCAGATCTATAACCGGATCAACGAGATCAGCTTCAATTCCTCGCTTCTGCGCGAGATCCGCGCCATCGCCTTCGTGCAGGAGCTTCTGGACGAGGGGCTCATGGGCGCCGGGCGCATGAACCGGATCCGGATTCACATGATTTCGGATGATGAGCTCATGGCCGGGCTTTCGGTCGCCACCAAGATGACGCCCAACCCGTTCGTGCTCGACCGGCTGAAGCTGGCCGGGTGGCGCGCCGCCGACAGCTTTCTGGCCAGGCACAAGGACGATCTGAACCGCCGCGGCACGGTCGACCTTGCGGCGCTGGTCAACTGAGCGGCGCGGCGGGCTCCGGCGGGCTGCGCGGGGCGGATTCGGATGGATAGACAAGGCCCGCGGTGATGATCAGCTTGGCCCCGTCCTCAAGCGACATGTCGAGCTCGATCACATCCGCGCGCGGCACCAGCAGCAGGAAGCCCGAGGTCGGGTTCGGCGTGGTCGGCACGAACACCCCGAGCAGATCGTCGCCGGCGCCCGCGCGGGTCGTGATCTCGCCCCGCGCCGGCGCCGAGATGAAACCGATCGCCCAGACGCCCCTGCGGGGGTATTCGATCATGCAGACCTTGTCGAACTTGCGCCCGGTGTCGGTGAACACCGCCTCCGAGATCTGCTTGATCCCGGCATAGATCGTGCGCACCACCGGCATGCGATCGACGATTCCCTCGGCATAGCGGATCAGCGACCGCCCGATCAGCCCCTTGGCGAGCCAGCCGACGATCACCGTGAACACGAGAAAGATCAGCACCCCGACCCCGCGCAGGTTCACGCCGATATAGGTTTCGGGGCGGAAGCGGTCCGGGATCAGCGGCAGCACCACCCCGTCGATCCAGCCGATCGCGGCCCAGATCAGCCAGATCGTGAGCGCCCCCGGCGCGATCACCACGAGCCCCGTGAGGAACGAGGAGCGCAGCCCCTTGAACCGGGGCGGGCGGCGTTTCGGATTGTCGTCGGAGATCGTGCTCATGGCGGATTCCTGCGGCAGGCCGACGCAGGTTAGGTGCAATCAACCGCCGCGGCAATTGCTGTCAGGAAGCGCTGGAATCCATGCCCGCAGACCTGCGTCCGAAGGCATGTGTTCCTTGCCCGGTCTTCGGGGCGTCAGCGGGCGGCCGGCCCGTTTCCGAGCGGCGCCAGCAATGCGTCGAGCGCGGCAAGCGGCGCCTCGTGATCCCAGATTTCCGCCCCGATGCCGAAAAAGTCGGTCACAGGTGCGAGCATCGCCACGAGGTCGGGCGTCAGCCCGCCTTCGGCCACCACGGGGATCTCGATCAGGTCGGACCACCAGGCGAACAGGTCGCCCTCCGCGCGGCTGCCGTCGCCAAGCCCGGTCTCGCCGACCGGGCCGAACCCGATGTAATCCGCGCCCGCTTCGCCCGCGTTCATGCCCTCGTGGCGCGAGGTGCCGCAATAGCTGCCGATGATCGCATCCGCGCCGAGCATATGGCGCGCCACCCGCACCGAACGCGCCCCGTCGCGCAGGTGAACCCCGTCAAGCCCGAGCCGCTGCGCCAGCAGCACATGATCGCTGATGACCAGCGCCACCTCGCGGGCATGGGCGACCTCGCGCAGCGGATCCGCGTGGCGGGCGATGTCCTCTTCCCGCGCGCCGGCAAGGTCGAGGCGCAGGCAGGCGACTTCGCGGGCATCGAGTATCCGCGCCAGAAGATCGGGAAACCCCGGGTCGATCCTCGGCGGTGTGATCAGGTAAAGCTGTGGCTGCTCGTCTGTGCTCATGGGGCGTCCTCGCGAAAACCGCGGCATGTCTAGCCCTTCGCAGCGGGAAAGCCCATGGGTTTTCGCACCCGCCGACACCCTTGCCTTGTTTCCGGCCCGCCGCCGTTCTATCGCACGGGAGAAATCCGGCGCGAGGCGTGCCGGGATGCCGAACGGAGCCCGCATGAGTGCCGAACACCCGCAGCCGCGCTTTGTCCTGATGCGCCCGCAGATGGGCGAGAACATCGGCGCGGCGGCGCGCGCCATGTGGAATTTCGGGCTCGACCACATGCGCGTGATCGCGCCCCGCGACGGCTGGCCGAATGCGAGCGCAAGCGCCATGGCGAGCGGGGCGGGGCGGCTGCTCGACGAGGCGGTGCCTTGTGCCGATCTTGACGCGGCGGTCGGGGATTGCAGCTGGGTCGTCGCGACCACGGCGCGGCCGCGGGAACTGAACAAACCGGTGCTGAGCCCCGAGGCGGCAATGCAGGAAGCGGCGGCGCGGATCGCCGGTGGGGAAAAGGTCGCGGTGCTGTTCGGCCCCGAGCGCGCGGGGCTTGAGAACGAGGATGTGGCGCGGGCCAACGCGATCATGACCGTGCCGGTCAATCCGGCCTTTCCCTCGCTCAACCTTGCGCAATGCGTGCTGCTTGCGGCCTATGAATGGCGCCGGGCGACGCAGGCGGTGGTGGCGCGGGTCGAGGCCCCGGACGAGTCCGGCTGGGCCAGCGCGCAGGAGATCGAACATCTGGCCGGGCATTACGAGGCCCGGCTTGACGAGGCGGGGCTGTTCTATCCCGAGGACAAGGCGGCGCAGATGAAGCTCGGGCTGCGCAACCTCTGGTCGCGGCTGGCGCTCACCAGTTCCGACGTGCGCCTTCTGCACGGGATCCTGCGCCAGATGGTGCGCTGGAAGGAACGCGGCTGAGCGGCGGGGCTCCGGGGTTTCTGGACGGGAGCGGCCGGCCCGCATAGGCTCGCGCCGCAAGGAGAAAGGGCGAGGATCACATGAGCGGCAAACGCAGCATTTTCGAAGAGGTCCCGGCTGAGGGTGCGCAGCAGCCGGCAACCGCGCCCGGCGGGATCGACCGGGGCCGGCGCGGCGCACGGCGGGCGATCCGGGCCTGGCTGATCCTGTTGTTCGCGCTTGTGGTGATGATGATCGCGGTCGGCGGATTGACCCGGCTTACCGGAAGCGGGCTCAGCATCACCGAATGGCGCCCGGTCAGCGGCGCCCTGCCGCCCCTGTCCGAGGCCGACTGGCAGGCGGAGTTCGAGAAATATCAGGCAATCGACCAGTTCAGCATCCAGAACCGCTGGATGGAGCTTGCCGATTTCAAGGTGATCTACTGGTGGGAATGGAGCCACCGCCAGCTTGGCCGGCTGATCGGGCTGGTCTGGGCGCTGGGTTTCGCAGGCTTCCTTTTGGCGCGGCGCATTCCGCCGGGCTGGCATCTGCGGCTGCTGATCCCGGGGCTGCTGGGCGCGGCGCAGGGCGCGGTCGGCTGGTGGATGGTTGCCTCGGGCATCACGGCGGGGCAGGGGGCGGTCGCGGTCGCGAGCTATCGCCTTGCCACGCATCTGGGGCTTGCCTTCGCGATTCTCGGGGTGCTCGCCTGGTATGTGTTCCTGCTCGGCCGCACCGAGCGTGACCTCATGCAGGCACGCCGCTCGCGCGACGGGGCGCTGTTCGGCATCGCGACCGGGTGGCTGCATTTCGCGTTCCTGCAGATCCTGCTTGGCGCCATGGTGGCCGGGATCGACGCGGGGCGCAGCTTTGCCGACTGGCCGCTGATGGGCGGGCAGATCGTGCCGCCGAACGCCTGGATCATCGAGCCGGCCTGGCGCAACCTGTTCGAGAACGCGGGGCTTGTGCAGTTCATTCACCGTATCATTGCCTATCTGCTTCTGGCTTTTGGCGTTTTTGCGTTCCTGCGCGGGCGTCGCAGCGTTCATGAAGCGGTGCGCTTTGCCTTTTCGCTCGCCTTTGCGGCGCTGTTCCTGCAACTCGTGCTCGGCATCCTGACGGTGGTCTACGGCGTGCCCTGGCAGGTGGCGATCCTGCATCAACTGGGCGCGATCGCAGTTTTCGTGCTGATCCTGCGCGCGCGATTCCTTGCGAATTATCCGCAGGTTACTTCGCTACGGGAGGTGCGGCGATGACGCCCTTTGACGAACTGATGGCATTCCAGCGCGAGACCGAGGCGCTGGCGGCGATCGCCGGGCGGCTTGGCTGGGACCAGGAAACCGTGATGCCGCGCGGTGCCGCCGCCCAGCGGGGCGAGGAAATGGCCGCGATCGAAGGCGTTCTTCATGCGCGCCGCTCGGACCCGCGCCTTGGCGACTGGCTCGCCGCGGCCGAGGCGCCGGATGCGGCCGGCGCCGCGCAGTTGCGCGAGATCGCGCGGGCACATGCCCGGGCACGGAAGGTGCCGGCGCGGCTGGCGCAGCGGCTCGCACAGGTCACGTCGCAGGCGCAGGGCACCTGGGCCGAGGCCCGCGCGGCCGAGGATTTCGCTGCCTTTCGCCCGGTGCTGGAAGAGGTCGTCGCGCTCAAGCGCGAAGAGGCGGGCGCGCTGGCAGAGGGCACGGGGCGCGACGCTTATGATGCGCTGCTTGACGATTACGAGCCGGGGCTCACGGGGGCCGAGATCGCGCGGATGTTCGATGCCATGCGCCCGCGCCTCACCGCCCTGCGCGCGGCAATCTTCGAACGCGCGGAACCCGCGGCGCTGAGCGGCGATTTCGACACGGGCCGCCAGATGGACCTTGCCCGCGAGATGGCCACCACCTTCGGCTACGACTGGGGGCGCGGGCGGCTCGACAAGGCGGTGCATCCGTTCTGCGAAGGCAGCGGCGCGGATGTGCGCATCACCACCCGCACCGATCCGGCGGATCCCTTCAACTGCCTTTATTCGGTGATCCACGAAGCCGGCCATGCGGTCTATGAACAAATGATCGCGCCCGAATATGCGCTCACAGCGCTCGGGCAGGGCGCGTCGATGGGGGTGCACGAAAGCCAGAGCCGGCTGTTCGAGAACCAGCTTGGCCGCAGCCGCGCCTTCTGCGGCTGGCTGCGCGGGCGCATGGCCGCGACCTTCCCGGGCGCC
This sequence comes from Pontibaca methylaminivorans, assembly GCF_900156525.1. Classification (NCBI taxonomy): domain Bacteria; kingdom Pseudomonadati; phylum Pseudomonadota; class Alphaproteobacteria; order Rhodobacterales; family Roseobacteraceae; genus Pontibaca; species Pontibaca methylaminivorans. The sequence goes on from NZ_FTPS01000001.1 coordinate 113,246, forward strand.
GCGCTGCCGGATGAGGATGCCTTCCACGCGGCGGTGAACCGGGTCCATCGCGGCCATATCCGCACCGAGTCGGACGAGGTGCAGTACAACCTGCACATCATGCTGCGTTTCGACCTGGAACGGGCGCTGATGCTCGGCACCCTTGACGTGGCGGATCTGGAATCGGCCTGGAACGAACGGTTCGCGGCGGATTTCGGCTATGGCGTCGATCGCCCGTCGAACGGCTGTTTGCAGGATGTGCACTGGTCGGTCGGGCTGTTCGGCTATTTCCCGACCTATGCGCTGGGCAATGTCTATGCCGGCTGCCTGCATGCGGCGTTGCGGCGCGATCTGCCCGACCTTGATGCGGCGCTGGCGCAGGGCGATCTTTCTCCGGCGCGTGACTGGCTGCGCGAGCGGCTCCAGCGCCATGGACGCCTGTTCGAGCCGCGCGACCTGATCACGCGCGCAACCGGCGACGCCCTGTCCGAAGAGCCGCTATTGTCATATCTCGAGGCGAAATTCGGGGCGCTTTACGGGCTCTGAACGGGTAGCAACGCGCCGCCCGGCTCAAGGTTGACCGGACAGCGCGCGAAAGCGGGGAAGGGGCAGGGGTCAGTCCTGCCCCGGTCCGTCACCGTTGCCGTTGCCGTTCTCGCCTTCGTCCTCCTGGTCGGCGATCCAGGCGACGCTCACCACTTCCTCATCGGCGCCGGTGTCAAACACCTTGACCCCGCCGGCGCTGCGCGAGCGGAAGGAGATCCCCTCGACCGGCACCCGGATCGACTGCCCCCGCGATGTGGCCAGCATGACCTGATCGCCCATCTCGACCGGGAAGGCCGCGACCAGGTCGCCCCCGCGCATGGCCCGGTCCATGGCCGCGACGCCGCGACCGCCGCGACCGCGCACCGGGTAGTCATGGCTCGAACTGATCTTGCCCGAGCCCTGGGCGGTGATGGTCAGGATCAGATCCTCGGCCGCCGACATCTCGGCATAGCGTTCCTGGGTGATGCTGCCCTCGGGAACGGCTTCCTCGTCCTCGTCGGGTTCGGCCTCGTCATCGAGCGCGCCGGCCACCGCACGGCGCATCTTCAGATAGGCGGCGCGCTCGGCCGGGTCGGTTTCGAAATGGCGGATCACGGCCATCGACACGACACCATCACCATCTGCCAGGCGGATGCCGCGAACGCCGGTCGATTTGCGCCCCTTGAACACCCGCACATCCGTGGACGGAAAGCGGATCGCCCGGCCGCGCCGCGTGACCAGCATCACGTCGTCCTCTTCCGAGGCGATGCGGGCGTTCACGAGTTCGACCCCCTCGGGCAGATCCATGGCGATCTTGCCGTTGCGCATGACATTGGTGAAATCGCCAAGCGCATTGCGGCGCACATCGCCGGCGCTGGTGGCGAACACGATCTGCAGGTCGTCCCATTGGGGTTCGGGGCGGTCCACCGGCATGATCGCGGCGATCGAGACGCCGCTCGGGATCGGCAGGATGTTGACGATCGCCTTGCCCTTTGCCGTGCGCCCCCCCTGCGGCAGGCGCCATGTCTTCAGCTTGTAGACCATGCCGCGGGTGGTGAAGAACAGAAGCTGGGTATGGGTATTGGCCACGAAGAGCGTGGTCACCACGTCCTCTTCCTTGGTCTGCATCCCCGAAAGCCCCTTGCCCCCGCGCCGCTGGCTGCGGAAATCGGCAAGCGGCGTGCGCTTGATATAGCCGCCGGCGGTGACGGTGACGACCATGTCCTCGCGCTCGATCAGGTCCTCGTCTTCCATGTCGCCGGACCAGTCGGCGATCTCGGTGCGCCGGGGCACCGCGAAGAGGTCGCGCACCTCGCGGAGTTCATCGGCGATGATCGCCATGATGCGTTCGCGCGAGGCCAGAATATCCAGATAATCCCGGATTTTGCGCGCCAGTTCTTCCAGTTCGTCGGTGACTTCGCGCACGCCGAGCTGCGTCAGGCGCTGGAGGCGCAGATCGAGGATCGCCCGCGCCTGCGCCTCGGAAAGGTTATAGCTCCCGTCCTCGTTCATCTTGTGGGTCGGGTCGTCGATCAGCCGGATATAGGCGGCGATGTCGGCCGCCGGCCAGCGCCGCTCCATCAGCCGGGCGCGCGCCTCGGCGGCATCCGCGCTGGCGCGGATCGTCGCGACGACCTCGTCCACGTTCGAGACCGCAACCGCAAGCCCGCAGAGGATATGGCTGCGCTCGCGCGCCTTGCGCAGCAGATAGGCGGTGCGCCGGGCCACGACCTCTTCGCGGAAGGTGATGAAATACGACAGGAAATCGCGCAGCGTCAGTTGTTCGGGGCGCCCGCTGTTCAACGCCAGCATGTTGCAGCCAAAGCTGGTCTGCATCGGCGTGAAGCGGAACAGCTGGTTCAGCACCACCTCGGGCGTCGCGTCGCGTTTCAGTTCGACCACCACCCGCACGCCGTTGCGGTCGGATTCGTCCTGCACATGGGCGATGCCCTCGATCCGGCGGTCGCGCGCGGCCTCGGCGATACGTTCGATCATCGCCGCCTTGTTCACCTGATAGGGGATTTCATCCACCACCACGGCAAAGCGGTCCTTGCGGATTTCCTCGATCCGGGTGCGGGCGCGCAGGATCACGCTGCCGCGCCCTTCGAGATAGGCCTTGCGCGCGCCGGAGCGGCCGAGCATCACTCCCCCGGTCGGAAAATCGGGTCCGGGCACATAGGCGATCAGATCCTCGCTGGTCAGGTCCGGGTCGTCGATCAGCGCAAGCGTCGCATCCACCACCTCGCCGAGGTTGTGGGGCGGGATATTGGTCGCCATGCCGACGGCGATGCCGCCCGCACCATTGACCAGCATGTTGGGAAAGCGCGCGGGCAGGACGGTCGGTTCGCGGTCCTTGCCGTCATAGTTGTCCTGGAAATCGACCGTATCCTTGTCGATGTCGGCCAGCAGGAAATCCGCCGGGCGCGCCATGCGCACCTCGGTATAGCGCATGGCGGCGGCATTGTCCCCGTCCATGGAGCCGAAATTGCCCTGCCCGTCGAGCAAGGGCAGCGACATCGAGAAATCCTGCGCCATGCGCACCAGCGCGTCATAGATCGCGGCGTCGCCATGCGGGTGGTATTTCCCCATCACGTCGCCCACGGGACGGGCCGATTTGCGATAGGGCTTGTCGTGGGTGTTGCCGACCTCGTGCATGGCATAGAGGATGCGGCGGTGAACCGGCTTCAGCCCGTCGCGCAGATCGGGGATCGCGCGGCTGACGATGACCGACATGGCGTAATCCAGATAGGACGTGCGCATCTCGGATTCGATGGAAATGCTCGGGCCTTCGGGAAGCGGGCTCTCGGGCATGGAATCATCTTCGTTTTCAGGTGGTTCGGGCTGGTCGTTCACGTGTTCTGCGCCAATCTCTGTAACTGCTCCGGGTGTTGTGCGCCACTCTATCAGAGGCCGCGTGGCACCTGCAATGGCACTTGCCCGCGGCCTTTGGCAGCCAGCAGGCATACCTGCCAATATGCTGTTTTTGTTGAAATTTAATTTTTATGCGCAATCATGAGTCATGGGAGGCACGAAAAGGAGGTGCCGCATGGGCGCGGGCGAGACGGAGCTGATGCTCAAGGGTTACGGGCTGACCACGGCCGAATTCTTCTACCGGATGCCGGATTTCCGCCATGTGCTGAACAGCTATGTCTGGCAGGACTACGACCTTGCGCCGGATCATCCGCGGCTGTTCCGGTTCATCGAGTTCTGGCAGGACAGTATCGAGGGGCCGCTTCACTCGGTGCGCTTCACCCATCGCCGGCTGCTGTCGTCGGGCAACTGGGAAAACATCGTGGGTGAATTCACCCTCCACTGACGGGCTCCGGGCCTGGCCGCGAACCGGGTCTGCGGAGGGTTTTCGTGCTCCCTGCTTGTGACCGGGGGCGGAAATGCGCAGAATGACACCCTCGACCTGCATCAGGGGGGTGTCGTGGAGGACGAGTCCGATTCGGATGCGCGCACGGGGATGCGGACGATCCCCGTCGAGGATTTCGACCTCGTGATCTTCGGCGCGACCGGGGATCTTGCCCGCCGCAAGATCCTGCCGGCGCTGTTCCGCCGCTTCTGCGCCGGGCAGATGTCACCGGGCGCGCGGGTGATCGGTGCCGCCAAGACCCGCCACGATGCCGAAAGCTTCCGCGCAGTGGCAGCGGATGCGATTCGCGAACAATCCTCCGACCGCTGCTGCGACGAGGCGGCGCTCGGGCGGTTCCTGGCCTGCCTCGACTATGTTCCGCTCGACGCGCTGGGAGAGACCGGCTGGACCGACCTTGCCGGGCATCTCGACCCGGGCCATGTGCGGGCCTTCTATTTCTCGGTGCGCCCGATGCTTTTTGCCGAACTTGCCCGGCGCATCCGCGATTACGATCTGGTCACGCCCGGCACGCGGATCGTGGTCGAAAAGCCCTTCGGGCGCGACCTTCACAGCGCGCGCGACCTCAACGCCATGCTCGCGTCGAACTTCGCCGAGCGCCAGATCTACCGGATCGACCATTATCTGGGCAAGGAAACGGTGCAGAACCTGATGGTGGTGCGCTTTGCCAACATGCTGTTCGAACCGCTCTGGAACAGCCAGTATGTGGACCACATCCAGATCACCGTGGCCGAAAGCGAAGGCATCGGCAGCCGCGCCGATTACTACAACCGCGCCGGCGCCATGCGCGACATGATCCAGAACCACCTGATGCAGCTGCTCTGCCTGACCGCGATGGAGCCGCCGGCGCGGTTCTCGCCCGATACGCTGCGCGACGAAAAGCTGAAGGTGATCCACGCGCTCGACCCGGTGCTGCCGCATCACATCGTGCGCGGCCAGTACGAGGCCATGCCGGGGCGCGAGGCCGACCACCCCTCCTATCGCCAGGCGGTCGGCGATCCGCGCTCCACCACCGAGACCTATATCGCGCTGCGGGTTCATGTGAGCAACTGGCGCTGGGCCGGCACGCCGTTCTACCTGCGCACCGGCAAGCGGCTGGTGGCGCGCTCCTCGGTGATCAGCGTGGTGTTCAAGGATGCGCCCCATGCGATCTTCGGGCAGGAGGGCGGGCGACACATCAATGTGCTGACCATCCGTCTGCAGCCGAACGAAGGCATCACGCTGCAGGTCACCATCAAGGATCCGGGCCCCGGCGGGATGCGCCTTGTCGATGTGCCGCTCGACATGACCTTTGCCGAGGCGCTCGGACCCGAAGGTGAACATCCCCCCGATGCCTATGAGCGGCTCGTGATGGATGTGATCCGGGGCGACCAGACCCTGTTCATGCGCGGCGACGAGGTCGAGGCAGCCTGGGCCTGGACCGATCCGATCATCGCCGGCTGGGAAGCGCGCGGCGATGTCCCGAAACCCTACGAGACCGGCAGCACCGGGCCGCGCGACGCCGAGCTGCTGCTGGCGCGCGACAACCGCGAATGGCGAGGAATCCGACCATGAAACTGATCGAATATCCCGACCGCGACATGCTGGCGATCGACCTTGCGAACCAGATCGCCGGGGAACTCAACGCAACCCTGCTGAGCCAGGACCGCGCCAGCATGGCGGTGCCGGGCGGGACCACGCCGGGGGCGGTGTTCGATGCGCTCTGCGCGGCGCCGCTCGAATGGGACAAGGTGACCATCCTGCCCACCGACGAGCGTTGCGTGCCGGCCGACCATCCCCGCTCGAACGAGCGGCTGATCCGCGAGCATCTGCTGGTCGACCGCGCCGCCATGGCGCAGTTCCTGCCGCTGCGGATCCCGGACGAGGAACCGGCCGGGGAACATGCCGGCGATTACGTCGTGGAACTGGCGCAGCTTTCGGCCGCGGTCGAGCCGCTGCTGCCGCTGTCGATCCTGCTGCTCGGGATGGGAGAGGACGGCCATGTGGCCTCGCTGTTTCCCGGCACCCCGGGCCTTGCCGAGGCGCTTGCCGACGACGCGCCGCCAATTGCCGCCATGGCCCCGCCCGGCCAGCCCGAACGGCGCCTGACCCTCACGGCGCCGGTACTCGAAGGGGCGCTGAAAAAGCACCTCGTGATCTACGGGGCGCAAAAGCGCGCCATGATCGAACGCGCAGGCCGGTTGTCGGACACCGAGGCGCCGGTCCGCGCGGTGTTTGCGGACATGAAGGTGCACTGGGCGGAGTGATCCCGGCGTGATGTCGCTCGGGCAGGCCCATGGCCCGTTCGGACCGGACCGGGGCTCTGCCCGAACTCAGCTTGCGGGCATCACCAGCGTATAGCTGTTCCCGCCCTTCTGGTAATGGACGTTGTTTTCGCCGATGGCGATCACGCGCCCGCCGTCGAGCGAATCGCCGACCTTCAGCTTCTGGTAGCGTCCGTTGGACAGCCGCACCAGCGCACGCCGGTTGTTCGCGGATCCATAGACCCCGATCAGGTTCATCTGCCGCAGGTTCAGCGTCCTGCCGAGCGTGGCCTGCTGCGTGACCGAGGCCGAGGAGGGTGCGCTCGGCTGCACCGCCGGAGCCGGGGCGGGTGCCGGAGCGGGCGCCGGTGCCGGTGCGGCCTGCGCCGCGGCCTGGGTGGGGGCGGCGGCTGCACTCGCCGCCGCACTGGCCGCGGCCGTCACGAGCGTTTCGGGCCGGGCATTCGGCGTGCGCGACTGCGCGACCGCCTGGGCGCTGTCCGAAAGGCTCGCGGTCTGCACCGTCCCGGGCGCCTCGTCCGCGCCATCATCCACCAGCCCCTCGGCCAGCATGCGGCTGACCTGCGAGCCGACCGATTCGGGGCGCAGGGCCGGGCGCGGCATGTCGGCCGGCCGGGCGGCCTCGGCACGGCTTGCATCGGGGGAACCGGCGGTCGCGGTCTCCGCCGCGTCGCTGTCGGGCGCGGTGCTGTCCCCGGCCCGCAGGCGCGGCCGGATCGTCGGGGTTTCCGAGGCGGTTCCGGCCGCTGCCCCATCCGATGCCTGCTGCGTTTCGGCCGGGGTTTCTGCCGGTTGTTCCGCGACGTTTTCCCCATCTTCCCCATCGCGCGCAGGTGGGGCCGGGGGCACGACGGGCGGGCGGCCCTCGTAGATCCGCACGCCGCTCACGCTCAGGCTGCTTGCAAGCCCCGAGACGAAAAACCGGTCCTCGGACCCGGCATCAGGTGCCGAGTCCCCGTCAGCGGCATCAGCGGTCTCAGCGGTCTCGCCGGCGGTTCCGTCCGCGTCGGGTTGCGCAGTCACGGCGCCGTTTCCGTCGTCATCGGGCCCCGCCTCACCGGGCCGGGCGAGCGGCGCGGGGAGCGGGGTTCCCTCGCGCCCGGCCGCGGTCCCGTCCGGTGCGGGCGCCACGGGCAGTTCGCCGGGCGCGATCCGGGGCGCCGCAGGGTCGCTCAGCCGGGCGGTGTCGGTCGTTGCCCCGTCGCTCTCATCCGCGCTGTCCTGCGCGGCGGGGCTGGTCCCGGCGGCGGCGTCGGTTTCTGCGTCTTCGCGCGCGGCCATGTCCGTCTCTGGGGCATCATCCGGCGTGGTTTCACCCGTGCCTGCCGCGGTTTCGCGGTCCTTGCGCATCGCATCCAGCACCGCGGCGTCAGTTTCGGTCAGTTCGTCGATCTCTCCTGACCCGTCCGTGGTCGTGCCGAGGCTGTCCTCGCGCGCGATCCGGCGATCCGGGGCCGTGTTGCCCTGAAGAAAGAACAGCCAGACGCTGCCCGCCAGGAGCAGCAGGACCAGCGCCGCCGCCATGACCGGGCTGCGATGCAGGGCCGAACCCTCGCCTGCCGCGGGGGGGCGCGGCGCGGTCCGGCCGCGGGCGGGCGGCCGGTTCCGGCCCGCGGACAGCGGAGCGGGGGCGCGGGGCTCCCGTGCTTCGCCCTGGGGTGCGGCGTCGGCGCCGGTTTCGTGGTCGCCCGACGCTTCCGACCCTTTCGGCGGATTCGCGCCGGCGCCGGCTTCGGCGGGCGGTGCGGCCGCGTCCTCCGCGCGGACCGGGGGCTCGGGCTCGGCCATGCCGAAGAACGGTTCCTCGGCAAAGCCGCCCCCGCTCCAGGCGGCGACGAATCGCACCGGCTGGAACCCGTGTTCGCGGGCGAAATCCGCGGCCTCCTGCAGGGTCGCCCTGGTCACGGCCGCGACTTGCGTGCGCGGGCCCTCGGTGGCGATATCATAGCGCAATCCCTGCAGGCCGTCGGGCATCAGCCGCCGCAGTTCCTTGCGCACAGCACGGATCCGGCTGCCGAAATCGACCTCGCCCGTATCCATGCCCAGATAGTGGATGTCGTTGTCCGGTATGATGATCTTGCAGTCCGGGGGTCCTCCGGCGAGGGCTTCGGCCTGCTGCCTGAGCCCGGCCATGGCGGCCTCGAAATCCGGGGCGTCCCGGTCCACCTCGCCCAGCAGTTGCCAGCCGTCATCACCGCGATGCAGCAGCGTGACGCGCCGCTCCGTGCGCGACAGCGCGAAATCCGGTTCGGTTGCGTGATCGTTCATATGCTCTCCTGACGCCTGCGTCTGGTGGGCGGGGGTCTGGCACCCGGATCCCGGGGGCCCGGGCAGGGCGGTTTGCAGCATCTTGCCAGAGGCGGCAAGGGTGGTCCATTGTGACCGCCATTTACAGGAGGATCCACGTGAAAACCAAGACGCTGTTGGCTGCTGCACTCGGGATCGTGATGACCACTGCCGCCTGGGCAGAGGACATGACGCGACAGATAACCGTGACCGGCGAGGGCCGGGTCGAAGCCGTGCCGGACATGGCGACGATCTCGCTCGGCGTGACCAGTCAGGCGGACGAGGCCGAGGCGGCGATGACCGAGACCTCGGGCAAGGTCGGCGACATCCTTTCGCGGCTCGAGGAACTGGGGCTGGAAAAGCGCGACGTGCAGACCCAGCGGATCGCGCTTTCGCCGCTCTGGTCCGACCGGAGGCAGAATGATGCCGACCGGCCGGCCGAGATCACCGGTTACGTCGCCAGCAACACCGTCACCGTGCGGGTGCGCGATCTCGGGGCGCTCGGCGATATCCTGGGTGCGGTGGTCGAGGATGGCGCGAATGAATTCAACGGTCTGAGCTTTGGCCTGCAGGAACCCGACGCGGCGCAGGACGATGCCCGGCGCAAGGCGGTCGAGGATGCGCGCGCGCGGGCCGAGCTTCTGGCCGAGGCGGCCGGTGTGCGGCTCGGACCGGTGATCCGCATCAACGATCAGAGCGGCGCCCGCCCCATGCCGCGGATGATGGCGGCCATGGCCGATTCGCGCGAAAGCGCGGTGCCGGTGGCCGAGGGCGAAATCGAGCTGAACGCGTCGGTGGCGATGGTCTTTGCGATCGAGGACGCAGGCAACGACGATGCGTTGAGCGTTGATCCTGCAACCGGAAACGGCGCGGGCGGCGGCGACGAATCCGCCGAGTGATCCCGGCCTGCTCACCGCCCGCTGACGGGCGATGGAACGAAACAGGAGGGCCGCGGTGACCGTGGCCCTCCTGTCATTTCTGCCCACGCATCAAGCGGGTGAGCGGTCAGGCGGTGGCTTTGGTCAGCGCCTGGTCGAGATCGGCGATGATGTCTTCCGGGTCTTCGAGCCCGATCGACAGGCGCACGATATTGGGCCCGGCATCCGCCGCCTTGAGCTGTTCGGGCGAAAGCTGGCGGTGGGTGGTCGAGGCCGGGTGGATCACCAGACTGCGCGCGTCTCCGAAATTCGCCACATGGCTGAACATGTCCAGCGAGTCGACGAATTTCACGCAGGCGTCATACCCGTTCTTGAGCGCGAAGGTGAACAACCCGCCCGCGCCCCTGGGGCTGATCCGCTGCATGACCTTGTAATAGGGCGAGGATTCCAGCCCGGCATAGGTGACGTATTCCACCCGGTCGTCATTTTCGAGCCAGGTCGCGACCTTGACGGCGTTCTCCACGTGGCGCTGCATGCGAAGCGACAGGGTTTCCAGCCCGAGCAGCGTGTAATGCGCCGCCTGCGGGTTCAGCACCATGCCGAGATCGCGCAGGCCGATGGCGATGCCGAAGAACGTATAGGCGAGCGGGCCGAAGGTTTCGTGAAACTTCAGCCCGTGATAGGCGGGCTCCGGCTGGCTGAGCGAGGGGAACTTGTCCGAGGCCGACCAGTCGAACTTGCCCGAATCGATGATCGCGCCGCCCATCGCCGTGCCGTTGCCGGTCATGTATTTGGTCATCGCGTGAACCACGATGGTGGCGCCGAAGTCGATCGGACGGCAAAGGTAGGGCGTCGCGCCGGTGTTGTCGGCGATCAGCGGAATCCCGGCCTCGTCCGCGATCTTTGCGATGGCCTCGATATCGGTGATCGAGCCGCCGGGGTTGTTGATCACCTCGCAGAACAGGGCGCGGGTGTTTTCGTCGATTGCCGCGCGCACCGCGTCGAAATCGTCGAAATCGACCAGCCGGGCCTCCCAGCCGAAGCGTTTGAAGCTTTGCGAGAACTGCGTGACCGTCCCGCCGTAAAGCCGGCTCGACGACACCACGTTGAGCCCGGGCCCCATGAGCGGAAACAGCGCCATGATCTGCGCCGCATGGCCCGATGCGCAGCAGACCGCGCCGACACCGCCCTCAAGCGCTGCCATGCGGTCCTGCAGGACCGAAATCGTCGGATTGGTGAGGCGCGAATAGATATAGCCGACCTCCTCCAGATTGAAGAGCCGGGCCGCGTGATCGGCATCGCGGAACACGAAAGAGGTGGTCTGATAGATGGGCGTCTGGCGGGCGCCCGTCGTCGGATCGGGCTGGGCCCCGGCATGAATCTGCAGGGTCTCGAAGCCCTTTTCACGGCCTTCTGTCATCAGTAGCTCTCCCGTTGGCTTGTATGGTTGCCGCTGGATTAGGCGATTGCGCCCTCCGGCACAACTGTGGAGCGCGGGAGACGACGGGGCAGGGGCAGGCCGGGCGGGGCCGCCCCCGCGCCCTTAGCGCATCCAGAGCCCCGCGGCACGGATGCGGTTGCGGATCGCCTGTTCACGCGGCGGCAGGCGGTCGCGATCGAACAATCCGCGCACCTTTGCCCCATGGCCCCGATAGACCAGCCGCCGGATCGGCGGATGCGCCTTCAGCAGCTTCTTGAGCCGGTTGGGGGCGGCCACGGTTTCAAGGCACCTGACCACATGGTCGCCCTCGCGCGCGTAAAGCAGCGGGAAATGGCGGTAATGGCAGCTCACCGCGCCATCGAGCAGGCCCGGCGGCAACCGGTCGCGCCCGCCACCCAGCCGGTGGATCACGAGCGGCAGCGCCACCTGGTCCAGCCACGGATCAAGGCTTTGCCCCGCCAGTTCGACCGGCGGATCGTCTCGGATCGTCCGCGCGTGGTCCAGGAACAGCGCGCCAAAACGGCGCGGGCAGGCGTGGTAGAACCAGCCCGCATTGAAATAGAGATAGCGCCGCCAGTCATCGCGCCGCCGCCCGGGGTCGAGGCTCGTCTCGAAATCGAGCCCGAAACGCTCGAACAGCGCGCGCCAGATGTCCTCGCGGCCGGGCCCGTAGAGCGTCGGCACCGGCCATGTCCCCTCGCAGCGCTGCGAGGCGGAGGGGTGGGCGAAATCGAACGGCACCGCGGCAAGCTCTCCCGTGATCAGCGTATCGCTGTCGAAGAACACGAAGGGCTCGCCCTCGGGAAGCGCGGCAAGCGCCTCGATCTTGTTGCCATGGGGATAGTCCCGCCCGAACACCTGCGAATGAAACGGCAGGATCTCCGCCCCGAGCTGCAGGAGCATGTCGCGCAGATCCGGATCCGAAATGCCCGGATCCCCGTCCCAGAGCGGCCCCGGCTGCGGCACGGCGACGAAAAGCCGGCCGGCAAAGCCCGGGCTGCTGTGACGCAGCGAGGCCGCAAAAAGCAGCGCCTCGTATTGCAGTCGCCCCTTCTGGGCCACGATCAGGATGTTGAAGGGCCGCGCAGCCCCGGAATTCGTCATGCCGCCTTGTCCCGGCCATACCCCGGCCACTCTATCACACACTTGCGCCCCGCCCGCGGGGGCGGAGCCGACGATCACAGGTCGGAAAACCCGCCGTACTGGCCGCGCTTGAACAGCAGCCCCGACCCCGGATGCACGGTGCAGCGCAGCACATGGCCGACGATGATCGAATGATCCCCGGCTGGATGCACCGCATCGCGGACGCATTCGAAACTGGCCAGCGAATCCGACAGGACCGGCTGCCCCTCGGCATTGGTCGTCCAGTCGGCCACGCTGAAATCATGCCCCTTGCGGGCGAAATGGCGCGCAAGATGCAGCTGATCGTCGCGCATGACGTGAATCGCGTAATGGCGCGCCTGCGCGAACAGCGCGTGGCGGCGCGACCGATAGGCCGCACACCAGAGCACGAGCGGCGGATCGAGCGACACCGAGGCGAAGGAATTCGCCGTCATCGCGATCGGTCCGTTTTCGGTCATATGGGTCACGACCGTCACGCCGGTGCCGAAACAGCCGAGCGCCCGGCGATATTCGGCTTCCGTTTCCGGTCCCGGGACAAAAGTGGTTTCGCCGCTCAAGTCAGATGCCTCGGTGGTTTCCTGCCGGGGTGCCACGATGCAACCGCTTTGTCCAGAATCCCGGCCGCTCATGCCACGCCTCCCCGCAACCGCATTGCACCGGCCACGGGCGCGGACATGTCCGGCCCCGATCCCTCCCGCGGCGATGCAACCGCCGCGCGATCATATGTGCTGACCCCCTTCATGTGCCGCAACATGGTCCCATCAAGGGCCGAGCACAAGCCGCTTGCGCGGCAAGAGCGCGGCAGAACACCGGGCGGCCGCAGCGCGGGGCTTGCGCAACCCGGCCCTCGCGGCCTATGCCGGTCATGAGGGAAGCTGCGCGGGAGCCCGGAACCCACCATGAAACCCGGACAGGACACCCATGACCCGAAGGGGCTGATCCGCGAGGCCTATCGCATTCCCGGCATCACCTCCGCACAGTGCCGCACGATCTTCATGGACTGGGCGCTCGGCCTGCCCGAGGCACAGGAGCCCCGTGCCTCGCTGCGCGCGCTGCTGGCACGCCACGGCGACGGGGCCCCGGATCACCCGATGACGCAGGTGCTGCGCGACGGGCTCGGCGGCAGCATCGCACCGCGCCGCCGCGGCGGCTGGCGCGCGCGCCGCGAGCCGTGAGCCCCGCCCCGCCGGACGCCCCGCCCCGGATCGTGCTCGACGCCTGCGTGCTCTATCCGACGGTGCTGCGCGAACTGCTCATGGGTGCCGCGGCTCTGGGCTGTTTCGAACCGCTCTGGTCGGACCGGATCGTTGACGAATGGCTCCATGCCGCGGCCCGGCTCGGCCCGGCGCAGCGGCTCGTCGCCGAAGGCGAGGCCGCGCTCATGCGCGCCGACTGGCCCGGAGCCGGAATCGCCCCTGACCCCGCAACGCAGGCGCGGCTCTGGCTGCCCGACCCGGGCGACATCCACGTGCTCGCAACCGCGCTTGCCGGCGCGGCCGACGGCATCCTGACCGCGAACAGCCGCGATTTCCCCATTCGTGTGCTGGCCGGGCACGGGCTTGCCCGCCATGCGCCCGACACCTTCCTGCTCGACCTCTATCGCGGCGCGCCCGCTCATGTGGAGCCGGTGCTGAAGGCGACGCTCGCCAAGGCGAATCGCCTCTCGGAAACGGGCTGGGACATGCGGGCGCTGCTCAGGAAGGCCCGCCTGCCGCGCCTCGCCCGCGCTGCCGCCGCCCTGACCTGACCGCGGGGCACCGGCCCGGGCCTTCTTCTGGCGGAAATATCCCGGGGAGCGCGAGGGGCAGCGCCCCTCGTCCGATCACGCGGCCACTGTCAGGGGCGCCGGTTCCAGCGCTCCTCGATCTGTTCGAGCGCCGTGATGCGCGCATCGGTGCGCGGATGGCTCATGAGCCAGGCCGGCACCCGCCCGCCGGCATGGCCCGCCATGGCCTCGAGCTTGCGGAACAGGGATTTCTGCGGCGCGATGCCGATCCCGGACCGGGTCAGCAGCGCCGCCGCATAGGCATCGGCCTCGTATTCGTCCTGCCGCGACAGGCGCGCCCCGAGCAGCGTCGTGAGCAGCGCGGCAAGCAGGGCGGCGATGCCCGCGCCGCCAAAGGGCAGGAACCGCCCGAGCACCATCACCAGCGTCGTGCGCAGCGCATTCTGCCCGGAAAAGTCGATCATGCGGCGCCGCGCATGGCCAAGCGCCACATGGCCAAGCTCATGGGCAACGACGCTTGCCAGTTCCTCGGCGCTCACCTCGCCCGACAGAAAGCGGCGATAGAACCCGCGCGTGATGAAAATCCGCCCGTCCGGCGCGGCAAGCCCGTTCACCGGCTCGATTTCATAGATCAGAACCCGGATCTGCGGCAGGTCCAGACTGTCCGCCATGCGGTCGAACAGCCGCGTGAGCCGCGCGTCGAGAAGCGGATTGGAGCGCGCGTCCAGCTCGCGATGCAGCCGCCAGGTGGAAAAGCGATACATCACCAGCGCGTAGATGACGGCAAGAAGGACGGGCGAGAACCGGAGCATGTCGTCGATATGGCGGCAGGCGGGCCCCGGCGCAAGCGCGACCTAGCCGCGCAGCAGATCCATGCCGCGCCCGATTCCCTCCAGCGTCATCGGCACCATGCGCCCGTCGAAGATCTCGCGGATCATGCCGATCGAATGGGTGTGCCCCCAATAGGCCTCGGGCACCGGGTTGATCCAGAGATTGGCGGCCCATTGCTCGCGGGCGCGGCGCAGCCAGACATGGCCGGCCTCGGGATTCCAGTGCTCGTTCGCGCCGCCCGGATAGGCGATCTCGTAGGGGCTCATGCTCGCGTCGCCGACGAAGATGCAGCGATAATCGGGCCCGTAGCTGTGCAGCACGTCGAGCGTCGGCGTCTGTTCCTCCCAGCGGCGGCGGTTGTCGCGCCAGACGCCCTCGTAAAGGCAATTGTGGAAATAGTAGTGCTCGAGATGCTTGAAGGTGCCCCGCGCGGCCGAGAACAGCTCCTCCACCACCTGCACATGGTCGTCCATGCTCCCGCCCACGTCGAGGAACAGCAGCACCTTCACCGCGTTGCGCCGCTCCGGGCGCGTCTGCACGTCGAGATAGCCGTGCTCGGCCGTGGCGCGCACCGTGCCGTCAAGGTCAAGCTCCCGCGCCGCGCCGTCGCGGGCCCAGTGGCGCAGCCGCTTCAGCGCCACCTTGATGTTGCGCGTGCCGAGTTCCAGCCGGTCGTCGAGATCGCGGAACTCGCGCCGGTCCCAGACCTTGACCGCGCGGCGGTGACGGCTTTCGGCCTGGCCGATGCGCACGCCTTCGGGATTGTAGCCGTAGGCCCCGAAGGGCGAAGTGCCGGCGGTGCCGATCCACTTGCTGCCGCCCTGGTGGCGCCCCTGCTGTTCCTTCAGCCGCTCGCGCAGCGTCTCCATCAGCCGGTCGAAGCCGCCGAGCGCCTCGATCTCGGCCTTTTCCTCGTCGCTCAGGTGCTTTTCGGCAAGCTTGGCAAGCCATTCGGCCGGAATGTCCACGGCCTCGAGCACCTGCTCAGTGCTGATCTGTTCAAGCCCCTCGAAGCTTTGGGCAAAGGCGCGGTCGAAACGGTCGATGTGGCGTTCGTCCTTCACCATGGAGGCGCGCGCGAGGTAATAGAACCCCTCGACATCATAGAGCACGAGCCCCGCCTTCATCGCCTCGAGAAAGCCGAGATATTCGCGCAGGGAGACCGGCACCCCCGCCGCGCGCAGATTTTCGAAGAATGAAAGGAACATCGCTTCGGATCAGATCAGGAAACGGTCGATCACGAGCGCGACGATCATTCCCAGGATCATGAAGGCCAGCCCGTAGCCGGCCGCATATTGCGCCATGTCGAGCCGGTTTCCCCCGCGCCGGCGCGCGGTGACGCCGCCGATGAGGGCGCCGATTGCTGTGAACACGATGACGATCATGGTCTCTCCTTGCCCGGCCTGCGGAAGGGGCTGCGTCCCGGCCGTTCCGGGGTCCGATGCCTAGACCGCGCGCCCCGACCTGTCCAGCGCGCTTGTCCCGCGAAGGCGCGCGCCCTGTTTCGATCCCTGTTCCGGTCCGCGCCCGGTCAGCGGCGGCCTGCGCCGCGGGCCATGAAGGCGAGGCGTTCGAAAAGATGCACGTCCTGTTCGTTCTTCAGCAGCGCACCATGCAGGCGGGGCAGGGCGCCCCCGCTGGTCGCGCGCAGATCCTCGGGCCCCAGATCCTCGGCCAGCAGCAGTTTCAGCCAGTCGAGCACTTCCGAGGTCGAGGGTTTCTTCTTCAGCCCGGGCTGTTCGCGGATTTCATAGAATTGCGTCAGCGCCGCGGTCAGCAGGGCGTCCTTGATGTCGGGGTGGTGCACCTCGACGATGCGGCGCAGGGTCGCCTCGTCGGGGAAGCGGATATAGTGGAAGAAACAGCGCCGCAGGAAGGCGTCCGGCAGTTCCTTTTCGTTGTTCGAGGTGATGATGACGATCGGGCGGTGGCGGGCGCGGATGGTCTCGCCGGTCTCGTAGACGTGGAATTCCATCCGGTCGAGCTCCTGCAGGAGGTCGTTCGGAAACTCGATATCGGCCTTGTCGATCTCGTCGATCAGCAGCACGACCTTGGTTTCAGCCTCGAACGCCTGCCAGAGCTTGCCCTTGCGGATGTAATTCGCGACGTCATGCACCCGGGCATCGCCGAGCTGGCTGTCGCGCAGCCGCGATACCGCGTCATATTCGTAAAGCCCCTGCTGGGCGCGGGTGGTGGACTTGATGTTCCACTCGATCAGCGGCAGGCCGAGCGCGCCCGCGACCTGCACCGCGAGTTCGGTCTTGCCCGTGCCCGGCTCGCCCTTGACCAGCAGCGGACGCTCCAGCGTCACCGCCGCATTCACCCCGACAAGCAGATCGTCGGTCGCGACATATTCCGCGGTTCCCTCGAATTTCATCCTGTGCAGACCTCTTGGCTGATTGCATCATGCGGCATATGCGGGGCGGCCTGCCGCTGCGGGCGGGGCCCGGCCCCTGCGGCCGGATTGTGTAGTGACAACCGAACGTCCCTCGGATAGATGCTGCGCCAGAGTAACGCCAGTTGACTTGAATAAACCCTGTGCCGGATATTTCCCGCGAGGTCAAAGAGGCTCGAATGAAGCAGGACGTTTTCCTGTCGGATGATTATCGCCCGGCTGAGGATGAACCTTTCATGAACGAACGACAGACCGAGTATTTTCGCCGCAAGCTGCTGGCCTGGAAGCAGGAGCTCCTGGCCGGGAGCCGCGATACCATCGCCGGGCTGCAGGACGGAACGCGCAACATCCCCGACATCGCCGACCGCGCCTCGGAAGAGACCGACCGCGCGCTTGAATTGCGCACCCGGGACCGGCAGCGCAAGCTCGTGACCAAGATCGACGAAGCGCTGAAGCGGATCGAGGAAGGCGAATACGGCTATTGCGAGATGACCGGGGACCGGATTTCGCTCAAGCGCCTCGATGCGCGGCCGATCGCGACCATGACGCTCGAGGCGCAGGAACGTCACGAGCGCCGCGAAAAGGTGCATCGCGACGACTGAGCGTCCTTCCCGACGGGCGGACCGGGCGGGAGCATCGGATGCAAGGCGGGTCCGCACGGCGCGTCTGCGGAACACCGGGGCGACCGCCTGACGACGGGGCAGGACCAGTGACGCTGTCGGACTTCAAGGTGATCGTCATCGGCGCCGGGATCGGCGGGCTGGCTGCGGCGCTTGCGCTGCGGGCGCGGGGTGCGGATGTCACGGTCTGCGAACAGGCGCCCGCGATCACCGAGGTGGGCGCGGGGCTGCAGGTCACGCCGAACGGGCTTGCGGTGTTGCGGGCGCTCGGCCTCGAGGCCGCGCTTTCGCGCGATGCGGTGCAGGCCGCGGCGGTGGTGCTGCGCGACCATTCGGACGGGGCCGAGGTGCTGCGGCTCGATCTTGCGCGTCTTGCGGCCGGGCAGCGTTACTGTTTCATCCACCGCGCTGACCTGATCGGGTGTCTTGCCGATGCCGCCCGCGCCGCCGGGGTCCGCATCCTGACCGGCCGGCGGGCCGAAACGGTCGCCCCCGGCCTGCGCCCCGACGTGACCTTTGCGGACGGGGCGCGCATGGAAGCAGACCTCGTGGTCGGGGCCGACGGGCTGCATTCACGCGCGCGCCGCGCGCTCGGCGAAGCGGGGCGCCCGTTCTTTACCGGGCAGGTGGCCTGGCGGGCGACGGTCGATGTGGATGGCGACATTGCGCCCGAAGCGAGCGTTTTCATGGGGCCGGGGCGCCATCTCGTGACCTATCCGCTGCGCGGCGGACGCATGATCAACCTTGTCGCGGTGCAGGAGCGCGCGGGCTGGACCGCGGAAGGATGGCACCACGAGGGCCGGGCGGACGATCTGCGCGCGGCATTTGCGGATTTCGGCGGTGCGGCGGCGGGGCTGCTTGCGCGGGTCGGACCGGTCGGCATCTGGGGGCTGTATCGTCACGATGTCGCGGATTGCTGGCAGCGGGACGGGGTTGCGATCCTGGGCGATGCGGCGCACCCGACCCTGCCGTTCATGGCGCAGGGCGCCAATCTCGCGCTCGAGGATGCCTGGGTGCTGGCGGATTGCCTTGCGGGGGCGGGCCGGCGCGACGAGGGACTCGCGGCCTATCAGCAGCGCCGTGCGGCGCGGGCGCGCCGCGTTGTGGCCGCGGCCGGGGGGAACGCCTGGAAATACCACCTGCGCCCGCCGCTGCGCGGGGCCGCACATCTCGCGCTGCGGGTCGGCGGTCGGATCGCGCCCGGCCGCATGGTCCGGCAGTTCGACTGGATCTACGGGCACGACGTGACCGCGGGCGGGGGGCGAGGCCGGGGGTGAAGCCGGCCGTGCGGGCGAGGGGCGCTGCCCCTCGCGCTCCCCGGGATATTTCTGCCAGAAGAAGAACCGGGCGGGCGCGGTCAGTGCAGGGCGGCGACGCCCGGCAGGATCTTGCCCTCCATCCACTCGAGAAAGGCCCCGCCGGCGGATGAGACATAAGTAAAGTCCTGCGCCGCGCCCGCGCGGTTCAGCGCCGCCACGGTATCGCCCCCGCCGGCGACCGAGATCAGGCGGCCCGCGCGGGTGAGTTCCGCGGCCCTGCGCGCGGCGGCATTCGTGGCCGCGTCGAAGGGGGCGATCTCGAAGGCGCCGAGCGGGCCGTTCCAGATCAGGGTGCGGATGTTTTCGAGGAGGGCGCAGATTTTCGCGCGGCTTTCGGGGCCGGCATCGAGCACCATCGCCTCGGCCGGGCAGTCGCCCAGGTTCCGGGTCGTGGCCGGTGCCCCCTCTTCGAGCGCCGGTGCGGTCACGATGTCGACCGGGAGCAGCACCGTGCAGTTTCGCGCCGCCGCCTTGTCGAGGATCGTCTTCGCGGTCCCGGTCATGTCATGTTCGACCAGCGACCTGCCGAGGTCATGCCCCTGGGCGGCGAGGAAGGTGTTGGCCATGGCCCCGCCGATGATCAGGTGGTCGACCTTGTCCAGCAGGTTTTCGAGCAGCGCGAGCTTGGTCGAGACCTTGGCCCCGCCGACCACCGCCGCAAGCGGGCGTTCGGGCGCGCCGAGCGCGGCGTCGAGGGCGCGCAGTTCCGCCTCCATCAGCTTGCCGGCGCAGGAGGGCAGCAGACGGGCGATCGCCTCGGTCGAGGCATGGGCGCGGTGGGCGCAGGAGAAGGCATCGTTGCAGTAGATGTCGCCGAGCCGGGCAAAGGCGGCGGCAAGTTCGGGGTCGTTGCGTTCCTCGCCGGGGTGGAAGCGGGTGTTTTCCAGCAGCAGCACCTCGCCGTCCTGCAGGGCCGCGACCGCTGCCTCGGCGGCCGGGCCTCGGCTGTCCGCGCAGAAGACCACCGGCGCGCCGAGGGCCGTGCCGAGCGGGCCCGTGATCTGGTTCAGCGACATGTCAGGCCGGTAAGTCCCCTTGGGGCGGCCGAAATGCGACAGCAGCACCGGGCGCCCGCCGCGGTCGAGAATCGCGCGGATCGTGGGGATGATGCGGCGGATGCGGGTGTCGTCGGTCACCCGACCGTCCTGCAGCGGCACGTTCAGATCGACGCGCACCAGCACGGTCCGGCCCTGCAATTCCATGTCGTCCAGCGTTTTCCAGCCCATCGAAACCTCCTGCATCTGCACCACCGGCGCTGTTGTTCCCCGATCGGCAGCTTTCGTCAATCCTTGTGCGTCCCGTCTTGGCAATCACGGAGGGGCATTCTAGTTAGGGCAGAGCCGCCAACATGACAGGAGAGTCCGATGGCCGAAATCAAAGACCCCGAAAACACCATCCTGATGGAGCTGAAGGACGGCCAGGTCGTGATCGAGCTTCTGCCCGACGTGGCGCCGCAGCACGTGGAGCGGATGAAGCGGCTGGCGCGCGACGGCGCCTATGATAACGTCGCCTTTCATCGCGTGATCGACGGGTTCATGGCCCAGACCGGCGATGTGCAGCACGCCAACATGGAGCAGGATTACAACCCCGGACGCGCCGGCACGGGCGGGTCGCAATACCCCGATCTGCCGGCCGAGTTCTCGAAGCTGCCCCATGACCGGGGCACTCTGGGTGCGGCGCGGTCGCAGAATCCGAACTCGGCCAATTCGCAGTTCTTCATCAACTTTTCCGACAATCATTTCCTGAACGGGCAGTATACCGTCTATGGGCGTGTGATCGAGGGCATGGACCATGTGGATGCGATCACCCGGGGCGAGCCCCCGGCAAGCCCCGACCGCATGATCAGCGTCAAGGTCGCCGCAGATGCGTAGGCTGGCGGTTGTTTCGCTCGCCGCCTCGCTGGTTGCCGGCGGCGCGCTTGCGAGCGGGCTCGAGATCGAGGTGGCGGGCGAGGCGAACGGCACGGTGGTGATCGAACTGTTCGACGATGTGGCCCCCGCCCATGTGGAGCAGATCCGCACGCTGGCCGCAGAGGGCGCCTATGACGGCGTCGTGTTCCACCGGGTGATCGACGGGTTCATGGCCCAGACCGGCGACGTGCAGTATGGGCGTGCCGGCGAGGATCTGGGCCGTGCCGGCACCGGCAAGTCCGACCGCCCCAACATCAAGGCGGAGTTTTCGGACATCCCCTTCGAGCGCGGCGTGGTCGGCATGGCGCGGGCGCAGGATGTGAACAGCGCCAACAGCCAGTTCTTCATCATGTTCGATGACGGCCCCTTCCTGAACGGGCAATATACCGCCGTCGGGCGCGTGACCGAGGGCATGGATGTGGTCGATGCGATCAAGCGCGGCGACGGCTCGAACGGCGAGGTCAGCGAAGACCCCGACCGCATGGAACGCGTGACGGCGATCGACTGAGCCACGCCCCTTGCCGGCGGCGCGCGGCGCGGCTGTTTCGCCGTGACGGTGCGCGCCTGTCCGCAAGGGCCTGTCCGCAAGGGGTGGCGGCTTACGGGCTGCCGCCCTGCGGTCCGTCATATTCCAGCAGCACTGCCGAGATGTCATCGGCAAAGCCTTCGCCCCGGGGCAGGGACTGCCGCAGGCGGGCGAAGAGGCCGTCCAGAAACCCGCCCGCTGATATGCCGGCCTCCTGTGCGGTGCTTTGCAGGAGCCGCGCAAGGCCCTGTTCCGAAGGCGGGGCGACTCCCCGCGCGGCGGCGTCGTCCAGCCCGTCGGAATGGAGCAGCAGCCGCTCGCCCGGTTCGAGCCGGAGCGAAAACGAGGGCCAGGACGCATCCGCGAGCACCCCGACCGGCAGCCCGCCCGGGCCGAGCGCAACGCTGCTGCCGTCCCGGCGCAGCAGCAGCGGATGCGGATGGCCGGCCTGCACCAGATCGACCCGCCCCGACGCGAGATCGACGGTGCCGTAACACATGGTGAGATATTCGCCGGCCTCGGAATCCTGCAGCAGCCGGCGGTTCAGGGTCATGGCGAGGTCCGGCGGCCGGCGCAGCCGGGGCTGGCCGGTCATGCCCTCAAGCGCCGGGGCCTGCTCGCCGCCGTGCAGTCCGCTCAGAAAGGCGCCGATCCGCGCACACATGAGTGCCGATGCAATGCCGTGGCCGGCCACGTCGATGCTGTAGAAACCGGCCCGCTCCGCACCGGCCGCGAACATTCCGACCAGATCGCCGCCGATATGGCCGCAGGGTTCGAGCAGCAGGCTGAGCCGGAGGGTGCCGAAATCGCGCAGCCGTTCGGGAACCAGTGACTGCTGGAAGCGGCGTGCCTGCACGAGGTCGTCGTTGATGCGCGCATGGGCGCCCTGCAGTTCGGCGAGGGTCGCGCCCAGTTGCCGGTTCCTGTCCGAGAGCTGGCGCTGCATGTCGAGGATGCGGGCGCCGGCGGCGATGCGCGCGCGCAGTTCCTGCGGATCGACCGGCTTGGTCAGGAAATCGTCTGCCCCCGCATCGAGCCCCTCCGCCACTGCGTTGCGTTCCTCGCGCGAGGTGAGCAGGATGAAATATCCGTAATCCCGCGGCAGGTCGCGGAAGGCGCGGCAAAAGGCCGGCCCGTCCATGACCGGCATCATCCAGTCGCTGAGCACGAGGTCGGGCGGGTCGGTGGTGCAGAGCGCCAGCGCCTCGGCACCGTTGCGGGCCTCGCTCACCCGCAGGCCCCAGCGCCGCAGGATCGCGGCGAGCAGGCGCCGCTGGGCCGCGCTGTCCTCGACCACGAGCGCATGGCGAAGCCCGGCGATTTCGGCGGGGGTCGGGGGGCCCGATTGCCCTCTACATGGATCCTGTCGCGTCAATGCTCACCCCGCGATGCGCCCTTTGTGATGACAGCATGGCGCGCGGACGTTAACAGCGGGTGAAGCCCTGTCCTGCGGGCCGACAGGCAAAAGCCGGCCCGGACCGGGAGCGCCCGCATCACGGAGCCTGCCATGAAGCACCTGTTCAAGTTCCGCGTCTATTACGACGACACCGACATGGGCGCGGTGGTCTATCACGCGAATTACCTGCGCTTCATCGAACGCGCGCGCAGCGACTGGGTGCGGGCGCTCGGCAGCGACCAGAACGCCATGCGCGAGAGCGGCATCCTCTGGGTGGTGCGCCGGATCGAGGCCGATTACCTTGCCCCGGCGCGGTTTGACGACCTGCTCGAGGTCGAGACGGTGCCGGTCGCCACGAGCGGCGTGCGCTTCGTGCTGGACCAGACGGTTTCCCGCGGCGGGCGGGCGCTGTTTCGTGCCCGCGTCACCCTTGCCTGCATGAGCCCCGATGGCCGCCCGCTGCGGCTGCCGGCAGAGATTCGCGCAATTTTCGGCTGAGTGGCATTTTCACGCCGGTTTCATTGGCAAAGCTCCGGCAGGTGCTATAGTTGTCCGCGCAACAAGATCGAACCAATACGGTCGCCAACCTGAAGATCGGGCAAAGAGCAGAACAAGATGGAAGCAGAAACGCTGGCGGTCGCACAGGGGATTGATTTCTCCATGTGGGCCCTTTTCGCGCGGGCGTCCTTGGTTGTGAAGCTGGTGATGATCCTGCTCATCATCGCTTCATTCTGGTCATGGGGCATCATCATCCAGAAGCTGATCAACTATCGGCGCGCCCGGACCGAATCCGAACAGTTCGACAGTGCCTTCTGGTCGGGCGAGCCGCTCGACGGACTGTTCGAGCAGGTCGGGCCGAACCCGGACGGGGGCGCCGAGCGGGTCTTTGCCGCCGGCATGACCGAGTGGCGGCGATCGCACCGCCAGGACGGCGACCTGATCCCCGGGGCGCAGGCGCGCATCGACCGGAGCATGGACGTGGCCATCAACAAGGAGGCCGAGTCGCTGCAATGGGGCCTGTCGTTCCTTGCCACGGTCGGCTCCACCGCGCCCTTCGTCGGGCTGTTCGGCACGGTCTGGGGCATCATGCATGCCTTCATCGAGATCGCCGCGCAGCAGAACACCAACCTTGCCGTGGTCGCGCCGGGAATCGCCGAGGCGCTGCTGGCGACCGGGCTCGGGCTGCTGGCGGCAATTCCGGCGGTGGTCTTCTACAACAAGCTGAGCGCGGACAGCGAGCGCATCATTGCCGGCCACGAGGTCTTTGCCGACGAATTCGCGACGCTGCTCAGCCGCCAGCTGGATTCCTGACCGATGGCGCGGATCCAGCAGATCGGCGGCCGGCAGCGCGGTCTCGGCCGCTCGCGCCGCCGCGGCGGCGGACGGCCCATGTCCGAGATCAACGTCACGCCTTTCGTCGACGTGATGCTGGTGCTGCTGATCATCTTCATGGTGGCCGCGCCGCTGCTGACCGTCGGCGTGCCGATCGACCTGCCCAAGACGGCGGCGACCGCGCTGCCGAGCGACAGCGAGGAACCGCTCACGATCACGATCACTTCTTCGGGTGAATTGCAGATCCAGACCACGCCGACCCCGCGCGAGGAACTGATCCCCAAACTGCGCGCGATCGCCACGGAGCGCGAGGGGCGGCGGATCTTTCTGCGGGCCGACGGCGCGGTATCCTACAAGGACGTGATGGAGGTCATGGGGGCCTTGAACGCGAGCGGATTTTCCAATGTCGGTCTCGTGACCGACACCGGGGGCCCGACGCTCGACCAGTCGGAACAGTGAGGCGGCGGTTTGCAGACCGGCACCAAGATTTCGGGTATTGCCCATGCGGCGCTGATCGCCTGGCTGCTGTTCGGGGGATTGCCGTCGCGGCCGAAACCCTTTGAGGTGGCCGAGGTGTCGCTGTTCTCGGAAGAGGAATATGCGGCCCTGACCGCGCCGCGCCCGGAATCGCCGGCCGATGCACCGGACGAGGCCGAGGACGCGCCCGCCGCGCCGGAGGAGCCCGAAGCGAGCGAACCGCCCGAGGAACAGCCCCCCGCACGCCCCGAGGCCGCGCCCGAAGCGCCGGCCGAAGCCGAGGAAAGCGAGGCACCACCCGCGCCCGAACCGCCCGAGGCGAGCACCGCGCTCCCCGATCCGATCAGCCCGCGCCCCAATCCGCGCCCGGCCGACCGCGTCGCGCCGACCCCGGTCGCGCCGCCGCCGCCCGATGCCCTCACCGATCAGGAGACCCGCGACGAGGTAAGCCCCGAGGACGGCGGCGAAACCGAGGCCGAGGCGCAGGAGCAGACCGCGCCCGAAGAGGCATCGGACCGGATCGTGCCGGAAACCACCGAACCGCCGAGCCGTGCGCCGGAACAATCCCTGCGCCCGCCCTCGCGCCGGCCGGAGCCGCCGCGCGTTGCCGAACAGCCGGTGCCCGAGCGCGAGACCCCCGAAGAGCCGCGCCCCGCTACCCCCGAGCCCGAACCGGAGCCCGAGCCCGAGTCAGACCGGTCCTCCGGCGCGATCAATGATGCGCTTGCCGAGGCGATGAATGATGCCGGTTCCGGCAGTTCCCCGGGTCAGTCCGCACCATCCGGGCCGCCGCTGACCGGCGGCGAAAAGGAGGGGCTGCGCGTTGCGGTCTCGGCCTGCTGGAACGTCGGATCGCTTTCGACCGACGCGCTGGCCACGACCGTCGTGGTCGGCGTGAACCTCAATCGCGACGGCACGCCGGATGCCGGCTCGATCCGCCTGCTGTCGCATTCGGGCGGCAGTTCGTCCTCGGCGCAGGATGCCTTCGGCGCCGCGCGGCGCGCGATCATCCGCTGCGGCGCATCGGGCTTCGACCTGCCGGCGGAAAAATACGACCACTGGCGAGACATCGAAATGACCTTCAACCCCGAAAGGATGCGGATCAAATGACGAGATCTCTGTTGAGCCTCCTGCTTGGCGCGACCATGCTGGCCGCACCTCTTGCCACGCCCCTGCTTGCCCAGGACGGCCCGCTGCGTATCGAGATCACCGAGGGCGTGATCGAGCCGCTGCCCTTTGCCATTCCCGATTTCGTCCCCGATACGCCGCAGGCGGCGCAGGCGGCGCAGGATATCGCGCGGGTGGTGGCATCGGACCTGACGGGCACCGGCCTGTTCCGCGAAATCCCGGCCAGCGCCCATGTCGGCACGGTGCGCGATTTCAACGCCCCGATCCAGTATGCCGACTGGAAGGCGATCAACGCCCAGGCGCTGATCACCGGCGCGGTTTCGGTCTCGGGACAGAACATCACCGTGCGATTCCGCGCCTATGACGTGTTCTCGGGGGCGGAGCTTGGTTCCGGGCTGCAGTTCGAGGGCACGCTCGACGGCTGGCGCCGCATGGGCCACAAGGTGGCCGATCAGGTCTACAGCCGCATCACCGGCGAGGGCGGCTATTTCGACAGCCGCGTGGTGTTCGTCTCGGAATCGGGGCCGAAGGACCAGCGGCGCAAGCGGCTCGCGATCATGGATTACGACGGCGAGAACGTGAAATACCTGACCGACAGCGACAAGCTGGTGCTTGCGCCGCGGTTCTCGCCGACCGGCGAGCGGGTGCTTTACACGAGCTACGAGACCGATTTCCCGCGCATCCATGTGCTCGACGTGAATGCGGTGCAGCATCGCAGCCTCGAACAGAACGAGGGGTCGATGACCTTTGCCCCGCGCTATGCCCCGGACGGGCGCAGCGTGGTGTTCTCGCTCGAACGCGGGGGGAACACCGACATCTACCGGCTGGATCTCGACAGCGGCACCAAGACGCAACTGACCGACGCGCCCTCGATCGAGACCGCGCCGAGCTATTCGCCGGATGGATCGCAGATCGTGTTCGAAAGCGACCGCTCCGGCACGCCGCAGCTTTACGTCATGGCGGCCGGCGGTGGCGAGGCAAGGCGGATCAGCACCGGACAGGGGCGCTACGGCACGCCGGTCTGGTCGCCGCGGGGCGACCTCATCGCCTTCACCAAGCAGAACAAGGGGCGCTTTCACATCGGCGTGATGCGCACCGACGGCAGCGAGGAACGCCTGCTCACGGCCTCGTTCCTCGACGAGGGGCCGACCTGGGCGCCGAACGGGCGGGTGATCATGTTCACCCGCGAAACCCAGGGTGCGGACGGTCACGCGGCGCTTTACTCGGTGGACATATCGGGGCGCAACCTGCGCAAGGTGCGCACCCCCGAAGGGGCCTCGGATCCGGCCTGGTCGCCGCTTCAGGACTGAGCGAGGACTGAGCGCGGATGCCCCGGAACACGTTCACAAACCGGGGCTCATGTGCTAGGGAACTACAGATTGTTAACGCTTGATAGGGCATCACACATGCGTCATCTCGGCAAATGGATCATGGCGGCGGCATTGCTTGGGCTGGCCGCATGCAACAACCCCGCAAAGCTCGGCGACGGAATGGGCGGCGGCGGCGACGGAATGGGCACCGGCGCCTATGGCGCGGGCACCGGTTCCGCTTCGGACCCGAAATCGCCGGCCTTCTTCCAGCAGTCGGTGGGGGATCGCGTGCTGTTTGGCTATGACCAGTCCACGCTTTCGCCCGAGGCCCGCGCGACGCTCGACGGGCAGGTGCGCTGGCTGAACGCCAACCCCGACTATACCGCCGTGATCGAAGGCCATGCCGACGAGAAGGGCACGCGCGAATA
Source organism: Pontibaca methylaminivorans (assembly GCF_900156525.1). Lineage (NCBI taxonomy): Bacteria > Pseudomonadati > Pseudomonadota > Alphaproteobacteria > Rhodobacterales > Roseobacteraceae > Pontibaca > Pontibaca methylaminivorans. Next base: position 140,512 of record NZ_FTPS01000001.1, read on the forward strand.
CAACCTTGCGCTCGGGGCGCGCCGCGCCAATGCCGCACGTGAATACCTTGTCACCAACGGGGTGCAGGCCGGCCGGCTCAAGACCGTCAGCTATGGCAAGGAACGCCCGATCGAGGTCTGCAGCACTGAATCCTGCTATGCCAAGAACCGCCGCGCGGTGACGGTTCTGGCTGGCGGGCTTTCGAGCTAACGCCATGGCGGGGCCAACAAGGTCGTTCCTCGTCGCCGGGGTGGTGGCGGCGTTCGGACTGGTGGCGGTGCCGGCAGCGGCACCGGCGCAGGACAAGGCCGAGACCCTGGCGGACATCCGTCAGGAACTCACCGTGCTGAATGTCGAGATCCAGCGCCTGAAGCGGGAGCTGTCCACCAGCGGCGCGCCGACCATGAATCTCGAGGGCAGCGGTGTGCTCGACCGCGTGGCCTCGATGGAATCCGAACTGCGGCGCCTCACCTCGCTGACGGAAAAGCTGCAGATGCGCATTCAGTCGGTGGTGAAGGACGGCACCAACCGCATCGGCGACCTTGAATTCCGCTTGGTCGAGCTCGAGGGCGGCGACGTGAGCAAGCTCGCCGAGACCAGTACGCTCGGCGGTGACAGCGGCGACCTGCCGGCCGCTGCGCCTGCGCCGTCGGGCGGGGGTGGCGGCTCCGGTGTCGCCACGCCCGAGGGCGACGAACTCGCGGTCAGCGAGGAGGCCGATTTCCGCACCGCCGAGGAAGCGATGGACGGGGACGACCCCGAGAAGGCCGCCGAACTTCTGGCCAGGTTCAACGAAACCTATCCGGGCAGCCCGCTGGCCGCCCGGGCCAATCTGCTTCGCGGCAAGGCGCTGGCAAAGCTTGGCGATACGCGCGAGACGGCGCGCGCCTATCTTGCGGCCTTCACCGCGGACAGCGACGGGCCGCTCGCGGCCGAGGCGCTCGTGGAGCTTGGCGGGGCGCTTGGCGAACTCGGCCAGCAGAGCCAGGCCTGCGTGACCCTGGGCGAGGTCGAATCGCGCTTTCCCGATTCATCGCAGGTCTCGCGCGCCCGCGAGGAGCGCACCCGCCTCGGCTGTTCTTGAGCGGTCCCGAACCGGACCTGATCGCAACGCTGCGGGCGGCCTTCGGGCCGCAGCCGCCCCGCTTTGCCATCGCGGTTTCCGGCGGGGGTGATTCGGTTGCGCTTCTGCATCTCTGCTGCCGGGCCTTTCCGCCCGCAACCTTCCGCGCCGTGACGGTCGATCACGGGCTGCGGAAGGGTTCGGCGCGGGAGGCCGCCATGGTCGCTGAACTGGCGCGGGCAGCGGGCGTTCGCCACGACGTGCTGCGCTGGAGCGGATGGGACGGGCAGGGCAACCTGCAGGATGCCGCGCGGCGCGCGCGTTACGGGTTGATGCGGGACTGGGCGCACGGGCAGGGCATCGCGACCCTGGCCACCGCCCACACCGCCGACGATCAGGCCGAAACGCTGCTGATGCGCCTTGCGCGCGAATCGGGGGTGGACGGGCTTTCGGCCATGGCGCCGCGTCGGAATCTGGGCGGGATCACGCTGTTGCGCCCGCTGCTCGGCGTGACGCGGGCGGCGCTGCGCGGCGTGCTGCGCGACAACGGCCTGCCCTGGGCCGAGGATCCGGGGAACGAGGACGCCACATTCGCGCGGGTGCGCGCGCGCCGGGTGCTTGCGGAACTCGCACCGCTCGGCATCACGGCGCCCGGCCTTGCGCGGGTTGCCGCCCAGATGAGAGAAGCGCGCGAGGCGCTCGAACGGCAGACCGAGGCGGCGGCGCGCGAGATCGCGACACTCGACGGCGGCGATATCCTGTTGCCGCGCGAAGCCTTTCACGCGCTTCCGGCCGAGATCGCGCGCCGCCTGATGGCCGGGGCGATCTGCTGGGTCGGCGATGCCACTAATCCGCCCCGGCGCGCGCCGCTGCTTGCGCTCCTGCGCTCGCCCGAGGGCACGCTTGGCGGCTGCCGGATCCTGCCGGACGGGGAGGCTGTCCGAATCACCCGCGAACATGGCGCCGTGCGCGATCTGCGCAGCCCGGTTTCCGACCTCTGGGACGGGCGCTGGCGCCTGCGCGGGCCGGCCGCGGGACCGGGGCTGGTTGCGGGCGCGCTCGGGCCTGCGGGGCTTGCGCAGATTGCAGACTGGCGTGCCTCGGGGCGGCCGAGGGCGGCGCTTCTGGCCGGCCCGGCGGTCTGGCGGGGCGGGCGGCTTGTCGCCGCGCCACTTGCAGAACCCGGCGGAGACTGGCAGGCAGAGCGCGCCGGCGGGCTTGCGGGTTTTTTCGCGTCGCTTTTATCGCATTGAACCACCCGCAATCATATCTATCTTAGAACCACCGGTCGGCCATCGGTCGCGCCCCTTTTCTCTGGAGAGCTTTCTTGGGTAACGCACGAAACATTGCCTTCTGGGTGGTCCTGTTCCTGCTGGTTCTGGCCCTGTTCAACCTGTTCAGCGGCTCCGGCAGCACCTTGCAGAGCCGGGAGATCGCCTATTCCGATTTCGTCCAGTCGGTGGAAAAGGGCGAAGTGAACCAGGCGACCATCGACGGCGAACAGATCCGCTATCGTGGCAGCGACGGCAGGGATTACGTCACCATCAAGCCGCAGGATGCCGACGTCACCAATTACCTGATCGACAAGAACGTCGCGGTGCGGGCCGAGAAACAGCAGCAGTCGGGGTTCCAGTCGTTCCTGATCACGCTGCTGCCCTTCCTGCTTCTGATCGGGGTCTGGATCTATTTCATGAACCGCATGCAGGGGGGCGGCAAGGGCGGTGCCATGGGTTTCGGCAAGTCCAAGGCCAAGATGCTGACCGAAAAACACGGGCGCGTCACCTTCGATGACGTGGCCGGGATCGACGAGGCCAAGGAAGAACTGGAAGAGATCGTGGAATTCCTGCGCAACCCGCAGAAATTCAGCCGTCTCGGCGGCAAGATTCCGAAAGGCGCGCTGCTGGTCGGCCCGCCGGGCACCGGCAAGACGCTGCTCGCGCGCGCCATCGCCGGCGAGGCGGGCGTGCCGTTCTTCACCATTTCGGGGTCCGACTTCGTCGAGATGTTCGTCGGCGTCGGCGCGAGCCGCGTGCGCGACATGTTCGAACAGGCCAAGAAGAACGCGCCCTGCATCGTCTTCATCGACGAGATCGACGCCGTCGGGCGCCATCGCGGCGCCGGCTATGGCGGCGGCAACGACGAGCGCGAACAGACCCTGAACCAGCTTCTGGTCGAGATGGATGGCTTCGAGGCCAATGAGGGTGTCATCATCCTTGCCGCGACCAACCGCAAGGACGTGCTCGACCCTGCGCTGCTGCGCCCCGGCCGTTTCGACCGGCAGGTGACGGTCGGCAATCCCGACATCAAGGGCCGCGAAAAGATCCTCGGTGTGCATGCGCGCAAGACGCCCCTCGGCCCCGATGTGGATCTGCGCATCATCGCCCGCGGCACGCCCGGTTTTTCCGGGGCCGATCTGGCCAACCTCGTGAACGAGGCGGCGCTGATGGCCGCGCGCGTCGGGCGGCGCTTTGTCACCATGGAGGATTTCGAGAACGCCAAGGACAAGGTGATGATGGGGGCCGAGCGCCGCTCGATGGTGCTGACCCCGGCGCAGAAGGAAAAGACCGCCTATCACGAGGCCGGACATGCGGTCGTGGGCATGGCCCTGCCCGAATGCGATCCGGTCTACAAGGCGACGATCATCCCCCGCGGCGGCGCGCTCGGCATGGTGGTGAGCCTGCCCGAGATCGACCGGCTGAACTGGCACAAGAGCGAATGCGAACAGAAGCTCGCCATGACCATGGCCGGCAAGGCGGCCGAGATCATCCGCTACGGCGAGGACAACGTCTCGAACGGGCCGGCCGGCGACATTCAGCAGGCCAGCGCCCTTGCCCGCGCCATGGTGCTTCGCTGGGGCATGTCGGACAAGGTGGGCAATATCGACTACGCCGAGGCGCATGAGGGCTATTCCGGCCAGACGCCCGGCCTGTCGGTTTCGGCCGCCACCAAGGAGCTGATCGAAAGCGAGGTGCGCCGCTTCATCCATGAGGCCTATGAGCGCGCCCACGACATCCTGACCGAGCGCCGCGAGGAATGGGAACGGCTGGCCCAGGGCCTGCTGGAATACGAGACCCTGACCGGCGACCAGATCGAGCGGGTCATGCGGGGCGAACCCCCGACATCCGGTTCCGACGATGGCGACGGCGAGGTGGAAAGCAAGCCGAGCGTCACCGTCATCCCCAAGACCCGCCCGCGCCGCACACCGCCCGAAGGGGGCGAGATGGAGCCCGAGCCCTCGGCCTGACCGCATCCCCGACACCCCGGTGCGGCCTGCGGTATATTCACGCAGCCGCTTGACAGAAGGGGGCGCCCGGCGGGACTGTTTCCCCGACCGGCCGGCGCACGAGTCCTGCGGTGGCACCTGCGCCGGCCGGTGGATGCCGGTGCGGCACGGGATGTGCGGCATGGATGATTGTCAGGATATGAGGGAGGGGGCCAGCCCATGAGCGGATCATTCGCTGTCGGTCCGGCAGACATTGATGCAGCGCGCGAGCGGATCAGGGGCCATGTGCTGCGGACGCCGCTCATCCTGTCGCCCCGGCTTTCGGAGCTTCTGGGCACCGAAGTTCTGGTCAAGCACGAGAACATGCACGCGACCGCCTCGTTCAAGGAACGCGGCGCCGCGAACAAGCTGCTGCAGCTTTCGGACGACGAGCGCGCGCGCGGCGTGATCGCCATGTCGGCCGGGAACCATGCCCAGGCCGTCGCCTATCACGCCCGCCGCTTCGGCATCCCCGCCACCATCGTCATGCCCGAGACCACGCCGCTGGTGAAGGTCGAGAACACCCGCGCCCAGGGGGCGAAGATCGTCCTTTACGGCGAGACGCTTCACGAGAGCGGCTTTCGCGCCCGCGAGATCGCCGAGGCGCAGGATCTGGTCCTGATCCACCCTTATGACGATCCGGCGATCATGGCCGGACAGGGGACCGTGGCGCTCGAGATGCTGGAGGACGCGCCGGACCTCGACGTCATCATCATCCCGCTTGGGGGCGGAGGACTGATGGCGGCGAATGCCATCGCCGCCCGGAACCTGCGCCCCGGGATCGAGATGATCGGGGCCGAGACCGAGATGTTTCCCGCCTTTCTCAATGCGCTGAACGGCGAGGATCGCCCGGTGGGCGGGCCGACGCTTGCCGAGGGGATCGCGGTCAAGACGGTCGGCGAACTGACCCTGCCGGTCATTCGTGAACTCGTCAGCGACGTGATCCCGGTCAGCGAGGATCTGATCGAACATGCGGTGAGCCTTTATGCCGGGCTGCATCACACCATGGCCGAAGGGGCGGGGGCGGTCTCATTGGCCGCCATGCTGACGGATCCGAAGCGTTTTGCCGGGCGCCGGGTAGGGCTTGTGCTGTCGGGGGGCAATATCGACACGCGCCTTCTTGCCGCGGTGATGATGCGCGATCTCGAACGCGCCGACCGCATCGTGTCGCTGCGTCTGACCAGCAATGACTACCCCGGGCTGCTTGGCCGGATCGCCAGCCTGATCGGCTCCGAGGGGGCGAATATCCTCGAGGTCCGCCACAGCCGCCAGTTCCTCGACCTGCCGGCGAAGGGGGTGTCGATCGACCTGACCATCGAGACCCGGGGCGGCGATCACGTGCGCGCGATCGAAACCGCCCTGCTGGACGCGGGATTCACCGTGCGCCGGATCCGGCCGCAGGATTTCGCAAAGGACGTTCTGGGCTGAACCAAGGGCGGGCCCTCGATACGCTAGCGGGCCACCCCGGTGTCGGCACCAGCATCAGCACCACCGGCCCGGGCCTCGAGCGTGCAGCGCAAAAGCCGCGCAAGTTCCCCGACAAAGGGTTCCTCGAGCATCGTGAGATGCCCGCCCTGCACGTCGTGGAGGTCGAAGCCGCCCTGTGCAACGGCGCTCCAGCCAAGCCCGGTCTCGATCGCCTCGGGGCTGTCCGAGACGTTTTCGGTCGCCCGGATGATGGTCAGCCGTCCCGGGTAGGGGGCCGGCCTGTAGTTGCGCGCAGCCAGTTCATTCGCGGCGACGAAATCGCCGATCGAGGCTTGCGTTGGAGCTTGGGGCGCGGCGCCGCCGTTGCCGCGCCGCCGTTCCACAGCAAGATGGTGATGAAAATCGTCCCGTTTGGCCAGAATGATCGCCCGCAGGTGGCTAAGACCGGCTTTGTGCAGATAAAGCATATGCGCAAGGCAGCGGCGCAGCAGGGGAAGCCGGGGCCGACCCATCGGGCCCTCGATATCCAGAAGCGCCACCATCCGCACATCGCGCCCCGCTTCCCGCAACTGCCGGGCCAGTTCAAAGGCGATGTAGCTCCCGAGCGATACGGCCACCAGTGAAAGCGGGCCTTCGGGCTGATGGCGGTCGATGGCGCGACGATAGAGCGCCGCCACCTCGGGCACGCTCACCGGGGTCCGTTCATCCACGACGCCGACGGTAAGGCCGAGCACCGGCTGGTCCGGCCCGAGCCGGGCCGCGAGCGGCCGGAAGAAGGAACCGTTGCTGCCCAGCACATGCACGCCATAGATCGGCGGCAGGTGGCCTTGCGGCTGAATGGGGATGACACAATCGGGATCCTTTCCGGCCTGCTTCTGCAAGCCGGCCGCGATCTGCCGCGCGGTCGGACTCTTGTAGAGCGCGGCGAGGCTGAGCCGGCGCCCGAATTCGCGCTCGATCAGGGTCATCAGGCGCACCGAGAGCAGGGAATTGCCGCCGATGTCGAAAAAGGACTGATCCGGCCCCACCGAATCGGTGCCGAGCAGCCGCGCCAGGATCGCCTGGATCCGGGCGGTGTCCGCATCCGCCGGCAGGTCTGCACCGCGGCTGGCGACCTCGGGGCGGGGCAGGCGGGCAATATCGACCTTGCCGCCCGGTGTCTGGGGGAATTCTTCGACCACGACGATCTGCGGCACCATCTGTGCGGGCAGGGCCTCGTGCAGGCGGTCCGCAAGGGCGCCCGCATCGAAATCGGGAGCCGGTTCGCGCAGCGTGATCCAGGCCAGAAGGCGGGCATCGGCGCCGTGCGGCCGGTCGACGCTGACGACGGCAGAGCGCACCTCCGCCTCGCGTTCGAGGGCCGATTCCACCGCGCCGAGTTCGATCCGGTAGCCGCGCAGCTTGACCTGCCGGTCGATGCGGCCGTGATAGGCCAGAAATCCGTCCCCGCGCCAGGTCACGCGGTCGCCGCTGCGATAGCAGAGCGCGGATCCGTCCAGCGGATCGGGTACGAAGACCGGCGCCGTGAGATCCGGGCGGTCGAGATAGCCAAGGCCGACCAGCGCACCGCCGATCCAGAGTTCACCGCCCACGCCCTCGGGCGCAAGCGATCCGTCGGGCAGCATCACATGAAGGCGCGCCGCGGCGATGGGGCGCCCGATCGGGATGTCGGTCCCGTCGAGGGGCGCATCCGTCATGTCATGCAGCGTCGCGGTGATCGTAGTCTCGGTCGGGCCGTAACCGTTCAGGCAGCGGATCGCGGGATAGGCGGCGCACCAGCGCCTGACCGCGGAGGGGGAGGGACGCTCGCCGCCGACGATCAGCAGCCGCAGGTGGGCGGCAAGGTCGGGCGGCGCGGCAAGTTCATCCACATGGGCACAGAGCATGTGCCAGAAGGCGGTCGGAAGATTGACCACGCTGATGGCATGGTCGCGCAGCCCGGCGAGGAAGGCTTCGGCGGATTGCGCCATTTCCAGGCTGCGCAGCACCAGGGTCGCGCCGGACACCAGCGTCGGCAGGATTTCCTCGATGGAGATGTCGAAGTTCAGGCTGGTGAACTGCAGCACCCGGTCGCCCGGCGCAATGGCATAGGCGTCCGAGATCGCCCGGACCTGATGCGCGATCGCCCGGTTCGGAATCACGACCCCCTTGGGCTGGCCGGTGGAGCCCGAGGTGAAAATCACATAGGCGGGCCGCTCCGGCGCGGCGGGGCCGCGTTCGGGGGCGGTGTCCTGCGTGCGGCCGGCGAGCGATTCGACCAGCGTCACGGCAATGGTCTGCGGATGCAGCGTCTCGAGCACCGGGGCGCTTGTCAGCAGGTGGACCGCGCCCGAGCGGTCGATCATGTCCTGAAGCGCCGACTGCGGATAGCTCGGGTCGAGCGGCATGAAGGTCGCCTCGGCCTTCATCACGCCGAGAAGCGCGGCGATGTAGTCCACGCTTCGCGGCAGGGCGAGCCCGACGATATCGCCCGGGCGGACTGACCGGGCACGCAGATGCGCGGCGATGGCGTTGGCGCGTGCGTCGAGCCCTGCGTAGGTCAGCGCGGCGGCCTCCCCCACCTGTTGGAGCGCGATCCGGTTCTGCTCCCGCTGCGCGACCTGCTCGAAACGGTCGATCAGCGAAAGCGCATCCGCGGCAAGTTCCAGCGGGCGCTCGGGCGTTCCCAGCGCGATCAGCCGCGCCTGTTCTTCCGGCGGCAGCATCGAAAGCGCGGCAAGCGGTGCCTGATCATCGAGCGCCGGATCGGCCATCGCCTGCAAAAGATTGATCAGATAGGTGAACAGCCGCTCGGCGCTCGCATCCGGATATTGTCCCGGATCGTATTCCAGCCGCAGCAGCAGTTCGGGGTCGTCATAGGCCGCGAGCATGAGCGCCGTTGCCATCTGGCTGCGCTCCTCGACCTCGCGATGCGCGAACTGCGGCCCGAGCGCGCGCATATGCGCCCCGACCGAGTCGCGGTCGAACATCAGGATGCTGTCGTAAAGCGCCTGCGGGCGCGGCACGTCGCAGACCGCGGTGATTTCGGCATGGGGTGTCTGCTCGAACGGGCGCGTCGCCAGAAGATAGGCGCGCAACTCGGCCAGGACCTGCCCGATGCTGCGCCCCGAAAGCCGTATGCGGCAGGGAAGCGTGTTGATCCGGCATCCGGCGCTTGTCCCGGTGCCGGACAGACTCCGGCGCCCGGAGCGGGTTATTCCGAACACGGCCTCGTCGCGCCCCGAACAGCGCGCGATCACCAGCCCCCAGGCGGCGGCAATCATCGTTGCGGTGGTCACGCCGAAGGCGGCGGCGCTTTCGCGCAGCGCATCGGCCTGCGCCCGGCAGAGCCGGCGCGTGATCGTCCGCCGGATATCGGAATCGCTGTCCGCATCTGTCCGGAAGGGCACCGCGAGCCGGTTCGGCGCATCGAATCCGCTGAGATGCTCGCGGAAGAATTCCCGCGCCGGTCCGTGATCGGCGCCGGCCATGGTGCGACAATACGCAAGAAATGAGTCAGCAAGCGGCGGCAGCGCCGGCTCGCGGCCGTTCGCAAGCTCGTCATGGATGATGAACAACTCGCGCAGCAGCAGGCGAATGTCGTTTCCGTCAAGCTGTGCGTGATGAAAGGTCCAGACCATCACGTTCTGATCCTGGCCGAACCGGATCAGACGCACCCGCCACGGTGCCCACTCCAGATCCACGCCCCTGCGGCGGTCCGCCTCCAGCCAGTCGTCGAGCGCCTGTTCCTGCCGGTCGGCGGGCGCGTCGAGCGGGATCGTGTCGAAATCGACGGTGAAACCGGGGATGATGCTTTGCGAGGGGCTCGCTTCATCGAGGCGGAACTGCAGCCGCAGGGCGTCATGCCGGGCGGCAAGCGCCTGCCAGTCCGCGCGCAGATGCGCCGCGTCAACCGGCTCGTCCCCGAAGCGGACGATGACCTGCAGGATGTTGAATGCACGCCGGCCGGCCAGTTCGCTTTCGATCAGGAGCCCGACCTGGGCTGCCGTCAGGGGCGCCGGGCCGGATGTCTCTTCGCTGCGCAGTCCGACATCCTTCCTCAATGATGCTGCCGATGGGTGCATACTTGACTCCACTTCCCGGCGCGCGCCGCAGCCATAAATTTCACAAACTCGTTACCTCAAGGCGTGAAACCAGATATAATCAGACAATCTCCAGCGAATCCACCTTATGCGGGAAAAATAAAAAAGGCTTCTCCCGGCGATTGCACGGGCCGCGCGCGGCGACCGGTGACGGTGCCTGGAACCCGGAACGCAACAGCCGGCGCCAGGCGGGTTCCCCGGCAGCCCGGCAACATGATCCGGCCGGTTCGCCAGCCGAAACCCGCGGTTCAGGGCAGGTCAGGCTTGCGCCCCCGCATCCTGGTCACGTATCAGTTCCGCCAGGCCTGCCTTGAATTTTTCTTGGAAAGACATTTGCCATATGACCAGAGAGGTTTCGCATTCCGCGCTGTCGCAGCCCCGGTCTCCCACGCTGGAGATCGTCACGCCGCTGTCCACGCGGATGCTGTTCTGGAGGGCGCGTTACCTCGACGATTCGGCGTTCCTGTGTCACGTGCCGTTCCTCTTCTGGCTGATCGAGACGTCCCGCCCCAAGCAGTTCGTCGAGCTGGGACTCGGCACGGGTGTTTCGTATTTTGCAGCCTGCCAGGCCATAGACAAGCTTGATCTTGATGCCCGCTGTCACGGGATTTCGCCGGGCAGCGCATTGCCCGAGCCGGTCGAGCGGTACAATGCCCAGAACTACGGCGATTTCTCGCGGCTGCATACGGACGACCTGACCCATGCGGCGCAGCGTTTCGATGACGGGTCGATCGACCTGCTGCTGGTGGATGTCGACCTCGGGGAGGCGGGCGCGCTCGACTGTCTGAGCCATGACTGGATGCGCAAGCTCTCGCCGCGCGGCATCCTGCTGCTGCACGGCACCAATACGCGCTTTGCCGACGGTTATGTGCGGAAATTCCTGTCCCGGCTGCTCGGGTCGTGCCCCGCCATCACCATGGAAGACGGCGAGGGGCTGACCGCGGTGCTTTATGGCGAGGATCGCAACGAGCGCCTGGTGAAGCTCGCCGATCTCGGCTTTGGCATGACCGGCTATTCCGAAGTGCACCATGTCTTTGGCCGCCTGGGCGCGGCGCATCGTTTCGAATGGGCAAGCCGGGTCGCCGACAGCAAGGCCGCCGAGGCGAAAAAGCGGATCGCGGCGGCGGAAAAGGCGCTGCAGGCGACCGAGGAGCGCCGCGAAACGGTGCAGAACAAGCTCGATACGCTGAACAAGGCGTATGATTCCCGCAATGCGCAGATCGCGACCCTGCAGGCGCGGTTCTTTGACCTGCAGGTTACCGAGGAACAGGACGAAACCGAGGCGGAGGTGCTGCGGCGCAAGCTGGCCGAGGTGCGGACCCAATATGCCGAAGCCGTGGCCGCGCGCGATGCGGTTCTGGCGGAAAAGCAGGAAAGGGTCGAGGGCCAGGCCGAGGAGCTGGAGCGCCTTGACGCGCAGAAGGCGGACCGGTTCGACGAGATCGCCACCCTGACCCGGATGCTGGAGGCCAAGGAACAGGAACGCGCGGCGGCGCTCGGTGCGGCGAAGAAGGCGCGCGAGGAAGAGATTGCGAAACGCGACCGGATGATTGCCCGCCTCACGGCCGAGCAGGCGGAACATGTCAAGACCATCGCCGCCCGCGACAAGGAACTGGCGGCGGCGAAGAAGGCGCAAGAGGCCGAGGCCGCGCAGCGCGAAAAGCTGTCCGGGTCGCTCACCGCCGAACGCGCGCAACACGCGAGGGCGCTGGCCTCGCGCGATGCGGCGCTGGCCGAGCGGCAGGAGGCGGTGGCGGGGCTCGAGGCCCGGCTGGCCGAGCGTTTCGACGAGATCGCGGCGCTCACGCGGCTGCTCGAGGACCGGGACCGGGCGCTTGCCGCCGCCAGCGAGACGCGCGAGATGGAGGCGGCGGCGCAGAACGGATCGCTGCTTGCCTATGAGGAAGACATCCGCCGGCTGCAGCAGGAGCTGGAAGAGGTGCAGGCCCATCGCGATGCGCTGCTCAACAGCACGTCCTGGAAGCTCACGCGCCCCGCGCGCAGTGTCCTGAACGCCATGCGCCGCTGAGTCCTTGCCGGAAACGGCGGGCGGGGATGCTCAGCCGCTTTCGAGGAATCGCGCGTAATCGTCGGGGGGCAGGCGGTAATCGGTCTTGCGGCTGGCCAGCGTTGCCTGCGCGAACAGACCGATCACCATGGTCATGGCGGATTTCGGGATGTCGTCGGGCTTGATCTCGAACACGGCCATGCGGCCCACGGTCTCGACCGGCTTCGCGAAGCGTTCGACCACGTGATATTTCTGCCGGTCGGTATAATCGTCGAACAGCACGGTGACCGGCCGTTCCACGCGCAGGCAGACGGTGGCGAGGCAGGCGGGGCGGAAGCGGCCGTCGATCAGGACCAGATCCGGGTGGCGAAAGAACGGCTGGTCCCAGATCGCCAGCGGATAGCGGTGATACCGCTCGTGGGCGCTGTCATCGACGGGCCGGCCCCAGGCGCCGGTGGCGCCGATGTCGATATGCCAGACCACGGCCGGCGAGGGCAGGGCGGCGGCGTCGATCTCCTGCTGGAGATTGATCGCCCAGTCGCGGTCGCTTTCCACGCTCATGACATATTTGCCGGGCATCTGCGCCCCGAGCCAGGTGGAGCCGCCCGAACCATATTCCAGAATCACCCGCGCGTCTTCGTAACGGCGGCGCAGATAGTCGGCTTCGGCATCGGGGAAGGTGAGTTTATAGGGCATGTACTGCTCCTATCTCCAATCTGGTTTGCTTATCGGCGATATTCATTAATTATAGAATCGAATTCGGGAAACTTCTTTCCTGTATAAAGGTCGTTGAACAGGCGCGCGCGAGCATTAATAAAGTGCCTTCCCAACATGCGGTCTGCGCTTAAGTCAAAATTATGAGAGCTTCCGGGGCGCGGAGTGAACTCTCCAAAAACCAAACCTTCCGAAGAGTCAAAAAGGTCAATTCTTACGAAAGGGGCTGGGATCTTGAGACTAATTTCTTCCACCAAGTTGCAGAAATTTTCTGGAATCTCTCGCCCTTCGAAGTAGCTGTATTGTGGTTGCCCTACATTGGCTATTTCCCCCTCTCTGTTTCGCCAAGAGTATAATGGCTTCTCTCCAAATCTGGACACCTCCAAAACCAATGGAGATTGACCATAAAAGACATAAAACTTGAGATCGTTTGGCGGCCCGCCCTCTTTATCTATTATCATCTCCTCCACAATCCATGAGTCTCTTCGTCCGTGATTTTCGCTAAGGACGCATTGCATGGACGCTTGAAGTTCTTTGATTGACGTTAACCTCGACCTGTCACGAACATTTATTATATTTGCACTGTCCTTTATTATATATACGCCTGTAGAGCCTCCGCCTCTTGTGGGCTTGATAACGCTGTTAGGGGAAAAATCCAAAGCGCTTATTGGAATATTTCTTTGGAGTATTTTGGGCACTCTCAACCCAACAAGTTTGGCGAAGTGGAGGCCGACTTTTTTGTCTTCTAACAAGAATTCTATACGGTGGCCGGCTATCTCCCCGTGAATATCACGCTTCTTGCTCTGAGCCCATGTTTCTGACGAAAAGGAGCATCCTTCAAAAATATTACTTCCGCATCCTTGAAAAATCTTAGATGTGTGTGGCGGTAAATGCTCCAATAAAATTGAGGTTCGGACCTCTTGTGCATCGACGTTGGATAGATCTTTAGATTTATGCAATCTTGATGTCGATTGCAGGACTGTTTCGCTCAAAGCGCGAGTAACTCTCCTATAGCTTAGAAGTGTCTTCTGCAGTGACTCTCGCGCTGCTATTGCTGGCTCCTCATCTTCTCTATAAAGGATATTGAAAGATGATCGTGCGTGTGGCGTAGCCTCAAGCACCGAAATTTCAGAAATTTCACTTTCTCCATTCCCAGTCATAATTTTCGTCAAAAGACTGTGCACGGAATCAATCGGTCCTTCAAGCATAAGGTCAACTATGGCCGTGCCGGGAAAATTTCTATTCTTTACCCATCCCGAAACACCAACCTCATTAGCTTTGTCTCTGATCCATTTCCGAAAACCTACCTTTTGAACCTTCCCAGTCAGGACAACGCGGATCGCCTTATTGTTCATGCGATCTCCTCCTTTGAGTAGCAACTAGAGCGTTGATCGTTTCAGTCGATCAATATGCATCTCGTAGCTGAACTTTTCCGCAGCGTACCGTTGCGCTTTCTCGACCTGAGCAGCATAGGCGGCCGGATCAGAATGCAGTTTGCGCGCCGTCTTTACGGCCGTCTGCGGAGTGGCATAGATCGCGGCATCCTCGAACAGCGGGCGGTAAACCTCGGGCAGGATCACCGGCACGCCGGTCGCCATCGCCTCGATGATGGTGCGGCCAAAGGATTCCACCCAGTCGGGATGCGCAAAATAGACGAACACGTCGATATCGGCCAGGAAATCCTTTGGGTGCAGTGACCCGAACGGATGCACCGTCCAGTTATCCGGCACTTGGCCAATCAGCGACGCCGGAACCTCGGCGCCGCCCAGCACATGCACCTCGATATCGTCCGAGGCGGGGTAGGCGACAAGCGTGTCCTCGCGCGTTGCCGGCCATTTGACAAACTGGTCGCGGGAATGGCGCCCGATGCGCAGCCTGTCGGACGGTCCGCGCCTGCGCGGGCCGCGATCCCAGCCGTTGATGTCGATGATATTGTGCCAGTCTTCGGGCGAGAGGTCGATATGGTGCAGCTCATCCGCGTGGTGGGTGTGCAACGCATCGCGCACCAGCGGCCCGATCGGGTGCCAGGTGGCATCCTTGCCGAAGTAATGGCGGATATTCTCGGCGCAGTCGGCCAGCCGGTAGCGGACGATTCCCTCTTCCGTGTAATCGCTCATCGGCGGCTGGTTGACGATCACCCTGATCTGCTTCGCGTCGATCTTGGGAAGGTAGCGTAGGCGGTGCTGAAGTATCGGAGGATAGCGCATGACGAGAAGATCACAAGAAACCTCTTCGCCATAGACGATAGGCGAGCAGAGTTCGCCATCCAGCACATCTCGGACTTCTGGCAACATCCGTTTACCCTTGATCGGGTAATCGTACCTGTACATTTGACAGACACCGGTTTTCAGGCCGTTGCGCTTTTGGCACTCTATCTCTTCCACATTTGAACGAGTGCTGCCACCGTGCATTCGGAATTCCGAACAAATAATGACATCGTAATGATTCTTGATCTTCGCCCGATCAGGATGCATTACGATTGGAGTTGCAAATTGCGGTCTTCTGGAGCTTGGGTAATAGAGCGTTTTGTCCTGATGTATCAGTTGTCCTTCAAAATACTCCATGCGCGCGCCAAAGAAAAATCCGTCCATTCCAAAGGCATCATTCGACACTATGGAACTCTCGGATACTCTCTGAAATGATAGCGGCCCGGTAACTAGTGACTGGACCGCTTCATGTCCGAATGCATTTCGGATGCGCCGTATTTTTTCGCTGTCGGCACCAAAGCGGACTGTATCCCAATATCCGATACGGTCGCACACCGGCTTGTGCCGATGCATGAACGAAGACACATTTTCCTTTACAAAGTAAATGGATCTGTGAGAGCCCCATTTCGGAAATGAAAGGCCATCCGCCATCCGCGCCTGCTCCGACGTGCACCCCATCACCTCGGGGTTGTCCTGCATGAACCGCACCTGGGTCTCGATCTTGAGCGGGTGCGACCAGTCGTCGGCGTCGTGGAGCGTGACGAACTCCCCGCTCGCCTCGTCCAGCCCCCGGTTGCGGGCGACATAGGCGCCGCCGTTCTGCTCCATGCGGATCAGGCGGATGCGGGGATCATCGGCGGCGAAGCGCTCCGTGACTTCGCAGGTGCCGGGATTGGGCGAACAGTCGTCGATGACGATGATCTCAAGGTTCTTCCAGGTCTGTTCCTGCAATGAGCGCAGCGCCGTCGGCAGCATCTCTTCCGCCTCGTAGGCGGCGATCAGCACCGTGACCTTCGGCCCGTTCCAAACCGCCGGAAGCGGCTCCACCGTCGTGAGGCGGTCATAGGGCGGCCGGCCGTCATCCTCGAGCAGGCGCAGGGGCGGGATGTCATACTGCCGCAGCACCTGGTTGATCCATGTGACCCGCAGGTCGGGCGTCGGCTGGAAATTCACCCAGGCCAGCATCACGTCGGGCGTCACCTCGCCGGCCAGCGCGATCCGGTCATAGGCGGCCTGCCCGTCCTCTGTTCGGCCGAGGAAATGAAGGCAGAGCAGTTCGGCCACCGACAGCTTGCTGCGGAAATCAAGGTCGGGCGCCGTCCGCCGCGCGGCCGCGATATGGGTGAGCGCGGTGCGATAGCCCTCGTCGGTCTTTTCCCGCATGTGCCAGAGCGCAAGTTCCCGCGAGGCCATGGCGCGCGCGGCCGGGTTTTCGTCGCTCCGCGCGATCTCCTGCAGTTCGGCCAGCGGCTGGTCGGTAAAGCCGAGGCTCAGCAGTTTGCTGCGGATGGTCCCGATCCGCGCCCGGGCCTCCTGATGGCTGTTGCGGCGCGTGCCCCGGCGGGCATAGCCGTTCTGTTCGCCGAACAGCGCATAGTGCAGCAGCGGGTTGATGCCGGAATCCGCGACCTCGGGGTGGGTTTCCAGGTAAAACCTCGTGTCGAAGTTCTTACCCGGATTGCGCCCCATGGCAGCGCCATACTTCAGATAATGCTCCGCCGGCTCCATCCCGAGCGCCGCGACATCGGGGTATTGTTCGCGGTACCAGTTGCTGTGAACCTGCTTGGTGCGTTTCAGAGTCGTGATCGGCTTGGCTGGAATGTCCATGTGAAATATCTTGTCTTTTCAGCGTCTTGCATTTCATCTGCGCTGCTCGAAGCGGGGTGAGCACGCATGGCCTGACCAATGTTACCGGAAACAACCCCTGTGGGGTCGCAAGGTTTTTGCCGGCTGTCAAGGCTGGCTCCGCCCCGGCTCCGGGCCGGCAGACATATGCGTTTCCATGGGCCCGGGTCGGCCGGATCCCGCCTCTCCGGGGCCCGGGGCGCCGCCGCGGCATCCCCGCCTTGCCGCCGCGCCGCGGCCGTGCCTTGAAGCAGGGTCAAAAGCGATTATGCTGCGACTCGGCCACCCGGGGAGGTGCCGCGAAAAAATGCGCAGATCGAGCGGTGTTCATCACATGAAAGACAATCTGGAAATCGGCTCCGATGCGGGCGTCAATCACACGCTGCAGATGCTCAGGGATGGCTCGTCGAAAGGTGAAATCACCCACAAGACCGAGATCGCGCCGGGCCTGTTTCTTCTTGCCGATCCGCGGTTTTCGCATGTGGGCGGGGGATATGCCTCACCAAACGGGCGCCTGCTGGAACTTGACGTAAAACCCCGGGGCGACGGCGAATGGATCGGGCTGCATCTTTCGCTTTCGATGACCAATCTGGCGGATAAGGGCGTTCTTGGATTTGCCTGCCGGACTGCGGCGCCGGAGCTCATGATCATGCGCGCCTGTGTTCGGTCGGGAACTGAATCAAGATTTACGGACGCGTTTTTCGACAAGCATATCCTGGTTCAGACCGAGGAAGCGACCCATCTGGATGCCCTGCCTCTTTACCGGCAAACCGGATTGCTTCCGGTTCGGGCCGCATGGCGCGAACTTGTGTTCTTTCTGCCAACCCGCGGTTTTCAACTTTCCCTGATAGACCTTCGCGTCTTTGCGGTATGAGCTGCACGCTTGTCATTCCAACCCGAAACGATACGACCAATCTGAAGCGGCTGCTGGAGCAGGCGTTCCACATGAAATGCTTTGCCCGGGCAATCGTGGTCGATGACGCGTCCGATTCCCCGCTGAGCCCCGAACTCTGCCTTCTGGAGCGGCCGGACTGGGTTCACCTTACCCGGCATGAAAATCGAAAAGGGGCGGGTGCGGCGCGCAATCTCGGGCTTCAATTTGTCGAAACCTCCCATCTTCTGTTTTTTGACAGCGATGACCTGCTGACGCCGGAAATCCCGCATCTTTTAGCCGATCTTGACGGGCGGGAGTTCGACTTCTGCATTTTCAAACATAATGACAGCCGCGTGAGCGCGGCCGGGTCATGGGGGCAAACCCGATGGGACGAGGCGCTGTGGCGGCACGCCGGTGTTGCGGTCGGCGCCTTGCGGCCGGTATCGCCATCCTCCGCCCCAACGCTGGCGCGAACCGCGAATTACCCCTGGAACAAGATCTATCGGACAGATTTTCTGCGCGATAATGGGCTGCGTTGTTCGGAAACGCTGGTGCATAACGACATTCTTCTGCATTGGGCCAGCTTCATTCGTGCCCGGGATATTCTCTCGTCGGATCGCATTGCTGCTATCCATCATGTCGGCCTGAAATCCGGTCGGCTGACCGATCATTCGGGGCCTGAACGACTGGCGGTTTTCAATATTTTACGCGATGTTCTAAACACGGAAATCCCCGGGGACCGAAACTTTTTCGCGGCCTTTCTGGGATTTGCCAGTTACCTGTTCGGCTGGATCCGCGGGGTTATCGCCCCGTCTCAACAACCGGCGCTCGATGCGCAAATCCGGCAGTTTCTGCTGGCCGCGCTGTCGCCGGGCGACTATCGTAACCTGACCGTTTCGGACCCGGTCCTTGCGCTGCGGATCAACCTGCAGCTTGCGGAAACGCGCAGAGCAGGGGCTGGCACATCATGACCATTTGCTTTATCCTGATCGACACCGGGCCCGGCCTGGAAGACAGCGGACATTCCCTCAACCCTTTGCTGCAGGCGGGCGATCAGGTTCTGGTTCTCGCGGAGTCCGGTTCAGCAAAACCACGTTTTCCGGCATTGAATGACGCGATCGAAACTGGCCATATTGCCATCTCCGACACGGATATGATGAACCCCGATCTTTGGGCCATGGTCGCGCGAACGCATGGGAAAGCGGATGTTTCGATGTTCCTGCGGGCCGGCGATCTGATTTGTGCGGAAGCCCTTGATTCTCTGCGGACATGGATCTCGGACCAAGCGGGCAGCGCGGATGTGATTGTCGTGAACCGCGCCTTTTCTCTGGTGGGCGAACATGTGACATTTCCCTGCCCGGATGCGCCGCGCTGGCCGGATGGGGGCGGGGAAGGCAGGACATCGGCGCTTCGGCTGATGGCCGACCCGGCGCGTCTTGTTCTATCCCGGACTTATCTGGAAAGCACCGATTTTCCACGGAATTGTCCGAATGCAACGTGGTATGACGAGGTGATCCAGGCTGCCGATACCATAGGGCTGTTTCCGGATCCCGTCGTTTTGACAAGGCCGACACAAAGCACTGCGGAAACAATGCTGCAGCATCTGGATGAGGCCATAAGCGCACGCAACGGGGAAAGGACCGATATCGCGGCCCTGCGGCTCAATGATCAGCTTTCATTGCTTGAACCGGATGAATTGGCAGGGTTTACAGACCGGGCGAATGATTTGTTCCGGCGTGTTCCGCGGCGGGTCCGCAAAAGGCTCTGCCTGTTGCCGGGGATCAGCGGTGCGCTTTTTTCGGCCATGAGAGAAGGCGGAAAGTTCGCGGCAATCGGTCTGCTGCTGCTTGCGAACTCCGACCGTCAACGCAGGCGGCTCGACGCGCTGTCGCACGAGGTGAACCGGCTGCGCTCGGATCTGAACGCAGCCCTGCCGGGCCCCGAATACCTGCAATTGATGCACGAAATGGTGCGGCAATAGCACCATCACGCAGGCGCCGGATCAGTCGCTGCCGAACAGGTCGCGGGTATAGAGTTTCTCGGAATAGCCCTCGAGGTCAGAACTGTTCCGGTTCGCGACAATGACATCAACGCCGTTGCGGAATGCATCCAGATCGCGCATGATCGGGGAGCCGAAAAAGCTTTCGTCCTCCATGGCGGGCTCATAGATCCAGATTTCCACGCCCTTCGCCCGCAGCCGCTTCATGATGCCCTGAATGGCGCTTTGGCGGAAATTGTCGGATCCGGCTTTCATGACAAGCCTGTAAATCCCGACAACGCGGGGCTTTCGCGCCAGTATGTCGTCGGAAATGACGTCCTTGCGGGTTCGATTGGCATCGACAACGGCCGCAATCAGATTTTGCGGAACGTCACGGTAATTGGCAAGCAATTGCTTGCTGTCCTT
Source organism: Pontibaca methylaminivorans (assembly GCF_900156525.1). Taxonomy (NCBI): domain Bacteria; kingdom Pseudomonadati; phylum Pseudomonadota; class Alphaproteobacteria; order Rhodobacterales; family Roseobacteraceae; genus Pontibaca; species Pontibaca methylaminivorans. Next base: position 160,379 of record NZ_FTPS01000001.1, read on the forward strand.
GGGCAGGCAATAGCCACCATAACCAAAGGAAGGATTGTTGTAATGGTCGCCGATACGCGGATCAAGGCAGACGCCCTTGATGATCTGGCGCGTATCCAGTCCCTGCGTCAATGCATAGCTGTCGAGTTCGTTGAAATAGGCGATGCGCAGCGCGAGATATGTATTCGCAAACAGCTTGATCGCCTCGGCCTCGGTCGATCCCGTCAAAAGGATTTCGACATGTTCATCAAGAGCGGAATCCTTGAGAAGATTGGCGAAATCCTCGCCGCGCTGGCTGTTTTCTCCGACGATGATCCGCGACGGGTGCAGGTTGTCATGCAGGGCGCGGCCTTCGCGCAGAAATTCCGGGCTGAAGATCACCTGCTGCGTGCCGAGCCGCTCTGAAACATGGCGTGTGAATCCGACCGGCACGGTCGATTTCACGATAATAACCGCCTCGGGGGCAATTTCCTTTGCTTGCGCAATGACCGTTTCAACGCTTGAAGTATCGAAGTAATTGGATACCGGATCATAATTCGTCGGCGTGGCGACAATGATGTAATCCGCGCCGTCAAAGGCTTCGGTCACGTCGGTGGTGGCGGTCAGATCAAGCTGGTTTTCGCTCAGATAATGGACGATATCCGCATCGACAATCGGGCAGCGGCGTGCATTCAGAAGCTCGACCTTATGCGGGTCAACGTCCAGCGCCCGAACCCGGTTGCGCCCGGCCAGCAATACCGCGCTCGACAGCCCGACATAGCCGATACCGGCGACTGCAATCGTCTTTCCTGCCATTCGAAACCTCTTGTCTGCGCGGGCTTTTCTTGCCCGGACTTCATGCTTGTGCGGTCATGTTTCTGGTCAGATTTACGAACATCCCCGACCGGATCAACGGCATCGGCAGGCCGCGCAGATGACATGGTGCTCTGCGGGTAGGGCGCAGCATGCCGCAAGACGCAGGAGCGGGCCCGCGCCCGGCACGTGGCCGCTGACATTGACCCCTGCCGCGACCGAATTGGGGGCTGCGCGTTGCCGATCAGTTGCAAACAACATGGGCATCTCCCTAGCGGAGACATTCCATGTCTGCAATCGGTGCGCATTTTTCGGCGAAATTCAGCCTTGTCGCCGGGGCAGGATGCTTCCACCGCAACCATGGCCGTGCCTTGCGGTCCGACCTGTCACGCCGGTTGCAGCGTGCCGGCAGGGCGCCCGAAATGTGTCCCTGCGCCAGACGATTTTCTGGCCGGACCGGCTTTCGGTAACTCTTGCTTAACGATCTTCGGGTTAATCGCAGACAACCGATGCGGGTGTCGCGCGATGCGCAGCCATCGCAGTGAAACACGGACAGCCGGCAGGCGACGGGGCGGAAACCGTGCCCCGTCTTGGGCAGGAGATGAACGGTGAAGAAATATGGTCTCGGCATGCCCGGCTGGATGGCCGTGCTGGTTTTCGTGTTGTCGGGTGCGGCGGCCCAGGCGCAGGATCTGACGCTCAACATCAGCGATACCGGCTTCGACCCGGTGCCGGCGGGCGGTACGATCGAATATTCCGTGCGCCTCCAGAACGGCGGCAACAGCCGCTCGGCCGCGGATGTGCTGACTTTCGCGATTCCCGCGGGTGCGGCCTACTGGGGCGCGGCGGGCGACCTCGAGGGCTGTTCACCGGCGCCGGTCCTGCAGGGGCCGGCCAGTGTCAGTTGCCCGGTTCCCGAACTTGCACCGCGTGCCGAACTGCGGGGCACCGTTCATCTGGCCCCGGCCGAGGCGGGGGTCACCACGTTCGGCGGCACGATCGGAACCACCACCATCACCGAGGATACGACCGTTACCACCGGTGCCGATCTCGGGCTCGATTTCGATGCGCCGGCCGATATCCGCGCCGGAGAGTTTCTGACCTTCGCGGCCGTCATCACCAATAACGGGCCTTACCCGAGCGAGGGCACGCGCCTCACGGTGCCGCTGCCGCCGGCGCTGTCCAGCGACGTCACGCTCCCGTCCGGCTGCGCGATCAGCGGCAACGAGATCACCTGCGACATCGCCGGGCCGATCGCGGTCGGGAACGATGTGCGGCTTGAATTCACGACCCAGATCCTGACCGCCGACGCCTCGAGCGTCTCGGTCGCCGGTTCACTGTCCAGTTCGCAGCCGGCCGATTCCGATCTCAGCAATGACGAGAACGCCTTCGTGATCGCCATCAGCCCGGGCACCGACGTGCGGCTTGGCAAGGCGCGCGCGCCTTCGGGGCTGCTCTATGTCGGGCAGCCGGTGACCTTCACGCTGAGCCCCGATTTCGTTGGCGATGCACCGCTTGATGCCCAGATCACCGACGATCTGCCCGCGAATTACGAATTCACAAGTGTCAGCCCGTCGGGGGCCGGCTGGATCTGCAATGACACGAACCCCGTTGGCTGCAGTTATTCCGCGACCGCGCCCGATCCGGCCGGTTTCCGCGCCCCGATCACCATAACCGCCGTGCCGATCAGTGAGAGCCCGGCCGGTGCGCCGGTCGTGAACACCGCGGTGATCGCGTCGAGCCTTGATCTGGTGGCGGACAACAACAGCGCCTCGGATGGGGGCGCCGATATCGTCCTGCCGACGACCGATCTCGTGGCCGAGAAATCCGGCCCGGCCCACGGGCTCGTGACGGTCGGCAACGAATACGACTGGCGGATCGGCACGCGCAACGACGGCAACATCGGTTTCACCGGCCGCCTTGTGCTGACCGACCGCCTGCCGGAGGGGTTGCGGGCCACTGCGATCGGGGCGCCTGCGGGCTGGGCCTGCGCGCCGGGGGTGCCGCTGAACGGCCCGGCTGAAATCCGCTGCGAGACCGACAATTACGCCGCGACGCCGCTGCCGGTCGGCGGCCAGACGCCGCGCATCACCATCACCACCGAAGTGCTGGCCGAGGGCCGGCTCGACAATGAATTGCAGGTCGGCTTCACCGACGAGACCTATCCCGACCGCGACATGAGCAACAACAGCATCACCCGCGGTGTGACCTCGGGTGACGGCACCACCGTTGGCATCGCCGATCTTGTGCTGGTCAAGACGGTTGCCGATCCGGGACCCCATGTGGCGGGAGAACCCGTTCGGTTCACGGTGGAGGTGAGCAACAGCGGCCCCGGAACCGCCGGGGACGTGCGTGTGCTCGACCGCCTGAGCGATCTCTACTTCGCCGATTCCACCACCACGGGCGTGACCCTCGACACGGTACCGGCCGATGCGGTCTGTACCGTCACCCGCGGCTCCGGCTTCTATAGCGACCTTGCCTGCACGATTGATGAACTGCCGGCGGGGGAAACGCGCAGCATCAGCTTTACCGCGCTCGCCGGCGGCAACGCCGGCACGCGCACCAACACCGCCGAGACCTATTCCACGGCGACCCCCGACCCGGATTATGCGAACAACACGGATAGCGTGACTTACGGCGTTGCGGCGCGCACCGATGTCACCGTGGCCAAGACCGCATCTCATGCCGCCGGAAGCGACGTTCAGGCCGGGCAGCGGCTGCGTTATATCCTTTCGGCCAGCGTTCCCGCGAACGGGCTGTCGTCGGCTGAAGATGTGATCGTGACCGACCGGCTTCCGGCGGGGCTCAAGTTCGTTTCCGCGACGCCGTCGCAGGGGGTCTGCGACGACCCCGGCGCCACGCTCATCGACGGCTACCTGACCAGCAGCGTGACCGAGCTCCGCTGCAACCTCGGCACCATCACCAACGGCAATACCCAGTCGGTCGAGATCGTGGTGGCGCCGACGACGCAGCTCGTTTCGCAGGAGATCGAGAACCGGGTCGGGGTCGAGACCTCGACGCCCGAGATCGACGACACCAACAATGCCGACGCGATCACCCACCGCGTCACGGCGCCCGCGCTCGACCTCATCACCAACAAGACCGACGATCCCGACCCGCTCGAGATCAATACGCCGACGATCTATACGGTCACGGTGCGCAATGCCGGCCCGTCCGAGGCGTTCAACCTCGTGATCACCGACACGCTGCCCGACGCGGGCATGCGCTATGACGGCATTGTGGACGCGGGCGGCATGGCCTGTTCCGAGCAGGATGGCGCGGCCGTCGGCAGCATCGGCGGCAGGCTGGCCTGCACCCTGCCCAATCTCGAGGTCGGCGCCACCGCGACGCTCCGCGTGCAGATGACCGGTGTGCAGCGCGGACACTGGGTGAACCATGTCGAGGCGCGCTCGGACGAATATGGTCACGAGGCAATCACCGCGAACAACGCGGTCAGCGAGGCGACATCCGTTTTCGAGCGCTCGAACCTTGCCGTGACCAAGGCGCCCTCGCGCCCGGTGGTCGACCTGGGCGAGGAGTTCGACTGGATCATCACCGTCGAGAACCGCACCGCCGCCGGGATCGGGCTGGCCGAAAACGTGGTGCTGCGCGACATGCTCCCGGCCGGGATGGTGATCAGCGATGCGGTGCAAACCAGCGGCGGCAGTTGCGACGCACCGACCGGCGGGCGCAGCCTGGTCTGCGTGCTGCCCGACATGGTCGCCGGCGAAAGCCATGTCGTGACGGTGCCGGTGCGGGTCACGTCGATCAGTGCCAACCCGCAGGACGTCGCCAACAGCGCCAGCGTCGAGACCGATTCCTTTGACGACGACGAGTCCGACGACACCGGCAGCGGCACCGTCGCCGTGCTCTCGACCGGCGTGTCCGGCACCATCTGGCGGGATTTCAACGAGGACGATCTTCGTGACGGCAATGACAGCGGCATCGGCGGCCTGACCGTCCGCCTGAGCGGCACCGACGCCTGGGGCAATCCTGTCCCCGCCCGGACCGCCACCACCGATGCGAGCGGGAACTACAGCTTTTCACTGCTGCCGCCCGGCGAATATCGCGTGAGCTATGATCTTCCGTCGGGCGACGATTTCCTCGGCGGCAGTGCCCTGCCGGGCGCGAGCGGTGCGGCGGATGGCGCAAATGCGATCCGCACCATCACCGCAGCCACGGATGCCCCCGTCGGGAACACCGATTTCACCCTGGTCCCGCAGGAGCGGATCGCGCTCGCCAAGCAGGTCGCGGCGCCCGTGGTCCAGGCGGATGGCTCCTATCTGCTGAGCTACGAGTTCCGCATCCGCAACCTGTCGCAGGAGCCGCTGCGCGATTTCGCCCTGCGCGACGATCTGCAGGCGGGATTCGGCACCCATACCTCTGCCGCACCGGCACCGGGGCAGTTCGCCGTGACAGGGGTCAGCGGCGCGACCATGGCCGGCGCCGACGACGATGCGATCCATCTGACGATGCCGGGGCCGCTCGCTCCCGGGGGCGATGAGCTGGTCACGCTGGTGTTGCGGGTCAATCCCGCCCTGCCGCGCGAGGCGGCGGCGCTCGACCACGTCAATGCGGCCGAGGTCACCGCAACCGGCGTCTGGTCCGGCAAGACGCCCGGTGATGCCTCGAACGACGGCACCACGCCCCGCCATGGCGACGCCTCGCCGACCGGGGCGCCGGTGACGTTCGCGCCGGCGGTCACGCTGGCCAAGGCCGCGACCCTTGAGAACGGCGGCGGTCCGGCGCGCCCCGGTGACATCGTCCGCTATGGATTTACCGTCACCAATACCGGCAATACGCCGCTTCTGAATGTCACCCTTTCCGATCCGCTGCCCGGTCTGGTCTGGGACAGCAACCCGGTGCTCGACCGGCTGGATGTGGGGGCTGCCGACAGCACGAGCTTTGCCGCGCATTATGTGCTGACGCAGGCCGATATCGACGCGGGCGGGGTGGACAACACCGCGCGCGTCGAGGGCCGCTGGGCCGCCGACGGGGTGCCCGATCCGGTCACGACCGCGACCGGCAGCGCCGGGATCACGGCGATCGCCGAGCCGGGCCTGGACGTGGTCAAGACCGAGGTCGCGAATACGGTTCAGGATCCGACCCGCCCGGGTGACACGATCCGTTACGAATTCACCGTCAGCAACACCGGCAACACGGTGCTCCATGATGTGGTGCTGACCGACGATCTGCCCGGAATTGCCCCCGATCCTGCCGGCAGTTTCGTCATCGGCACGCTCTCTCCGGCGGGCGAGGGGGGATCATTGGTGACCTTTCATGCCGATTACACGGTGACCCAGGACGATATCGACGCGGGCGAGGTGATCAACACCGCCCGGGCCGCCGGCACGCATGGGCCGGGCGACACACCGATTGCGGCGGATGCACCCCCGGTCAGGACGCCTCTCGTTCCCGATCCGCTGATGCGGGTGACCAAGCTCGTCGACACCGCCACCGTTCCGACACCGCCACGCGCGGGCGACAGCATCGGCTGGACCGTCACGATCGAGAACATCGGCAACACCAGCCTGAGCGTCGGCACCATTGCCGAATCGCTGCCGGACGCCAGCATTACCGCGCCGGGCAGCGCGCTGCTCGCGCCGGGCGAGAACACGACCGCCGCTGTCAGCCATACGCTGACGCAGGCGGACATCGACGCCGGCGAAATCGTCAACCAGGTGACGGTTTCGGGCCGGGTGCCGGGCTCCGACACGCCGTTCCGCGACACGCCCTCGGGCAATGACCCCGACGCGCCGAACGAGGATCCGACCGTGGTTACGCTCGACCATGCGCCCGGAATTGCCCTGCTGAAAAGCGTCATCACCGATGTTTCGGGCCCGCTGATGCCCGGCGACGCGATCACCTTCGGTTTTGCGATCCGCAACACCGGAAACGTGACGCTGCACGACCTTGTCCTGAGCGACGACCTGGCGGATGTGGTGCTCGATGACGCCGCCCTTTCCGGGCTGAGCCTTGCCCCGGATGACGAGGTCACGGTCGCGGGCAACTATTTCCTGACCGTGGCCGACATCGAGGCCGGCGGATTCGACAACAGCGCGACCATCACCGCGAGCGACCCCGGCGGCAGTTCGGTGACGGACCTCTCCGGCACCGGTTTCGACAATGACGGCCCGACGCGGGTCGATCTGCTCCGCGCGCCGGATGTCGCGCTGATCAAGACCATCAGCGCCGCGCCCGCCGCGCCGGCCGCCGCCGGGGACCGGATCGACTACGGGTTCGAGATCCGGAACACGGGCAATGTCGAGCTGCGCGACATCGCCCTGGCCGATCTGGTCGACGATGTCGTGATCACGGGCAGCCGGAGCGCGCCGCTGCCGGTCGGCGACAGCGACAGCACGAGCTTTACCGGCAGCTATACGCTGACCCAGGATGACATCGACGCCGGTGTTTTCGCGAATACCGCGCAGGTCACGGGCCTCGGCACCGGGTCGGGCGGCGAGGCGCGGCCGGTTTCGGACATGTCCGGCACGGATGCGGACAATGACGATGCGACGCTGTTCGTGATCGACCCGTCGCCCTCGCTTTCCATCACCAAGGCCGCCGATGACGGCGCGCTCGGCACCCCGCCGCGGGCCGGTGACGAGATCACCTACAGCTTTACGCTCACCAACACCGGCAACGTGACGCTGAGCAACGTGATGGTAAGCGACCCGCTGCCGGGGCTGCTGTTCGCGGAAGACACGATCACAGCCCTTGCGCCCGGAAGTTCCGGTGTGCTCACGGCGACCTATGCCCTGACCCAGACCGATATCGAGGCCGGAGAGGTCAGGAATCGCGCGAGTGTGAGCGGCGATTACGACGATCCGGCGAGCGGCGACACGGCGAGCGCGAGCGCCGATTCGAACGAGGTCGAGGTGACGCTGCAGCAGGAGCCGGGGCTCGCCGTGGTCAAGACGGCGCAGCCGCAATGGAGCGGTGCGGCATCGCCCGGCGCCCGTATCTCTTATGAATTCACGGTGACGAACACCGGCAACGTGCGGCTTCAGGATGTGACTCTGACCGATCCGCTGCCGGGGCTTGAGACGGGCACCTGGACCCTCGGCGCGATGGAGCCCGGAGCGGAACAGGTGGTCGCGACCATCTATGAACTGACCCAGGAAGACATCGACGCGGGCGAGGTGGTCAACCAGGCCGAGGCGAACGGGCGTTTCGGAACCACCCCGGTGAGCGACCGCTCCGGCCCCGATGCGGAGAGTAACGAGGAAACCGTCGTGCCGCTCGAACAGGCGCCGGGCCTGCTGCTGGAAAAGACGGCCGATGCCTCGGGCCTGACCGATCCGGCCGTGGTCGGCGAAGAAATCGCCTACAGCTTCGTCGTCACCAACACCGGCAACGTGACCCTGCGCGACGTTATCGTCACCGACACGCTGCCGGGGCTCGCGCCCCAGACCCTGCCGGTCGGAGAGCTTGCCCCCGGCGCGAATGTGACTGTCGGGCCTGCGATCTATGCGATCATGCAGGCGGACATCAACGCCGGCGCGGTGGAAAACCGCGCAAGCGTGAGCGGCACCTATGGTCCGCCCCATGATCCGCGCTCCCACGAGGCGGCATCGCGCAGCGAAAGCGGCGTCGACGGGCCGACCGTGATCCCGGTTGCCGGCCGCCCCGGGATTGCGCTGATCAAGGAGCTTGCGCCCGGGACTGATGCCGAAAACCTGCGCCTTGGCGACGAGATCCGCTGGGTTTTCACAGTGGCGAATACCGGCAACGTGCCGCTTGGAAATGTCACGATCACCGAAGAGATGGTCTCGGCCGTCGTCTCGGGCGGGCCGGTTGCGCTCGATGTGGGGCAGGCGGATAGCACGAGCTTTACCGCGTCGCATGTCATCACCCAGGCCGATCTCGATGCCGGGGAGATCGAAAACCGGGCGCGGGCGCGGGGTTCCTTCGATGCCGGGCCGGGCGATCCGGCCATGGTCGAGGATACATCGGGCAGCACGTTCGACAATGATGAACCAACGGTCACGCCGCTTGGCCAGCGCCCGGCCATCGATCTGGTCAAGACCGCTGACACGTCAAACCTTTCGACACCGCCGCAGGCCGGGGAGCTGATCCGATACGGATTCACCATCACCAACAGCGGCGAAGTGACCCTGAGCGGGGTGACGCTGGATGATGTGATGCCCGGGCTCGAACTCGCCGGTGCGCCGATCGCGAGCCTTGCCCCCGGCGCTTCCGATGCCACGAGCTACAGCGCGACCTATGCGCTCACGCAGGAGGATATCGACAGCGGCGCCACGCTCGAGAACCGGGCCGAGGTGAGCGGCAGCTATACCGACCGCGACGGAAATCCGCAGCAGGTGAACGCGCTGTCGGCAACCGATGGCGGCGTGGAGGGGCCGACCACGGTCATGGTCGACCGCGCGCCGGGGCTTGAACTCGTCAAGACCGCGGATCGCTCGGGCGTCTCCGAAACGGCGCTGCCCGGCGAAACCGTCACCTATGAATTCGCGCTGACCAACACCGGCAACGTGACGCTCCATGACCTGAGCATCGACGACCCGCTGCCGGGGCTTGTCCTGCTGGGCGCGCCCATCGCGAGCCTTGCCCCGGGCGAGACCTCGCATGCGATCACCGGCACCTATGCGCTCACGCCCGAGGATATCCGCGCGGCGGAACTCGACAACACCGCCCGGGCACATGCGTTCTGGCGGCCCGAAGGCGCGCCGCCGGTCCCGGTCGCGAGCGATGACTCCTCGGTCACCGTGCCGCTCGGCTATCCCGAGATCGCCCTTGATATCACGGTCGGTGAACTCCGCGATGTGAACGGTGACGGCATCATGGGGCCCGCAGACCTCGTGTTCTTCCGCTTTGAGGTGACCAACACGGGCACCGTTCCGCTGAACGACGTGAATATCGACGGCGCGAGCCTGTCGCTGCTGCTGCCCGGGCTCCTCTGCACCCCGATCACGCTTGCCCCGGGCGAGAGCGCTTTCCTCGACTGTTCGGGCGGGGGCTATGCGATCACGCCGGCGGATGCCGGGCGCGGGCAGATCAGCCTTGCGGGCGATGCGACCGGCAGTTCGGACGCGGGCGTCGTGGTCCGGTCGAGTTCGGCGGCGATCAGCTTTGCCGAAATCGCGCAGGGCGGCGTCACCATCGAAAAGATCGCCGGGATCGAAACGGCGATGATCGGCGATCTCGTTCCCTACACGATCACCATTCGCAATTCGGCCGGTGGAGTCGCGATCACCGCCCGGGTGGAAGACATGCTCCCCGCCGGTTTCAGCTATCGCGCGGGCTCGGCCCGGCTCGACGGGGTGCCGCTCGATGCGGTCGAAAACGGCCGCCGGCTCGGCTTCGGGCCGATCACGGTCGAACCGGGGCAGAGCCGGGCGCTCACCCTGTCGGCGCGCGTCGGCGGCTCGGTGCGGCCCGGCGCGCACGAGAACCGCGCGCGGCTGCTCAGCACGCTCACCGGGCGCGACATCGCGCCCGAGGCCCGGGCCACGGTGCGGGTGCTCGCCGATGCGGTGCTGCAATGTGCAACCGTGCTTGGCCGCGTGTTCGACGACCCGGACCAGAACGGCCACATGAGCGCCGCCGCGCAGGAACGCGGCCTGCCCGATGTGCGGCTCATCGCGCCGAACGGGCTCGCGATCCTGACCGACGAACACGGCCGTTACAGCGTGCCCTGCGCGGCGCTGCCCCGGGCGGTGGGCTCGAACTTCATGCTGAAGCTCGACGAGCGCACCCTGCCTGCGGGCTACCGGCTGACCACCGAGAACCCGCGCGTGGTGCGGCTGACGCCCGGCATGATCACGCGGCTCGATTTCGGCGCGACACTGGCCCGCCTCGTGCGCGTCGATCTGGCCGCGAATGCCTTTGACCGAGGGCAGATCGGCGCCGGCCTCGACCAGGGCCTGCATGACCTGGTGGCCGAGATCGAGGGGAGGGCGGCGATGCTGCGCGTCACCTATGTGCTCGAAGCCGGTGAACCCGAGGCCGAGGCGCAGACGCGCCTGCGGCAGGTCGAACGCCGCCTGCGCGATCTCTGGCGCGACGCGGGCCGATACAAGCTCAACATCGAGACCCTCGTGCAGCGGGCGGGAGAAGTGAAATGAAACAGGTGACCGTCTCTGCATGGACTTTGATCGGGGCGCTGGCCGGAACCACCGCGGTGACGGCGCTGCTGGCCGGCCCGGCGCGGGCCGGGGACGGCTGCGACCCGGGTGCGGCCGTCATCACCGCCGCCTGCGCCCATCCGAACGCCGGAACTATGGTGCACCGCCCGGCTCCCGCCAATGTCTCGAACGAGGCGGGGCCGCCGCTCGGCGAGGCCGGGTTCTCGATCTCGATCGACAGTGTCGAGGCCGGGCCGGGCGCCCTGCCGCGCACCATCGCCGGCGCGCCCGCGCGCCCGCAGGATTTGCGCGAGGTCGACCGGTTGCTCGACATCGCAGGGGTTGATCTGACCTATGACGGGCTCGGCGCGCGGCCGCGCCTGGCCATCGCCACCGCCGATCTGCGCGAGGGCTTCACCGCGGGCGAGCGCGTGACCTTCCGCGCCTCGAGCAACTATCCCGCCTGGATTTCCCGGGCCGAAGTGGTGATCACCGACCGGCGCGGGCGCAGCCAGGCAACCCTGCCGATCGCCGCGAATGGCGAAGCCGGCTGGATCATGCCCGCCGATGGCCCGCAGGATTATCTTTATCATCTGCGGGTCGAGGATGCAGAGGGGCGGCGCGACGTGACCCGCAGCCTGCCGCTCGCCCGGACCGCCAGCCGCGAGGAACCGGCCCTGACCGGTCCGGTTGCGGCCGCCGCCGAGGGCGACGACATGACCGCAAGGCGGGGCATCCCGGTCCGGGGCGGGGCGGTGACCGTTTCGGGGCAGGCACAAGGCGGGCAGCGCGTGCGGGTGCTCGGCGAGGCCGTGCCGGTCGATCCCGCGGGGCGCTTCGTGGTGCAGCGCATCCTGTCGCCCGGCGCCCATGCGGTGGCGATCTCGGTCGATGGGCGGGACTTCGACCGCGCCGTGACCATCGAGGAATCCGAATGGTTCGCAACCGGTATCGTCGACCTTTCCGTCGGCCGCGACCGGGCCGGAACCTGGCGGATGGGCCGGATCGCCGGGTTCGCGCAGGGCACGCGCGCCGACGGCAGCCGCATCACCGCCTCGGTCGACACGCGGGAGGCGGAACTGCGCGACCTTTTCCGCAACTTCGGCCGCAAGTTTCCCGACCAGACGCTGCGCGAGATGGATTCGCAGGACGTGTTCAACACTTTCGGCGACGATTCCCGCATGAGCGAGCTTGCGCCAAGCTCCGGGCGCGTCTTTCTTCGGTGGGAGCGCGACGGCAGCCATCTGCAATGGGGCGATTTCAAGCCGCGCGAATCGACCGCGCTCACGGTGCGCACGGAACGCGCGCTTTACGGCGCATCGGGGGAGCATCGCTCGCTCGACGTCACGAACGAGGGCGAAAGCCGCCTGCGGTTCAGCGGATTCGCAGCACAGGCCGAGAGCCTGATGCAGCGCGACGTGCTGCGCGCGACCGGCGGCAGCGCCTATTTCCTTTCGCGGCAGGACATTATCGCCGACAGCGAAAGCGTCATGGTCGAGCTGCGCTCGCGCCGCACCGGGCTCGTCGTCGAAAGCCGCCGCCTGTCCGAGGGCACCGACTACCGCCTGAACCCGGTGCAGGGCGTCATCATCCTGAACGCGCCGCTGTCGTCATCGGCCGCGGGCGAGGGGCTGATTTCGGCCAGCCCGCTGGGCGATCACGACGTCAACCTGGTCGCGCAATACGAATACGTGCCGGCGACGGGCAGCGTGGACGGCTACACCGCGGGGCTGCGGGGCGAATACTGGGTGAACGATTACCTGCGGATCGGTGCCTCGGGGCTGCGCGAAACCGCCGGGATCGCCGATCAGGATCTGCTCGGTGCCGATATCCTGCTGCGGGACGGCGAGCGCCGCGAACTGGCGCTGGAATACGCGGTGAGCGAGGGGCCGGGCTTCGGGTCGAGCTTTTCGCTGAACGGCGGGCTTGACCTGGAAAGCGGCGACGGGCTCACCCCGTCGGACCCGAGTCAGGGCCTGCCCGGCCGGCGCGCCGCCTCCTGGCGGCTGGCCGGTCGCAGCGACCTCGCCCTTGGCGGGCTCACGGGCGAGATCGCGGGATTTTACGACCGCAAGGAGGCGGGGTTTTCCTCGCCCGACCATGACATTCAGCACGACCAGCGCGCCTGGGGCCTGTCGGGCGAACTGGCGCTGACCGCGCGCACCGATCTGACCTTCGGCGCCGAGGTGCTGCGCCGCGACGACGGGCGGCGCGAGGAACTGGCGCGGATCGGGGTTGCCCATGATCTGACCGACCGGTGGCTGCTGGAAGCGGAAGTCGCCCGCGACCGGCGCGACGATGTCGCCTCGCCACAGGATTTCGGCCAGCGCACCGATGCCGGGCTGCGCCTGACTTGGACCCGCGATGAAAATCTCTCGCTCTGGGTGTTCGGGCAGGCGACGCTGTCCCATGACGCGACACGCCACGAAAACGACCGTCTCGGCATCGGCGGGCGGGTCCGGTTCGGGCCGCGCACCGATCTGACGGCCGAGGCCTCCGGCGGGAGTCTCGGCGCGGCGGGAACGCTCGAACTTGGCTATCGTCCCGATGACGACAGCCTGCGCACGATCGGGTACCGGCTGGATCCGATGCGCCGCTTCGATTCGACGGATTTCAGCGGCCGTGATCGCGGCAGCCTGGTTTTCGGCGCAAGCTCCCGGGTCAACGACCGCTGGAGCTATACCACCGAAAGCATCTACAGCGCCTTCGGCACCCGGCCCTCGCTCACCTCGGGCTATGGGGTCAGCTATACGCCCGATCAGCGCTGGCGCTACGACGCGCGGCTGCAATATGGCGAAACCACCGAATCGGACGGCACCGGCCTGAAACGGCGGGGCATTTCCCTGGGCACGCGCTTTGCCGAGGGCAAGGCCACCGCCGCCGGCCTGCGCGGCGAGTGGAGAAACGATGATTCGAACCGCCCCGACAATGAACTTGATCGGGATACATGGCTGGTTTCCGGCTATTACGAGACGAAGCTGAACCAGAACTGGCGCTTCGTTTCCTCGCTCGATGCGGTGTTTTCCGACAGTGACCAGTCGTCGTTCCGCGACGGGCGCTATGTCGAAGCGCGGCTCGGCTATGCCTGGCGGCCGGTGGCCGATGATCGCGTGAACGCGCTGCTGAGCTATACCTATCTTTACGACATGCCGGGGCCGGACCAGGTGAACTTTGACGGAGAGATCGCGGGGCCGCGCCAGAAAAGCCATATCGTCAATGCCGCGATCAACTGGCAGGCCGATCCGCTCTGGACGCTCGGGGCGAAATACGGCTTCCGGATGCGCCGCGCGGCGGAGCGCAGCAGCAGCGATTTCACCCGCAGCGAGGCCCACCTTGCGGTGCTGCGCGCCGATTATCACGTCGTCCACAACTGGGATCTGATGGGTGAGATCCGTACGCTTTACACGCCCGGCTCCGCAACGCGGGAGAATTCGGCACTGGTCGGCATCTACCGCCTGTTCGGGGACAATCTGCGGCTCGGCGCGGGCTATCTCTGGGGCAAGGTATCCGATGACCTGCGCACCATCGACAACCCGAACCGGGGGGTGTTCGTGAACCTCACATCGCAGTTCTGACCATTCCCCGGTTGCCTGGTATCCGGTCTGCGCGGTCCGTGCCGCCGAAAAAACCCCCGGGGCTATAAGGGCGCGGGCCAGGGGCGCGAGGCCGCCTGGTCGCCGGTGATGATGGGGGACGCCCAACAACCCGAAATCGTCAGGAGTTTTTGACCGGAGAAGGCCGCGGCATTCGGGACAGGAGGACGCCGACCATGGCAGACGCTTCAACAAACGTGTAACCACGCTGGACAGGACAAGGCCCGAGGCCGGCCCGGACACCGGCGGGCAGGGCCTCGCACAACGTCCCGGCGAAGCCGTGTCGAGGCGTTATCCGACTGACAGGCCGGCATGGCGGATGCAGCATTGGCGCGATATGAAACGGTCATGATGAAACAGGATGTCAGGCAGGCCGCGCGCCTTTCGGTTGCGCCGATGATGGACTGGACGGATCGCCATTGCCGCTATCTGCACCGGCTGCTGTCGTGCCATGCGCTGCTGTATACCGAGATGGTGACCGCGCCGGCGCTGGTGCGGGGCGGGGCGCGGCATCTGCTCGACCACGACCCCTTCGAGCAGCCCCTCGCACTACAGCTTGGCGGGTCGGATCCGGATGAACTTGCGCAGGCTGCGCAGATGGGCGAGCAGGCCGGCTATGGCGAGATCAACCTGAACTGCGGCTGCCCCTCGGACCGGGTGCAGTCGGGCAGTTTCGGCGCGGTGCTGATGCTGGATGCGCCGCATGTCGCGGCCTGCGTCGCGGCGATGCGTCGGGCGACCGCGGCCGAGGTCACGGTGAAATGCCGCATCGGCGTGGACGATCAGGACCCCGAACGCGTCCTGCCCGATTTCCTTGAACAGATCGCCGCCGCCGGCTGCACGCGGGTCATCATTCATGCGCGCAAGGCCTGGCTTCAGGGGCTGAGCCCGAAGGAGAACCGCGATATTCCGCCGCTCGATCACGGGCTCGTGCTGCGGATGAAACGGCGCTTTCCCGAACTTCACGTCTCCATCAACGGCGGCATCGCGTCGCTTGCGCAGGCGCGCGACCTGCTTGACCGGGGGCTTGACGGGGTGATGATCGGGCGCGCGGCCTATCACGATCCGGGCGCGGTGCTCGGCGCGGCCGATCCGCTGATCTTCGGCCG
This sequence comes from Pontibaca methylaminivorans, assembly GCF_900156525.1. Lineage (NCBI taxonomy): Bacteria > Pseudomonadati > Pseudomonadota > Alphaproteobacteria > Rhodobacterales > Roseobacteraceae > Pontibaca > Pontibaca methylaminivorans. The sequence goes on from NZ_FTPS01000001.1 coordinate 175,940, forward strand.
GGGCGAGGCGCGCGATCCGATGGAGGTGGCGCGCATGATGGTGCCCTATGCGGCGCGCCATGTCGCGGCGGGCGGGCGGCTGCACCAGGTCACGCGTCACATGCTCGGGCTGTTTGCCGGGCGGCCCGGCGCGCGGGCCTGGCGGCGGATCCTGTCGGAGCGCGCCAATCGTCCCGGCGCGGGTGCGGAGCTGATCGAAGAGGCGCTTGAAACGGTGGCTCCGGTCGCTGTCATGAGCGAAAGCGCGGAGTAGGCGGCGGGGCCGTCAGCCCTTGTGCCGTGCCGTCCGGCCCCCGCGACGTTTCTGCAGGCGCGGGGCGCGGCCGGGAAGTGCGGACATGATCGCGCGCCGGTCCTCGGGTGCCATCTGGGACCAGCGCGCGATCTCGTCGCCGGTCCGGTAGCAGCCGACGCAGATCTTTTCCGCCGGGTGAATGACGCAGATGCGAACACAGGGCGATTCGATCTCGTCACGGGTCCAGGGCGGGGATGTCGTCATTTGTCTGACCCAATCTGCAGGTGGCGCAGCCGATCCAGCGCACCCTGAAGTATATAGGCGGCCGCCACATGGTCGATGACCTCGGCGCGACGCTTTCGTGACGTATCCGCCTCGAGCAGGGCGCGCTCCGCCGCAACCGTGCTCAGCCGTTCGTCCCAGAAGGCGATCGGCAGATCGGTCAGCCCGGAAAGGTTGCGCGCAAAGGCGCGGGTGGACTGGCAGCGCGGTCCTTCGCTTCCGTCCATGTTGCGCGGCAGCCCGAGGATCAGGCCCGCCACCTCGCGCCCCTGTGCAAGGTCCAGCAGGCGCGCCGCATCACTGGTGAATCTGCGGCGGCGGATGGTTTCGAGCGGGGTCGCGCTGCTCAGCAGCCGGTCGGAGACGGCAACGCCGATGGTCTTGCTGCCAAGATCGAGCCCCATGAGTGCCCGGCCCCCGGGCAGCGTAGCGGCGAAATCCTCGAACCGCTCGCAGATCACGGGGCCGGTTCCGCAAGCCCCGCGGCACGGGCGGCGGCCTCGACCTCGGCCAGTCCGGCCTCGTCATCGGCAAGGGCCGCGCGCGCATCCGCAAGCGCCTGGCCGGCGCGCCCGCTCTCGCCCAGCACCGAAAGCGCACCGATCAGCCGGGCCCATTCCTGCGCCGAGCCGCCCTGATCGGCAAGCCGTTCGGCCAGCCCCTCGACCATGGAGCGCACCATCGCCTGCTGATCCTCGGGGGCGAGTTCGCCGGCCGCCTCGATATCCGCGGCAGAGGGGCCGGGCGCGGCGGTTTCCGGGGGTGGCGAGAAATTGGCGCCCGCCCGCAGCGCGACCTCTTCGATCTGGTCGCGGATGGGGCTGATCCAGGGCGCGTCACGGGGCCCCTCGCGCAGCAGGTCGTTCCAGATGCGGAAGGCGATGTCGGGCCGCCCGGTCTGGGTCAGCATGAGCCCCCAGTAATAGCGCGCCATGGGATTGGCCTCGTTCTCCTCGAGCACCTGCGCGAGCACCGCCTCGGCCTCGGGCGAGACGTAACCGCGCGCCGACTGGATCAGGATGCCGGCGTAATCCAGCCGGTCCTGCTGCGTGGCCTCGTCGCCCTTGAGCCGCAGCACCTGTTCCTGCGCCTTGCGCGCAGCCGCCATGTTGCCGAGCGCCGCCTCGTTGCGCGCAAGCAGCATCTGCCCCCGCAGGTCGTCGGGGCGGCTCGCGACCGCCTCGCGCAGCTTTTCGACCAGATCCATATAGCCCTCCGGGGCAGAGGGCGGCAGCATGTCGGGATCCGAGGGCAGCTTCGCCACCTCGGCCTCGGCCTCCTGTTGCGAGGGGCGGGTTTCGCGCGCGGTCTCGGCCATCGCGATGCGCTGCTTGCGCGACAGGTCGCCATAGCCCGGCGAGCCGAGTTCGCCATAAAGCAGCAGGCTCCCCCCGATCAGCGCGATGCCGACCAGTCCCGCGACGGCATAGGTGAGCGGGCGCGCCGCCGTCACCTCCCGGCCGGTGTCATGGGCGCGGGCATCGGCCGCGAGCAGGCGGCGCGACACCTCGACGCGGATGCGTTCGGCATCTTCGGGCGCAATCACCCCCCGGGCAAGGTCGCGCTCGACCCCTTTCAGCTGGTCGCGGTAGACGCGCATGTCATAGGCGGCGGTCGGGGTGGTGTCGCCGTGGCGGCGCACCAGGACCGCCGCCAGGGTGAGCGCGGTGACCAATGCGATTGCCGCCGTGAGAATCCAGAAAATCATGGCTGCTCCTGCTCGTTGCCTCCCTCTAGCCGCTGGCGGCGACAGAAAAAAGAGACAATGCCGTGATGCCGCCGCCCCCGCCGGGGCAATTCGCCGCGCCCCCGCCGGCGGGCTTTGGCCGGGTGCCGCGGCGGGCCGCGCAGGCATGAGGGGGCGGGTGGATGCGGCGCTTGCGGAACAACTTGGCAGAGAGGTGGTTTGTCAATGGCTTCAGAACGGTCAGCGGCGTCTTGCTCAAAGTTTGCTCGCGACAAGAACAACCCTTGCGCGCCAGCCATGCGCTGGCACGATAAGATATCCAAAATGGAGGACAGACCATGGCAAACCAGAGAAATTCCAATGTCATATGGTGGATAATCGGTGCCATCGTCGTCGTGCTGGTGGTGATATTCTTCATCTTCGGCTCGAGCGGCGAGGCCCCGGTGGACGGCGTGACGGGCGACGAGCCCGCGGTCGAGGCTCCGGCCGACGACGGTATGGGAACCGATGACGGACTGACCGAGCCCGATACCGGGATCGAGCCCGCCCCGGGTGACAACGACACGCTTCCCGACAACGATCAGGACACCGCGCCGCTGGAGTAAAACCGGCGTTTCCGGCAACCGGCGGTGTCGCGCCCCAGGGCGCGGCACCAGCCGCTCCGGGCCTGTCACGGGCGCCGCCGCGGCCCGGATTCGCAGGGCGTGAAATGCCGCCTCGACCCCGGGAAGCGGCAGCCCCGACCTGCCGGCGGCCTTGACCAACCGGCCCGAGCGGGACATCTAGCAGGTATGGTTTCAACAACTTGCTGACAAAGGGAGGCCCTGTAATGGCTTTTGAACTTCCTGATCTACCCTATCCCCATGATGCGCTGGCGTCGCGCGGGATGTCGAAGGAAACGCTCGAATATCACCACGACAAGCACCACAACGCCTATGTGACCAACGGCAACAAGGCGATTGCCGGCACCGAGTGGGACGGCAAGTCGCTCGAAGAGATCATCAAGGGCACCTATGACAAGAACGCGGTGGCCCAGAACGGAATCTTCAACAACATCAGCCAGCTCTGGAACCACAACCAGTTCTGGGAGATGATGTCTCCCGACGACAGCAAGATGCCGGGCGAGCTGGAAAGCCGCATCAAGGATGCCTTCGGCTCGGTCGATGAATTCAAGGACAAGTTCAAGGCCGCCGGCGGCGCGCAGTTCGGATCGGGCTGGGCCTGGCTTGTCGTGGATACCGACGGAACGCTCAAGGTGACCAGCACCGAAAACGGCGTGAACCCGCTCTGCTTCGGACAGACCGCGCTTCTGGGCTGCGATGTGTGGGAGCATTCCTATTATATCGACTACCGCAACGCGCGCCCCGATTACCTGAGCAACTTCCTAGACCGGCTGGTGAACTGGGAAAACGTGGCGGAGCGGCTGGCCAACGCCTGATATCCGCGCCCGCCGTCCCGGCACCGGGATGATGCCGAAAATTCACGCCCCGCCGCAAATGGCGGGGCGTTTTTCATGTGGATTCCCCGCGCGGGGACGTTTGCGCCCCCTTCAGGGCCGGGCTGCGGCTTGACCGGGGCCGGGGCGCTTGCCATCGTGGGGGCGGTGGTCCGGCTCCGGCAGCGGCCATCGCCGGAGCCCACAGAAACGGAGGGCGGCAATGGTGGAACGCGGCGCGCAGGCGGGACGCAGCGCCCTTGTGTGGGGCGCCACGGCGATCCTTGTCCTTGCCGCCCTTCTGGTTGCCGGCCTCGTGCACTGGCAGCGCGGGACCGGGTCGCCGCCGGCGCAGAGCGCGAGCCTTCCCGATGCCGTGCCCGATCTTTCCGAACCGATGCCCGACGATCACGGCGCGGGGGCGGTTTTTTCGACCCCTGCCTTCGATGTGGTGCGAGTCGATCCCGACGGCGGCGCAGTGATCGCCGGCCATGCCGCGCCCGGTGCCCGGGTGACGGTCCTCCTTGACGGCGTGGCGCAGACCGAGATCGAGGCGGACGCGGGCGGTCATTTCGTCGCCATGGTGGATCTGCCCCCCGATCAGGCCCCCCGCGTGCTGAGCCTGAGCGCCGAAAGCGACGGGCAGCAGGTGGTGTCGGACGAGGATATTATCCTCGCTCCAATTGCACCCGGTGCGAGCCCGGATCCCGCGGAGGCCGGGTCGGGAGGGGACGGGACCGAAACCCTGACCGAAGACGATGCGGCGGGCGAGGGCGCCGCTGACATCGCCCTGCTGCGTTCGGACGCGGCAGGGGTCGAGCTGCTCGGGCGCGGCGGCGCAACGGGGCAGGCGGCGGCCACCGAGGGGATCACGCTCGACACCATCACCTATGGCGCCGACGGGGCGGTGCGCCTGCAGGGCCGGGCGCGGCCCGGGGGGCATGTGCGGATCTATCTGGATGATCGCCTCATAGGCGATTCGAGCGGCGAGAACGGAGGCTGGCAGGCGCTGTTGGCCGATGTGCCGCCCGGCGACTATCGGCTGCGGCTCGACGAGCTTTCGGCCGGGGGCGACGTGGTGGGCCGGCTTGAAACCCCGTTCCGCCGCGAAAGCGCCGAGGCGCTTGAACGTGCGCTGCCCGATCCGGCAAGGGCGGGGCCGGTCACGGTGCAGCCCGGCGATACGCTCTGGGCGATCTCGCGCGAACGCTATGGCGAAGGGCTGCTTTATGTCCGCGTGTTCGAGGCCAACCGCGCCGCGATCCGCAATCCCGACCTGATCTATCCGGGGCAGGTGTTCACCCTGCCCGAATGAGCCCTGCACCGCGGTTGCACTCGGGCGCGGCTGCGGGCAAGTTCTGCCCGAACGGGCTGCCGCACCCGCGACCCGGCTCCTGCTGACGAAAGACGAACCGATGCCCCGATCAGAAGGCGAGCGCCGCTCCGGCCTGCGCACGATCCGCCGGGTCGCGCCGTGGCTCTGGCCGCGCGGACAGGGCTGGATCCGGCGCCGCGTGGTCTTGGCGCTTGTGATGCTTGTCGCGGCGAAACTCGTCGCCGTGGGGACGCCTGTGCTTTACAAGGGCGCGGTCGATGCGCTCGCGCAGGAGGGCGTGCCGATGCTGGCGCTCGGCGCGATCGGGCTCACGGTCGCCTATGGGGGCGCGCGGCTTCTGAACGTGGCGTTCCAGCAGTTGCGCGATGCGGTGTTTGCGCCGGTCGGGCAGCGCGCGCTGCGGCAGATCGCGCTCGAGACGTTTTCGCACATCCACCGCCTTTCGCTGGCCTATCACCTCGGGCGCAAGACCGGCGGGCTGTCGCGGATCATCGAACGCGGGGTGAAGGGGGTCGATTTCCTGCTGCGGTTCCTGCTGTTCAGCATCGTGCCCATGATTCTGGAGCTCGGCTTTGTGGCGGTGATCCTCGCCGTGGTGTTCGACTGGCGTTACCTGGCCATCGTCGCCGTCACCATCGCCCTTTACGTCTGGTTCACCTTCCGGGTGACCGAATGGCGCGTGCGCCTGCGCCACGAGATGAACCGGCAGGACACGGATGCGAACCAGAAGGCCATCGACAGCCTGCTGAATTACGAAACCGTCAAGTATTTCGGCGCCGAAGGCCGCGAAGTCGCGCGCTACGACAGCGCCATGGAGGGCTATGAGCGCGCGGCGGTGCGCACGGCAAGCTCGCTCGCTTTTCTGAACACCGGCCAGACCTTCCTGATCACCGCGGGGCTGATCGGGGTGATGATCCTGGCCGCAAGCGGGGTCGAGGCCGGGGTGCTCACGGTCGGCGATTTCGTCATGGTGAATGCCTATATGCTCCAGATCACCGTGCCGCTCGGCCTGCTTGGCACGGTGTATCGCGAAATCCGCCAGAGCCTTGTGGACATGGGGCAGATGTTCGACCTGCTCGAGGAAATGCCGGCGGTCTCGGAGCGCTGGGACGCGCAGCCGCTGCAGGTCAAAGGGGCGGGGATCGAATTCCGCGACGTGCATTTTTCCTATGAGGCGCCCCGCGAGATCCTGCGCGGCATCACGCTTGCGGTTCCGCCGGGCGGCAGCCTCGCCATCGTCGGGGCAAGCGGCTCGGGCAAATCCACCATCGGGCGGCTGCTGTTCCGGTTCTACGACGTGACGCAGGGCGCGGTCCTGATCGACGGGCAGGATATCCGCGACGTGACCCTGACCAGCCTGCGCGCAGCGATCGGCATCGTGCCGCAGGACACGGTGCTGTTCAACGATACCATCGGCTACAACATCGCCTATGGGCGCGAGGATGCGACCCGGGCCGAGATCGAAGCCGTGGCGCGTGCCGCCCGCATCCATGATTTCATCCAAACCCTGCCGGCGGGCTATGACACCATGGTCGGTGAACGCGGGCTGAAGCTTTCAGGCGGCGAGAAACAGCGCGTCGGCATCGCCCGCACCCTGCTCAAGGATCCGCCGATCCTGCTGTTCGACGAGGCCACGAGCGCGCTCGACAGCGGCACCGAATCCGGCATCCGCCGCGCGCTGGCCGAGGCGGGCAGGGGGCGCAGCACCATCACCATCGCGCATCGCCTGTCCACCATCGCCGACGCCGATGAAATCGTGGTGCTGGACCATGGCCGCATTGTCGAGCGGGGCACCCATGAGGCGCTGCTCGCCCGCGCCGGGCATTATGCCGAACTCTGGAACCGTCAGCAGGCCGAGGCCGCCTGACGCTTCGCCTCTGCCGCACCCTGTGTCAGTCGGGAAAGGCCCGCTCGAAGCTGCGCTTCAGCGCAAGATCAAGGTCGGTCATCGTCACCGGCAGGCCGAGATCGACGAGCGAGGTCACCCCGTGGTCGCTGATGCCGCAGGGAACGATGCCGCTGAAATGTTCGAGGTCGGGTTCGACATTGATGGCGATGCCGTGAAAGCTGATCCAGCGGCGCAGGCGGATCCCGATCGCGGCGATCTTGTCCTCGGCCGGCTGCCCGTCGGCGCGCGGCGCACGATCCGGGCGCTCGACCCAGACCCCGACCCGGCCGGCACGGATATGGCCGGTCACGTTGAATTCGGCCAGCGCCGCGATCACCCAGGATTCGAGTGCGGCCACGAAGCCCCGCACATCGCGCCCGCGCCGGTTGAGGTCGAGCATGACATAGACGACCCGCTGGCCGGGGCCGTGATAGGTATATTGCCCGCCGCGCCGCGCCTGATGCACGGGAAAGCGCGCGGGCGCGATCAGGTCGGCCGCCTTCGCGCTGGTCCCGGCGGTATAGAGCGGCGGATGTTCAAGCAGCCAGATGCATTCGGGCGCCTCGCCCGCCGCGATGGTGCCGACGCGCGCCTCCATGAAGGCCAGCGCCGCATCGTAACCGGTCAGGCCGGGGCTCGTGATCCACTCCACCATGAAGCTCTCATAGCGCCGGCGAAGCGACGCGGAAAGGGGGCGCATCAAAGTGGCGTTTTGCCCTTCACAAGCCCGGCCGGCTGGGTTATAGCCCGCGTCATCACGCCTCCGGCAAGTGCGGTCGTGGCGGAACTGGTAGACGCGCAGCGTTGAGGTCGCTGTGGGGTAACACCCGTGGAAGTTCGATTCTTCTCGACCGCACCACTTCTTTCCCTCAATTTCCAGAAAACGCCATATTTTGAAGGGGTTTTGTGCGCTACATGCATAAGCCTTTCCGCCGAAAGGTGGCCTTTATTACACATTTGGGTAACCTGATCGCACATAAATCGCACAGGGGTTACACACGATGGCGTCGGTCAAGCGGCAGGGGAAGGGATGGCGAGCGATGGTCTCGCGCAGGGGCATCCGCAGAACCAAGGTATTCCCGACTCAGCAGGAGGCCAAGGATTGGGCTGCCCGTCAGGAATACCTGATCCTGAATGCCGAGGACGTGCAAGCGGCCATGCCGTTTCGCGAGGTCATGGACAGATATGCGCGCGAGGTTTCACCGATCAAGCGTGGTGCGCGGTGGGAGATGATCCGCCTCGAAGCCCTGTCTCGCGACAAGATCGGTGGGATCGCCATTTCGGAATTGAAACCGGCCGACATTGCCGACTGGCGCGATCGGCGGCTCAAGCAGGTGAAGCCGGCCAGCGTCACGCGCGAGATGCAGCTCATGTCGTCGGTGCTGAATACCGCACGCCGGGAATGGGGCCTGATCGAGAAAAACCCGGTGTCAGATGTAAAGGCACCGCCCAAGGCGCCGCCGCGCGACCGCCTGCCGACTGAGGACGAGCTCGAGCGGCTGGCGCATGCCGCAGGCGAGGATTTGACCAACGCGATAGCTCGGGCCTTCCACGCCTTCCTTTTCGCCATGGAAACCGCCATGCGCGCTGGTGAGATATGCGGTCTGACATGGGATCGAGTTGACTTGAAGCGCCGTGTTGTCCGGCTGATCCACACGAAGAACGGGCATCCGCGCGAAGTGCCCCTGTCCTCCGAGGCCGTCCGGCTGATCGAGGCGCTGCCCGAGGCGGATCCGGTGTTCGGTCTTACGTCGCGCCAGCTGGACGTGCTCTGGCGCAAGGTGCGCGACCGCGCACAGGCGGATGGTCTGAATTTTCATGACAGCCGGGCGGCCGCTATCACTGCCCTGTCAAAGAAGCTCGACATCCTCGAACTGGCCCGAATGGTCGGGCATCGCGATTTGCGCATGTTGCAGGTTTATTACCGCACCCCAGCCGAGGATTTGGCGCGGCGCCTCGATTAGCGCCGCACCTCTCTTGCCATGCCGGAGCCGCGGGCTTCCAGCCGCCCCTGCGCGATCCAGTTGCGCACGGTGCGGGGCATAACCCCCTTTGCTTCGGCATATTCCAGGATCGAAACCCATTCCGACTCCGGCTTGAGCGCTTCAAGGCGCCGCTCGATGCGATCCATCCGCTCAATCATTGCCTCGAATGCCCCCTCGTCAATTGCGAACAGCCTAGTCATGTCCGCTTCCCCCGATCGTGCTTTCGTCGATACTCATCGATTGCAGCGTTGTGTGCGAACAAACCCTCAGGCGGTATGAGGTGCTGATTTTCCTTCGTGACGATGTATCCGGATTTTTCGAACGCATAGATCAGCTCTTCGCGGATCCCTGCCTCACGAGCCGCCTCCACTATCATAGCGGTCACTTTTTCCTCCGACATGGCAACTGGTGTGTCGCAATCCGGGTCAAAGAAGATCGGGTCTTCGCCAGTCGGTTCCCGCCCGAACTTCTGGACAAACTCACCGCGAGCGCTTTCTAGTTCCGCAGCCAGTTCCGGCGATATTGGTATTGAGATAGTCTTTCTCATGTTTTTATGTCCTCCATCTGATAATCCTCCGCCCGCTCGAGCCGCTTTCGGCCGGGCGCGCTGCTGCGGTTCTGTCTCACGCCACCCTCCTGATCTGGTCGGCCGCATGGCGCGACCATTGCTCGGCCGCGGCCGCCATCATCCCGGGGAACGACCGGCTGCGCAGGCGTGCCCGGTCGGGGCCCGGTGGCATGCGGTGGACTGCGTTCCAGCGTTTCCACTCCTCCGATCCGCGCTCGGGCTCGGGCAGGCGGTTGGTCTCGACCAGCTGCGGCAATCCGCGCAGATACCAGCCGGTGTTTTTGTATGCCGGCTCGCCGAACCAGAACGGCTGCACCATGTGCGGCGCGGGCAGGTCGGTCGGCATGCGGTCGCGGGCGAGGTCGTTCATTTCCGGGTTCTCGATCGCGACGCGCTCGATCGGCGCCTCCCAGCAGGTCGTGAACACGGACACGCCGAGCTCAAATTCGGCGCGCATGCAGTCCCAGGTGCGCCCCTTGGGCAGTTGCTTGGGCGGCGTCCATTCTCCGGGGCCGCTCATCCAGCGCCTGCCTGACCTGCAGAGGCGGGTGCACGGCGGGTGCATCACTGCCAGCAGGTCCCATCCCTCGAGCAGGATGCCGTCACGCACGTCGCAGATGATGTGGCGGTTGCTGCCGTCCTCGGCCGGGTCGAGGTCGCAGGACCAGACATCGTGTCCCAGCGCCGCGAATGCGCGCCGGGCGATGCCACTGGTCTCACAGGCGACAAGCACGCGGAGGGCGGTCACGGCCTCAATCCCTCCGCGCTGGGGCCGTGAGAATGACCGCAACTATGACGAGCGTCACGAGGACGTAAAACGCGCGGCCATCCAAACCCCAATTCAATGCGTTAAGGTCCGCCGCGACAAATCCGGCGACGAGATACCAGGCGAAGGGAGCCAGCAGTGCTGCGATGATGCGATTACTCACGCCTCGCCCTCCGTAAAAAACAGGGCTCCGCAGACGGGCTCGATGATTTCAAACCCGTCTGGCAGAAATCTGCGAAAATGTTCGATCAGTGCCGTCTCGACCTCGTGGGACGCCGCGTCGGCTGGCATGACCACGGTTCCGCCGAGGAATGGATCGAGGCCGGGATACCGGGCTTTTGCGCACCAAGGGCGGTTGGCGTTTCTCACGCCCCGCCCTCCGGGTTGAGCGCGGCGCGGGCGGGATTGGCAGCGAAGTCTCGCTTGCGGAGCCTTTCCTGAACAGGATGATCAAACGGGTATTCCTGCCGAATGTAGCCGTCTATCTCCAACTCGCATTCTTTCAGCGCCTCCCGCAGCCTCTCGATCTCCCGTCCGTCGCGCTCGATCTGGTCGGCGGCCGCCTCGGGCAGGCTGCTTTCCTCGCCGTGCCCCTCATAAAGCGGCACACCCCGCAGTCGTGCCACCAGATCACCCCGGTCAGTCATGGTTGGCCTCCGGGTTGAGTGCGGCGCGGACATCGAGCAGCTTATAGATCTCGTCCCACCCGCCCAGAGCGTCCAATCCGTCCTCAGCGCTTCCCGTGTCGAAAACGAGATTTCGTGCGAGCAGCACTCGAAGCCGCTCGATCTCCATTCGCGCGGCGTTGAGGGCGTCCAACGCAGCCGCTAGCGTGGCTTTCAGGTCAGGAGCGCCGGCGATCAGCCGTATATTTTCACGTCCCCCGTCGCCGTGAGCGCGCGTCACTTCGGTGGTGACCAGCACATCGAAGTTCTCGCTCCATATCTCCTGATAATAATTCGTGCAGCGATGCCCCACGCTGTCACAATCGCGGACCTGCCACGGCCCCGGCGTGTGCCCCTCCAGTGCAGCCAGCTTTCCCCGCTCTTTCGCGGTGTCGATGCGGTCAGTCATTGCACTCTCCCGGCATCGGTCGGCTCGTGATAGCGCCCCTCGACCCGCGCAAGGTATTCGCGCAGCATGGCAATCATGTCCTCGCGCTCACCGTTGCTGATGTAGTTGACGCGGCCGTCTTCGATCTTGCCGAACTCGGCAACGAGCAGGACAAAGCCGATCTTGCGCTCGCGCCCGGCTTTACGCTGGCCGTTCAGGGCCTCGTCCACCTGACGCGCGAGGCGGTTCATGCCGTCGCGGTATTTTTTCTGGATTGGGTCAGTCATCGGCCTGTTCCTCCTGCAGCGACATGGCCGCGTCGAGCAGGTCGCGCGCGAATGCCGCCGCCCGATCCGCCGTCATGGTGATCACCGCGCGCTCATCCGCGACCGTATCGACCGCGCGGATGCAGATGCGGCTGTCCGAGCCGTTTGCAAAAACCGCAAACTGCGCGGTGTCGCCGTCCCGGCCGGGGTATTTCGGCTGTGTTTCCCAGATGCTCATTGGTCGATCTCCTTTTCGGTTGGCAGGGCACTGATCTTCCGGCCCTCGCAGTGAGCGCAGCGCACCCCGTCAAGGATGCGCGCGAGGTCGGCCATCGCGAGCGGCAGGAATGCGGCGACCCATGCGTGGCCGCAGTCGTCGCACTCGACAAAGAGCGGCCTGCGGGCGGCGCTGCGGGCCGGGGCTTTGGGTTTGGCGGACATCAGAAACGCACCGCGATGCGCGCCGTCAGGCGGTCGCTGTCCCCGAACCGGGCGTATTCGGTGCCGACGATCCAGCGGTTGGTCAGGCCGTAGTCGATCCCGACGCCATAGAGCGCCTCGCCGCTCTCGAACTCCCAGCCGGCGGTGGCGAACGGCAGCACGCGACCGAGCGCCCAGCCGGCTTGCGCCTTGGCCTCGATCTGGTCGGTTTCGGCCCGGTGCCACGCGGCCTCCGCGCCCAGCACGACGCCGGTGCCGAACTGGTGCCGGTATCCGGCGAACAGGCCCCGTGTCGCGTGCGAGCTGCGCGCGGTCTCGCTGCCGGCCGCACCCTCTCCGACAACCGGGAACGCCCGGTAATCCTCGGAGTTGTCGATCCCGAGGATATAGCTGCACCCCATGGTGGAGATGTTGCCGCCGCCGTAATCGACCTCATAGAGCCGCCACGGGTCATCGCCGCAGCCATTCGCATGCACGTCCTCGATCAGGTCGTATTTGGTATAGGGGTGCGCCTCGCGTGTGTGCCTGGTCCGCGTGGTGCCGGCGCTGATGCCGGCATAGGGGCCGGTCCAACTGTAGGGTGCCGTCACCTGCATCGGCGGCAGCACCACCGGCTGCGGGGGCAGGGCATCCAGACTGGCGGCAACAGCAGGTGCAGCGAGCAGCGCGAGGGCGGCGGGGGTGAGCGGGAGCTTACGCATTGCTCACTCCTCCGCCACGCTTTTGGCTTCGGCCATCAGCACGCCATTCCAGTTCTCGACAATCTCGATTGCGTTTTCCTCGGCCTCCTGCTCGTCACGCGCCCACACGTTGATTTCGCGTTCCATTTCGTATCTGACAGTGACGACGTATCTGGTTCGGCTCATGCTCACTCCTTTCACGATTTGGGTGCCCCGAGGCTCTGACGGGCTATGTCTGCCTCGGGGCGGTCTGGTAGCGGGTCCGGCCCATGCCGGGCTGTCCCCACAGATCACCTTTCACGTTCGCCCCTGATCGCCGGGGTCGCGTCGAGCAGGATCGCTCGGGGATAAGGCGCAGCGCCTCATGCCGGAGCGGTCCGGGGACAGACCGGGGGCAGCGGAATGATCGGTTGCTGCCCCCAGCCATCCGGCACGTCATTGCGCCGGACGTCGGGCCGAAAGGGCGGCGGGGCTTTGTGTGGGACGGCCCCGCCGCAAGTGCCGCGCGGTTGGCGGATAGGACGCCGCGCGGATAGGCAGATGAGGCGGGCGCGGGGAGAGGGGAGGAAACACGCGCCCGCCACCGGCATCAGGGGGTGCCGGATGCGGTAATCACCCCGCGGCCAGCGGTAAGCAGGGCAGGGGTGATGTGTCTCATGGGGTGCGCTCCAGAATATGCGCCAGCGCGTCCTGCGTGGCGGCTACAAAGTCGGTGTCAGGTCCATACGCTTCGACCCACGCCGACCGGTCTCGGTGGATTGCCAGTTTTGTCGTGTCCCACTGGCCTTGATGATGCCCCTCGCAAAGCGGGATGGCGGATGTGTCCGGCGTCTTGCGCTGCCCGTAGCGGCCGCAGATCACGTGATGAGCAGCGGTCGGCGTCGCTTGCTGCATTCCCCATCCGGCGCATATGCAGCAGGGTAGGGACCGAACCGCGGCCAGATAGTCCGGTCTGGGCTCGGGGCGGGGCGGCTTGAGGCCGAGAGGGGCGCGGGCAAAGGTCATGCCGCCCTCGCCTCGTCAGACCAGCGCACGCCGTGGCGGTCGCCGTAGGCCTGGATGAAGGTAATCAGGTCCGCCATTCGCGCCTTGGACAGCCGCGACGTGCGAAAGCCTGCCGGGAACGGTGGCGAGCCCTCGATGCCGGGCTGCCAGATGATTTCGTGCCCCAGCGCCGACATGAACGCAGCTTTCCAAAGCTCGGGCGACATGTGCCGCCCTTCGGGCTTGGCGCGGGCGATGTCGGACAGCAGCGCCCACATCAGCGCATTCTGGTCCAGCGTCCGTGTGCCTTCCTTGACCGTCACCACCGCGTCGATGGGCGCGGCATCAATGATGGCCTTTGCCAGTCGGCGCTGCACATCGCCGCGTATAATCACCGTCTGCGCCATCAGACTCGCCACTCGGCGGCAAAGGGAATGTCATCCTGGAAGTCCGGCCCGCCGCCCGGCGCTTGCGCGTCGTAGCCAGCGCGGTTTGCATCGCTCATGCGGTCGCGGGCGCTGGACTGGTCGCGATTGCCGCCACCTAGCAGCGTCACCTGATCGGCGCGCACGGTCAGATAAGTGCGGCCATTATGCTCTCGGGTGGACAGGTCGCCAGAGACTGCAACCGCAGTGCCTTTGGTCAGGTATTGCGCCAGCGCCTCGCCGCGACGGCCCCACAGAGAGACCTCGAACCAGACGGTGCGCTTGTCTTGCCCCCGGCCGTCATCGACGGCGACCGAGAACCCCGCCACCTTGTCGCCCTGTTGCGTGGTGCGCAGGACGGCATCCTTACCCAGCCTGCCCGTGATGGTGATCTGTTTCATGCTGGATTTCTCCATATCTTATAGTTGACAACCTCGCCGATGGTGGACGGCGAAACTTGGAAGGCTTGCGCAATCAGGTGTTTTTTGACCCCGCGCGAATGCATTTCTCTTATTGCCTCGACCTTTCCCCAATTGAGCTTTTTATTTCCATTCCGCTCACCCGTGGTGTCCGGACGGAACATCCTGCCTTTCGCAACGGCATCTTTGAGGTTGTCGGATTGCGTCCCGATCCAAAGGTGGCGCGGGTTCACGCAAAGCCTGTTGTCGCAAGAGTGGCAAACGACATACCCGTCTGGAATGTCGCCAATGAACATTTGGAACGAAATCCTGTGTGACAGCTCGTGGCGGTCGTTGAAGGAAAATCGACCATAACCATTGGTGTTGACCATCCCTGCCCATTCCCAGCAGGAGTCTTTGCTATCCCGCACTGGGCAGAGAGACAGGAAACGCTCGATGACAAATGGGTCACCCAGGTCAGCCATCAGAATGCCTCGCGCTCTGTCCAGACGCGGACGCCCTTGATGGCGCGCGCCTTGAAATTCCGTCGCACGTAGTCCTCGATGAAGGCGGTCACCGCGTCCCGGTCGCTCGCCGCAATATCGTGCAGCGCGGCGCGGTGGTCCTCGATCTCGTAGCGCGTGACGGTCCGCATGCCCTTCACGGTGTCACGCTGGGCGGCCTGCGCTGCTTTCTCGGCGTCGATAACGGCCTGCGCTTTGGCTGCGGCCTCTCGCTGTGCCTCAAGGTCATCCGCTGCGGCTAGTCGTGCGGCTTCCTCGGCCTCGCGCCTCGCGGCCTCTGCGGCTTCCCATGCAGCCCGGCGCTCAGCCTCCTTCTTCGCGGCCAGCTTGCGCTTGTAGCCATCCACCACAGCGACAAGACCCGCTTCGATGCGTTTGGCGTCGTCAATCGTCGGCTTCCAGCGAGCGCCCTCCGCCTTGTATGCGTCATAGAGCGGTGCGGTGGCGGACTTCTGGCCGCGCTCCAGGTCGAGACGCCATTCGCGGGCATCTTTACGGATGCGATCCACTGCCTGCATGGTCGGCTCGTCATCGACTGTCGCGGCGCCATCCAGCCAGTGCTCCGCCTCTATCCTCACGGCCTCATGGGCCGCGCAGATTTCGTCGATGAGATCGGGCGGGGTGTTTCCGCCGATCACGGCGCGAGGGTTCATGTCGTCCATGGTCGGCCTCTCAATATGGAATTTCGTCGTCAGCAAGGACGGAGCCCGACAGTGCGGCCTTGCGTGCATCCTTGGCGTTGGTCACAGAGATACAGGCCCTCACGTTGCCGGGGAGCGCCTCCCAGATCGCTTGCAGACGGTCCAACGTGTCGGCCTTGGCCAGACTGTCGCGGGCGACATCGACATCGACGGGGCCCTGCTGCCGATCAGCCTGCGGGCGGGCCTGCCTCACGGGCGGTGCCTTTGCGGCCTCGTTTCCGTCATCGTCCTCGGGAGCTACGCCGGACAGGCTCTCAAGCCCGATGCGCTTGGCATAGGTGGTGGCGGATTTCATGCCCTGCATGTTTTTCCGGTCCACCAATAGCGGCACATCGCAATGCACTCGCGTTTCGCTGGCGCCGTGGACGAACTCCGTGCGCATCCGATCCACGTTGTCCCCGGCCATATAGTGCAGGACGGCAACGCCATGGCGAGCAAGCACAGGGATCACCACCGCAGCTACATCGGCGAGATCGGCGTAGCGGCTCTTGAATGCTGGGTTCACGGATCCCTTTGCGACGGTCCCGAACTCCATCTGCGCGGCCGCTAAGGCGCAGTAAATGTTCTGGTGGACGCTCATACCTTCACGCTTTCCGGTTTCGCTGCTCACGCCGCATCCTCCAGCGTCGCCCATTCCTCGACCTCATCGGCCAGCGCGAGGATTGCGCGGCGCAGGCGAGGGGGCAGGTCAGACGGGTCGTAGGCCTCACCGAGGATGGTCAGGCTTGCGATGCTCGGGCCGTCACTGTCCGGCTCGAACCAGACGGGTGAGCGCGGAACGCCGTAGTCGACCCGAGTGAGGCCGGTCTCGAACTCGACGTGGATTTCTCCGCCGGCGAATGTTGCTGTGCCGCGCATGTCAGGCCCTCCTGTCATAAATGCGGTTGGTGGCGACGATCGCGCAGACGGCTGCCGTGGCGCCGGCCAGGAACATCGTCGTTCCGGCGAGCCACATCGGGGCGTAGCAGGCCATGGCCCATTGGGCGGCGATGACGCCGGCGAGAGCAGGGATGCCGACGGCGTTGACCGCGATCAGCGAGAAGATCAGTTCGTTGCGGGTCATGCTGCGCTCCAGTGCTCGAGCGGGCCGTTTCCGGCGCCGTAGGGGTCGAGGTTTTCGGGGTCGCGGGGATGGATCCGGGGCTCGCCGGCCTCCATGGCGCGGGCAGCCCGAGCCCCGGCCTCGAGGGCTTCGCAGACAGCGGTGAGGCGCTCGCAGTCCTCGTCGGTCGCGCGGTGCAGCGGGACGCCGAACGCGAGTTCGTAGCAGTCGCTCATGTCACCGATTGCCGCGTCTGCGCGGGCCATCAGTTCGAGGTATCTGCGGGTTGACGGGGTGCCGAGGTTTGTGCCGCGCAGGGTCATGACAGCACCCCCGCGACGATCCACAGCAAACCGACCAGCGCCGCGCCGCCGAGGGCAGCGCCGAGGATCAGCACCAGCACCACCGCGCCGAGCTCGCCGTTGTAGTCCTCCATCCAGCGGGCGCGCTCGAAATCGTCGGGCATCATGACAGCACCGCCGCGGCCAGCAGGCCGCCCCAGAGCGTTGCGAACAGGGCCGCGGTGCCGATCAGATCGGCGGCGAAGGCCAGGGGTCGGGCGGCGTAGAAGCGCAGGGCGCGGGTAATCTCAAACATGTCTCTCTCCACTCTCTGCCCCAGAGCGTCACCCGGCGATCAGGCCGGGGTTGTCGTGGGGATGTGGAGTAAGGTATAGGATAATAAACCTACGTCAAGATAAAAATAGGATTAAAAACCTGCCGACCGCTTCCCCTCCCCGATTCGCCGTGCTATGGAGAGGGGGCTGTCACCTAGCGAACCGCGATGGATCGCGGGCTTACCGACACCGGGACGCGACCCCGAAGGGGGCTGCGGGATCGATCCCCGCCACTAGGTGGCAGCGCAGTAAAAGCCCGCAGAGAGGGCGGGGTAGCGGGGCGTTAGGGCTTGTCGAATCGCGGTGGGGGCAGTTGGGTGGTGGCCAATGCATAAAGGAATTCCCATGGCCTTCCCAAAGCCCCCAGAAAACAAAAGCGCCATTCGACGTGCGGGTGAGGCGGTCGCGGAGGGGCAAGCAACGGATGATGATCTTATGCTGCTCGACCGCTGGCGGGGCGCACATGGGTTCGCACTTAACACATTTCAGGCAAGTCTTAGGAGGCGGATTGGCGCATTCTCGGGGCCTGTAGACTTCGTGCAAAGGCTCAAGCGGAGGAATACCGTCTTTGATAAGTTGAGGCGAAAGCGCGAAGATGGCGTTACGCCGCTCGTTAAGGACGTTACGGCGATGAATGATTTCGCGGGGTGCAGGCTTATCTTTGCCTCCGTAGATGATCTTAACGCTTTCCGGTCTCAAATGCACGCTGGGTTTGCTGAGCATCAGCTCCGCAACGAGCCCGATAAATATGATTATATTGAGAATCCGAAAGGAACCGGATATCGTGGCATACACGACGTGTATTCACATAGGCCACGGAGCCACCGTCGGGGCGATACATCAAATCAGCCATGGCAAAATTTGCGTGTGGAAATACAGTACCGCACTCGCGCCCAAAACAGCTGGGCAACAGCGGTAGAGCTGGCGGACATCATGGACCGGGAGCGCACGAAGTTCGGGCATGGTGAGGGGGATCGCGGCCTATTTTTCAGGATAGCAAGCGAGATCATTGCAAGGCAGCATGAGGGCTTAACCCGCGCCTGGCCGGAGAAAAGCCTTGCTCAGCTTCGGGCCGAGCTTGCAGAGCTTGAGTCGGAATTGGCGATTGTTAACAGGCTCACTGCGCTTAGGGCACATGATGGCAGTGACCACTTGGGACGGCACAACGTGTTTAATATCGTCCGCGATGAATGCGACCCTAGCGGTTTCAGATTGGAGATCAGTGTATTTAAGGATCCGTTGGTTGCACTGGAGGCCGCGAACGAGGCGGAATCTTCCTTGGATAGCATTAACGCTGTGTACGTTCGAGCAGATAATCCCGCCCAGCTTCGTGCTGCGTATAAAAACTATTTTGGGGATTCTGTCAGTTTTGTGGAATTGCTTCGCCCGCCAAACTAGGGCGACAGTCCCTCCCCCCGCCTGATCGCGTCCGCCACCGCCCGGGCCAGCCCGGCTCAGTCGTTGTCGTCCGCCTGCACCGCCAAGGCGTCCAGCATCCTCGCCGCGCCATAGTCGCCTTGCCGGTCGCGCTCGGCTGCTGCCATGCGAAGCCAGTCGTCCATCTCAGCCGGAGCGATGGCGCCGGGGTTCTCGACCGCGAAGCATAGCGGCCGGAACAGGTGATCCAGAGCCGCTTCCAGCTGCTCAGGCTCGCGCGGGGTGTTCTCGAATCGTTCTCGATGCGCCATAGTGCTCGCATGTGGACACGCAGACGATCATTCCCGGGCGAGGTCGAGAACGACTGGTGCGTCTATCGCGACGGACAGCTGGTCGGACGGGTGTACATGTTGACCCGCTACCTGCCGCGCAGTGAGGTGTGGGGCTGGTTCAAACAGGTGCCCCCGGGCACGAGCGGTGACGCGGAGACGCTGGACGAGGCGCTCAACGCACTAAGAGATGCGATCCTGGCCGCAGACGAGGAAAAAGCCCGCCGGTTAGGGCAGGGCTTGCGGTGAGGTTGGGGGAGGCCGAAGCCTCCCCCGCCACCGGTCTGAGTGATGAGAACCAATTGGGGATTGGGGATGAAGGCACTCAGGCCAGCTTGGGTGCTGAAGGCAATCAGATGATCTGTCGGTTGGCACCCACAGACACCCTGCCCGGCAGAATGATTCTTGTCTAGTCGCTTGGGGGAAATAAAAAGCCCGCCGGTTAGGGCGGGCTGAGTGTAGATATGAGGTCCAGCTTCCCGCAGGTTGCCCCGATCATCGAGCCGTTGTGGAGGTGCAGATGATCAGGGCAACCCGCGCCAGGAAGCGTAGCGGGCGGCAATCAGGAAACCGCCACGCCCATGCTGCACATCTTGCTGAGTCGAGTCCACAGCTTTCGGATGAGAGTGAGGATCTGCGAGCGGCAGCGGGGAGAAGGAGAAGTCGCCACCGCTCGCGCGCAGCTTGTCGCATGCGGTAGTGGGATAGTCCACTGGCCCGGCTGCACGTGACGGCTCGGCCGGCCGGGCCGTCTAAGGCGTGGGTTTCGCGCGCAAAATCCGGCGAGTGGCGGCTCGATCTGGGCGGAAAATAATGCCGATTCTCAAGGTGCTTGTCATCTCATGCCACGACAGTAGAATCGTTTAAAAATCCCAATCAACCCGCGCAACCATCTAGCGGTAAATCTCCGAGGTATAACATGCGCAGTGATCTTCTCTTGGCGCCACAGCCCACGACAAAGCGGATTGCAGACCTAGATGGGCCTGACTTTTATCCAACGCCAGCTTGGGCAACATATGCATTGATAGACAATGAGGACTTCACAGGAGTCACATGGGAATGTGCTTGTGGTGATGGAGCGATGTCTAAAGTGCTTGCAGAGGCGTCGACGGTCGAGAGTTCTGATCTTTACGACCGCGGATATGGTGAGTCGGGAGTCGATTTCCTGAACGCTGATCGGAAGGCGAAAAATATCGTTACTAACCCCCCGTTTCATAGTGCAGAAGGTTTTGTTTCCTCTTGTATCGATAAGGCAGATCAGAAATTTGCCCTTTTGTTAAGACTTGCCTTCTTGGAGGGAGGCGCGCGGTATCGGGGCATATTCTCACGAATTGCACCTAGCAGAGTCTGGGTTTTTAGCGAAAGAATCACTTTCTATCCAAGAAATGCCGAAAGAAAGGGCTCTGGCACCACCGCATATGCATGGTTCGTCTGGGACAGGGACCATATGGGAGCGACCGAGCTTAAATGGTTCGCTCCTGGGTACAAGAAACAGTATGGCGGCTAGGGGTTACTATCGCGCACCGCTGCGCGACCCTTGGCGGTGATCGTCCAGCCCTCATCATCAGCGTTATACTCAGCTAATCCAGAGGCTTGCAGGCCGCAGCCATCATCACGATGGGAGACTAGGTTTCTTACTTTCTGCGAGAAGAATGTGTCTCCGCGGCCCTCGATTATTTCGGCGTCTCGTCCTTGGGGCTTCATGATTTTAGTAAGAGTCTCGATAAGTTGAGTGGTGGTCAGCTTTCCTCCAGGTGCTGTTGACAACGCTTTCAGCGCTTGCTCTCTTATCTGTTTTTCAGTGTATAGCATAACATACCTCTGCGACTCGACTCAAATTAAGATTAGGGCATGCTGTTCTATGTGAGTCCAGATGAATTGTGTTTTGCACGGTATAATAAAATAACGTCGGGCGTCCTGACTGGTTAGGATCTTCTAGCGTACATTGAGTGAGTCGAAGATTTGATGCAGGCGGCGAATACCCATTTTATTACAATTCAACCCTGACCTTCTCCGCCGCCGCGCGCAGCACGCTGGCGACGGCGGGGTGCGCGATCTCGGCCTGCTCCTCGTAGATCTCCGCGAGCACGGCACGGCCGCCCAGGTGGTCGAACATCTTCGGCGGTATGTCGGTCAGCAGCTCCAGGGCAAATGCCCGTAGTGCCTCGGCCTCGGTCTGTTCCGGCATGGCAATGATTTCCGATTACTAGTTACTATCCGCAGCGGCTTTGAGCGTTGTAAACGCATGCCACGGAGACGGTGGAAAAGAAGAGCCCCGCCGAAGCGGGGCAAGTTTACGTCTTTCGATTGGAGCGGGTCCGTCGGATCAGAACTTGTAGGAGATCCGCGCGGTAATCGTGGTGATATCGGTGTCGAGACCATCGACGCCAAGGAAGTCGACGCCGCTGTGGTAGAGGGCTTCAACACCACCGATCCAGTTCTCGGTGAACTTGTGCTTGTAGCCGATGCCGGCCAGCCAGCCGTTGTCAGTGTCGTCGAAGGAGTCAATGCCGTTGGATATGCTGGTCTCGGCGCGGAAGGCACCAACGGTACCATAGAGCAGGCCATCGCCAAGGTCATAACCGACCAGCGCCTTGGCGCGGGCGATATTGTCGATCTTGGCATCGATGCTGCCAAACTCGATGTCAGTAAAGCTGTCCTTCATGTCGGCCCAGTCGTAGTCGAGCTCACCGCCGACAACCCACTGGCCGAGGTCATAAAGGTAACCGACGTGGACACCGCCAAGAGCCCCATCGGGTTCCAGGTCGAAATTGTCGATGTCCGAGGTGCCGTAGCCGGCCTGGGCACCGAGGTAGAAGCCGGTCCAGTCAGAGATCGGCTGCACTTGGACGGGCTGCGCGATAACCGGCTCGACAATCGGTTCTTGAAGGTTGCCAGCAAACGCGGGGCCTGCCGCAATCAGTGCTGCTGTAGAAGCGGTAAGAAGGGAACGTTTAAGCATACAAGTTCTCCACTTTTCATGATGTTGCGTCGGATCAGTCCGACGAAAGGTAACGTAGAAGACGATTGCATCAGTGGTTGAGTCGCGCAATCTATCCGAGCATATTCACTCCACCTGTGGCGGAACTGCCCCAGTGCGCCATCTCGCCATGCGGGAGGTGCATCGACTAGTCGGTGAACCGCGATGGTGAGGGGGTCATCCCCGCCCCAAGTCGGAGAGAACACGGTGCCCGCGCTCGGTCATGCAACGGTCAATGATTCGCCGCGGCCCGCCGTGCGCGAGGTCGCCACCAGATGCCGCTCCTGAAGTTGCGCCAGCGGCAGCGCCGTACGCCGCTCCATATCCCGTGTAGCTATGATCAACGGCTCGGCCAATAAGAGCCCCGCCGACCGCCCCCACGAGCAGCCCGGCAAGCATCTGCTGCTGCTGGCGCTTTTGATAGTCGGCCTCGGCAGCTTTCCCAATTTGGTAGCAATGGGCCAAGTCGGCTTCGTACCGTGGTGCAGCCGCTGCGCTAGGATCTGTGACGGGGCGATAATCTTCTAGTTTCTGGCAGCCTGAAAGGGCGGCGGCCAACGCCGAGGCGAAGATAACCGTTTTTTTCATTGGGTGTCCCTCAAGGTGGAATATTGCGCCCGGCCTCGGCGGACTGTCCCGTCCTTGAAGACATAATTCCACTATTCCGAGCGCGAATGCAACCTGAAGTAGTCACCCAATCTTGACCGACTCACCCCCGCCTCCCTAACGTGAACAAAGTGAGAACAGAGGGGGTGGCGAAGGTGGACGCGAGGCTCATGATTTTGCAAATGCTCAGAGAAATCACTTCCCTTCCTCAGGGCGCTGATCGCGAAGGCCTCGTGCGGCGCTTAGCAGAAGACGGCGCTCTTCCGCGGTTAGCTGCTCAAGATGAAAGAGTATTTCAGACATTACGGGGTCCCGGCTCTGAGCCAGAAAGCTCTCAACCGTCTCACCGAGGGCTCGACATATCTTGATAGCCGTGTCGATCCGCGGGCTCCGCCGATGCTTGATCATCTGCCGAATGGTGCTGTTGTCCAGCCCGGCCTTCACGGCCAAACCAGCTTCCGTAAGTTCTGGATCGGCCGCAATTCTATCGGCCAAGATGTCTACGAACTCTTTGTTTGGCATGGGATAATTGTCCGACGGGCAGCGTCTGCCGGCAATCGGATTAAAAACCGTTGACCGCATAGGATTAAAAACCTATCTTCTCGTTCATGGAAGAGCTCATGAACGAAATCAAAGCCTATGCACAGGCGCGAGGTATCAAGCCAGCGACTGTTCTGCAGAACGCAGCTGCCCTCAGCGGAAATACCTGGGACAGATGGGCGCGTAACGGCGCTGCATGCACGGTCATAACCGCTGAGCGCATCCGAAAGTACATGTCGGAGCATCCGCCCCAACAGCAAGAGGGCGCGTCGCCATGAGCGCTGCGCCCTCCTGTCCCTCTGTTGCCACTGTTGATCACCCACGGATCAACAACAGCACAGGAACCAATTGCATGTCTCCCGGAAAGTTTTCCCCGAAGCGGAAGGCTCTGTCCTACCGCCAGCATTTCGCTGCCGCCTGGTCAGCGTTCATCCGCGCGAACTTCGACAGCCCCGAGCACGCCGCAGTCGTGTTCGGCGTTGAACCGAGACGTTGTCGAGACCGAGTTGATGGTCAGCGTCTATGCGAGCCGCCTGTCCGAGTATCCCGCTGATGTGGTGCGGCATGCCCTCATTCGGAAAACGTGGCAGTGGTTTCCCACATGGAGCGAACTTGAACGCGTCTGCGAAACCCTGGCTGGCCCGCGCCGCCACATGCTCGCGGCCCTGGAAGCACCGGCGCCAGACCCGGAACCCAGCCGCCGACCAGCCACTCCAGAAGAGCGCGCCCGCATTCAGACTTTGGTCGATGAGATGTTCCCTCTGCGGCCGCGCGCCGAACGGGAGCTCGCCGTCGATATCGCGCTGCAAGGGAACTGCATGAGGGCGACAGGAACATGACCAGAGCACGCACCAAGGGCCAGAAGATCGCCGACAAGCGCAGGCAGCGGGAACAGGCGACGCAACTGCCGGAGATCGCGCCGGTGCCGCGGCGGGCGGCGCAAGGAAGCAGACGGATGAACCAGATCAAGCGTGAGACGGTCGACGATATTCCGACCCTGCAGGCACGATGCCGGCAGGCTGGCCTGACGCCGACGGCTGAGGCCATTCGAGACGCGAAAGCCCCATGGCGCGGGTGCAGCGCTGGTGTCGCGATGTCGCGGGTCGTGACGGACGAAGCAGAGCGAGCCGATCTGTGGGACGCGATACAGCACATGCGGCGCACGCAGATGGCCCATGACGTAGCCATCGGCGCACCACGTCGGCACGCGCAGTGCCTACGGCTCCTGGTCCCGCTGGAAGCACTGGAGGCCGATGCGGAAACCCCTCCGCTCGATCTGCGGACCGATGAGGAAAAACAGCGACAGGCGACATCAGCACTCATGGCGATAGAGGGATGGCTTGCTTACGCCAGCCCCCATGCCGCATCCATCTGCAAGCGCACCGTCATAGACGACGAGCGCTGCCCGGATGCGCACGTGTTGGTCGAGGCACTGCGCTGTGTGGTCGACGGCATCAAAGGCCGCAAGATCGTGTATCGAGGCGCTTGACAGATGCCGGGGAATAAAACAGTATTCTGCAAAGCGCGGCGTTGTGAAAAACAGCACCGTGCTTTTCTCATTCCGGGTCCTGGCGGTGGCGGATGGGCTAGGCACTCTCAGGGCGATCAAGAGGACTGCATAGCGGTCGCCCCCGCCACCCGAGCGAGGGCCCCAGTTTAGATCAGATCGTCAACCCCGAGGCCGAGCGCCTCAGCAAGCTTCTTTAGCGTCTCGACGGAGCCGGTTCGACTACCACCCTCGATATTGGCGATCTGGACTCGGTTCACGCCAGAGAGCTCCGCCAGCCGGGCCTGAGTCAGGCCGCGCCAGTCACGAAACACCCGCAGCGGGCTTTCGCCATCGAGGATGCGACCGACATATTCGTCGGGGATGCTATCTCCGCCCTGCGCCTTTGCGCGGTCATAGGCTTCAATGTCTGCCAGGTCTTCGGCCGCCTCCAGAAGGCGGTCGTATTCTTCGCGGGTGATCGTGACCATCTCGTTCATGGTTGCCTCCTTTAGTCGTAAACGCCGCCGCGCGGCCCAATTTTGAGAACGTCGAGAACGTCCCCGGCGTCATCCATAATCACACGCCAGTCACCTACCCGCAGACGGATGCCCTCTCTGCCCTTCAAGCCTTTTACATTGTTCGCCTGTGATGCCGGGTCATCTGCATACTGGCGGACCTTTGCCCTGATCCGTTCCGCTTCGTTGCGGGGCATCCGGCGAAGAACCTTCAGGGCGGCAGGCTTGTAGATGACTTGCTTCATGGCTCATTTGTAGCGGGCAGCTACAAGGGGCGCAAGGGAAATGTCGCGGATAGTTACAAAAATGCACGTAGCGCAGGCGGAATATTCAGGGAGACGCGTCGTGGCATGGAGCCGTGAGAGCCGCCACAAGCGGGGATACGGCGCCGCATGGGATCATGTCCGCAAGCAGGCGCTTCACCGCGCAGTGGCGCGTGTCGATCGACGGCCGGGAATACGATGTGAAGGAATATCCGCGCGAAACGCAGGATCGGGCCTTTCTTGAGTTCTTGGCAGAGTCGCGAGGGCAGAAATGAGAGCCGGCCGCCATCTTCGCCGGATCATCATGGATCGGATCATCGCTCAGGTGCCGGAGTTCGACGGCCGGGTTTACGACAAGGCCACCGAAACCACGCCAATGCCCTACGTGACCCTTGGGCCGTCCTGGTGGGTCGATGACAGTGCGGACTGCATCACCGCGCGCGCCCAGACGGTGCAGGTCGATGTGTGGGGATCGAACAGCAACAAGGGCGCGGTCGAAGACCTGACGGATGACGTGGCCGCAGCCCTGAATGGCTGGTCCGACGAGGTGATCGCAATGCACCCGCTGCGGGTCACGCTGGTGCGTGTGATGGACGATCCGGACGGGGTGTCGATTCACGGCCTGGTGCAGGTCGAGGCGGAGGTCGAGGGTTAGACGACGCGCCTCAGCAGGCGCACCCCGGCGGCTGGTGGCACCGCTTATTCCTGGCGATGCAGCTGTTCCCGCAGGGCTTCCCCTTGCTGCAGGTCTTGCAGCAGGCAGCCAGAATGATCTGATCCGGGCTTTCACGGCCACCGAACAGGGTCTGGCGCACCGCCGCAATGTCTTCGGCGGTGAAATCGCCAGCGGATGGCCCAGAGGTTTCGGCGAAAGCTGGGGCAGCCATCAGCAGCACGCAGGCAAAAAGAATTCGACGCATAATATCTCCAGTCGAAAAACAGCAAGAACACACAATCTGCGGGGGAATCAGATGGCAAGGCAAGCAACCATCAAGGGGCTCGCAAACCTGCAGCGCAAGCTCGACCGCCTGCCGACCGCTGCGAAAGAGCATATCCGGGCCGAGATGGCGAAAGCCGCAGATGAGATCGTCGCGACCATGCGGAAGCTCGCACCGGTGCTGAAGGAGCCGGATGCGCGCCGCAGGGCAGGGGCCTTGCGCGACAGCATCGGCTGGACCTGGGGGAAAGCCCCGAAGGGCTCGATGGTCGTGGCTGCGCTCAAGGGCGCCGGTGTCGGCGGGGATCTGACGATCACGATTTATGCAGGCGGCGGCGAGGACGATGCCTTCTATGCCCGCTTTGTGGAGTTCGGCACCAAGAAGATGCAGGCGCAGCCGTTCTTCTATGTGTCATGGCGCGCGCATCGCCGCGGCCGCAACAATGTGCGAACGCGACTGAACCGTGCCGTCCGGGAGTCAGCCCGGCAGGTCGCACGTAGCAAGTAATCCCGGCCGCATGGCCACCACCCAGCCCGCCGTCGCGCGGGCTTTTTATATGGAGAAACACCATGGCTCGGCCTGAGACCATCAAGTTCGGCAAGTTTTTCGTCCGCCTGTCGGACGGGGAGAGCCCGCCGGCATTCACCGCGCCCTGTGGCTTTACCTCGAAATCATTCAGCCGGAACAAGACGTTGGCTGAGGTTGAGGTGCCCGACTGCGACGATCCCGATGCGGCCGCGTGGTCCGAGCGCGACGTGCAGAGCATGTCGGCCACGATCAGCGGAAGCGGCGTTCTGGCCAAAGCCGCGATGCCGACGTGGGAAGGCGCGCTCGAAAGTACGGACAGCATCGAGGCGGAGGTTGAATTCGTCTATGCAGACGGAACCAGCGACTACTACACCGGTCGATTCCACATCGAATCCCTCGAGATCACCGGCAGCCTTGGCGAGCGTGTTCAGGTCTCCATCACCATGCAGTCCGATGGCGAGATCGCCTACGAGCGGACTGACGGCTCGTGAGCCGAAATGCCGAGACAACGCTCGACTGGGCAGACGGGACATACCGGTTCCGCCTGTCCATCGAGCAGCTGGCCGAGCTGCAGGAGAAATGCGGCGCCGGCCCGTGGTATATCCAATGGGCGCTGGAAGCCGGTGCGCTGGCGCGCGTTGCCGGCGTAGCGCCGCCCAAAGACCTCGCCGCACCTTATGTCACCGAGACGATCCGCCTGGGCCTGATCGGCGGCGGCATGGATGCAATCAGCGCGCTGAAGAAGGTGCGCGCTTACTGCGGGGAAGGACAGCTCGCACAGAATGTGCCGACCGCCTACGCGATCCTCGGCGTGGCGTTGCAGGGTGCGCCTGAGGATGAGCCGACAAAAAAGCCCCGCGCGGGAAAGACGACCGCGAAGACCTCCCGCGCGGGCAAATCCGGTTCGCGGACGTTTACGGTGCAGGACAAGCCGTCGGCATGAGCCCGGCCGAGGTCGGGATGTGCAGCCTGTGGCAGTTCAACGCGGCCGTCGCAGGATGGATCACGGCGAACACGACCGAGACACCCGGTGAGATGACCCAGGCGGACGAGGATGACATCTGGGAAGGCGTTATGGAACGGATGTAATAATACTACAGCCGTCCGAATGTAACATGACCAGCCTCGCCCCCTGTTAAGCTAAACGATCCGACCGCCTGCCCCTGTATCTGGTTGTTCGTCAAAATTAGCGTTCCGCTTCGGCCATCATTACAGATGAGGGGAACGGCGCGCTTTTGCATGTTTTGCCCGGACTGTTTGAAGTCAGCCGTACACGACCAGCCCGATGGACTGTCGAGTTCGACGTGAAAAATCCGGCTCGCGTGATCAAAGGCGAGCAGGCCACTCACGGGCATCCCCTTCGCGGTCTGACCAGCCCCTCCGAACTCTGTAACGGTGGTGCAAGCCGCCAAAACCAGTGGCAGCGCAAGACAATAGCGTCTTATTTTCATAGGAGCCTCCTCAATGGCAGATGATCTCGAAAGGCTGGTCGTCCAGCTTTCCGCTGACATCAGAGGCTATGAGCGCGAAATGCGCAAGGCCACGGGTATCACGCACAGGCAGGCCCGCGCCGTCGAGAAACGCTTCACCAGCATGCAGCGGAACCTCGATGGAATTGGTCGACGTGCTGCGCGATCTCTCACCGCTCCTTTGGCGGGAGTCGCGGCCGCTCTCGGAACCCGCCAGATCCTCGCATATTCGGACGCCTGGACTGTCGCCGGCAACAAGATTCGCGCTGCAGCCGAAATGTCCGGCGTGGCGGCTCGCAGCCTCGAAGAAATCAATGAAATTGCGCGGGAGTCACGATCCGGATTTAACGAGACGGCAGAGTTGTATGCGAGGCTGGTTCGTTCGGCGGGCGGGGTTGCGGAGTCAGAGCTCGAAATCGCTCGAGCGACCGAGATCGTCACGAAAGCATTCAAGGCGGGCGGGGCCGCGGCATCGGAGCAGGCAGCCGGCATCCTGCAGCTTTCGCAGGGTCTTGGGTCGGGTCTTCTGGCAGGCGACGAACTGCGCTCTGTCCGCGAGAACGCGCCCATCCTGGCACAGGTGATTGCGGATTATTTCAACACGACCATCGGCGGCCTGAAAAAGCTAGGCGAAGAAGGGAAGCTGACGTCCGAGGAGGTCTTCCGCGCGATCTTGTCCGGTCAAGAAAAGATCGGCGCGGCATTCGCAGTAACCAACACGACGATCAGCGAGGGTTTTACCCTCCTGCAGAACGCCATGACCGAGTATATCGGCATCGGCGGTGAGACCACCGGCGTGTCCCAGCAGATCGCTGAGGCTCTCACCATCATTGCCGACAATTTCGAAACGGTGGCGGATACCGGCCTGAAACTGGCTGCGGTCCTGTCTGCGGCGCTGCTGGGCCGCTCCATCGGCAAAATGGCGTCAACAATGGGCGTCGCCGGGGCTGCGTTGATCAAGTTCGCGGCAACCGCCCGAACCGCAACTGCGGCTGGCGGCGGCCTGGCCAAGGCGCTCGGTGGCCTGTCGCTCGCGGCCGGACCCGTCGGCGCACTTCTCGGATCGGTCCTTGCCGGTGGGTTCATTCTGTATGCGCAGCATGCTGCAGATGCGCGACGGCGGACGGAGGAACTCGATGAAGCGCTCGAGGAACTCGGGCTGTCTGCACCCAAGACGGCCGAGGCGATCGACGAGGTGGCGGCTGCTGTCGATAATGTGGTCTCCGAGGAAAACTTGCGTCGCATCGAGAAATTGCAGCGCGGGTTGGAGGCGCTGCGGGGGACCGGGGGGATTGTATCCGCCATCGTTGGCGATCCTTCGGAGATCGGTGTCCTTCTTCGCGAGGTTGAGGGAGAGATTAACCGCTCGTTCTATCGCGCCTTCCCGGTCGAGGAGAATCCGCTTCTGCGTATGGCAGCCGATGCCCTGATCGAATTCCAGCGCGGGGATATAA
Source organism: Pontibaca methylaminivorans (assembly GCF_900156525.1). Taxonomy (NCBI): domain Bacteria; kingdom Pseudomonadati; phylum Pseudomonadota; class Alphaproteobacteria; order Rhodobacterales; family Roseobacteraceae; genus Pontibaca; species Pontibaca methylaminivorans. The sequence goes on from NZ_FTPS01000001.1 coordinate 205,740, forward strand.
CCGCCAGCGCTCTGTTGCAGACCGTCACCGAGATCGGCGCCACGGACATGTCCGAAGGCGCACGCAAGCTGTATGACAAGATGGTCGATGTCGCCGCAAAATCTGCGCAGACAGAGGCGGGGCTGGCAGCACTGGGCGAGATGCCCGGGATCCGTGAGGCCGAGGCGGAACTCACGACGCTCATTGATCGGCTGGATATCCTATCCAGCGTGGGCGATGAGATCAGCGATCCCATCCATGCGCAGATGGCGAAGATCGCGAGCGACTTCCTTGATGCAAAGATCAGTGCGGAAGATGCAAAGGCAGCGCTTGATGATATCGGCAATGCCAACCCCGACTTTACCCCGATCCTGAAGAAGATCGGACGGGTGATCTCTGCGCTGTCCACACTTCGCGCGACGGCTGCGGAGCTCGCCAGCGGTGTGACGCTGCCGGAGGACAAGCCATCGGCGCCGGGACGCCCCCCGCCGCCGCCAGTTGACCCCGGGGGCAGTGGCGGTAAGGGCAGATCGCGCCGCCCGCGCGAGGATTACGACCGTGCGATCGAAAGCACCCGCGAGTTCATCGCTGCGCTCGAGGCCGAGGCCACTGCGCTGAACGAAGCGGATGTGAGCCTGCAGGGGCACCAAGACGTGCTGACCTATGTGCAGAAGCGCATGGAGTTACTCAATGCCGCGAAAAAGCAAGGGATCGAGATCACCCCACAGCTGGCGGCCGAGATCGACCAGCTGGCGCAGGAATACGTGAATGCCGGCAAGGCGGCGGATCAGGCCCGCGAACGCCACGAGGAATTCGAGGGCGCCCTCGAGGACTTCAAGGGCACGATGGAAAGCGCGTTCACGGGGCTGATTACCGGTGCGCACAGCTTCAAGGATGCGATCGGTCAGATCATCTCAAAACTGGCTGAAATGGCCCTGTCTAAAGCGTTCGAGGGCATTTGGGGAGGTGGGCTGGGCAACGTGATTGGGGCAACCTTCTCCGGGCTCGGTTGGGCAGATGGGGGCTACACCGGCTCCGGCGGCAAATACGAGCCGGCCGGCGTTGTGCACCGGGGTGAATACGTGATGGATGCCGAAACCGTCCGTAAGGCAGGCGGTCCGGCGGCATTCGATGCTCTGCGGCAAAAGCTGCGGGGCTATAGGGGGAGAAATCCGGTCTGGGTGGGGCGATGCAGGCAGAGGCACACCAGGGGGGTCCTCGCCGTATGGTAGCGGTGGCGGAGGCGGTCAGGTCGGCAGCGGAGGTGGAAACGCCACCGGATACGGTGCTGGTGGCGGCGGCGCTGGCGGGTTCGGTCGCGGTCTGGGGGGATTCGCTGCCGTTGATAACCCAACCGGCAAAATCGACCTGACGGGTTATGCGATCCCTCGGATAGAGATTGTCATCGGGGCCGGCGGTGAGGGTGGTAAGAGCAACCGTAACGGGGGCAGCGGCTCCCCGGGCCTCGTCCGCTACTCCTATTCAACGCAGGCAGACATTCCAGCCGATGTGGTTCCGCTCCATCCGAGCGCGACGGGAACCATTGCGAAATCAGGACTTAATGTGACCTTCCCCGACTTGGGAGCAGGGATGTGGACGATTTGGCACACGGGGACCGACAATCTTGATATTGGGTTCGTCGAAGTTTCGCCCGGGAATGAGATACACATCAGAATCGGCGGGATTTTCACATTCTTCTCCAGCCAAACCCCTGTTCGTATGTCCGGCGGCTATTCCGCAACTAGAACCATCGGTTACGCCTTCTACAAGATGGGGAATTGAGCATGTGGGTATTCTATGATTCCGCGTCCGGAGAAATCCAATACACGCTGGTCGCGTCAGACGATCTGACTCTGCCCGATGGCGACAGGGTTTGGTCAGATGACCCCATTGACGACAGCCGTGCATGGAAGGTGCAGGAGGGGGAATTGGCTCACACCGGACTTTCGTCTGAACTGCTACGCGAAGGCGTCTCGCTTTCCCGCGTCGAACTCGCAAAACGGCTCCGTCAGTTCGAAATCCTGACCGCCGAGGATGCCAAGCGCGTCGCGCGCGGCGAATGGCCAGAGGTCCTGCTGCCGATGCTCGCCCAGATGCCGCAGGAGGTGATTGATGATGCCGAGATCGAACTCGCCGGCGCAACCGAGTTCGAGCGCCTGCACCCGACAATCCTGCTGTTCCAGCAGGCGATGGGGATCAGCGACGCTGTTGCCGACGAGGTGTTCGGCATTGTTGCGTGATCTGCTCACCCCTGAGGATCATGCGGACCCCTATATCTGGGCGGCCGTGTTCGCGGCTCATGCCTGGGTCGGCGCCGCGCTGGTGATCGTGCTCGGGGATATTCACTTGGCGCTGACCGGATACCTCCTGTTCGAGGTGCTGCAGGCCGTGGTGTCGCGCCGGCTGATCGTCCTCGATAGCGTGCTCGACTGGCTGGCCGTCGTCCTCGGTGCGGCGATGATCTGGACCGAGGCCGGTCGGTGGATCGTGGCGCTGATCTGCGTGGCCATCGCCGCCGGCTGGATCTGGAAAAGGAGACACAGATGATCCCGAGCAAAATCAAGCGCGGCCCGCGCCTGGGCGGCTGGGCTGATACCAGAATGAGGGGAGAGTGAATGCCCATGGAATTCGACAACCGCATCAGCGTCGGAAACATCCTCGTCGGGGGTGCGATGCTGGTTTCGTTCATTCTGGCGTGGGGCAATATTTCCGCTCGCACCGCCCGGACGGCAGATGAGGTGGCCAACAACAAATCCGCTATCGCAGCGCAGGAGTCCCGCATCCGCGCGGTCGAGCAGAGCACGGCGCGTCAGGATGAGCGCATGGTCCTGATCCTCGAAAGCCTGCGGAAGATCGAAAAGCAGTTCGAGCAGCGCGGATATCTGACGCCTCCCTACAAGGGGGCCGATCACCAGTAACCGTCACCTGACCGCTGACCACCCGCCGCCCCCGAGGCGGCTTTTTTTATGGAGAAACGGCAATGAAGCCAGTCACGGCCGCGCATTTTGCGCCGCTGCTCGCCCTGATCCGCAAGGTCGAAGCGCGCAGCGATTACGACATCGTCTATCTCGGAATTCCGGCGAACCTGCGGCCGCCGAAGGCTTTGACCAGCATGACCATTGCCGAGGTCATGGCATGGCAGTCCACCATCCGGCCGAGAGTGAAATCGACCGCGGCCGGGGCCTACCAGTTCATCGCGGCCACGTTGCGCGATGCGGTGGCCGGCACGCGCATCGACACCGCGCGTCGCTTCGATCCGACCGCGCAGGATGAGCTCGCGCTATGGCTGCTCACCTCCAAGCGCGGCGTGGATCGCTATCTGCGGGGCGAGATCAGCGCGAACATGGCCATGACCGCGCTGGCACAGGAATGGGCCTCGCTCCCGGTCCCGCTCGCGATGCAGGGATCACGTCGGCGCGTCAATGCGGGGCAGTCCTATTACGCGGGCGATGGGCTCAACAAAGCGCTGGTCTCGATCTCGGACGTTCGCGCCGCGCTCGAGGATTGCCGGGCGCTCTACGGCGCCGCCACGGTCGCGCCGCCGGCAACCACCACCACGAGCCCCGTCACCTACACCAGCCGCCCGCTCGTCGCGCTGCTGGCCCTCGCGGCCGTCATCGCGGCGGCCGTCTGGATGTTCACGAGAGGATAACCCCCATGGCACTGTTTATTCGCATGGCCCTGTATTTCGTGCTGGCCGGCGCCGGCACGGTCAGCTGGCTGGACTGGGATCCCGGCACCGGCATCCTGTCGGTCCACGTCGAGGGGCTCGCGCTCGCGCTGCCCTCCTATGCCGGGTTCATCGTCACGTTCCTGTTCTCGCGCGTCGCCAAACGGCGGGGCGGGCAGACATGAGCGATCTATGGACACTGGTGACCGCCGCGCTGTTCGCAACAGCGGTGGCGCTCCTGATCGCGCAGAGGGTCGTGGCGTGGCTCTGCCGATGACCTGGGCGGAGTTCGTGCGCGGATTGCAGGACCTGGCCCGCGCGCTCCGCGCCCGGCAGGAGGGCGGGTCATGACCCTGCTCATCACGGGCGCGCTCAGCGGTGTGGTCCTGATCACCGGCGTGCTGATCTGGGCATGGCGGCAGGGCAGGGCGCTCGAGCGCACCCGCCGCGACGCGCAGCAGCTGGACGCCTATCGGCAGACACGGGGGAGGATGGATGATGCGCCACGCTATACCGATGCTGATCGCGCTCGCGATGCTCTGCGCATGCGCGATCCCGGCACCAAATGAGGGGCAGGCTATCTGCGATGCGACGCGCGCCGCGCGGGCCGATCACGCGGCGGCCTTGGCGGCATCACAGGATGATCGCGCGGCGGTGTCGGGGGCGAACCTGATCGCGCTCATGGATGCGGGCTGCGCGGGGTAGGGCGGCTATTCTCTACCCCGCATCATAACCTGGATATCGTCCTCGCTGATGTGCAGCCGAGCGTTATAGGCTGCTGCACCGAGGATCCCCGCGGCCGATTCCGCGGCTGTCCAGCCCGCCGCCAGCATCTGCTGGTGCAGGATCGCGATCGTCCTGCGCGGGTCCACGTCACGAATCCCGCCCGGGAATTGCTCGGCCAGCGACTGGATTTCCGCAGCAACGCCGTCCGGAACCGGGCGAGCGCCCCTGATCCACTCGCGGATGCGGGAACTATTCACCTCCAGATATTCGGCTGCGCGCGTCTGGCTGCCGTGCGCGGGCCAGATTTGCTCAATCAGAGTGCGGAACCTATCACCGGTCATTTTTTCGTCCTCAGCAAATCATGCAATTGATAAAACAGTCGGGCAGAGTCCGCACTGGCCGGCTCGATCTGACCCGCATTGCTCAGATCGCGGATCACCCGGACCAGGGCGTGGCGACCCGCGTTGGGCGCGTAATGCCGGATCCTGTTCACCTCGCGCCGGACGGTGTAGTCGTCTCGATTGCGGATCGCGCGGGCGAGCCTCGACAGGACAGCCAAACCGGGCTCCGGGTTCAGGTTGGTGGCCGGCAGCGCGGCCGCCAGTTGTCGCAGTGTTCCTGTCCCGTCTGCATCGGTGGCCGCGATCGCGCACGCCCAGATCGGCATATCCTCGGCGGGCGCGTCCACCATCTGCGCAGTCAGGATTGTCGCAGGCCCGAGGCCCTGCTGACGCAGAGCCCCGAGAACTTCCATATCAAAACTACTCATAGCGCACGGCCGCCTTTCGCTCCTGGCGGATCGCTGCCAGCAACTCGGCATCCGTAGCAGCGCTCACCGGCGTCCCTGTGTGGCGCAGGGCGCGGCAGACGCGCTTGGTTGTCGGGCGCGCTCCATTCCCCGGCCAGTTGTCCGGTGCCTCGGGGAACTCGGCAGTTTCATCGTGATCTCCGATCCACTCGTGAACCTGACTGCCGACCCGGAAAAAAATCCGGGTCTCGTAATCGGTCGAGAGGCGAACGCCGTAGTCGATTGCAGTGATTTTTGTCATTTCAGTGGCCCTCCTTGGCCTTCTGTGGGTGGCCCCATGGCCTTCCCTATACATCATATATAGGCCCAAACTAGACCCAGCGCAACTCCTAAAACGCACATCAGCGAAAATAATTTGCGCGCTCCGACCGGGACCAATCCGGCCGTCGGCGGGTTATGCTGGCGATCCCGAATCGAGTGTCAGCCAATGTGTAATCTCTACCGCACCCCCTCCAGCGCCGCCGAAATCATCCGCATCTCGCGCGCCATGGACCGCACCGGGAATAAGCCCTGGGAGGTCGAGGTCTATCCCGATCGCGTGGCGCCCATCATCCGTAATCGTGTCGACGGCCCCGAGCTGGTCAAGGCGCGGTGGGGCATGCCCTCGCCGCGGTCTGCGCTGAAAACCGCGCGCGACCCGGGCGTGACCAATGTCCGCAACCTCGGCTCGCCACATTGGCGCCGTTGGCTCGGGGCCGATCACCGCTGCATCGTGCCGCTCGAAGCATTCGCGGAGCCGGGGCCGGGCCGGAAGCCGGTGTGGTTCGAGGCCGCGGACGATCAGCCGATGTTTTTCGCCGGCATCGAGGTGCGCGGGTGGAAATCGGTGCGCAAGGTCAAAGACGGCGAGACCACCGACGACCTGTTCGCCTTCCTGACCTGCCGACCGAATGCGGAGGTCGGGGCCGTCCACCCCAAAGCCATGCCGGTGATCCTGCGCAGCGCGGACGAATGGGAGGCGTGGCTGGCCGGCATCCCCGCGGCCGAGTTTCAGCGGCCGCTGCCGGACGGCGCGCTCGTGCTGGTCGATGGGGCGGAGTAGGCTCCGACGACAGGCCGATTCGCCCGTGATCCGGCCTCCGCTACACTCCGTGAAAAGTGCCTGTAACGCACAATAACAGGCTCGCGGTCAGGGTTCGATGCCGAGCCAGAATGATACGGCGCGCTGTTGTCTTCGCACATTTAGCGCACAATTCTAGGCTAAGCTATTGTTTTACATTATGCGCCGCATCCTCTCGACCGCACCACTTCTTTCCCTCGGTTTCCAGAAAACTGCGTGTTTCAAGGGGTTTGTGTCGCCCGATGACAGGGGCCGCCACCGGCAGGCGGCTGTTTCACGCAAGGCCCGGCGTAACCGGAATCTCCCGGCCGATCAGCAACGGCCTGCGCCCTTTTCCGGCACCGCTTTCAGTCGGCCGGGCCTATGCCGGCGATTGCCCGGCTTTCCCCGGATAGGAAGGGAAAGAAATCGCGGATTGCCCGGTCGATCTCGGCCCTGCTCATCCGCTCCATGCTGCGCCGCCTGATCATCTTGCGGGTCAGGCGCGTGTCGTTCATTCCGTTGTTGGTCACCAGCGCAAGATGCCCGTCGATCACCACGTTGGGGAACCTGCGGGCCATGCCGAAATGTCCGAACTGATAAATGCTCTTGCCCGGGTGGCGCATGGCGGCGCCGGCGCTCATGAATTCGACCGGCCAGTGATAGACGCCGGCCAGCGGGCCGCCGATCGCGCTGTACATGACGTTCCTGAGGCTCGCGACGAAGACCCCGTCACCCTGCATCCGCTCGAATGTGTGGGCTTTCATGAGCGCGACGAAATCGCGGCAGAGACAATCGTCGTCATCCAGGCGGAACTGCAGGGTCCGGGAATAATCGAAGCCAAGCGCGCGAAACACGCGCCTTTGCGCCCGGTGCGCCATGGTGACGGGGAAGAACCGCAACGTGACCTGCGGCACCCCGGCGCAGAGGGCGCGCAGGCGGGTCTTGTATTCCTCGGGCATCTGCCGTGATGCCAGCACGATGAAGTGGAAATCCTGATCGCTCTGCGCGCGCAGCGAGGCAAGGGTAAGGTGTTCGAACGACCTGAGCCGCGCCTCGAGCCGCACCGGATCAAAGAGCAGCCCGGCGCGGTCGTCAAGAACGGCCTGCACCTCTTCGTCGCTTTTGTCCCGGAATGCCTTCCAGTCGCCCTTGCCGAGCAGCGAAAAGCGACAGATGCCGACGACCTGCATGACCACATACCCCGCGCAGAACTCTATGACCGAACCGGGTCGGGGTTATCGTCATCTCGGGGAGCGTGCAATGCACATGCTGGATGCAGCCGCGCCGGCGGGGCCGTGGGGCCGGGGGCCGCGCCCGGATCCGGCGCCGGACCGATCCGGGTGCTCCTCAGCCGTCCTGCGCGGTGTCCGTCGCCTCGTCCGCCGCGTTTTGCGCGCTGCGGATCGGTTCCTGCCCCGGCGGTACGGTGCCCTTGCCCTGTTCGTTCTTCTTCAGCACGACCACGCGCGCGCCGGGTTTGTAGAGCTTTTCAAGCTCGATCACGTCCTGCTGGAACAGCCGGATGCAACCCGCGGTGGTCGCCTGTCCGATCGCCGCCGGATTGGCCGTGCCGTGAATGCGATAGAGCGTGTCGCGCTTTCCCTGGTGGATATAAAGCGCCCGCGCGCCCAGCGGGTTCTGCAGCCCGCCCTCCATGCCCTTGCGGTGCGGCTCGTAGAGTTCGGGCTTGCGCTTCAGCATGTTGCTGGTCGGGGTCCAGGTCGGCCAGTCGCGGCTGTAGGCGATATGCCCCTTGCCGGAAAAGGAGCGCCCCTCTTCGCCGACGGCCACCCGGTAGCGGATCGCGCGGTCCTCGGGCAGGATATAGTAAAGATAGCGGTCCCAGGGATCGACCACGATGCTGCCGGGTTTTTCGTCGCTCCAGTAATCGACCTCGCGCCGGACGCTGGCTTCGGTCAGGTATTGCCGGGGCACGGCGGGAATCATGATCTCGCCGTCATCGACGGCCGAGTAATGCTCGGCAAGTTCGGGTGTCAGCCCCGGCCCCGACTGGGCGTCGCTGTCGGGTTTTTCGGCGCAGGCGGCAAGGACCAGGCAGGCGAGGGAGATCAGGGCCATGCCCGGTCGGGGCGGGAAATATCGGTTCGGGGTGCAAAGCGTCATGTTGTCGTTGTTCCAGCGTTCGTTCCGGTGTGTATGACGGGCCGGACGTAGGAGCCGGCCGTCGTATCTCGTGCCCGGCTGTTTCCGTGCCCCGGAAGGCGGGCCGGTTGCACGGGCGGACGATGCGTCAACGCGCCCAGGCCGCCATTCGATCCGCCCGGCGCGCGGTCCGGGCCGCACCGTCACATTTCTGCCGGGCCCGAACCGGAGAGAGGGGCGCCCGTGCCGGTTGCCTCATGTCCAAACGGCGCTCTGACGCTGCAACCTTAAGCCAGCCTTAACCAGAGTCGCGCGCATCGTGATTGCCGGCCCGCCCGTTTCCGATGGCAGGGCACTTGGGCCGGCTGCATCGCATGGGCCAGATCGCTGGTTTTACTGTGAATTCTGCAAAAGTGGTGCCCGGGGGCAGCATTGAATGCATCTATATGTAGTTATCAGGCGTTCTCCAGGTCGATCACTTTTTTAACTGTATCATGTCATTACGTCATCTTGCGCTATCGTCCACACTCAGGCAATATCTCCTCATACTACATGTTGTTTGTGGGCCAGTTCATGGGCTGGATTAGCAGCGAAATTTGTGGGCATGGGCAGGGAATTGAACAGGCTTGCCACGAAAACAGTGCAAGCCCTTGGAAAGGGTAAGTTTTGCGATGGCGGTGGGCTATGGCTGACAAAGGCCGACCAGCGGCGGGGTAAGTGGTCCTTCCGCTTTATGATGGCGGGCCGCGCACGTGAAATGGGCCTGGGCATCTGGCCGGATACGTCGCTGGCCGAAGCACGGCGCAAAGCCGAGGATGCCAGAGCCAAGACGCGCGAAGGACTTGACCCCATTCTTGAGCGCGACCGTGCTCGGCGCGACATGCGGCGCAACCTGCACCTCTTGGAGGACGTGGCGCGCGATGCGTTCGAGGCGCGAAAGGCCGAACTCAAAGGCGACGGTAAGGCCGGCCGCTGGTTCAGCCCGCTCGCGCTCCATGTCTTGCCCAAGTTGGGCAAGATGCCGGTGATCGAGGTCGATCAGATCGCGATCCGCGACTGCCTCGCGCCGATCTGGCACAAGAAAGGCGACACGGCCCGCAAGGCCGTGAACCGGCTAAGTATCGTGCTGCGTCACGCGGCAGCGCTCGGGTTGGATGTCGACCTGCAGGCGACCGAAAAGGCGAAGGCGCTGCTCGGAAAGTCGCGAGCCATATCGCGCAATATCCCGGCGCTACCATGGCCCGAGGTGCCGGGGTTTTACGAGAGCCTGTCCGATGGCACGGTGACGCATCTGGCGCTGCGGCTGCTGATCCTGACCGGGGTGCGCTCCGCGCCGTTACGTTTCATCCGCGAGGAGCAAATCGACGGAGATGTGTGGACGATCCCCGCCGAAGCGATGAAGGGCCGCAAGGGCGCAACGGAGTCGTTCCGAGTGCCGCTCTCGGCCGAAGCTCTGTCGATCATCGACGCGGCGCGGCGCCACTCTCGCGATGGTTTCCTCTTTCCCTCGGTACGCAAGGGCGTGATTTCCGATGCCACCATGTCGCGGCTGATGGAGCGGCGGGGCATGGAGGCCCGCCCGCATGGTTTCCGCTCGAGCCTGCGCGATTGGCTCGCCGAGTGCACCGATGCCCCGCACGAGGTCGCGGAGACCATGCTCGGGCATGCGACGGGGGGCGCGGTCGTGAAAGCCTATCGCCGCACCGACTTCCTCGAGCAACGCCGAGCGCTGCTGGAACGCTGGGCCGGACATGTCACCGGCGGCGCCGGACAGGTGGTGAAACTAGCAGGAGCAGGAAAATGAACCACAGCCAAACACCCGCCCCGTGGCGGAAGATCGTTGAGGAAAAAGATTGGAGCAGTCTCGATGCTTATTGGCGGTATGCGCGCCAAGGCGAGGCGGCAGATATCCTTGCGGCCCTGCGCCGCGCGGTCGGAACGACAAAGATCGTCAACGGGGTCGAGCACGACATCATTGACCGGGAACCAGCAGAGGTTCCGGCCGATCTCGTCGGGGCTGCCGAGATCCTGCGTGAGGGAGAGCTCGAGGCCTACGCCATGGGCGAGGACGTATATCTCCAGCCCTATCGCGAGCAATGGGCCGAGCTTTCCGGGCAGGTTCTCAAAGACTGCCGCGAACTCGAGGCGCTCCCCGAGGTGACCGAGGGCGACGCATCCATGTCGCGCCAGCTCCACGCGCGGGTGGCCCGGGGCGAGCTGGCCTGGATCAACCGCATTCTCGCGGCCATGCTGGTCGCGGATGACGATGATCCAAACGATGATCCCGCGCTCGACGCGGCGCTGCAGGAGCACATGGCGACGGTCGCAGTGAAAGCCTTCATCGCCGGGCAGCATTTCCGCGCGGCTCTGGGCAAGGTGCATGAGGTAGATGCCATCCGTGGCGAAATTAATCTCGAAGCAGCCGAACATGGCGGCGAAGTAACTAGTTTGCTGAACAAGGATAATCGAGAACGCATCATGGCTCGCATGATAGACCTCATCCGCAATGAAGGGCTGAATGTGACTAGCGCCGCTTGGGCATGCGCGGCCGAGGGGCTCGCCTCTCAGTCAGCCGTCCGATCCACTTGGTACCGGCACCGGAAAACTGTGGCAACCCCGCCACTGCCACAGACTTGATCTGATAACGCTCAGGCATCTTCAATCAATCGGAGGTGCCTTCAATGCAAATCCTCGACTCTCAATTGCAACCCGATCCACTGCTCACGGCCCGCGAGGTCGGTGCGATGCTGGCGATCAGTCTTCCGAGCGTCTTCCGCCATGTTGCTGAAGGCAAGCTACCGAAACCGATCAAGCTGGGCGCTTCCAGCCGTTGGCCGCAATCGGAAATCCTTGCGGTGATCGAGGCTGCCAAGGTCGCTCGCGAGAGCGCAAAGTGAAACCCCCGCCGGGTCGGGCGGGGGCGTGGTTTTGCGGCTTTGGAATATCCGCACCCTAGCGTTTTCCGCCTTCCGGCTCAAGCCGAGAGGCAAAACTGATGACAATTTACGAAACTGACGTGAGGGCCATTACCGCCGCCCTCGGCGGCAGGTGGTATGGCCGCTATGGCGCAGCACCTTGCCCGGTCTGCCAGCCCGAGAGGCGCAAGGAGCAGAACGCTCTTACCGTTGCCGAGCGCAATACCCGCCTGCTGCTGCACTGCAAAAAGGGCGGTTGCCGCTTCGAGGATATAGCGGCGGTGCTGGGGCTGCGCTCTGGCGGATATCGCGACCCCGATGCAGGCGTGGTCACCCGCCGCAAGGCCGAGCAAAAGGCTCAAACCGCAAGGCGTGAACGGCAGGCACTGCGGCTCTGGCGCGAGGCGCTGCCGATTGAGGGCACGCCCGCCGAAACCTATCTGCGGGGCCGGGGCATTACCTGCGACCTGCCCGACACGCTGCGCTTTCACCCGGAATGCTGGCATGGGCCAACCGCTCGGCGACTGCCTGCGATGGTGGCCCATGTTTCTGGTGCCGAACGCTTCGCGGTACATCGCACTTATCTGGGCTCGGATGGTCGCAACAAGGCAATGGCTGAGCCGAGCAAGATGATGCTTGGCCGCACTCTGGGCGGCGCGGTGCGCCTCGTGGAGGGGCCGGACGGGCTGGCGGTGGCCGAGGGCATAGAAACTGCCTTGTCGCTCGCCTGCGGGCTGCTGCGCGGGCGCCCAAGCATATGGGCGGCTCTGAGCGCCGGCGGTCTCGTTGCCTTGCGACTGCCGGACCGTCCCGGCAAGCTGATCATCGCCACGGATGGCGACAGGGCCGGCCATGAGGCCGGGTACCGCCTTGCAACGCGCGCCCATGCGTTGGGATGGCAGGTGTCATTGCTGCGCCACGTCGCATCATTGGGGCCGGGTCGCGCTGTCCCATGGCCATGAAGTTCGGCTGGTGCCAGCGGCCTACGTGAAGCCTTTCGTAAAGCGCCAGAAAAACGACAAAGCAGACGCCGAAGCCATCGCAGAAGCAGCCTCGCGCCCGACCATGCGTTTCGTGGCCGTGAAGAGTGCCGAGACGCCGCGCGGTGGCGTTTCGAACGCATCAGTGCCTCGTGCGGCAGCGCACGCAGCTGATCAACGCGCTTCGGGGACATCTGGCCGAGTTCGGCCTCGTGGCGCCAAAGGGGCCGGCGAGCCTGAAGGTGCTCGAGAACGCGCTGGCCGACGAGACTAGCGATCTGTCCGAGACGGTTCGGGAGATGGGCGCGATATACCTCGAGCAGATCGCGCGGCTCACCGAGGTGATCGAACGGCTGGCGGACGAACTCGAGGCAGCATCGAAGACAGATGCACAGTTGCGTCGGTTGTGCACCACCCCTGGGATCGGCCCGGTTACCGCAGGTGCGGTCGCGGCGTTTGCACCGGACCTCGACACGTTCGACAGCGGACGCAACTTCGCCCCCTGGCTGGGCCTGGTGCCCCGGCCACCGGCGGCAAGACCAAGCTGGGTTCGGTCAACAAGATGGGCTAAACCGACATTCGCCGCCTGCTGATCGTCGGCGCCATGAGCGTGATCCGCTGGGTGGTTCGCAAAGGCGGCAGTTCGAACCGTTGGCTGGCTGCGCTGGTGGCGCGCAAGCCCAGGATGGTCGCAGCGGTGGCGCTCGCGAACACGATGGCCCGCATGGTCTGGGCCATGACAACGAAACAGGCGAATTATCGGATGGCGTGACCCGAGCCCGGGACGGGCGACGGCACGGCATGGCCGCAAGGCCGGGGTGAGCGATCGACGAGGAGTAGGCGACACGGACTTCGAAGTTCAAGGCGGGAGATTCAGCCCCGGGGCTCGAGCGCTTGCAGCTCTCTGAACCGATGTGAACCCAACCTTCCGAACAGCATGACCCGCCCGTGGCGTCATGGAAGGCCACGCTCAGAGGCCTGACACACGTCCGATCGAAGGCCCCGCTGAAAATCGAAGATTATGCTTGCCAAATAGGGGGCATCCACACACGCCCCATCCATTCCGATTGCGCAGACCTGAAAACTGCCCTTCGCCAGATCAATCGCCAGCATGCTGATCGGTGTCGTCATCGATGTGCCCTCCGTTTGGTTCTGATCGAACCATCATGGCATACAAGATGCCGCTGGGTGGGGGCATCCACCGCATCAGTTCAAACCAACGCGTTCATCGAAGAGTTCACCGGCCGGTTCCGTGCCGAGTGCCAACACGCGCACTGGTTCCTGATGCTTGCAAATGCATCCGAAAAGCTGGAGGATCGGCACAGATACCAGAAGGATGATCGATGCCACAGCGCCATCGGATACAATGTTTCAAGCGCACTGCACTTCCCGCCGGCATCACCAGCCCGCCATCGTGATAAAACCCGGAACCTCCGGTGTCGGGCGGTCCAAAGCTGGTAGGCAGGACAGGCCGGGCAGGACTCTGATTGACTGCGAAGGAAAACCCCCAAACAGATCGTTTGGAACAAGCCTCCGTCCCCTTTGTTCTTGAAATGACTTATCACGCGAGGAACCAGTTTCTGATGCTCTTTTCAGCAATTCTCCGATCCTTCATTCAGCATGGAAGCTTGGAAATTATCAGGCCAAATGGTCATCGGCTGACATTTGGCGATGGCACGCCACCTCACGTAGCCGTTCGGCTGAGCACCGGGAAAATCGCGGCTACCCTCTTCCGGAATCCTGCGCTTGTACTTGGCGAAGCCTATATGGACGGTCGGCTTATCATTGCGCATGGCTCCATTTATGATTTCCTTGACCTATTGGCGCAGAACCTTTCCAGTAGCCCCGGCGGATTCTGGTATGGCTTGAGCACGCGCACGCAGCGGGTAAAGAAGCGGGCAACCAGCATCCGACGCGCGCGACGGAACGTTGCGCATCACTACGATCTGGATGCCAGACTCTACGATCTGTTCCTTGACGACGACAAACAGTATTCCTGTGCTTATTTTCGGAAAATGGATGATGGTATCGACCTGGCGCAGCTGCAAAAGAAACAGCATATCGCAGCCAAGCTATACCTTGACCAACCCGGATTGCGGGTACTTGATATCGGCTGCGGCTGGGGAGGAATGGCTTGCTACCTGGCTGAGAACTTCGAAGCCGAAGTAACCGGAATTACGCTAAGCCAGGAGCAGTATGAATACTGTCTGAAACGAGCAGAGAATTCCCCCGCGCGGGTACGGATAGACTTCAGGATGCTGGACTATCGGGAGCTGGCCGAGCCCTATGACCGGATTGTTTCTGTTGGCATGTTCGAGCATGTCGGGAAACGTAGCTATCCGGAGTTCTTTGCGCAGATCCGTAATCTTCTGACCGAAGACGGTATTGCCCTGATCCACGCGATTGGATTTTCAGATACACCGTCGCCGATGAATCCTTTTATGCGCAAATACATCTTTCCGGGTGCCGATGTGGCCTCATTATCCGAGGTCTTCTCCGTGGTCGAGCCGAGCGGGCTGCTTGTCACCGATCTTGAAATCCTGCGCCTGCATTATGCCGAGACGCTGCTGCGCTGGCGGCAGCGGTTCACTGCGCAACGCGAAAAAGCGGTGCAGCTCTACGATGAAAAGTTTTATCGTATGTGGGAATTCTATCTTGCAATGTGCGAAGTCGGCTTTCGTCGACAGGCGCTCATTGTTTTCCAGATCCAGTTGGCCAAACAAATCGACCGTCTGCCCATTACTCGCGACTACATGTTCGAGACCGAACGTGAATGGACCAGTGAGCATCGTGCTCAATGATATGCTTGGCGTCCCACCGTGACCCGTGCCGTGCCGTGCCCTGCTTGCGTCAACGTGAGCAGGGCAGGTGATCGTTCGATGCGCGGCGCTTTCGTCCCTCGGACGGCCGAGCGGTCGATGGTCAGGCTTCGCGTGTTGCTGATCAGACCGCACCGACCGATTATCCGCATACGGAAAACAACTTGTCCAAGTCACAGGGCCAACCGGACCGCCTCCCGCACTTCCGCGTAGAGTATCCAGTGTCCCTGATCGCCCTCATTTCCAGGCTCATTCCGGTAACCGAGATGGGCAGCGCCCTCGGGATCGCCGGAGATTTCGTTCGTTCCGGTGTCAAGCGACAGGTATTCACCGATCAGGTTGCCGGCAGCAATAAAAGACCTGTTGGCCGAGGTCCGGGTTTTATACCCTGCTGCATATGCCATGCGTGCGTCCGTCAGCCCGTCTTCTCCTGACAGCGACAAGGCCGTCAGCATGGCGCGCTGGGGCTCTGAAAGCACGACCTGGCGCATCGCCTCGACATATTCTTCGGTGCTCGGCACGGCAAGGCCCGTCTTCGGATTCCTGCGCCGGTTGTCGATCCTGCGGTTTTCTCTGGAGTCAATGACCTCGTGCAGGGCAGCGATGGCCGCCTCCTCCGTCGCACCGGTCGCTTCGGCGATCATGCCGCGCACCTTTGTTGGTGGTTTCGGAAAAGCGCGTGCGACAAATGTTCCCGCAAGCCAGCCCGACTTGATCTGGTACCGGCTGTGTTCTCCCAGCAGGATGGTCGGTGGCCTGGTTGGCTCCGGCTTCCTTTTCTTTGTCGTGCTCTTGAGCAGATTTTGACCCGCTTGCAAGCGGCCTGCCGAACTGGACTGTGCCATCGGAAATCCTCTTCTGATTTGTGACTTCATGTCTGTTGAAGCCCGGATTGAGGTGCGAGACGCCGAGCCGCGGCGAAGGAAACGAGCCTTCGGTTCCTTTCGTCCCAGAGTGCGAGGCGGGCACAACGTAGACTTTCCCGAAATGTCACGCGTGCCGCATCTGCCGCGCTTTTGTGATCGCGCAGGACCTCGGGCAAACGGTAGAACGGGATCCGGCTGGCCAGATGATGGATGTGATGCACGCCGATATTCGCCGTGATCCACCTCAGAACCGGTGGCAGGTCGTAATGCGAAGACCCGTGAAAAGCGGCGTCCTGCACAGACCACTCGGCGTTTCTGTTCCAGGACGTCTCCTCGAACTGATGCTGCACATAGAACAGCCACATGCCGGCCGAGGCAGCCAGCAGCATCATTGGAAGGTAGACGAAAAGCAGCACTGACACGCCGCCGAGCAGATAGAGCGATGTAAGCATGGCGGCGATTGCCGCATTGGTGCCAAGCGCGCTGACCCAGGGGCGCCAGCCGGATCGCATGAGGCCCACCGGAAGGCGATTCTGGAGGAAGAATATGTAGAACGGGATCATCCCGAACAGGATCGCCGGGTTCCGGAGCAGTCGATATAACCCGCGCTGGAGAGGCGGTTTCGCGCGGTATTCGGCGACCGTCAGGGTCGGGATGTCACCGGTGCCGCGGCGGTCGAGATTCCCGGTCGTGGCGTGATGAATAGCATGTGTCCGGCGCCACACAGCGTAGGGAGTCAGCGTCAGAACGCCGATGATGCGGCCAACCCTGTCGTTCCACTTCCGGCTGGGAAAGAAAGACCCGTGACCACAGTCATGCTGGATCATGAAAAGACGTACGACGAAGGCTGCATTTGCCAATGACAGCAGGACAGAGAGCCATGGACTGAGGGACAATGCCGCCCAGGAGAGCGCAAAGAGCGCCGCAAAGGGCCAGGCCGTAACGGCGAGTTCAAAGCAGCTGCGCGTCAGGATCGGTGTACGATAGGTGACGAGTCGACGCGTCCAGCCAGCCGCTGCATCCTGAGATGCAGACGGCGGAGGCTTGGGGACCTGTTTCATGTGCGAAGGAATGCGACGGGAATTGAAGGGTCCATCGCTATATCCAAATCAGGCAAGCGCGAGATTGGTTGCGCTTTCGCGACCGTCGCGGCCTGTCTCGACATCAAAGGTAACCTTCTGGGCATCGGCAAGGCCGGTAAGGCCGGCGCGCTCGACGGCAGAGATGTGGACAAAGACGTCCTTGCCGCCCGTTTCGGTTTCGATAAAGCCGAAGCCTTTGGAATTATTGAAAAACTTCACGGTGCCATTGGCCATTTCCGTGATCTCCTGTTCAAGATGCTGCCCGCAGAATGCGGCAGCCCGGCAAAGTCAGACTGAATCGATCAACTGAGAGCCGGATGAACGGAAGCAGTGGTTCGAAGAGAACAACCTAAGCTCAACACATATGGACTGCCCGAGCGTGATGTACAAGGGGATGAGCACGAGATGCGGTGAAAGCGCTTGCTGGTGCCCGCCGATACCTCGGGCCGGGGAAGATACTCGCAGTTGTGCATGACCTAACGTCATCCTGACCAGGGCCCGGAAAGGCATCGACATCCTCTTGGAATACGCCATGCACCACCCATATACCATCTATAAAGATGGAGTATGCCATGGCAGCCAACGTTACCCGAATACGCGACCGATTGCCCGTCAATGAAAAGATTACCCTGAACCTGGGCTTTGTCGATCTGGGGCGCATCGACCTTCTGGTGCAGGAGGGGTTCTATTCCAACCGTAGCGATTTCATCCGCACAGCAATCCGCAATCAACTGGGCGTCCATGATAAAGCAGTCGCAAAGACGATTGAGCATCACACCATGGATCTGGGACTGCGGGAATATTCGCGTGACGAGCTGGAGACTGCACGCGCGGCAGGGGAGCTGCTGCATATCAAGGTTGTCGGCCTGGTCCGCATTGCAAAAGATGTGACGCCTGCGCTGGCGCTGGAGACGATCGGCTCGATCACAATACTCGGCGCGCTTCAGGCCAGCGAGGCTGTCCGCACCGCTCTTGCAGCACGTATCAGATAACAACCCACTTCATACAAGGCACATGACATGAAAGTCTTCGATGCCGACGCCCTGCGCCGGAAAATAGGCGGCGCGGGCGCGGGCCCGTCATACTCCGCAAATTTGGTACGCGATACCTTGGCAAGGCATGGCCTGATGCCAGGGCATGCTGAAGCGGCGGGCCGCATGGCGCAGCCCGGCGCAGTGCCAGCGGGCCTGCTCGCCGGGCTGAACATTCCCTTTCCTGGCGCACCTCAGGTCAGCCCAGCTCCAGCCTGCCCGGAAGGCGCAAGCTTTGACAGCCGGACCTTCGTCTGCGCCGAGGGTCGCCGCACCTATCTCACTTATGTTCCAGCGTCGCTCGCCGATCAGCCCGCCGGGATCGTGGTCATGCTTCATGGCTGTACCCAGACCGCTGCTGATTTTGCCACCGGCACTGCGATGAACATCCTGGCTGAACGCGACGGATTTATCGTGGTCTATCCCGAGCAGGAGCGTGGCGCGAATGCACAGACCTGCTGGAACTGGTTTGCGCCCGCGGATCAGCAGCGGGATCATGGCGAGCCCGCAATCCTTGCAGGTATCACGCGCCATGTGATGAAGGAACATACCGTAGGACCAGAGCGCACCTTCATCGCCGGACTCTCTGCCGGCGCCGCTATGGCCCTTATCATGGTCCAGGCTTATCCTGACATTTTCGCAGCTGCAGGCCTGCATTCGGGGCTGCCCTATGGTGCGGGCCATAACGTGCCGTCGGCATTCGCCGCAATGAGCGGCCAAGCCAATGGAGCCCGGGCGCCGCTGCCGGCAGGCGAGACAGTGCGTCTGATCGTCTTTCACGGCAATGCGGACCACACTGTCCACCCCTCGAACGGGGCGCAAATCATGCAACAAGCTCTGGCCGCGGTGCCGAAGGGGACCGCAATCATCGACACGACCGGCACGCGAGCAGGGCGGGACTTCGACTGTCAGATCGCGACAACGCCAGAAGGTCTGATCCTGCTCGAAAGCTGGGTCGTCGATGGGCTTGGCCATGCGTGGTCAGGTGGAGATAGCCGGGGCTCATATACTGATGCACAAGGACCGGCAGCCAGCGATGAAATGGTGCGGTTCTTTTTCGCGACTGGCCCGGGCTGAGCAACATTGCGGCTGTCTGCCCGCGATGTGCTCATTTCGCTCATGACCGTACTATGAATGAGCATTTAAAATGTGACACAGTCTGGCGCTCCTGTGGATGAACGATGCGAGATTTTGGGTGATGCCGGCAAAGAGGACGTTTTTCGCCGTCAGCACGGTCGCCGCTCCCCCCTTTATGGATGGCCCACCCCTCCCGCCGACACCGGTGTAGGGTGTCGGTGTTCAAAGGAGGATGGAGCGAACCATGAGCATAGTGATCCTTGGCATCGACCTGGGCAAGAACAGCTGCAGCATAGTCGGCCTCGACGCAAACGGTGTGGTGATTGTGCGGCGGCGGATGTGACGCGACGGGGTGATCGCGTTTGCCGCAAAGCTGAGGCCATGCACGATGGCGATGGAAGCGTGCTGCGGCGCCCATCACATGGGCCGGTTGCTGGCGGAAGTGGGGCACGAGGTACGGTTGATGTCGCCGGAGTATGTGCGGCCCTACATCAAGGCGCAGAAGAACGATGACCGCGATGCCGGGGCGATCGCAGAGGTGACGACCCGACCCACCATGCGCTTCGTCGAGCTCAAGAGCGAGGAGCAACTCGACTTCCAGACGCTGTATCGGGTGCGCGACCGCTTGGTCGGCGATCGCACCTCCCTGACCAACCAGATTAGGAGCCTTCTGCCGGAGCGGGGTCACATCGTGGCGCAGGGCCATGCCCGGTTGCGCGTCGCACTCGGCGAACTGCTGGATTGCGGCGCCGGCTGGCTGAGTCCGCGCATGGCGTTCCTGAAGTGGTCCCACCTTATCGGACAGTTTTGCAGCTGCACTAAGGTGTATCGGGTTTAGGATTCATGCTGCTTTGTGCTTTTCCAGATCGGCCCAATATGCTTCGTCCGGCGTTTGCCGATCAAGCGCAGAATGGGGCCGCTCGGTGTTGTAGAATGCCATCCAGTTCTTGACGACCCTCCGGGCCTGGAAGCCGTCGGTAATCTCTTCGAGATAGATCGCCTCCTGCTTTAGGCTTCGCCACAGCCGCTCGATGAAGATGTTGTCGAGGTAACGGCCCCGTCCATCCATTGAGATGCGCACGCCTGCCTCGGTCAGCGTGGTGATCCAGGCCGATCCCGTGAACTGGCTGCCTTGATCCGTATTCATGATCTCGGGCGGGCCGTATTTGGCGATGGCCTCGGTCAGCGCATCGACGCAGAAGTCGGCGTGCATCGTGTTGCTGAGCCGCCAGCTCAGGACCTTGCGCGAGGCCCAATCCATGATCGCCACGAGGTAGAGGAACCCATTGCGCACCGGTACGAAGGTGATGTCAGCGCACCAGACCTGGTTGGGCCGGTCTATTTGCATCTTTCTCAACAAATACGGGAAGACCGGATGCTGCGGGTGCGGCTGACTGGTTCTGGGACGTTTGTAGATTGCCTCCAGCCCCATCCGCGTCATCAATCGCCTGACACGATGACGGCCTACGACAACGCCCTCCCGGCGCAGATAGGCCGCGATCTGGCGGCTGCCGAAGAACGGATACTTGGTGAACACTCGGTCGATCTCTTTCATCATCGCCAACGTGTCCGCGTCGATCCCGACCGGCGCGTAGTAGAACGCGGATCGGCTGAGCCGCACCAGCTTGCACTGCTGGCTGATACTGAGCTGCGGGTGGTCCCGTTTGATCATCGCGCGTTTCTTCTCCGGGCTCACCGCTTCAGCCCTTCGGACAAAAAATCGTTCTCGACGGCCAGCCTCCCGATCTTGGCGTGCAATTCCTTGATCTCGGCCTCGGTTGGCCCGTCTGGCTTGCCGCCACGGGCAAACACATCAGCCATCCCCTCGACCGCTTGGCGTTTCCATGTGCTGACCTGGTCCGGATGTACCTGGTGCTTCGCCGCGATCTCCTGGATCGTCTTGTCGCCACGCAGCGCTTCCAGCGCCACCTTCGCCTTAAACTGGTCTGTGAACTTCCGGCGTTTCGCCATTCTCGTATCCCTTCAAAGGTTTGGGATACACCTTAGCCGGCTGTCCAGTTTTCTGGGACCACTTCAGCCTGCTGGGAAATATGCGGACGCGTGGGGAGGAACTGGATCGTTGCGTCGCCGCCTTTGACGCTGAGTTCACAGCCATGGCCCGGCCCGACGACCGGGCGCGCCGACTGACAAGCATTCCCGGTATCGGCGCGCTGAACGCCACCGCACTGGTGGCCGCAGTCAGCGCCGCGACGACTTTCGACAAGGGGCGCGACCTCGCAGCCTGGTTGGGTCTCGTGCCCCGCTAGGCTACTACCGGGGGGGGGAGGCCGAAACTCCTGGGGATCACGAAGCGTGGAAGCCGGTATCTTCGCAAGATGCTGATCCAAGGTGCGCCATCGGCCATGCCGTCGCTGGCCAAGAGCGACACGGCAGTTGGAGCCTGGCTGCGTGGACTTCTCGCCCGCGCGCACCCCAATGCCGCCGTCGTCGCTTTATGCAGTCGCCGACCAAATCATGACGAAGGCGAACCTGCCGGCTTCTTACATGACACTGCCTACGGCCGGGAGTGGCGACCTCATCACGACACGCTTTCGATGCACATCCCGCACACTTCCATATCATGGACCTGCGCGGCGCAACGATCGACCACGCGCAGCGGTCCTGCATGAACCAGCATATCTTGCGTAATCTCGACGCCGCTGTGTATCGTCGCTGGCGCCAGTCGCTTAAAAGACATGCGACGATTAATGGAAATTGCGATGCTCGGAGAGGCGGAGAGGCCACCTTGCTTAATGTTCGGGTCCGGTGATGTCCCGCCAGACAATCGCCGCATTGTGGGCTGATTTGCGGGCTGATCAGGTGCCGTTTCGCTTAAGCTCCTGAAATCACGGGGTATCCTGGAGTATAATGGTGCCCGGGGGCGGAATCGAACCACCGACACGAGGATTTTCAATCCACTGCTCTACCCCTGAGCTACCCGGGCACGGGAAGGGCCGTTCGGCCGCTTGGGTGCCGGCGTTCTAGGCGAGGGCCGGAGCGGTGTCCAGTGCGTTTTTACCGCAGGTGGCCGTCACTTGCCCGGGGCGGCGCGGGGCCCTCGTCGTCTTCGTCCGGCCGGATTTCCGCCGCCGCCTCGGCGGGCTCTCCCGCGATCGCGTAGCCGCCGCGCAGCCAGCGGTGCAGATCCAGATCGGCACAGCGGCGCGAACAGAACGGGCGCCAGCGTTCTTCTGTCGGGGCGTGGCAGATCGGGCAGGACATGGGCGGCCTTCGGTCAGGTTGGAATGTCATGGAGCGGCTGGCGGCCGCGCTTGCGCTGGAGTTCATAATGTCCAAGCGGGGTCCAGCCGACAAGAGCGGTCTGTTCGCCATCATCGCGGAATGCGGCGCGCAGGGCGTTTTCGAAAGCGGCCCGGTCGCGGCGCGGCATCGGCGCCGGGTCGATCACGATCTGCCCGCCAAGGCCGCGCAGCCGCAACGCGCGGGGAAGGGCGCGGGCGCAGGCGATATTGGCCTTGAGCCCCGCCGCGGGCGAAAAATCGCCACCGGTGTTCACGTCCACGGCCACCAGCGCCCGCGTCGGTTCGATGAAGATCGCGCCGCCGCCGGCCAGCGCCTCGCGCGGCGAGCGCAGCGCCGCGAGCGCATCGTTCACGCCGTGACGCTCGAACGCGCCGGGGCGGTCGTCGGTCTCGGCACGATCCCATTCGCGGGCTGCGAGCGCGTGGGGGCCGGGGGCCGCGACAAGGCACGCGGGCTGTGCGGGACGCGCGGTCAGCACGGCTTCGGCCAGCGCGAGCAACTCGCCGATTTCGGCGGCAATCACCCCCTCCACCGCGCCGGCGGCCGCGGAGCGCAGGATCAGCCCATGGGCCACACCCGCCATCGCCGCCGTGGCGATGTCGCGCAGGCGGGCCCGTTTATCGGCATCCGTGATCCGGCGCGACAGGCTGATGCCCGGTGCGCCGGGAGTAAGGATCGCGTGGCGCCCCTTGAACCGCAGCCGCGTCGTGACCGGAAAGGCCTTGCCCGGTTCGGCATGGGCGCTCACCTGCACGGTCAGGGCCTGGCCTGCGGTCATGCCCTTCGCATCGCGCAGATAGGCCGCCCCGTCGCTGGTGGCGAGAAAGGCTCCGTGTCCGCCCGGCCCGACCCGTTCGACCCGCGCGTGATGGATCGCCTCGGGCGCGGGGCCATCGGTGGCGATGAGGATGTCGTCAAGCTGCCCGTTGCGGATCAGCGCCGCCGCCTCGCGCCCGTTGATCCTGTCCAGCGCGATCAGCCGCCCCGTCACGATCCGGGCGCCAGCAGCGGATGGCCCGCGGCCTGCAGCAGCGCCGCCGTCTCGGCCAGCGGCAGGCCGATCACGGCGCTGCAGGAACCGCTCATCCACGGAATGAAGGCCGCCGCCCGCCCCTGGATCGCATAGCCCCCGGCCTTGCCGGCCCATTCGCCGCTGGCGAGATAGGCGCCGATCTCGGGTTCGGAGAGGCGCTTCATCCGCACGGTGCTCATGACCGTGCGCTGCCAGTTCCGCGGCCCCCGCCGCAGGGCAAGCGCGGTGATCACGCTGTGCCGCCGCCCGGAGAGCATGCGCAGGAAGCGGGCGGCCTCGTCCTGATCCGCGGGTTTGCCAAGGATGCGCCGCCCCATGGCGACGGTGGTATCGGCGCAAAGGATGATGTCATCCGGCGCCGCGGTGATCGCGGCAAGCTTTTCCGCCGCCATCCGTTCGCAATAGGGACGTGGCAATTCGCGCGGATGCGGGGCCTCGTCGATTTCGGGAGGACGGATCGCATCGGGTGTGATGCCAAGCTGCGCCAGAAGGTCGAGCCGCCGCGCGCTCCCCGATCCGAGGATCAGCGCCATCTGTCCGCTCCCGCGCCCTGACAGGGGCCGCGATCAAAAGCCGCCTGGGGAACCGTCACCGGGCGGAATTACTTGAAGCGGTAGTTGATCCGACCCTTGGTCAGATCATAGGGGGTCATTTCGACCTGCACCCGGTCGCCGGCAAGAACGCGGATCCGGTTCTTGCGCATCTTTCCTGCCGTATGTGCGATGATTTCATGGCCGTTTTCAAGCTCGACCCGAAACGTCGCATTGGGCAGGAGTTCTTTCACGACGCCGGGGAATTCGAGCGTGTCTTCCTTGGCCATGTTGTCTCCATCTCCAGCAGGGCGCCGATACCGCGCCCGCGCTTAAATGGCCATAAATCACGCAATTTTCAAGAGCCAAATGCCGCGCCGCGGAATCCGGGCCATCGGTGCGGGAATCAGGGGGCATGATCAGTGCGGGGAAGAGCGACGGGCCCGGCCGGAACCGATCGGCTCGCCCCAGCGGGCCTTGAGATGGGCGATGATCTGGTCGCGCGCCTGACGATAGTGCACGAGCTTTTCCTCGCGCGTCTCGCCCAGCCCGGTCGGGTCGAGGATCGGCCAGTAAACCACGTCGAGGTGATAAAACCGCGTCAGTTCGAGCGCATGGCGCTGGCTCGCCGGGGAGAGCGCGACAATAAGGTCGAAAGAGCCGAGGTTGTCGCCCCACTGCTCCATCAGGTCGAAGGAGCGCACCCGGTGGCGCGACAGTTCGACCCCGATCTCGGCGCAGACGGCGATGGCAAAGCCGTCGATCTCCATCTCGCTGTTGACCCCGGCCGATTGCACATAGGCGTCGCTTCCGTAGAATTTCTTCATGATGCCTTCGGCCATGGGCGAGCGCACGGCGTTGTGATCGCAACAGAACAGCACCGACTGGGGAAGCGGCTCGGCCATTCAGCCCCCGAAATGCAATACGCAGACCAGCGTGAACAGGCGGCGTGCGGTGTCGTTGTCGATCTCGACCTTGCCGCTCAGGCGCTCCTGCAGCACGCGGCTGCCCTCGTCGTGAATGCCGCGGCGCGCCATGTCGATGGTTTCGACCTGGCTCGGCGGCAGGTTCTTGACGGCCTCGAAGTAGCTTTTGCAGATCTGGAAGTAATCCTTGACCACCTGCCGGAACGGGCCGAGCGAAAGGTGGAACTCGGCCGCTTCCTCGCCGGCTTCGGTGCAGACATCGAACACCAGCCGCTTGTCCCGGATCGAAAGCTTCAGCCGATAGGGCCCCTCGGGCACCGGGCGGGCGTCGCGCGGCGGCAGGACAAAGCTGTTCTCTTCCAGCAGGTCATAGATCGCGACCTTGCGTTCCTGCTCGATTTCGGGGGTCGGCGGGGGCAGCCCCGCATCATCAAGGGCAATATCGACGATATGCGACATGGGCAGTTACCTGTTCAGATGATCGAGACGGGCGCTCACCGAGAGCCCGTGTGCCTCGAGGCTTTCGGATCGCGCGAGCACCGCCGCCGCCGGGCCGATGCGGCGCAGGGCTTCGGGCGTCATGCGGGTGAGCGTGGTGCGCTTGAGGAAATCGAGAACCGACAGACCCGAGGAAAACCGGGCGGAACGCGCGGTCGGCAGCACGTGATTGGGGCCGGCGACGTAATCCCCGATCGCCTCGGGCGTCCACTGGCCGAGAAAGATCGCCCCCGCATGGTGGCACTGCGCGGCCAGCGGCTGCGGGTCGGAAACACATAGCATCAGGTGCTCGGGCGCGATGCGGTTCGACAGCATTGCCGCCTCGTCGAGGTCACGCACAAGGATCACGGCGCCGAAATCTCGCCAGCTCGCCGCGGCGATGGCGCGCCGCTCGAGCCGCTCAAGCCGGGCCTCGACCGCGCGCGTGACGGCGGCGGCGAAATCCGCGTCATCGGTGATCAGGATCGACTGCGCGCTTTCGTCATGTTCGGCCTGCGCCAGCAGGTCGAGCGCGATCCAGTCCGGGTCGTTGTCGCGGTCGGCAATCACCAGGATTTCGGACGGGCCGGCGATCATGTCGATCCCGACCTTGCCGAAAACGCGCCGTTTCGCGGCGGCGACATAGGCGTTTCCCGGGCCGGTGATCTTGGCCACGGGACGGATGGTTTCGGTGCCGTAGGCCAGCGCGGCGATCGCCTGCGCGCCGCCCACGCGATAGATTTCATCCACCCCGGCGATCCGCGCGGCCAGCAGCACCAGAGGGTTGATCGCGCCATCCGGCGTCGGCACCGTGACCACGAGCCGCCCGACCCCGGCGACCTTGGCCGGAATTGCGTTCATCAGCACCGAGGACGGGTAGGAGGCAAGCCCCCCCGGCACATAGAGCCCGGCCGCGGGAACCGCGCTCCAGCGCCAGCCGAGCGTCGCGCCCGAATCGTCCTGCCATTCGGCATCCTCGGGCCGCTGGCGCGCGTGATAGGCGCGGATCCGCTCCGCCGCGATGTCGAGCGCCTCGCGTTCGGCCGGTGGAACCTGCGCGGTGATCCGGTCGATGTCCGCATCGGAAAAGGCAAGGCCGTCCGGCTTCAGGGTCAGGCGGTCGAACCGTTCGGTGTATTCGATCAGCGCTGCATCGCCGCGCGCGCGCACCTCGGCGATGATCGCGGCGACGGTTTCGTCCACATCGGGGCTGTCCTCGCGCTTGGCGCCGAGCAGGGTGGCGAAGCGGGGCTCGAAATCGGCGGATTTGGTGTCAAGCAGGATGGCCATGGTTCCTCCAGTCACGAAGGAAATAGCCGCCGCCGCCGGCCGTCACAAGGCCGGGTTTCCCGCCACCCGCAGGCCCGCGGGCAGCCCGCTCCGGTGCGGCCGGGCCGCGAATCCCGCGGGGGCGCCGGCAATGTCAGCCTGCGGGCGGCGGCCAAAAGCATGGTTTAACGATATATGACAACGGCCTGCGGCACGATCCTGATGCCGAACCTTGCCGGTGCGGCGCGACCGGTGCCCATCCATGGACGGCAAGGATCACTCCGGGTGCTGCGGCCTGCGGCCCGAGGGCGCCAGATAGGGGCGGGTCACGTCCCTGAGCTGCAGCTCCAGCGCCTCCACATCGAGCCGGATCGCCCCGTCGCCCGCCAGCGTCAGCAGAACCTGCCCGCCGGTCTCGTCCCGCGGGTCAAAGCTCAGCGCAAGCAACGACAGGACCAGGTCACGGTCCCGCCTCTCGAAGCCCTGGCTTGCCACGTGGCGCACGTTTTCCACCACCAGAAGGCTGCGCACCCGTTCCGGCGGGTGGCCGGCAGGCGCGGGATCCTCCCAGCGGAAGCGGTTGAGCAGCACCACGAAGCGGCGCTGCGCCGGCTGCCAGGACATGTCGGCGGCGGAAAACACGCTGTCCTGCGCCAGCGCGGAGATGATCCGCAGATCCTCCTCCTCGAACGCGCCGAGGTTGAGGGGCGACTCGCGCCCCTCCTCGAATGTGGCGTCCCTGTCTGCCTGACCGTCGTGCACCCCTGGCTACCCCTTGATCCGCTCGATCCTTGCACCCACGCCGCGCAGCTTGCGCACGACCTGCTCATAGCCGCGATCCAGATGATAGACCCGGCTCACCAGCGTTTCGCCCTCGGCGGCGAGCCCGGCAAGGATCAGCGACACGCTCGCGCGCAGATCTGTCGCCATCACCGGGGCGCCCCGCAGGCGCTCGACCCCGGTAACGGTAGCGGTGCCGCCGTGAACGTCAATCTCGGCCCCCATCCGCGCCAGTTCGGGCGCATGCATGAAGCGGTTTTCAAAGATCGTCTCTTCCAGCACGCTGACCCCTTCGGCCAACGCCAACAGCGCCATCATCTGCGCCTGCAGATCGGTCGGAAAGCCGGGGTAGGGGGCGGTGGCGACATCGACCGCGCGCAGCCGCCCGTCGCCTCGCGAAACGCGCAGGCCCCCGGGCGTCTCGGCAATGCTCACCCCGGTTTCCTCCAGCTTGTCGCAGAAGGCCCCGAGCAGGTCGCGCCGCCCGCCCAGAAGCTCGACCTCGCCGCCGCAGATCGCGGGGGCGAGCATATAGGTGCCAAGCTCGATCCGGTCGGTCACCACGGGGTGGGTGGCGCCGCCCAGCCGCTCCACCCCCTCGATGGTGATGGTGCCGCTGCCGGCGCCTTCGATGCGCGCGCCCATGCGCACGAGACATTCGGCCAGATCGACGATTTCCGGCTCGCGCGCCGCGTTCTCGATCACCGTGGTGCCGCGCGCGAGCGTCGCCGCCATCAGCGCGTTTTCCGTCGCCCCGACCGAGACGATGGGAAAGACGATGCGCCCGCCCCGCAGGCCCTTTGGCGCGCGGGCGTGCACATAGCCGTCGCGCAGGTCCATCTCGGCCCCGAGCGTCTCGAGCGCGGTCAGGTGCAGGTCGACCGGGCGCGCTCCGATCGCGCAGCCCCCGGGCAGCGACACCACCGCGTGACCCGTCCGCGCCAGCAGCGGCCCGAGCACGAGGATCGAGGCCCGCATCTTGCGCACGATCTCGTAATCGGCCTTGTGGTTGTCGAGCCCGTGGCCCGACAGCGCCAGCACCTGACCGTCACGCAGGCTGCGCACCTCGGCCCCGAGCGAGGCCAGAAGGTCGCTCATGGTGCTGATGTCGCTGAGGCGCGGCGCATTGGTCAGGGTCAGGGGCTCGTCGCTCAGAAGCGTGGCCGGCATCAGGGTGAGGCAGGCGTTCTTTGCGCCCGCAATCGGAATCTGGCCGTGCAGCGGCCCGTTGCCGGTTACCAGGATCGAATCCATACGCGCGCTGGTCCTTCGTGCTTGATGCTTGATTTCGTGTTCAGTCGTGGTCGCCCGCCTGTCCGGTGCCGTCCCCGCGGCGGGGTTCCGCGTTGCCGTCCGTCTCGCCCCCGGTTGCGGATCCGCTTTCGGCCCGGGCGCGGGCCTGCGCCTTGCGCCGCGCCATGTTCGCCTTGAGCGCGGCCCGGAGCCGCTGATCGCGGCTTTGCCCGGCGGCTTTGCCGGGGTTTCCTGCATCGTTCTCTGCCATCGCGCCCCTCTTACAGCCGCGCGCCACCCCGGTCCAGATCATCCGCGCGGACCGCGCATGATCGCTCCCGCCGGCGCCCCGGTTCGGGCGGCGGGGAGAAAAGACGCTTGCACGACCAGCCGATTGCGTCTAGTCAGCCGCTGCGCTCGGGCTGCGGTAGCTCAGTGGTAGAGCACTCCCTTGGTAAGGGAGAGGTCGAGAGTTCAATCCTCTCCCGCAGCACCACGAAAACAATGACTTACACGACAGTCATGGATTGCTTTCAGGTTCGGTGAACCCGAGGCCCCAACGCCCCGGCTGCCGATCTCAGGTCATCGGGGCTGAATTGCGCGCGGGTTCCCTTGCGGGGCCCGATGTCCTGCGCCGCCATACGGATGATTCGCCGCTCGATATCAATGCGCGATCAATGCGCGGCGGGGCGGTTGCCTGCGATGATGAAGCACACGCCTGAACAGGACAGTATTATGCGGCGCGCGGCGTTGTGAAAACAGCGCCGCGCTTTTCATGGGCAGCGAGCGCTATTCGAGACTTGCGCCCTGCAGCTCGGCATCCGAACGCCAGATGCGGTATTTCACCGTCAGATCCTCTGGAGTGTAGATCACGACCGGCAGCTTGCTGTTGTAGGGTTGCATGGCCGCGGCGCCAAGGTTGACCGGGACAAAGCGCCGTTCCTTCTGGTCGTCGGGGCAGGCCATCAGCGTGGTCACGGGTTGCGAGACATCGTCGATCACATGGTAGTCATAGCCCCATCCCTCGACTGACTCGGTCACGATCCGGCCGGACATCGCGATGCGGTTGCAATCGGCCTCAAGAACTTTCCCGGCCACGATCTCAACCCGCAAATCGGCCTCGTTCTCCTGCTCGGGCAGCACGATCACCTGGCGGACCATCCCCTCCTCGGCAGGAGGGAAGGCGTCCAGCTCGGCTTCGGCCTGCGCGAAAGCAGGAACGGTGAGGAACAAAAGGGCAGTCGTCGCAGCCCCGAACAACAGTTTGGACATGCAGAGGTCTCCTGAATTACCGCCACGCACTCTGTCGCAGCAGCCGGACCCGCGCAACGGCGGACAGGCTGGAACACACAAGAGTTACCTGAACGTAAAGGATCACGACATGACAGCGCCCGGGCGGGAAGGGGCCGGGTGATCGACTTGACGCTCGCGGTCTACGGCGGGTGATGTCTTGAGCGATGTTGAGGCAAGGCGATAGACTGGCGTGCGGATACGCGCGGCCCGCTGAGCCCCGCCGATGTGATACCGCTGAAACATGCCGGAGAATTCTACGGGTTGCTGACGTGAAACTGATGTACTTCTCCTGCAAGGAAGGTAACTTCGGCGACGATCTTAATGCATGGATCTGGGATCGTCTGATCCCCGGCTGGCGGGAATGGGATGATGACGTTACCCTGTTCGGGGTGGGGACGCTTATCAATGACCAATCCGTCGCGCGGTATGAACGCAAACGGGTGCTGGTGCTTGGAACGGGGGTCGGCTACGGTCGCGCGCCGCCGAAGCGAATTCCTGCCGGCTGGGACATTCGGGCATTGCGCGGCCCCAACAGCGCCCGCCGGCTCGGGCTGGATGAAGGCATCGGGCTGATCGATCCCGCCGTGCTGTGCGCAGGGTTTGCGGAGTTCGACAATCCGGCAAGGTCGGACCGGCCCGTTTTTGTCCCGCATCACGGCTCGGTTGGCCTGCATGACTGGGGGCGAACATGCCGCAAGTTCAATATCGACTACGTTTCACCCCGCATGGACGCCATGCAGGTCATCACGTCCGTTGCGCAGGCACCGCTCGTCATCGCCGAATCCATGCATGCCGCCATCTTTGCCGAAGCGTTCCGTATCCCCTGGATCCCGATCAGCATCGGCCGGCAGTTCAATGCGGCCAAATGGGGCGACGTCTTTGAATCGACCTGTCTTGCGCCGCGGTTTCACGCGTTTTCGCCTGGTATCGACCGACTCGAGAGGGAATTGTTCATGCCGCGGCTCCGCCGGTACCAGCGAGGATTCTGGCACCTTGTGCGGCGCCTGCGGGTCGAAAATGACCTGGCCAGAATTATCGAAGCCCAGCCGCTGTTGGGAAACGGTGCCGAACTGGAAAGACGCAAACTGGCCTATCGCCGGATCCTGAATGACGCCCGGAGGTGTTATGCCTGATGCGCCGGGACGCCAGCGTCGTGTCAGGCGTACACCTCGCCGCCGGCCGCCGGCGCGGACCAGAGCGCTTTCACCGGGTTCTCCGGTTGCGAATGTCGCTTGGGAAATGCAACGGGCACCCGGGCGCATCCGCGGCGCGATCTGCCTGTGTCACCTGTGCCGGAAAGTGCAGGCTTCTGTTGCCAGGTGCCTGCGAACCCCGCCACGGGCGGCTAGGCCCGGGGACTTCAGTTTTCGGTCTTGTTACCGCTTACGCGGCAACTGCAACCGGAGCACGATTGTCATTTGCAATTGTACTTTTCTCGCCGATAACGGTGGCAGACCGCCGGGACAAAGCAAACCCCTTTACACGTTCGTCGATCCTGTTTCGGCCCCGTGACCGCCAAATGAACGGTTTCTGGTGGAGCCGCCGGGTACCGCCCCCGGGTCCGATCCGCTTATTACGAGCGCATTTATGTCCATAGTCCCGAAGGACAAGGTGAATATAGGGCAGGGGACGTCGTCTTTGAAGGGGGTTTCGTCGCCCGTGATTGATTTTCCCTGACGGGGATGCAGGATGATGGGAGCGGGGCGCGGGCGCGCCTCGCCCTGTGGCCGGTCTTGGGTCATCCGGCGCCGGCAGGGCGTGGCGCGTGCCGTTCCGGCATGTGAAACCGCAGACAATCAGGGGGATACGGGACAATGTTCAAGGCGTTGATGGTAGAGCGCGATGCGGACGGCAAGACCTCGGCATCGGTGCGGCGGATCGCGCTTTCCGATCTGCCCGAAGCGGCGGTCACGGTTGCCGTCGAATATTCCACGCTGAATTACAAGGACGGGCTCTGCATCGGGCCGGGCGGCGGGCTTGTGCGCAATTATCCGCATGTGCCGGGAATCGATTTCGCCGGCACGGTCGAGGCGTCGGACGACCCCCGTTACAGCCCCGGCGACAAGGTGGTGCTGACCGGCTGGCGCGTGGGCGAGGCCCATTGGGGCGGCTATGCCCAGAAGGCGCGGGTGCTGGCCGACTGGCTGGTGCCGCTGCCCGAGGGGCTGACCACGCGGCAGGCCATGGCGGTCGGGACGGCGGGGCTCACCGCGATGCTCGGGGTGATCGCGCTGGAAAGACAGGGGCTTGCGCCGGGGCAGGGGCCCGTGCTCGTGACCGGGGCATCGGGCGGGGTCGGGTCGGTCGCGACCGCCATCCTTGCGTGGCTGGGGCATGAGGTTGCGGCGGTGACCGGCAGCGCGGGTGCGGGCGATTATCTGCGCTCGCTCGGTGCGGCGCGCATCGTCGCGCGCGAGGAACTGGCCGAGGTGACGCGCAAGCCGCTCGAATCCGAACTCTGGGCCGGCTGTATCGACACCGTGGCGGGCGTGATGCTCGGGCGGGTGCTCAAGCAGATGAAATACGGCGCCTCGGTCGCGGCGATCGGGCTTGCGGGCGGAGCGGCGATCGAGGGCGCGCTGATCACGCCCTTCATCCTGCGCGGGGTCAATCTGCTGGGTATCGATTCGGTGATGCAGCCCTATGAGAACCGGCTCGAGGCGTGGCGGCGCATTGCCACGGATCTGCCACTCGATCTGCTTGACTCCATGGTGATGCCGGCGACGCTTGACGATCTGCCGCGCCTCGGCGCCGAAATCCTGAAAGGTCAGGTGCGGGGCCGGGTCGTGGTGGACGTGAATGCCTGATCGCCTGACCGGCTGAAGGCGTTGCCTGCGGATGACGACGGCGCCGCAAGGTCCGGTTTGTCCGCGCATTTTAGGCGATTTGCACGGGTTCCCCGTCTTGCCGGGAAGACTGCGCCTTTCTAGCATCCCGCCATCGGCTTGCGCAGGGGTCGCGGCCGGAGCGGGAATGGAGGAAGCGCCGTCATGCCCGATGCTGCACGCCTTGTTGCCGCCCTCTCATTGGCGCTGGTCGCCCTGCTGCTCGCGCCGCAGATCGCGCGCTTCCTGCCGGCGGGCCTGTCTCCGCTCCGGTTCATGGCCGCCTCGGCGATCATCGGATTCATCTGCGGCTGGTCGTTTCTCGGCTGCCGGGCCGGGCGCGGGATCCTCGCCGCGATCGCCGGCGGTGTGACCGGAGTGGCGCTGCTGGCGCTTGGTTCGGCGGCGCTGCTGGGGTGCTTCGACATGATCGGGCAGGCCGGGCACATGCGCCTGCGGGGGCCGCTCGACGCGGTGGAGGCGCTGGTGACGCTCGGGACCGGACGGCTGCTGGATTTCGGCGATCTTCCGCTGGTCGCGCAGATGTTCGCAGGCGCCCTGTTCGCCGGGCTGGCCACCGAATATGCAAAGCGCCGCTGGCGCTGAACCGGCCGAGCGTGAAGCAGGAGCACGGGCATCGACCGGCCCCGCGACCGGCAGCTATTGAAACGGCGCGGCAGGTTCGAAACAAGGCCCGGGCGGTCGAAGGGCGGGAATCGCATGTCATGAGCACCACAATCTTCCTTTACGGCACGCTGCGCCACGTTCCGCTGCTCGAGGCGGTTCTCGGCCGGGCGGTGGACGGTCTCGAGCTTGCCATGGCGAGGCTCGATGACCACCGCCCGCACCATGTTCGCGGGCGGCCCTTCCCGGTCCTGACCGCCGCGCCGGGGCAGGGCGCCGAGGGGCTGCTGGTGCGGGGGCTCGATGCCGGGGACGTGGCGCGGCTGCGGTTCTATGAGGGC
Source organism: Pontibaca methylaminivorans (assembly GCF_900156525.1). Taxonomy (NCBI): domain Bacteria; kingdom Pseudomonadati; phylum Pseudomonadota; class Alphaproteobacteria; order Rhodobacterales; family Roseobacteraceae; genus Pontibaca; species Pontibaca methylaminivorans. Next base: position 239,433 of record NZ_FTPS01000001.1, read on the forward strand.
GAGGAGGATTATGAACTGCGCGAGGTCGCGGTGCGGGATGGCGGGGGGCGCCAACACCGGGCCGAGGCGTTCTTTGCCCGCGCCGGACGCTGGCAGGCGGGAGGGCCGTGGTCCCTTGAGGACTGGCTGCGGGACTGGGCCGAAGTGTCGGTCATGGTGGCCGAAGAGGCGATGGCGCATTTCGGGCGGCTTGCCTCGGCCGAGGTGGCCTTGCTCGCCCCGGCGATGGAACGCCGCGCCGCTGCCGTGCTTGCGGCGCGGGCACGCACCAGTACGGCCCCGGCGCGCGATGTCGAGATGCTCGCGCGGCGGCGGCCCTACAGCCGGTTCTTCGCGCTGGACGAGACCGACCTGCGCTTTCGCCGTTTTGATGGCGCCATGAGCCCCGTGCAGACCCGGGCGGCGCTGATCGCGGGCGAGGCGGCGGCGGTGCTGCCCTATGATCCGCGCCAGGACCGGGTACTGCTGGTGCAGCAGTTCCGCGCGCCGCTCTTCATGGCCGGCGACCCCGATCCCTGGCTCTGGGAGCCGGTCGCGGGCTATGTCGATGCGGGCGAATCCCCCGACGCCACCGCCCGGCGCGAGGCAGAGGAAGAAGCGGGACTGACGCTGGATGTGCTGGACCCCGCGGGCGGCGCCTATTCCAGTGCCGGGAACTCCACCGAGTTCGTGCATCTTTTCATCGGCATCGCCGATTTCACGACCCGTGCCGGCGGTGGCGGGCTGGACACCGAGGGCGAGGACATCCGCAGCCGCAGCCTGCCCGCGGCCGAGCTTTTCGAAGCGCTCGACCGGGGCCGGCTGCGCGATATGCCGCTCGTTGCGCTGGCGCTCTGGCTCGGGCGGCATCACGAACGCTTGCGGGCTGCGGGCAGCGCCACGGGTTGAGCCATGGTCGAGATTGTGCTTGTTGGAACGGACAGGGCTTTCGCAACATGGTCCACCGGCCCGGCCACAGCCACCAGCAGCGGGGAAACATCATGCATATCGCGAACGATCTGGCGAGCGCCATCGGCAGGACACCTCTGATCCGGCTGCGCCATGTCAGCGAACTGACCGGCTGCGAGATTCACGGCAAGGCGGAGTTCATGAATCCCGGCCAGTCGGTCAAGGACCGCGCCGCGCTCTACATCATCCGCGACGCGATCGCGCGGGGCGAGTTGCACCCCGGTGGCACCATCGTCGAGGGCACGGCGGGGAACACGGGCATCGGCCTTGCGCTGGTCGGCGCCTCCATGGGGTTTCGCACCGTCATCGTCATCCCCGAGACGCAAAGCCAGGAAAAGAAGGACATGCTGCGCCTTGCGGGGGCAGAGCTCGTGCAGGTGCCGGCCGCACCCTATCGCAATCCGAACAACTATGTCCGCTATTCCGAACGGCTGGCGCAGGAGCTTGCCCGGAGCGAGCCGAACGGGGCGATCTGGGCCAACCAGTTCGACAACCTCGCGAACCGGCGCGCCCATGCCGAGACCACCGGCCCCGAGATCCACGAACAGACCGGGGGCCGGGTGGATGGATTCGTGGCTGCGGTCGGATCGGGCGGGACGCTGGCCGGGGTCGCGGATGCGCTGCAGCCGAAGGGGGTGAAGATCGCGCTGGCCGATCCCATGGGGGCCGCGCTCTTTTCCTATTACACCACCGGAGAGCTCAAGGCCGAGGGGAGCTCGATCACCGAAGGGATCGGGCAGGGGCGCATCACCCGCAACCTTGAGGGATTCACGCCCGATTTCTCCTATCAGATCGGCGATGAAGAGGCGCTGCCCTATATTTTCGACCTGCTGCGCGAAGAGGGGCTCGTTCTGGGGGGGTCGTCCGGCATCAATGTCGCCGGCGCCGTGCGGCTTGCCCGCGACCTCGGGCCCGGGCATACCATCGTCACCGTGCTTTGCGATTACGGAACGCGCTATCAGTCCAAGCTGTTCAACCGCGATTTCCTGAGCAGCAAGGGCCTGCCGGTTCCCGAGTGGATGAGCCGCGCGCCGGCCAGCATTCCCGGCGTGTTCCAGGACGGATGAGGCCGTCCATGACGCTTTCACGTCTGCCGGCCGCGCGCCTGCTTGTCGCGCTGCTGCTGTCGGTGCTGTCCTGCACGATGGCGCTGGCGCAATCCGGCACTGTCAACGGCGGCGACGCGGAGGCGCATCAGCGCTGGCTGACCACGGCCGAGCGGGCCGAGCAGATGATCGACAGCGAGGATATCTCGAACGCCTCGCTCGAAACCATGCGCAGCAATCTCGTGCGCTACCGCGAAACCTTCGTTTCGACCCGGGACCGAAATTCCTCGCGCATCAAGACGTTGCAGTCGCAACTCGAGGCGCTTGGCCCCGAACCCGAGGAGGGCAGCGAGGAACCGCAGGACATCGCCGAGATGCGCGCCCAGCTCAACACCCAGCTCGACAGGCTGCGCGTGCCGCGGGTGGTGGCGGAAGAAGCCTATACAAGGGCCGACGGCCTTATCGCCGAAATCGACCGGATCCTGCGCGACCGTCAGACCGCGCGCCTGCTGACCCGGGGGCCGTCGCCCCTGCTGCCCGAACACTGGGCTGCGGCCTTCAGCGATCTGCGCCGCTATGTCACCGCGGTCTCGAACGAACTGCACGGCTCCTGGCATTCCAGCATGGTGCGGCAGGAGTTCCAGAACCGTCTGCCGTTCATCGTCTTTCTCGTTCTCGTCGGCGCGGTGCTGCTGGCGCGGGGCCGGGTCTGGGCCAAGCGGTTCGGCAATTACATGCGCAGCTATGGCGGGCGCAACACCGGGGTCTGGAGCTTCGTGGTCTCGGTCGCGCGCATCCTGCTGCCGCTGCTTGGCGTCATCATCATCGTGCGGGCGCTGCTTTACGGCGGGCTGTTCGGGTTCCGGGGGCAGATGCTGCTCGAACAGATCCCGATCTGGGGCGGGATCTTCCTGCTGTTCCGCTGGCTCAGCGATAAGATTTTCACGCAACACAACGACAACATGCTGCTGCCGGTCAATCCCGAGCAGCATTCGCAGACGCGTTTCCTCGTCGACCTGCTGGCGGGCACGCTGATCCTTGCCGGGATGGTGCAGCTTCTCAGCCGGGCCGAGAACATCTCGGCGGCTTCCTTCGCGGTGCTGATCTTCCCGGTGGTCGTGCTGGCCTCGCTGATCCTGCTGCGTCTGCACCGCCTGTCCGCCTATGTTCCGTCCGCGCGCGACGAAAACGATGACGGCGCCCGCGAGCTTGGCAATCTCAGCCGGCTGATGCGCCGCGCGGTGTTCGTGCTGGCGCTGGTCGCGCCGGTCCTCGCCATGGCGGGCTATGTGCAGGCGGCGATCGCGCTCATCTTTCCGGTGATGCTGACATTGACGCTGATCGGCACCATGGTGGTCGTGCACGGCTTCCTGGTCGACGTCTATGCCTGGCTCAGCCGGCGCGGAGAGGCGGTGCGGGACGGGCTCGCCTCGATCCTGTTCGCGATCGCCCTGATCCTCGCGTCGATGCCGATCCTGGCGCTGATCTGGGGCGCGCGGCTGTCCGATCTGACCGAGCTCTGGACCAAGTTCATCACCGGCTTTCAGATCGGGGACGTCCATATCTCGCCAACGAGCTTTCTGGTCTTCGTGCTGATCTTCGTCGTCGGTTATGTTCTGACGCAACTGACGAAATCCGGGCTGCGCAGCGCGCTCCTGCCGCGCACGCGGCTCGATTCGGGTGCGCAGAACGCGGTGGTTGCGGGCACCGGCTATATCGGTGTGTTCCTCGCGGCGCTGGCGGCGATCACCATGGCCGGGCTCGACCTGTCCTCGCTCGCGATCGTGGCCGGGGCGCTGTCGGTCGGGGTCGGCTTCGGGCTCCAGACCATTGTTTCCAATTTCGTCAGCGGCATCATCCTGCTGATCGAGCGGCCGATCTCCAAGGGCGACTGGATCGAGGTCGGCGGGCTCATGGGATATGTGCGCGACATCTCGGTGCGCTCGACCCGGATCGAAAGCTTTGACCGGTTCGATGTCATCGTCCCGAACTCGGACCTGATCAGCGGCACGGTCACCAATTACACGCGCGGCAACACCATCGGGCGGGCCATCGTGACGGTCGAGGTCGCCTATGGCAGCGATACCCGCAAGGTCGAGGCGATCCTGAACGACATCGCCAACAATCACCCCATGGTGCTGGCCAACCCCGCCCCATATGCGCTGTTCAAGGGCATCGGCAGCAATGCCTATGAGTTCGAGATCCGGGCGATCCTGCGCGACGTGAACTGGATTTTGAACGTGAAATCAGACATGTATCACGAAATTGTCGAGCGCTTCGCCGAAGCCGGCATCGAAACGCCGCGCCCGCAGCGCGACCTTTGGCTGCGCAACGCGGGGGAATTCGACATGGCACATGCCGGCCCCCCAGAGGTGCAGGCCGAGGGCCCGCGCACAGCCGATACGCCGGAGCAGGGAGAGGGGCAGGGGGCCGATCGCCCCTGAACCACCCCGAAAACCACCCCGGACCGGGTGAACCGGGCCCGCGAGTGTTACCTTTGCGACGCGACTGCCGAACAATTGTCGCCGTTTGATTGTCCGCATCTAGAAACAATTAACATTGCCGGATAGACCGTCCGGCGGGGAAAAGGGCTGTTTCGTCCGCGATGATCGGCATCGCCGGCGGGACGGCCATATGTGGGGATAATACCATGAAAATACGGAATATAATTTCGCCTGTTTCATTTGCCGTGCTGGCTTTCACCGCCACGGCAGCCAGCGCCGGAAGCCTCGGGGGGCAATTGTCCGATCCGCCCGTGACCCGGCCGGCACCGCAATTCAGCTGGACCGGCCCCTATGCCGGCATCAGCGCCGGGGTCACGCGCAGCAAGCACCGGCGCAACATCACCGAGACGCGGCAGGAGACGCGCCCCTATACCAAGACCGATCTTTATAACGATATCCAGGCTGCCGGGGGCTGCGCGAGCTTCGAGCCGGTGTATCAGCTGACGCATCAGGACGGCACCGAAGAGCCTTATCAGTCGGCTTGCGAAACCATCGCCGAGGGCACACCGGACGACACCTGGAACGACTGGCTGATAGATGACGCCGAGCCGGTGATCATCGACGAACAGGAGGTCGCCGGCACCGAATCCTACCGCCGCTCACAGGCGACCTGGGGCCTGTTCGCGGGCTACCGGCACCAGTTTGCAAGCAACCTCGTCCTGGGCGGAGAGCTTGCCTACAACAAGGCGGGCAGCCTCGATTCCTTCGAGGCAAAGACCCAGGTCGGCTATGCGCTCGGACGTTTCCTGCCTTACGCGGCCGCCGGGATCGACCTGACGGAAAGCCAGGCCGTGTATGGTGTCGGTCTCGACTATGCGCTGACCAACCGCTGGCTGGCCGGTGCCGAATATACCCGCGCCGACAAGACCAAAGCCGACCGCATCAATCTGAAGCTCGGCCTGCGGTTCTGACGCTTCGCTCACGGGCCCGCCATCGGTGCGGCGTGGCAACCACGTCCTGATCCTCGCGGCAGGGTCAGGACGCATCATCCCGGCACGACAGCGCGGCGCAGCGAACCGGGGCAGATGCAGATGCGTTCATCCGCACGCCTGTCCATAAATCCCATAATCGGTATTATGTTAAATATCAGGTGCCGGGAACCGGTGACGGCGGAAAATCGGCTGCAAGCTCGCGCCCGGCCGCGTGGTATTCCCGCGCGATCCGCTCGACCAGTTCGGCGACCGGAGTGATCGCCTGCACCGAACCGATACCGTGGCCGGCGCTCCAGATGTCCCGCCAGGCGCGGCTTTCACCATCAAGACCGGTATCGGGCCGATCCGCGGCCGACCGCGCCACCTGTTCGGGATCGAGTCCGGCGGCGATGATTGAATCGCGCAGGAAATTCCCGGAAATCCCGGTCACGGCATCGGTGGCCACGATGTCCTCGGCCCCGCCGGCAAGAACCATCTGCTTGTAGGCATCATGAGCCCGCGCCTCGGGAGTGGCGATGAACGGCGTGCCCATATAACCCAGATCGGCCCCGAGCGCCCGCGCGGCAAGCAGCGCACGCCCGGTCGCGATCGCGCCCGACAGCAGAAGCGGCCCGTCGAACCAGGCGCGGATCTCGGCCATCAGCGCGAATGGCGACAGCGCGCCGGCATGGCCCCCCGCGCCGGCCGCAACGGCGATCAGCCCGTCCGCGCCGCGGGCGACGGCCTTGCGTGCAAAGCGGTCGTTGACCACGTCATGCAGGACGATGCCGCCGCAGGAATGCGCCGCCTCGTTCACCTCGGGGCGCGCGCCCAGCGATGTGATCCAGATCGGAACCCGGTGACGGCGGCAGATCTCCACGTCGCGTTCAAGCCGCGTGTTGGAGCGATGCACGATCTGGTTCACCGCGAACGGTGCCGCCGGGCGTTCGGGATGGTCGCGGTCGTGGCGCGCGAGTTCCTCGGTGATCCGGGTGAGCCAGCGTTCAAGCGCGACCGGCTCGCCCTCGGCCTCGCGCGCGTTGAGGGCGGGAAACGCGCCGATGATCCCGGCCTTGCACTGCGCGATGACAAGCTCCGGCCCCGAGACCAGGAACATCGGCGCACCGACGAGCGGCAGCCGAAGGCCGCGCAGCACGGCCGGAAGGCGGGACTGGTCGCGCATGGACCCTCTCTCGACCTGTATTGGACCCGTATCAGAACCGTGGCAAAGATCGCACCCGCGCCGGTGCTTGGCAATGGCGGGCCGGGCCGAACTGGACAGCGTGGGCCGGCAAAGCCTATTCAGACAGATGACATAACGGTGAATCCCCATGCGCTCGATCCTTGTCCTGAACGGCCCGAACCTCAATCTTCTCGGCACGCGCCAGCCTGACATCTATGGCGAGACGACCCTCGCGATGATCGAGGAGACCTGCGCCCGCCACGGGGCGGCGCTCGGCCTCGCCGTGACCTTCCGGCAGTCGAATCACGAGGGCGTGCTGATCGACGCGATCCACGACGCCCGCGACACCCATGACGGGATCGTCCTCAATGCCGGCGCCTATACGCACAGTTCGATCGCGCTGCGCGACGCGATCAGTTCGGTGGATGTGCCGGTGGTGGAGCTTCATCTTTCCAATATCCATGCGCGGGAAGATTTCCGGCACCTGTCGCATATCGCGCCGGTCGCGCTCGGCCAGATCTGCGGCTTCGGCGCGCATGGCTACGCGCTCGCGCTCGAGGCGCTCAAGGCCCATCTGGAAGGCGTGGACCGTTGATGGAGCTGCGGGACTATCTGCATGCCGTCACCACTGCCCCCTCGCTCGAAGCGCTCTGGTTCGGGCATTGCGCGCAGATGACGGCCTTCGGTTTTGACCGGCTGATCTATGGACGCACCCAGTTCCGTACCGAAACCTCGCTCGGCGATCCCGAGGATTTCCTGATCCTCACCAACCACGACTCCGCCTATATGCGCCCCTTCGTCGAAGACCGGCTCTATATGCAGGCGCCGATGGTCAGATGGGCGCTGGAGAACGAGGGCGCCTGCAGCTGGGGCCATGTCAGCGAGATGCTCAGGCGCGGCGCCCTGACCGAGGGCGAGATGAAGGTGCTGGAATTCAACCAGAAGATGGCCGTGACCGCCGGCTATACGATCAGCTTCCATTCCCCGAACCCGCGCCAGAAGGATGCGATCGCCCTCACCGCCCGCGCCGGCCTGACGCAGGAAGAGGCCGATGAGATCTGGGCCGAACACGGGCATGACATCCGGCTGATGAACGACGTGGTCCACCTGCGCATCATGGCCCTGCCCTACACCCATCCCCGGCGCAGCCTCACCCCGCGCCAGCGCGAGGCGCTGCAATGGGTCGGCGACGGCAAGACCACGCAGGATATTGCGCTCCTGATGGGGCTGACCGTTGCCACGGTGGAAAAGCACCTCCGCCTCGCGCGCGAGGCGCTGGTGGTGGAAACCACGGCCCAGGCGGTGCTGAAGGCGACGCTGACGAATCAGATGTATCGCAGCGAAGGCTGACCGCCGGGCGCGGCGCCGCCCCGTGACGTGTTGGCCCGCAACCGTGCGGTATTACCCTCGAGCGCGGCGGTTCGCACCTGACGCTACGCCTGCCTTTACGCCGAAGCCATGCGTTGGATGCGCGAGCGTTATTCACCTCGTACCTTCGAACGGTGGGTTCACGGCTTCAACGGCAAGAGCGGCATGTGGATGTACGACCCCAAAGACAAGGCGTTTTGGCTGGGACGTCTCGCAGGACATCAAACCTACGTCGAAGAAATGACCTGGTATTCAGAACGCGGCGAAGAAAACTACGGCGGCGGGTTCTGGAAGTATTCCAAACGCTTCAAGGAACTTACCTTGAAGGGGCCGTACCGGGCCGAAGACCTGTTGATAAAGGTGTCTTCACGTCGCGCGTTCAGCACGTCCGGTTACAACTGGCCCGCCGCGCGCATCGCCGATCTTGTGCCCGCCTGAACCCCGTTCGGCTTGGGGTGATGGTGGGTAGAGTTGCCGTTTCTGGAATTTATCAGAAAATCAATGGGATATGGTAGCGGAGGAGGGACTTGAACCCCCGACACGCGGATTATGATTCCGCTGCTCTAACCACCTGAGCTACTCCGCCACGAACGACCCCGCACTTATGGCAGGGCGCGGGGTGCGTCAAGGCCACAAATGGCCCGCACGGCCCTGCCCTCCCCGCCGCCCGGGATCATTCGCGAATCGTGTCGATCATCCGCTGCACATTGGCCGGGTCGGCGTCGGGCGTGATGCCGTGGCCCAGGTTGAACACATGCGGCCCCCCGCTGAAGGCGTCGCGGATGCGGCGGGTTTCCTCGACCAGCGCGCTGCCGCCGGTGACCAGATGCGAGGGCGCAAGGTTGCCCTGCACGCAGCCGTCCCGCTGCACATGTTCAGCCGCCCACTCGGGCGAGACCGAATTGTCGAGCGCAACGCAGTCGATCCCGGTCGCCCGGCCGAAACCGATGTAACGCTCGCCCGCCTCGCGCGGAAAGCCGATCACCGCAATCCCGGGGTGGCGTTCCTTCAGCGCGGCGGTGATGCGGCGGCAGGGTTCAAGCGCGAACTCGTCGAAATCCGCGCCCTTCAGCGATCCGGCCCAGCTGTCGAACAGCTTGATCACCTCGGCCCCGGCCTCGACCTGCGCCGACAGGTAAAGGATCGTGGCTTCGGTCAGCCGCTCGATCAGCGCGCGGAACAGGGCGCGGTTTTCGCGCATGAGCGCATGGGCCGGTGCCTGATCCGGCGTGCCGCGCCCGGCGATCATGTAGGTCGCGACCGTCCAGGGCGCGCCGGCAAAGCCGATCAGCGTCGTTTCCGCCGGAAGCTCCTGCGTGAGATTGCGCAGCGTCTGATAGATCGGGGCAAGCGTTTCGTGGATCACCTCGGCGGGTTTCAGCGCCTCGAAATCCCGCGCGGTGGTGATGGTGGACAGGCGCGGCCCCTCCCCCGTCACGAACCAGAGCTCGGCGCCGAGCGCCTGCGGGATCAGCAGGATGTCGGCAAACAGGATCGCGGCATCGAAACCGAAGCGGCGGATCGGCTGCAGCGTGACCTCGGTCGCCAGATCGCTGTTGTAGCAGAGCGACAGGAAATCCCCGGCCTGTTCGCGCGTCGCCCGGTATTCGGGCAGGTAGCGCCCGGCCTGCCGCATCATCCAGACCGGCGGCACGGCAAGCGTCTCGCCTGCGAGTGCGCGCAGCATCTTTTTCTTTGCCATTACATGCCCTTTCATTCCGCTTCCTGTGATCGGTGCAACGGCTCGGCGCTCGGCTGCGCTTTGTCAAGCGCATGGGCGGGTTTCGCGTGGTTGTAAGGGCATTGTGACGCGGTTAAAGACAGGGCATGACACATGACCTCCCCTCTCCCGCCGCGCCGCTCAGGATCGGCACCCGTGGCTCGCCGCTGGCGCTTGCGCAGGCACATGAGACCCGCGACCGCCTCGCGGCCGCCTTCGACCTTTCGGGCGACTGTTTCGAAATCGTCCCGATCCGCACCACGGGCGACCGCATCACCGACCGGCCGCTGAAGGAACTGGGCGGCAAGGGGCTGTTCACCCGCGAGATCGAATCCGCCCTGCTCGAGGGCGCGATCGACATCGCCGTGCATTCGATGAAGGACATGCCGGTGCTCCAGCCCGGGGGGCTCGTGCTCGACACCTATCTGCCGCGCGAGGATCCGCGCGATGCCTTCATCTCGCCCGCCAGGACCGCGATCGAGGATCTCGCCCCCGGTGCCGTGGTCGGCACGTCAAGCCTGCGCCGCCGCGCCCAGATCCTGAACCGCCGGCCCGATGTCCGGGTGGTCGAATTCCGCGGCAACGTGCAGACCCGGCTGCGCAAGCTGGCCGAGGGCGTGGCGGACTGCACCTTTCTGGCCATGGCCGGGCTGAACCGCCTGGGCCAGAGCGACGTGCCGGCGACCCCGATCGAGGTGACCGCGATGCTGCCGGCCGTTGCCCAGGGCGCGATCGGGATCGAGCGGCGCATGGATGATGCGCGCGTGGCGGCGATGCTCGCCGCGATCCATGACCGCGAAACGGGTGAACGCCTCGCGGCCGAACGCGCCTTCCTGGCCGAACTCGACGGCTCCTGCGAGACGCCGATCGCCGGGCTTGCGGTGATCGAGGGCGACCGATTGCGGCTGCGCGGCGAGGTGCTGCGCCCCGATGGTTCGCAGGCGCTGCGGGACGAGCGTGTCTGCGCGATCAGCGCCGGCGCCGAGACCGGGCGCGCTATGGCGCGTGACCTGCTGGCCGAAGCCGGCCCCGGGTTTTTCGACTGGCGCGGCTGACGGACCTGCCTGACATGACGCTTTCCAACCCGGCACAGGGCCGGCCCCCGCAGGGACGATTATGATGATGGATCAGGAAAAACACCGCGCCGCCGCCTGGTTCCGCGAATTGCGCGACCGGATCGTGGCGGCCTTCGAGGATCTCGAGGACAGCCACCACCGCGGCCCGCTCTCCGACGCGGCACCGGGGCGGTTCACCGTCACCGAAACCCGCCGCGCCGCGCCTGAAGGCGAGGATGCGGGCGGCGGGCTCATGAGCGTGATGCGCGGCGGGCGCGTGTTCGAAAAGGTCGGGGTCAATGTCTCGACCGTGTTCGGCACGCTTGGGTCCCGCGCGCAGGAAGCCATGGCCGCCCGCAAGGGCCTGCCGGGGATGCGCGAGGATCCCCGGTTCTGGGCCAGCGGAATTTCTCTCGTCGCGCATATGCAGAACCCGCATGTGCCGGCGGTGCACATGAACACCCGCATGTTCTGGACCCCGCACGGCTGGTGGTTCGGCGGCGGATCCGATCTCAACCCGGCGATCGAATATGCCGAGGACACGGAGTTCTTTCACCGCGAGCAGCAGCGCTGGCTCGATCCGCACGGGACCGGGCTCTATCCCCGGTTCAAGGCCTGGGCAAACGAGTATTTCTATATCCCGCACCGTCACCGCGCGCGGGGCGTGGGCGGAATTTTCATGGATGATTACTGCACGCGGGACTGGGCAGCCGATTTCGCCCTGACCCGCGACATCGGCTGCGCCTTTCTGCCGGCCTTTCTGCCCCTGGTGGAAAAACGTCGGCCGCAGGACTGGACCGCCGCGGAAAAAGAGGCGCAGCTCGTGCATCGCGGGCTCTATGCCGAATACAATCTGGTCTATGACCGGGGCACGAAATTCGGGCTCGAGACCGGCCATGATGCCGACGCGGTGCTGATGAGCCTGCCGCCGATGGCGAAATGGATCTGAAAATCCCCCTTGAATTTCAGGGTCTCCGCGCTTTCATCACCTTCAGGTGATGTTGTGCCGCGCCCCCTGCGGCAGCGGAGAATGTTTTTATGAACACCGATCCTTATGCAGCGCTGGGCGTCGCAAAGACCGCCAGCGATGACGAGATAAGAAAAGCCTACCGCAAGATCGCCCGCTCGAGCCACCCGGATCTGAACCCGGACGACGCGGATGCCGAGGCCCGTTTCAAGGCGGCCTCGGCCGCCTATGACCTGCTGCGCGACCCCGAGACCCGGGCCCGGTTCGACCGCGGCGAGATCGACGCGAGCGGTGCCGAGACCCATGCCCATCAGCAGCGCCGCTATTACCGCGATTTCGCCGATACGGGCGACAATCCCTACGGCGAAGCCTTCGGCGGCTGGCAGCGCCATGACGCATCCGGCTTTGATGATGTTGATCCGTCGGATATCTTTGCGCAGTTCTTCCACCAGCGCGGCCGGACCGGTGGCGGAGAGCTTCGCGGGATGGATGCGCGCTATGCGCTCGAGGTGCCTTTCCTTGATGCGGTGAAGGGCGCGCGCACCCGGATCACGCTGCCCGATGGTGCCGCGCTCGAGGTGCGCATTCCCGAGGGCAGCGCCGACGGCCAGACGATCCGCCTGCGTGGCAAGGGCCATCCCGCACCGGGCGGCGGGCGGCCGGGGGACGCGCTGGTGACGCTCGCCGTCACGCCGCACCCGCTGTTCCGGCGCGAGGGTGACGATATCGTCCTGACCCTTCCCGTCACCATCGACGAGGCGATCCTCGGCGGCCGGGTCGAGACACCGACCATCGAGGGGCCGGTGATGCTGACGATCCCGAAAGGAGCCAACAGCGGCCAGACCCTGCGGCTGCGCAACCGCGGCGTGAAGAAGCGCGGCTCTGACAGCCGCGGCGACCAGCGGGTCGAACTGGCGATCACGACACCACCGAAGATCGACCCGGACCTTGCCGAATTCATGGAGAAATGGCGCCGCGATCATGGCTATGATCCCCGCAAGAGGATGAAGACATGACGGTTCTTTATTCGGAAACCCAGATCATCCAGCGCCTCGACGGGCTGAGCACCACCCGCTTGCGCGCCTATGTCCGGGCCGAGATCGTGACCCCGGTCCAGACCGAGCGCGGCCCCGCCTTCCGTGAAATCGACCTCGCGCGGCTCGAACTGCTTTGCGAGCTGAGCGATGAATTCGGCCTGAACGAGGATGCGCTCGGCATGGTCATGTCGCTGCTCGACCAGTTGCACCGGACCCGGCGCGAGTTGCGCGAACTGGTCGCCGCCGTCGAGCGGAAGCCCGAGATCTGCCGCGAAGTCACCCGCACCCTGCTCGCGCGCAAGGGCCCGGGCGATCGCTGAAGCTGCGCCCGGGGCGCGCGCGTCCGGTCCTTGCAAGCCCGGCGGGCTTGAGAGCCCTTTTGACCGTTTCCGGCTGGCCGGCCGGGCCGGGCGCGCCGGCGAGCGCGGGGCGGTCATTGATGCCCCGCCGCAACCCGGGCATTCCGTCGCGATGCGCGATGCGAAATACATGCCCCGTCATGGCGGGGGCCGTTCCGTCACTCGGTCAGTTCGGCCGCGGTCGGGCGGCGGGCTTCGCGTTCGATCTGGGCGGGACGGGAGAGTTCGGTTCCGGCCGGCAGCACGCCCATCGATTCGAATTTGCGGGCGGTAGGCAGCACCCTGCCCTCCATCGAGCCGACCGCGCTGTTGTAGCTCGTCACCGCGCGGTCGAGCGAGGTGCCGAGCCGGGTGAGATGTTCGCCGAACTTCCCGAGGCGCTCGTAAAGATCCCGTGCGAGACGCTGCACCTCGACGGCATTTTCCGCCATCTTTTCCTGCTGCCAGCCATAGGCGATCGCCTTGACCAGCGCCATGAGCGTGGTCGGCGTCGCAATCAGGATCCGGTGCTCGAACGCGTATTCGATCAGTGCCGGATCGGCCTCGACCGCGGCAGCGACGAAGGTTTCTCCGGGGATGAACATGACCACGAAATCCGGCGTTTCGCGGATCGCCGCCTGATATTTCTTCGAGGACAGCAGCCGCACATGGCTGCGCACCTGTTCGGCATGGCGGGTGATCTGGTGCTGCTGTGCCTCGGGCGTGTCGCTTTCGAGCGCGTTCAGATAGGCGTCGAGCGGGGTTTTCGCGTCAATCACGATGCTCTTGCCGCCCGGAATGTGGACGATCGCATCGGGGCGCTGCACGGTTTCGTCGGTGGTCACCTGCTGTTCAAGGCGGTAATCGACGTTTTCGCTCATGCCGGCCATCTCGAACACCTGCCGCAGCTGCATCTCTCCCCAGCGGCCGCGGGTCTTGGGCGTGCGCAGCGCCTGCACGAGGCGGCGGGTCTCGGTGCCGAGCGCGGCCTGCCCCTCGGCCAGTTCCTTCACCTGCTGGCGGATGGCCCCGTATGCCTCGTTGCGGGCGGTCTCGATTTCCTTGATGCGGCGGTCGAACTGGCCGAGCTTCTCGTCCAGCGGCTTGACCAGGCTGGAAATCGCGAGATGACGCTTTTCCAGATCCTCGCTGGCCGACTGGCTGTGTTTCTGGAAGCGTTCGCTCACGAGGCCGAGGAACTGCTCCGCATTCTTGCGCAGCACCCCGCTTGCGAGGGTTTCGAACCGGTCCTCGAGCTCTGTCTTCATGCCGCGCAGTTCTTCGAGCCGCGCCTCATGTGCCTGTTTCAGCGTTGCAAGTTCGCTTTCGGCGCCGATCCGGGCGGATTTTTCCCGCTCGCCGAGCGCCCGCAACTCGACAAGCTGCTGCTCCAGCCCGGCAGCACGCTCGGCCTCGGCGCCCCGGCGCGCGAGGTCCTCGCGAAGCCGGGCGACCTCGGCCTCGGCGGCGGCACGCGCCGTCGCTTCACCGGATCGAGCGGCGCGCGTCGACAGCCAGAGCAGCGCGAAAAGCCCCGCAACGGCGAAAGCGAGCCAGAGATAAGAATCAGCCAACATGTCGTTCACGCTACGTTCTCGCGTCTGAGCGGTCAACTGCGTTCGAACAGCCGCTCGATATCGGATAGTTTCAATTCGACATAAGTCGGGCGCCCGTGGTTGCACTGGCCGGAATGGGGGGTTGCCTCCATCTCGCGCAGCAGGGCGTTCATCTCTTCGGCGCCCATCCGCCGCCCCGAGCGCACCGAGCCGTGGCAGGCCATGCGGCTGAGGATCGCATTCAGCCGGGTTTCGAGCGTGGTGCTCTCGCCCTGATCGACAAGTTCGTCCAGCATGTCGCGCAACATGGCGCCGGCGTTCACCTCGCCGAGGATCGCCGGGGTTTCGCGCACCGCGACCGCGCTGCCGCCGAAAGGCTCGATCACGAGGCCGAGCCGCGCGAAATCCGCCGCCATCTCCAGCAGCCGCGCGCAGTCCCCGGCGGAAAGCTCGACGATCTCGGGGATCAGCAGCGCCTGCGCGGCAACGCCGTTTTCCGCCATCTGCCGCTTCAGCCGTT
Organism: Pontibaca methylaminivorans; assembly: GCF_900156525.1. NCBI lineage: Bacteria > Pseudomonadati > Pseudomonadota > Alphaproteobacteria > Rhodobacterales > Roseobacteraceae > Pontibaca > Pontibaca methylaminivorans. Next base: position 254,586 of record NZ_FTPS01000001.1, read on the forward strand.
CATAAACCAGCCGTTCATGGGCGGCGTGCTGATCGACGATCACGATGCCGGTTCCGGTCTGGGCGATGATATAGTTTTCATGCACCTGCCCCCGCGCCGCACCAAGGGGATGCGCGGTGGTGTCCTCCTCCGCTGCGGCAGGTTCGACGGGTTCGACGGTGCGGCCGCTCCAGGGCATCTGCATCTCGGCAAGGCCGGGCGCCCGGGTGTCGGGTGCCTGTGCGCGCCATGCGGCGGCGCGGGCCGGCACCGAGGCATGATCCATCTGATAGATGCGCGCGGGCGTCTCTTCGCCCGGCGCGCCGTCGAACGGTTCGGGTCGCAATGCACCGAGCGTCGCCGCCCCCACCGTGGTCGAGGCCCGGTGCCCGGCCCCGGCCAGCCCGTGACGCAGGGCCGTGACGATCAGCCCGCGCACAACGCCGGGTTCGCGGAACCGCACCTCGGCCTTGGCCGGGTGCACGTTCACATCGACCAGGTCCGTCGGGCAGTCGATGAACAGCGCCGCCGCCGGGTGGCGGTCGCGGCTCAGAACGTCCTGATAGGCGGCGCGCAAGGCCCCGGTCAGCGCCCGGTCCTTCACCGGGCGGCCGTTCACGAACAGGAACTGCGCGACCGCCGCCCCGCGCGAATAGGTCGGCAGCGCCGCATAGCCGTGCAGGCGGATCCCCTCGCGCGTGGCGTCGATCCCGAGCGCATTGTCGATGAAATCACGCCCCATGATCCGCGCAAGCCGCGCCCCGAGCGCATCGAACAGGTCGCCGCCTTCGGAATCGGCGCGCAGGATCAGGCGCCCCTCGCCCCCGCCCGATATGTCGCGCAGGATGAATCCGACCGCAGGTTCCGCCATGGCGAGCCGCTTCACCACGTCACTGATCGCCTGGGATTCCGCCCGCTCCGTGCGCAGGAACTTGAGCCGCGCGGGCGTGGCGTGGAAAAGATCGCGCAGCTCGACCACCGTGCCCTCGCGCAGGGCGGCGGGCTCGACCTCGCCGGCCCGGCCGCCGTTCACGCGGATGCGCGCGGCCTCATGTCCGGCGGCGCGGCTCGTGAGTTCAAGCCGCCCGACCGCGGCCAGCGAGGCGAGCGCCTCGCCGCGAAAGCCGAAGCTGTGGATGTTCAGCAGGTCGGAGCCGTCGAGCTTGGATGTCGCATGGCGGGCGAGCGCCACCGGCAGATCCGCGGGCGGGATGCCGCAGCCGTCGTCGGTGATACGGATCAGTGTCTTGCCACCGTCGGCGATGTCGATGCGGATGCGGCCTGCGCCGGCGTCAATGGCATTCTCGACCAGTTCCTTGACCGCCGAGGCCGGGCGCTCGACCACCTCGCCGGCGGCGATGCGGTTGATCAGCGCCTCGTCAAGCTGGCGGATCACACGGGGATTCTGCATCATATTGGGGGCGGCTGTATTCATGCCACTATCCTTAGCATGCCCGCGCACGATTCTGCTACCGTGGATCCGCCCGCCCGGATGCGGCCTCCCGCACGGTGAGCAGGCGTTGACAAGGCAGGCCGCGCTTCGCACAACCAACGCCGGAACAGCGGGAGGGCGTGCCATGGCCGGACAGTGGGAGTTCTGGATCGACCGGGGTGGCACCTTCATCGATGTGGTGGCGCGTCGCCCGGACGGGGCCCTTGTCACGCACAAGCTGCTCTCGGAAAACCCCGAACGCTACCCGGACGCGGCCGTGCAGGGGATCCGCGAGATCATGGGCCTTGGCGACGGCCCCCTGCCCGACCGCGCGATTTCGGCGGTCAAGATGGGCACGACCGTTGCCACCAATGCCCTGCTCGAACGCAAGGGCGAGCCGGTGCTGCTGATGATCACCCGGGGCTTTCGCGACCTTCCGGTGATCGGCTACCAGAACCGGCCGCGCCTGTTTGATCTGCATGTGGAACGCCCCCTGCCGCTGCATGTGCAGGTGGCGGAACTGGACGAACGCCTTGATGCGCAGGGTCGCGTGATCCGCCCGCTGGACGAGGCCGCCGCCCGCGCGGCGCTCGATGCCGCGCATGGCGAGGGGCTGCGCGCGGTCGCGATTGCCGGCTTGCATGCCTATCTGAACCCGGTGCACGAGGCCCGCATGGCCGAGATGGCGCGCGAGGCCGGCTTCACGCAGATTTCGGTCAGCCACGAGGTCAGCCGCCTGTCCAAGCTGGTCGGGCGCAGCGACACCACCGTGGTCGATGCCTATCTCTCGCCGATCCTGCGCCGCTATGTGGATCAGGTCGCCGAGGCGCTCGACCTCGGGCGGGCCTGCGAGCGGCTCCTGTTCATGCAGTCTTCGGGCGGGCTTACGGATGCGCACCGTTTTCAGGGGCGCGACGCAATCCTGTCGGGGCCGGCCGGGGGGATTGTCGGCATGGTGAAGACCGGCGAGGCGGCGGGCTGTGGCCGGCTCATCGGCTTCGACATGGGCGGCACCTCGACCGATGTGAGCCATTACGCCGGGGCCTATGAGCGCAGTTTCGAAACCGAAGTCGCCGGCGTGCGACTGCGCGCGCCGATGATGGCGATTCACACGGTGGCGGCCGGGGGCGGGTCGATCTGCCGTTTCGCGCAGGGGCGGTTTCAGGTCGGCCCGGACAGCGCGGGCGCCGATCCCGGCCCCGCCTGCTATCGCCGTGGCGGCCCGCTGACGGTCACCGACTGCAACGTGATGCTGGGCAAGCTCAACCCCGGGCATTTCCCCCATGTCTTCGGCCCCGAAGGAAACGAGCCGCTGGACGCCGACACGGTGCGCGAGAAGTTCGCCGCGCTTGCCGTTGAAATCGCGGGTGAAACCGGTGAAACGCAGCGCCACCCCGAGGACATTGCCGACGGCTTTCTGCGCATTGCGGTCGACAACATGGCGAATGCGATCCGCAAGATCAGCGTGCAGCGCGGCCATGACGTGAGCGATTACACGCTCCAGTGTTTCGGCGGCGCGGGCGGGCAGCACGCCTGCCTCGTGGCCGATGCGCTCGGGATGGAGCGCGTGCTGATCCACCCCCATGCCGGCGTGCTGTCCGCCTACGGGATGGGACTGGCCGAAATCCGGGCGCTGCGCGAGGCGCAGGTGGATCTGCCGCTCGAACACGCGGACAAGGCCGCTGCCGCGCTCGCCCGCCTGCGCGACGAGGCCGAATCCGAGGTGCGCGCCCAGGGGCCGCGGACGGTCAGCAGCCGCGCCGGCGCGCATCTGCGCTATGAGGGCTCGCACCAGTCGCTCGAAGTGCCGCTCGGCGATGCGGATGCGATGAAAGCCGCCTTCGATGCCGCCCACAAGGCGCGATTCGGCTTTACCGCCCCGGGGCGCGCGATCCTGATCGAGATGGTGACGGTCGAGGCGATGGGCGAAAGCGGCGCATCCCCCGCCCCCGCGCCCTTCGGCGATGATCCGGCGCCCTGCGCGCGCGTGCCCATGTTCGCGGGGGGTGAATGGCGCGATGTGCCGCTTCACCATCGCGGGGATCTGCCACGCGACGCCGCGATTGCCGGCCCCGCGATCATTACCGAAGCCACCGGCACCACCATAATCGAGGACGGCTGGGCCGGGCGGCTCGACGGGTTCGGAAATCTCGTCCTCGACCGCATCGCGAAGCGACAGCGCGCGCAGTCCGGGACCGGTGCCGATGCGGTGCTGCTCGAACTCATGGGCAACCTGTTCATGTCGGTGGCCGAGCAGATGGGCGCGACGCTCGCCAACACCGCATGGTCGGTCAACATCAAGGAACGGCTCGATTTTTCCTGCGCGATTTTCGATGCGGGCGGCAACCTCGTCGCCAATGCGCCGCATGTTCCGGTGCATCTCGGATCCATGTCGGACAGCGTGCGCACGGTGATCCGGGAAAACGCGGGCGACATCAACGAGGGCGACGTGTTCATGTTGAACTCTCCCTTCAATGGCGGCACGCATCTTCCTGATGTCACCGTGATTTCCCCGGTGTTCGTTGGTGGGCAACCGGCCTTCTGGCTGGGCAGCCGGGGCCATCATGCCGATATCGGCGGGCGCACTCCCGGAAGCGGGCCGCCCGACAGCCGCCATATCGACGAGGAAGGCGTTCTGATCGACAATTTCCGCCTCGTGTCGAAAGGTCGCCTGCGCCGCGCCGAGGCCGAGGCGCTGCTCGGGTCCGGGCGCTGGCCCTGCCGCAACATCGCGCAGAACATGGCCGATCTCGAGGCCCAGATCGCGGCGAACGAGACCGGGCGGCAGGCGCTGCTTTCCGTGGTCGATCACTACGGGGCCGAGGTGGTGCGCGCCTACATGGGCCATATCCAGGACAATGCCGAGGAAAGCGTGCGCCGCGTGCTCGACGACCTGCCGGGCGGCAGCTTCACATATCCGATGGACGGTGGCGCCGAAATCCGCGTGAGTGTCGGCATCGACCGTGTGCGCCGCGAAGCCGTGGTCGATTTCACCGGCACTTCCCCACAGCAGGCGGGCAATTACAACGCGCCGCTCGCCATCTGCCGGGCGGTGGTGCTTTATGCGTTCCGCTGTCTCGTCGGCAGCGACATCCCGCTGAACGAGGGCTGCCTGAAGCCGCTGCGCATCATCGCCCCCGAGGGCAGCATGGTGAACGCGCGCTATCCGGCGGCGGTGATCGCCGGCAACACCGAGGTGAGCCAGGCCATGTGCAACGCGCTTTTCGGCGCGCTCGGGGTCATTGCGGGATCGCAGGGGACCATGAACAATTTCATCTGGGGCAATGACCGCTTCCAGAATTACGAGACCATCGCCGGGGGCACCGGTGCGGGACCCGGATTCGACGGCTGCGACGCGGTGCAGAGCCACATGACCAACACCCGCATGACCGATCCCGAAATCCTCGAACAGCGCTTTCCGGTCCGGCTCGAGGAGTTTTCCATCGCGCCGGATACGGGCGGTGCCGGCCGGTGGCGCGGTGGCAACGGCGCGCTGCGGCGGCTGCGCTTTCTCGCGCCGGTGACCGTGACCACGCTGTCCTCGCACCGCCATGTGCCGCCCTTCGGGGCCCGTGGCGGCGCGCCGGGGCGGGTCGGCGCGAACTGGGCCGAAATGCCCGGGGGCGAGCGCATCGACCTTGACGGCAATGACGAGATCGACCTGCCGGCAGGCGCGGCCTTCGTCATGCGCACACCGGGCGGCGGCGGCTGGGGGCGGGCGTAACGGGACGGTTCAAGCGCTATTTCCGCGCCATCATGTCCTTGGGCGCGCCGCTCGCCATATCGGTGCCGATATAGCCGAGCCCGGCCTGTTTCCATGCGGCGAACCCGCCCTCCATATGGTCCGCCCCGCTCCAGCCGGCCCGGAGCGCAAGCTCCGCCATGCGCCGCGACCGCACGCCCGATCCGCAGTGAAACACCACATGGCGCCGCCCGCCCGGCTGCGGCAGATGTTTGGGGTCAAGCTCCTGCATGGGTGACAGCAGCGCGCCGCGGATACGTTCAAAGGCGAACTCGGCCGGGGTGCGCACGTCGATCAGCACGACCTCGCCGCGGTCGAGCCCCTCGTGCACGTCCTCGACGCTCCAGTGGCGCAGCACGCCCGCTTCGGTGTCCTCGCTTCGCATGGTGGCCTTCCTTTCCTGACGGCTGTTCAGAACCGGTTGAGCGGAATCCGCAGATAGCTGCGCCCGTCCGCCTCGGGCGCGGGGGCGCGTCCGGCGCGCAGGTTCATCTGCAGCACGTGCAGCATGCGGTCGGGCAGCGGCAGGCTGCGGTCCCGCGCCTCGCGCAGGGCGACATAATCGGCCCGCGACACGCCGCCGCGCAGGTGGATGTTATGCGCCCTCTGTTCGCCCACGGTCGATTCCCACGCCGGTTCCTCGCGCGTGTCGGTGCCGTAATCATGGCCGACGAACAGCCGGGTTTCATCCGGCAGCGCCAGGATCCGCTGGAGGCTGTCATAAAGCACGCCCGCATTGCCCCCCGGAAAATCGGCGCGCGAGGTGCCCGCATCGGGCTGCATGAAGGTGTCATGCACGAAGGCCGCGTCATCCCCGACCACATAGGTGACCGAACCGAGCGTATGGCCGGGCGAGAGCATCACCCGCACGTCAAGCCCGCCGATCGTGAAACGCTCCCCGTCCGCGAACAGGCGGTCGAATTCATCCTCGACATGAAAGGCACCCGGCAAGTTATATATATCGCGCCACAATCCGGCGATTTCGGCCACCTCGGCGCCGATCGCGTTCGGCACACCGAGCCGTTCCCTCAGCCAGGCCGAGGCCTGCAGGTGATCGGCATGGGGGTGGGTGTCGAGGATCCATTCGACCTCAAGCCCCTCGCGCTCCACATGGTCGAGGATCGCTTCCGCCGCATTCGTATCGGTGCGCGCATGCCGGTGGTCGAAACCCATCACCACGTCGATCAGCGCCGCACGGCGGCTGTCGGGATCGCTCGCCACATACTGGATGCTGCCGGTGTCCTCGTCGTAAAATCCCGTGACCCTCGGCGATCCGGGCCCGCGCGAGGGGCTGGTTCGACTCTGCATGGGGCAACTCCTTATCCGCTCCTTCGGGATCAATACATGCGCAGGATCGAAGTTCCATCCCGCACGCGGCAGTTCCGGTCACATCTTCGCCGGGCCATGCCGCTCTGCCCGCGGCTTCCATGCTGGACGCAACCGGCAGCGATCATGTAGCATGTTTTCGACAGATTGCCGGCGGCCCTCCGGGTGCGCACGCGGCAGCCGCCTTCCACCGGAAAGGACGGGCCATGGACGGAACCATCAATGAAAACGACCTGAGCCGGATCATCGCAGCGGACAAGGCCCATGTCTGGCACCACCTGACCCAGCACAAGCCGTTCGAGACCTCGGACCCGCGCATCTGGGTCGAGGGGCGCGGCATGCGGCTCTGGGATCAGGACGGCAAGGAATATCTCGATGCGGTGTCGGGCGCGGTCTGGACCGTGAATGTCGGCTACGGGCGCGAACGGATTGCCGATGCGATCCGCGACCAGCTGGTGCGGCTCAACTATTTCGCGGGCGCCGCCGGCTCGGTCCCCGGCGCGCGGTTTGCCGAGCGGATTATTGAAAAGATGCCGGGGCTTGCGCGGCTTTATTACTGCAATTCGGGCTCCGAGGCGAATGAAAAGGCGTTCAAGATCGTGCGCCAGATCGCCCACAAGCGCCATGGCGGGCGCAAGCACAAGATCCTCTATCGCGACCGCGACTATCACGGCACCACCATCACCGCGCTTTCCGCCGGCGGGCAGGACGAGCGCAACGCGCAATACGGCCCCTTCACCCCCGGTTTCCTGCGTGTGCCACACTGCCTGCAATACCGCGCCCATGAACAGGAGGGTGCGCCGCAGGAGAATTACGGCGAATGGGCCGCCGACCAGATCGAGGCCGTGATCCTGCGCGAGGGGCCGGATACTGTCGGCGCGCTCTGCCTCGAACCCGTCACCGCGGGGGGCGGGGTGATCCCGCCGCCCTCGGGCTATTGGGAGCGGGTGCAGGACATCTGCCGCCGCCACGACATTCTGCTTATCATCGACGAGGTGGTCTGCGGCGTCGGGCGCACCGGCACCTGGTTCGGCTATCAGCAATACGGCGTGCAGCCGGACATGGTGACCATGGCCAAGGGGGTCGCCTCGGGCTATGCGGCGATTGCCTGTCTGGCCACGACCGAGGCGGTATTCGACCAGTTCAAGGACGACGCCAGCGATCCGCTCAACTATTTCCGCGATGTCTCGACCTTCGGCGGCTGCACCGCCGGGCCGGTCGCGGCGCTCGAGAACCTTGCGATCATCGAGGACGAGGGGCTGCTTGCGAACACCACCGCCATGGGCGCGCGGCTGATGGACAATCTGCGCGACCTGATGGAACGCCACGCCGTCATCGGCGACGTGCGCGGCGCCGGGCTGTTCTGCGGCGCCGAACTGGTCACCGACCGCGAAAGCCGCGCCCCGGTGCAGGAAGCCCGCGTCGCCGCCGTGGTGTCCGATTGCGCGAAACAGGGCGTGCTGATCGGCATGACCAACCGTTCGATCCCGGGTTACAACAACACGCTCTGCTTCAGCCCGGCCCTGATCGCGACGGAAAGCGACATCGACGCGATCACCGATGCCGTGGATCAGGCGCTCGCCCGGGTGTTCGGCTGACAACGTGAACAGCGCGAACAGCGGGCGGGCGTGACACGTGTCAGCGGCGCTTGAGTTCGGCCCCCCAATACAGGAAATCGAGCCAGGTCCGGTGCAGTTGTGCCTCGGCCCCGGGGAGCTTGCGCGCCGCCGCATCGAGTTGAAACCCGGTCGGGCGGAACGGTTTGCGCAAAAGGCGCAGCCCTACCTCCGCCGGGGTGCGGTCCCCCTTGCGCAGATTGTCGCTCGCGCAGCAGGCCACGACATTGGTCCAGCTTGACGCCCCGCCCCGGCTGCGCGGCACCACGTGGTCAAAGGTCAGATCCTTTGCCGGCAGATGGCGGCCGCAATACTGGCAGCGGAATTCGTCGCGCAGGAACAGGTTGTAGCGGGTAAAGGCCACCGCCTTGCGCCGGCGGTATGTCTTGAGCGCGATGACGGCGGGCACTTCGTGTTCGCAACTGGCCGAACGAACGGTCACGTCGTCATAGGCCTTGACCTGAATGACCCGCCCCCGGAACACCGAGACGATGGCCTGCTGCCAGCTGCAGACGGAAAGCGGCGCATAGCTGAGCGGCTGCATGTCGGCGTTGAGCACCAGCGTGCGCAGATCAGGGGCCGGCGCGCTCATTGCCCTGCCCCGCGTTTCGACCGGATCCCCTGCGGGATCCTTTCTGTCGGACCTCTTTCTGTCGGACTATCAGCCACCCGTCTGTTTCTGTCCTTTCGCGTCTGCCTTTCCTGCGCGCGTGGCCTGACTATAACGCCCGCCCGCGCTCAGGCAAGCGCGACTGCGACAGGTTGCGGGACTGGCCGGAACCGGGCCGCGTGCTATAGTCCGGATCATGACACATCTGCCCGACGCTCCCGCCCCGAGCGCCGTTCTGGAAAGCGCGGTCTATGCCGAGGATCTCGAGGCCGCGCGCCGCTTTTACGGCGATCTGATCGGGCTCGAACCGTTCCAGACGGTCGAGGGGCGCCACATATTCTTTCGCGTCGGCGCCGCGGTGCTGCTGGTGTTCAACCCCGAGGCGACGAAGCTCCCCTCGCGCAATCCGCGCCTGCCGGTGCCGACCCATGGGGCGACCGGGCCGGGCCACGTCTGTTTCGTGCTCGACCGGGAGCAGATCGCCGCGATGCGTGCCCGGCTGGTCGCGGCCGGGATCGGGATCGACGCCGAGTTCGACTGGCCGCACGGAGCGCGCTCGCTCTATGTGCGCGACCCGGCGGGAAATTCGGTGGAATTTGCGGAAAGCTGGCTCTGGGAGCCGCAATAGCCCCCCGTCAGAGCCCGAGCTTGTCACGCATGAAGGCAAGCGCGACGCTCAGCCCGTCGGGCGCAATACCGTGGCCCGTGCCCTTCATCACATGGGCGTAAAGATCGCTCCACCCGGCGGCCTGCAGCGCCTCGGCGCTTTCCGCCATGGACTGCACCGGCACCACGTCGTCGGCATCCCCGTGCACGAGCAGCACCGGCGGGCGCTGCACCACCTCGCCGGGAAGCAGCTCCGGCTGCAGCAGACGGCCGGAAAAGGCGACGACCCCGGCCACCGCATCCTCGCGCCGCGGTGCCACATGCAGCGCCATCATGCTGCCCTGCGAAAAGCCGAACAGCACCACCTGCTCCGGCAGCAGATCCTCGTCCACCATCACGGCATCGAGAAACGCGTTCAGATCCGTGACCGCCGCGCCCATGCCGCGCATGGCGACCTCTTCGCTCGATCCGTCGATCCAGGGAATCGGAAACCACTGGAAGCCGAACGGCGCGCCGGCGCAGCTTTCGGGCGCGTCCGGCGCCAGAAACAGCGTATCGGGCAGATGCGCCCCCAGGGGGTCGGCAAGCCCCAGCAGGTCCGCCCCGTTCGCCCCATAGCCGTGAAGAAACACCACCGCCGAGCGCGTCTCGCCCGAAACCGGCTCCCTGCGCCCCGTGTTCAGAACCCGTGTCATCTGACCCCTTCCCTGCCCTTGAGCTCGCGGTAATAGGCCCAGAGAAGCTGCGCTGCAACCGCCCGCCACGGTGACCACTCTTGCGCCATCCCGCGCAGCGCCCGCTCGCGCGGCCGCTCGGGAAGCTCGAACAGCACCCGCGCCGCCTCCTGCAGGGCAAGGTCGCCGGGGGCAAAGACATCCGCATGGCCAAGGCTGAACATGGCATAGATCTCGGCCGTCCAGCGCCCGATCCCCGGCACCTCGATCAGCGTGGCGACGACCTCCCCGGTCGGCACCCCGCGCAACGCGGCATAGTCGATCCTGGCCCCCGCGAGCGCCCTGGCATAGCGGACTTTCTGCCGGCTCAGCCCGGCGGCGCGCAGGTCGGCCTCGTCCGCCCCGAGTATCCGCTGCGGATCGGTCAGTCCGGCGGCCTGCAGCCGCGCCCAGATCGTCGCCGCGGCGGCGGTGCTGAGCTGCTGGCTCACGATCGCATTCAGAAGCTCGGAAAACCCGTCGCCGCGGCGGCGCAGCGGCAGCGGCCCGCTGCGCTCGAGCGCCGCCGCAAAGCGGGGCTCCTGTATGGCAAGCCAGGCCGCACCCTCGGCAAGGCACTGTTCGGTCTCGATGATCCGGCCATGCGGCCATGGGGTGCTGATCGTGCTCATGGCGCCACTCTCGCCCCCGGCGGCGCGGGGTGCAACCGCCTTGTGGCGCCCGTCTTGTGCTGCCGCGGTTTCGCGGCTAGGGCCGGGGCATGAGCGAACTCACCATTGACCATCGCGCGCGGCGCAACGTGATCGTGCTGGCGGCGGCGCAGGCGTTCCTCGGCGCGCAGATGCCGATCATCTTCACGATCGGCGGGCTCGCCGGGCAGTCGCTGGCCGCCAATCCCTGCCTTGCGACCCTGCCCATTTCCCTGATCGTGCTCGGTTCGATGCTTTCCGCCTCGCCCAATGCGATGATCATGCAGCGGCTGGGGCGGCGCGCGGGCTTCATGATCGGCGCGGGCGCCGGCGCACTCGGCGGTCTCGTGGGGGCATGGGGGCTCTACCTCGGCTCGTTCCCGGTCTTCCTTGTCGGCAGCTTCATCACCGGCATCTACATGAGCGCCCAGGGCTTCTACCGCTTCGCCGCCGCCGATACCGCCTCCGAAACCTTCCGGGCGCGGGCGATCTCCTATGTGCTCGCGGGGGGGCTGGTCGCGGCCATGCTCGGGCCGCAACTGGTCAAGGTCACGGTCGATGCCTTCGTGATCCCCTTTCTCGGCAGCTACATGGTGGTGATCGCGCTCAATCTCGTCGGATCGCTCCTGTTCCTGTTCCTGCGCATCCCCCGGCCCGCGCGGCCGGCGGCCGATGCGCCCCGCGGGCGCAGCCGGCTGCAACTGCTGAAAACGCCCCGGATCGCGGTCGCGATCATCTGCGCGACCGTGTCCTACGGGCTGATGAACCTCATGATGACATCGGCGCCGCTCGCGGTGGTGGGCTGCGGCTTCGGCACCGGGCAGGCGGCCGATGTGGTCTCGGCCCATGTGCTGGCCATGTATGTGCCGGCCTTCTTCACCGGGCACCTCATCAACCGCTTCGGGGCCGAGCGCATCATCGCCGCCGGCCTCGTGATCCTGGCCGGCGCGGGCGCGGTCGCGCTGCAGGGCATCGAACTCGAAAACTTCATGCTCGCGCTGGTGCTGCTCGGGATCGGCTGGAACTTCGGCTTCATCGGCGCGACCTCCCTGCTCGCGGCGTCCCATGACGAATCGGAGCGCGGAAGGGTGCAGGGCATGAACGACCTGATCGTCTTCGGCGGCGTGACGCTCGCCTCGCTTGCCTCGGGCGGGCTCATGAACTGCAGCGGCGGCACCCCGGTCGAGGGCTGGACAGCCGTCAACCTCGCCATGCTGCCGGCGCTGGTGCTGGCCGCAAGCGCGCTGATCTGGCTCGCCTTCCAGCCCCGTGGCCGCGGTTTCTGATCCCGCCGCGCGCACATGCCCTCCTCTGGCCTTCTTCTGGCCGGAAATATCCCCGCCGGAGGCATGAAGATTCTGCCCTGCCCCTGCCGCCCTCACCAGCGCCCGCCAACCGCGCGCAGCATGAGCCGCAGCCGCGCCCGCGCCTCGCTCGATCCAAGCCGCCCGGCAGCGACGCGCCCGGGCTCGTCGCGTGCCTGGCGCAGGATCGCACCGGCCTGCCAGCCGGCCAGCAGCGCGGGTGCGGCCCGGCGCGACACCCGCGCCCGGGACCGGCGCGCCCGCGCAAGCCGCTCGAGCGCCGCCGCGGCCAGTTCTGCGATCGCGCTCCCGCTCCTGTCCGGCAGCGGGATGCGCCCGCGCGCCTCGAGCGCGGGAACCGCGCGCAGCCAGTTCGCCACCCCGACCCCATGGGCGAAATCGCGCACCACCGCCTCGTCCGCCGGCCCGAGGCTCTGCGCGGCGGCGACAAGCAGCGTGCCGGTCGTGTCGTCGATATAGCGCCCGAACTGCGCCGCATCCTCGAAAGGCTCGTGATGGATATCCCAGCGGCGCGCCGCGATCAGCCCGTCAAGCGAGGCAGCCGTATGAGGGGCCAGCACATCGGCAAGCGGCGTCAGCACCTCGTGCCGGCGCGGGCGTTCCCCGGCCGCGATCCGCTCGATCCCCTCGCGCCACCACTGCAGGCGCATTTCAGCGATCATCGGCTCTTCGCTGACCCAGGGGGCGCGGGCGATCTCGACATTGAAGGCGTGAATCGGGAACAGCACCCGCCGCGCCACGGGCGGGGCGGCCATGGTGGCGCGGAAGCGCTCGGGATCGGCCCGCTGCAGCAGCGCGGCGCAGGCGGCGATGTCGGCGTCATGCTCCATCATCGGCCGGCTCCTGCCGCAGCGCGCGGCGTCCTTCGGCCGGTGCCGGAGCGGATGGCCCCGGAGGGTCGCGCAAGAGCTTCCAGCGGATCGCGTCAAGCAGCGCCTCGAAGCTCGCATCGACGATATTCGCGCTGACCCCGACGGTGGCCCAGCGGCGCCCCTGCCCGTCCTCGCTGTCGATCACGACCCGCGTCACCGCATCGGTGCCGCCCTGCGTGATGCGCACCTTGAAATCCACGAGCCGCATATCGGCGAGCCGTTCGGAATACTGGCCGAGATCCTTCATCAGCGCCCGCGCAAGCGCGTTCACCGGGCCCCGGTCCTGCCCCTCGCCGTCAAGGGATTCGCTGACCGAAAGGCGCTTTTCCCCGTCGACCAGCACCACCACGACCGCTTCCGAGACCGACACCACCCGCCCCTCGCGACTGCGGCGGCGTTCGACCGTGACGCGGTAGCGTTCGACCTCGAAGAAGCGCGGCATCTGCCCGAGCTCCGCCCGCGCCAGCAGCTCGAAACTCGCCTGCGCGGTGTCGTAACTGTAACCCTGATCCTCGCGCAGCTTCACGGTCTCGAGTATCCGCGCAAGCGCGGGATCGCCCGGCGCCGGGGCCAGCCCCGCCTCGGCCAGGCGGCGGCGCAGGTTGCTCTGCCCGGCCTGGTTCGACATCGGGATGACACGGCTGTTGCCCACGGCTTCGGGCGGCACATGTTCGTAGGTTGCCGGATCCTTGAGGATCGCGCTGGCATGAAGCCCGGCCTTGTGGGCAAACGCGCTTGCCCCGACATAGGGCGCCTGCCGCAGCGGCACGCGGTTCAGGATGTCGTCGAGCATCCGGCTCGTGCGGGTGAGCCCGGCAAGCGCGGCCCGGTCCACCCCGGTTTCGAACCGCGACGCATAGGGTTCCTTCAGCAGCAGCGTCGGAATGAGCGTGGTGAGACTGGCATTGCCGCACCGCTCCCCAAGCCCGTTCAGCGTGCCCTGGATCTGACGCGCCCCGGCATCGACGGCGGCCAGCGCGTTGGCGACCGCATTGCCGGTGTCGTCATGGGGATGGATGCCAAGGCGAGCGCCCGGAATGCCGGCGGCGATCACCTCGCGCACCACAGGGGCGATCTCCGCCGGCAGGGTTCCGCCATTCGTGTCGCAAAGCACGATCCAGCGCGCCCCCGCTTCCAGCGCCGCATGGCAGCAGGCCAGCGCATGGCCCGGATCAAGGCGGAAGCCGTCAAAGAAATGTTCCGCATCGAACAGCGCCTCGCGCCCGTTCTTCACCACATGGGCGATCGAATCGCGGATCGCAGCCAGGTTTTCCTCTGCCGTGATGCCGAGCGCCTGCGCGACCTGCCCGGAATGGGCCTTGCCGACAAGGCAGACGGCGGGGGTGCCCGCGTTCAGAACCGCCGCCAGCAGATCGTCGTTCCCGACCGAGCGCCCGGCCCGCCTCGTCATGCCGAAGGCCGCGAGCCTCGCCCGGGTCTCGGGTCGTGCGTCGAAAAAGGCGCTGTCGGTCGGATTGGCACCGGGCCAGCCGCCCTCGATGTAATCGACCCCGAGCGAATCGAGCGCCGCCGCAAGCGTCAGCTTTTCCCGGGTCGAAAACTGCACACCATGGGTCTGCTGCCCGTCGCGGAGCGTGGTGTCGTAAAGATAGAGGCGCTCTTTCGCGCCGCCCCGGGCCCGGTCGTCATGGTCCCGGCGCGTGCTCATTCGCGCGCCCCGGCCCGGCCCGTGCCGTCAAGCCGGCGCGCGTCGAAATGCGGCAGGCGGATCGCCCGCACCCCCTCGCGCGTCACCTTGACCTCGGCCCCCGCCGCGGCCAGCGCGTCGCGCAGCCGGTCGGCCTCGGTGAAATCCTTCGCCGCGCGGGCCGCGTCGATCCGTGCGAGGATCGGCTGCAATTCCGCTGCGGGCGCGGCGCCGTCGGTGTCGCCGGCCGTGTCGATGGCGGTCGGGCAGTCCTTCAGGTCAAGGCCCAGCATGAGCTGCGTCGCGTAAATGTCGGAAATCGCGCGGAAGTTTTTTTTGCCTTCCCCGGAAAACTCCGCCCCCGCCGCGCGGATCGCGTTGAGCGCCCCGACCGTGTCCAGATCATCGCAGAGCGCGGCCAGCGCCCCCGGAAGCGGGGTGCCGGGCGCAAGCGATGCACGGATGTCCTCGCCGCCGCTGCCAAGCATGCGGGCGAAATCCGCCAGCGTCGAGGCGGCCTCGTGACGCCGGCGCGGGCTCAGATCCATCAGCGTGCGATAATGCGAGAGCAGAAAGGCCATGCGGATTTCGCCGCCCGTCATCGCCCGGTCAAGCCCCGCCGCGGTGCCGTCCAGAACCTCGCGCACGGTAAAGAAATTCCCGAGCGATTTCGACATCTTGCGCCCGTCTACCTGGAGCATCTCGTTGTGCATCCAGATCCGGGCAAAGCCGCTTCCCGGGTTGGCGCAGCGGCTCTGGGCGATCTCGTTCTCGTGGTGGGGAAACATCAGGTCGTTGCCGCCGCCATGGATGTCGAAGGTGTCGCCCAGCAGTTCCTGGCTCATGGCCGAACATTCGATATGCCAGCCCGGGCGCCCGCGCCCCCAGGGGCTGTCCCAGCCGGGCAGATCGGGGCCCGAGGGCTTCCAGAGCACGAAATCCATCGGGTTGCGCTTGTAGGGGGCGACCTCGACCCGGGCGCCGGCAAGCATTTCCTCGACCGAACGGCCCGAAAGCTTGCCGTAATCGGCATAGCTCTCGACGGCGAACAGCACATGGCCCTCGGCCTCGTAGGCATGGCCGCGGGCGATCAGGGTCTCGATCATGGCGATCATCTGCGCCACATGCTGCGTTGCGCGCGGCATGGCGTCGGGTTCGAGCGCGCCAAGCGCCGCCATGTCCTCGAGAAACCAGCGCGTGGTCTCGGCGGTGATGTCACCGATCGGGCGCCCGGTGTCCTGCGCGCGGCGGTTTATCTTGTCGTCCACATCGGTGAAATTGCGCACATAGGTGACATGGTCCGGCCCGTAGACATGGCGCAGCAGGCGATAAAGCAGGTCGAACACCACCACCGGGCGCGCGTTGCCAAGGTGGGCGCGGTCATAGACCGTCGGCCCGCAGACATAGAGGCGCACGTTCTCCGGCTCGATGGGGGTGAGAACCTCCTTGCGGCGGGAGGCGGTGTTGTAAAGCGTGATCTCGGCCATGGCCCGGTCCTCGCCCGTTCTGCGATACGGTATTGTCAGCGCGGGCTTAGCAACTTGCCGGATGGTTGGACAGGGCCGAATGGCCACGCGGCCGCAACCCCCCACCGGAGGGCGGGCGGAAGCCGCATGGCCCGGCCCCGGTCGCCGCAGACCCGGAACCCGGGTTCAGAACCGGAACGAGGCCCGGAACATCAGCGAATCCACGTCGTAGCGGTCGTTCGATCCGGCGAAATTGGTAAAGCGGCTGCGCGTCATTTCGCCGCCCAGGCTCACGTTCGGAGTGAGCGAATAGGCGACGCCGATCCCGAACACATTGCCGTTGCCGCTGCCTGCGTCGGATTTCATCCGCGCCCGGCCCAGCAGCGCATAACCCATGAAATCGCCGAAATCATAGCCGCCCTTGAGCTTGAGGCGGTCGATGTCGCTGACCTTCCCCGCGCCGCCGACCAGGCCGATATTGGCAATCTCGTGTTCGAATTCGCCGCCGACGACCCATTCGCCGAAATCGAAATCGTAGCCGCCGTGAAGGCCATAGACCGCGTCGCTGCGCCCGCCCGGCCCGTCGACATCGCTCCAGCCGATGCCGAGGCCGAAATAACCGCCGGTCCATTCATTCGCCAGGGTCGGCGTCACGGCAACCGGTCCAAGCAGCAGCGCGAGCGCGGCCGCATGGGCAAACTTTTTCATACCTGCTCTCCTCTGGTATCGGACCCGTCTTTGCGCGGGCCTCACCCGTGCCCACTATGGGCGCAGATTCCACCAAGATCAAGCGCAGGCGAATCACCCGGTCATGCGGACCCGCAGGGCAGCACATGAAAAAGGCGCCCGGCCTCTTGTCGAGACCGGGCGCCCTGTTGCCCCGCGATCAGGCCCTTGCGGACCCTTTCACGGATATGCCGGCAGGACGATTACTCGATCGGGAGCTCGTCGCCTGCACCTTCGTCGCCGAAGCCGTCGTCGGCTGCGCCGTCGTCGGCAGCACCTGCGTCACCGCCCAGCAGGCCGGCTTCTTCGGCTGCGCTCACTTCTTCCGGGCTCAGCACGCCATCGGAATCGGTGTCCATCTCCGAAAAGTCCTCGGCGGTCACATCGGGATTGACTGCCTGAACCTCGTCGAGGGTCACGACACCGTCGCCATTGGCGTCCAGATCGGCCTGTGCCCATGCGGGCGCAGTCAGGGCGAGGGTTGCAACGGCGGTCATCAGAATCTTTTTCATCAAGATACTCCATTCATTGGTTTGCGGAAGGCTCTTGATTGCCTTCGTGGAGAGATAACGACAGAATTGTGCTTTGGGTCCAGCGGGATCCGCAGACCGGCACAAGACAGCCGTTCCCCGCCGATTCCGGCTTTTCGACTGTGCGGCCTCTTGCCGAACCCGCCGCTTCCGGGCGCGTTTTCACCCCGAGGGACGAATGAAGGCGCAGGGCCTTCTGGACATCTGGAAATTCCTTCCTAGCTCGTCGGGTCGGTCGCGCGCCGGAATGGCGGAATCGGGCGAATCGAGCGCCCGCACCGGCCGCCAGCACCGGACAGTCCATGAAATGAATGCCGGACCTGAAGCGCTCCGCCCCTCAGCGCGGGCTGGCCGCCCTGCCCCGCGCCCCGAGCGCCGAGCCCGCGAACAGGACCGCGGCAAGGCAGACGATCGTCGGGCCGGTCGGCGTGTCGAGGTGCCAGGAAACGACAAGCCCCCCGAGCGCCGCGATGCTCCCGAAAAGCGCCGCGACCAGCGCCATTCCCTCGGGCGTGCGCGAGAACGGGCGCGCCGCGGCGGCGGGCAGGATCAGCATCGCCGCGATCAGCAGCGCTCCCACCACCTTGATCGCGACCGCCACGACCAGCGCGAGCGCGAGCGTCAGCACAAGCTGCTCGCGGCGCGGGTCGATGTCGCTGGCATGGGCCAGGTCGGGGTTGAGCGTGGCCGTCAGCAGCGCCGACCAGCGCCACAGGATCAACGTGCAGACCATGAGCGCGCCGCCCCAGATCACGACGAGGTCGCCCCGCGACACGGCCAGGATGTCGCCGAAGAGATAGGCCATGAGGTCAAGGCGCACCCCGGGCAGGAACGACACCGCCACCAGCCCGAAGGCGAGCGTCGAATGGGCAAAGACGCCAAGCAGCGTATCCATCGCATGGCCGCGGCGCGAGAGGGCGGCGATCGACAGCGCCATGACCAGCGACACGGCCAGCACGCCCGGCGCCAGGGGGAGGTCCAAGGCCAGCGCCAGCGCCACCCCGAGCACCGCCGCATGTGCCGTCGCCTCGCCGAAATAGGCCATGCGGCGCCAGACCACGAAACAGCCGAGCGGCGCCGCCGCCAGCGCCACCCCGAGCCCGGCAAGCGCCGCGCGGACCATGAAATCGCCCAGAAGCTCCTGCAGTGCCATCATTCGGCCGTCTCGTGGCATTCATGGTCATGGTCGTGGGCATGGTTGTGATGGTGCCGGTAAAGCGCCAGTGCCCCGTGGGTGCCGCCCCCGAACAGGGCGCGGTATTCGGGCGCCGAGGCCACATGATCCGGCGCGCCCTCGCAGCAGATATGCCCGTTCAGACAGATCACCCGGTCGCTCGCGCTCATCACCACATGCAGGTCGTGACTGACCATCAGCACCGCGCAGCCGAGCCGCTGGCGCACCTCTTCGATGCGCAGGTAGAACGCCGCCGCCCCCGGCTGGTCGAGCCCCTGCGTCGCCTCGTCGAGGATCAGCAGTTCGGGCCGCTCGAGCAGCGCCCGCGCCAGAAGCACGCGCTGGAACTGCCCGCCGGACAGCGCGCTCATCTGCCGCTCGGCCAGCGCCGCGACGCCGGCCTGTTCCAGCGCCTCGCGCGCCGCCTCGGCGCCGACCCGGCGCGGCAGGCCCAGGAAGCGGCGCACCGTAAGCGGCAGCGTCGCATCCACATGGAGGCGCTGCGGCACGTAGCCGACCCGGAGCCCCGGCCGGCGCCGGATCCGTCCCGTGTCGGGGGCGATCGCGCCAATGATCACGCGCAGCAGGGTGGTCTTGCCCGATCCGTTCGGGCCGACGACGGTGACGATTTCACCCGGCGCGATGCCAAAGCTGATGTCCTGCAGAACCTCGGCCCCGCCAAGGCGGACCCCGAGCCCGGTCAGGTCCACAAGATTGCCGCCGCCATCATTGTCGCCGCTGTCGGTATCGGCCGGTGTCATGCGTGCGCCTCGTTTCCGGCGGTTCCCGCCCGGCAGGCCGGGCAGAGTCCGGTTGCTTCTATCACCGTCTCCTCGACGGCAAAGCCGATTTCTCGCGCCGCATCGCCAAGCGTGCCGCGCATCGGGGCCGAGGGCGCCTCGGCCACCATGTCGCAGCTGCGGCAGATCAGGAAGGCCGGCACATGGGGCACGCCCGGAAAGGCGCAGGCCACATAGGCGCTGCGCTGCTCGATCCGGTGCACGAGCCCGTGCTGCTGCAGGAAATCCAGCGCCCGATAGACCACCGGCGGCTGCGAGCCGAGCCCCTCGCGCGACAGGCGTTCCAGAATGTCATACGCGCCGAACACCTGATGTTCCTCGGCCAGGATCTCGAGCACCCGGCGCCGGCCCGGTGTGAAACGCAGGTTGTTTTCGCGGCAGAGCGTCTCGGCGTGGGCGATCAGTTCGCCGACGCAATTCGCATGATCCTGACAGTGAAAGCCGATGGTGCCCATGATCCGATCCTCGCAGACGATTTCGTTTGATATGTAATAATGTTGCAGATAAAGCAAGGCGGCTTCAGTCCCGATTCGAGGAAATCGCCATGCGACATCTCTTTTCTGCCCTCGCGGCGACCGCCCTGACCGCGCTTTCCGCCCATGCCGTCCGTGCCGAACCGCCAAGCGTCGCGACCGACATCGCGCCGGTTCATTCGCTGGTCGCGGCGGTGATGGGCGACCTCGGCACACCGGCGCTGCTGGTCGAGCCGGGCGCCTCGCCACATGGCTATTCGCTGCGCCCCTCGCAGGCGCGCGCGCTCGGTCAGGCCGACGTGCTGTTCATGGTGAGCGACGCGCTCACCCCCTGGCTTGTCGAGGCGGCCGAAAGCCTTGCCCCCGGGACCGCGCGGCACCGGCTGGCCGAGGTCGAGGGCACGCACTTGCTGCCGACGCGCGAAGGCGCGGATTTCGAATCCGACCATGACCATGGGCACGATCATGATCATGGGCACGATCATGATCACGAGCACGACCATCACGATCACGACCACGACCACGGCGGCACCGATCCCCATGCCTGGCTCGACCCGGAGAATGCGGACCTCTGGCTCGATGCGATCGCCGCGGAACTGGGGCGGCTCGACCCGGACAACGCCGGGCGCTACAGCGCCAATGCCGCCGCGGCGCAGCAGGAACTCGATTCGCTCTCGGCCGGGATCGCCGACCGCCTCGCCCCGCTGCATCACCTGCGTTTTGTCGTCTTTCACGATGCCTTCCAGTATTTCGAGACCCGTTTCGGCCTGCAGGCCTCGGGCGCGATCGCGCTCAGCGACGCGGCCCCGTCCGGCCCGGCCGCGCTGGCGCGGCTGCGCGACCGGATCCGCGACTTCGGCGCCGCCTGCGTCTTTTCCGAGCCGCAGCAGAACCCGGCCCTGATCGATTCGATCAGCGGCGCGGACGGGCTCCCCGTGGTGGAACTCGACCCGCTCGGGGCACGGATCGAACCGGGGGCCGGGCTTTATCCGACACTCCTGCGCAACATGGGAACGGCCTTCCAGGACTGTGCGGCAGGGGGCGCGGCGGCGGGCGCGCAATGAGCGCCGGGGCCGGGGATTGCCCCTTGCACCACAGGGCGTGCGCCAATAGAAGGCCCGGGATTTCAGCGTAATCCGCACCGCCGGGGCGATCACGCGCGCACAGCCGATGGGAACAGCAAGATGCAGGTCACCGAGACATTGAAAGACGGTCTGAAGCGCGGCTACGCGATCACCGTCACCGCCGCGGAACTCGACCGGAAGGTCACCGAGAAGCTGACCGAGGCCCAGCCCGAAGTCGAGATGAAGGGATTCCGCAAGGGCAAGGTGCCGATGGCCCTGCTGCGGCGCCAGTTCGGCGAGCGGCTTATGGGCGAGGCCATGCAGGAAGCCATCGACGGCGCCATGAACCGCCATTTCGAGGAAAGCGGCGAACGCCCCGCCCTTCAGCCCGAGGTCAAGATGACCAACGAGGACTGGAAGGAAGGCGACGACGTGGAGGTTGCGCTGACCTATGAGGCGCTGCCCGAGATTCCCGATGTCGATCTTGGCTCGATCACGCTCGAACGGCTGGTGGTCAAGGCCGACGATGCCGCCGTGGACGAGGCGCTGGCCGGGCTGGCCGAGAACGCGCAGAATTTCGAGCCGCGCGAGGATGGTGCCGCCGCCGAGGACGGCGACCAGGTGGTGATGGATTTCGTCGGCCGCATCGACGGCGAGGCGTTCGAGGGCGGCGCGGCCGAGGATTACCCGCTGGTGCTCGGCTCCGACTCCTTCATCCCCGGTTTCGAGCCGCAGCTTGTCGGCGTCAAGGCCGGCGAGGAAAAGGACGTGACGGTGAATTTCCCCGAGGAATACGGGGCCGAGAACCTTGCCGGCAAGGAAGCGGTGTTCTCCTGCACGATCAAGGAAGTGAAACGTCCGGTCCCGGCCGGGATCGACGACGATCTGGCCAAGAAATTCGGTGTCGAAGACCTCGAGACCCTCAAGGGGCAGATCCGCGAGCGGCTGGAATCCGAATACGGCAACGCCACGCGCGCGCTGATGAAACGCGCCCTGCTGGATGCGCTGGACGAGAAGGTCTCGTTCGAACTCCCGCCGAGCCTTGTCGAGGCCGAAGCCAACCAGATCGCGCATCAGCGATGGCACGACGAAAACCCCGAAGTCCACGATCACGATCACGACAAGATCGAACCGGGCGCCGAACACCGCGAGCTTGCCGAGCGCCGCGTGCGCCTTGGCCTGCTGCTGGCGGAACTCGGCACCAAGGCCGAGATCGAGGTCACCGACGCCGAAATGGGCCAGGCCGTCATGGCGCAGGCGCGGCAGTATCCGGGACAGGAGCGCCAATTCTTCGAATTCGTGCAGAAGAACCCGCAGATGCAGCAGCAGATCCGCGCCCCTCTCTTCGAGGACAAGGTCGTCGATTACGTCTTTGAACTGACCGAGGTCAGCGACAGGGAAATCAGCAAGGACGACCTTCAGAAGAAAATCGAGGAAATGGACGGCGACGACGAAAGCTGAGCCCAAGGCTCGCACGACCGGAAAACGCCGCCCGCGGCAACATCCGGGACGGCGCTCCGGTCCCCTCAGGCGATGCCCGTTCCCGCTCTGCGAATCGCTCTCCACGGTCGCCCGGGACCGCGCGCATCCGCTTCCCGTGCCCCGGGGGCTTCTTCTGGCCGGAAATATCCCGGGGAGCGCGAGGGGCAGCGCCCCTCGCCCCCGCCGTGCCTGCGGCGCATATGAGCGCAGCACCGGGCGCCCCGGGGTGACCGGCGCCCGCCCTGTCGCCCCCGCGGCCCATCCGGCAAGACCACTTGCGCCTCAACGAATCCGTGAACAATAATGAACGGCAAGGAGGAGCTGTCATGCCAGATACCGCACATACCGAGCCGAAGACCTATTCCCCATCCGCCGACATCGCCGCCCGCGCCCATATCAACGCCGAGAGCTACCAGAAGCTCTATGACGCCTCGATCCGCGATCCCGACGCGTTCTGGCGCGAACAGGCGAAGCGTCTCGACTGGATCACGCCCTTCACCAGGGTGGTGGATGCGAGCTTCGATCCGGGGAACGTGCATATCAGATGGTTCGAGGACGGCGAGATGAACGTCGCCGCGAACTGCATCGACCGCCATGTCGCGACCCGGGGCGATCAGGCCGCGATCATCTTTGAACCCGACGATCCCGCCGACGGGGCGCAGACCATCACCTATCGGCAGTTGCTCGACAAGGTCAGCCGCATGGCGAACGTCCTGCTCGACCTCGGCGTGAAACCGGGCGACCGGGTGGTGATCTATCTGCCCATGATCCCCGAGGCCGCCTATGCGATGCTGGCCTGCGCGCGGATCGGCGCGGTGCATTCGGTCGTATTCGCGGGCTTTTCCCCGGATGCGCTTGCCAACCGGATCAACAATTCCGAAGCGAAGGTGCTGATCACCGCCGACACGGCGCCGCGCGGCGGGCGGCGCACCGCGCTCAAGTCGAACGCCGATGCGGCGCTGCTGCATTGCGCCGATGACGTGCGCTGCCTCGTGGTGAAACATACGGGCGACCAGACCACCTGGGTCGAGGGGCGCGACCTGGATCTCAGGACGCTGATGGAGGCGGCCTCGCCCGATTGTCCGCCCCGCGCCATGAACGCCGAGGATCCGCTGTTCATCCTCTACACCTCGGGCTCCACCGGCCAGCCCAAGGGGGTCGTGCACACGAGCGCGGGCTATCTGCTTTTTGCCGCCATGACCCATCAGAACACATTCGATTATCACGACGGCGATGTCTTCTGGTGCACCGCCGATGTGGGCTGGGTGACCGGGCACAGCTATATCGTCTACGGGCCGCTCGCGAACGGCGCCACCACGGTGATGTTCGAGGGCGTGCCGACATGGCCCGGGGCGGACCGCTTCTGGGAGGTCTGCGAGCGCCTGAAGGTCAACCAGTTCTACACCGCACCGACCGCGATCCGCGCGCTCATGGGACAGGGAAACGAACCGGTCGAAAAGCATGATCTGTCGTCGCTGCGGGTGCTCGGCACCGTGGGAGAGCCGATCAACCCCGAGGCCTGGGAATGGTATCACAAGGTGGTCGGCAAGGGAAAACTGCCGATCGTCGACACCTGGTGGCAGACCGAGACCGGCGGCCACATGCTGACCCCCCTGCCCGGCGCCCATGTGCTGAAACCGGGCGCGGCGCTCAAGCCGACCTTCGGCGTGCAGCCGGTGGTGCTCGATCCGCAGACGGGGCAGGAACTGGCCGGCAACGACATCGAGGGCGTGCTGGCCTTCAAGGGAAGCTGGCCCGGCCAGATGCGCACCATCTGGGGCGATCACGAACGGTTCGAAAAGACCTATTTCGCGGACTTCCCGGGTTACTACTTTTCCGGCGACGGCTGCCGGCGCGACAAGGACGGCGATTACTGGGTCACCGGCCGCGTCGATGACGTGATCAACGTCTCCGGGCACCGCATGGGCACCGCCGAGGTGGAAAGCGCGCTCGTCGCCCATGTCGCCGTGGCCGAGGCCGCCGTGGTCGGCTATCCGCACGAGATCAAGGGCCAGGGCATCTATTGCTACATCACGCTGATGAACGGCGCCGACCCGAGCGACGATCTCGTCAAGGAGCTGCGCCAGTGGGTGCGCAACGAGATCGGCCCGATCGCGACGCCGGACATCATTCAATGGGCCCCCGGCCTGCCCAAGACCCGGTCGGGCAAGATCATGCGCCGGATCCTGCGCAAGATCGCCGAGAACCAGACCGACAGTCTTGGCGACATCTCGACCCTTGCCGACCCCTCGGTGGTCGAGGATCTGATCCAGAACCGCAAAGGATGACATGATGGATGCTGCGACCACGACCACACCGGCCGTTCTGATCCTGCTGGGCCCCCCGGGCGCCGGCAAGGGCACCCAGGCGCGCAAGCTCGAACAGGAATTCGGGCTGGTGCAGCTTTCCACGGGCGACATGCTGCGCGCCGCCGTCGCGGCCGGGACCGAAGCCGGGAAGCAGGCCAAAAGCGTCATGGAGGCCGGGCAGCTTGTCAGCGACGAGATCGTGATCGCGATCCTGCGCGAGCGGATGGACGGGCCGGATTGCCGGCGCGGGGTGATCCTCGACGGCTTTCCGCGCACCACGGTGCAGGCCGAGGCGCTTGACGCGATGCTCGCCGAGAGCGGGCAGTCGGTCAGCGCGGCGATCAGCCTCGAGGTCGAGGACGAGGCCATGATCGAGCGGATCTCGGGGCGCTTCACCTGCGCGACCTGCGGCGAGGGCTATCACGACAGTTTCAAGCCGACCCGCGTGCCCGGCGTCTGCGACAAATGCGGCGGCACCGAGATGATCCGCCGCGCCGACGACAATGCCGAAACCGTGGCGAGCCGCCTTGCCGCCTATCACGAACAGACCGAGCCACTGATCCGCTATTATGGCGACCGCGGGCTGCTGAAATCGGTGGATGCGATGCAGGGGATCGAGGCGGTGACCCGCGATCTGGACGCGATCGTGCGCGATCTGGCGCGCTGAACCTGAACGGGCTGCCGCCCGGCCGGGCGGCGGCTGCACCGCCATTGGTCCCGGTGGGGGAAAACGTCGGGCCGGTCCCATCACAGGACCGGCCCGATTGCGTTTCGAAACCGGCGCGCAAAGGCACAATGAGGGGAGTATCAGCCCTTGCGCAGCCCGGTTTCGACCAGCATACCGCGCCGCTTGGCTTCGTAGTAATAGCCCCTGGCATACCAGCCGATGGCGCGATCCTGGCTGCCGTCGGACAGCAGCCACGCGCCACGAAGATATCTTCCGGCGTATTTCAGGTTGGTTTCCGCATCCAGAAGGTCCGAGGGCTGCCCCCGGAATCCCATGGAGCGCGCCGTTGCGGGCAGAATCTGGAGCAGCCCGTAATAGGGGCCGTTGCGCGCACCCGGCCGATGCGTGCTCTCGCGAATCGCGAGCTTGTGAATCAGCGTCGGGGGCAGATCGTATTCGGCGGCGTATTTGTTGATAAGCTGGCGCAGTTCGGGCGTCTCGTTGGGGTGCAGCGGCATTTCGGCGGTCCGCGGAGGGCGGCGTTCACGGCGGTTTCCCGGGTTTCCACAGGCTGACAGCAGGACCGGTGCGGTGACGAGCGCCAGGAAACGGCGACGCGAATGAAGCTGCATGAGATGTTCTGCCCGCTTATTGATTTGCGGGCACACTAGGGAACTCGTCCCTCCTGACAACCCGTAGCGGATTCTTGCGCAGAACCCCGCCGATCCGGCGTCAGGACAACAGCAGAGCTCCGCCCATCCAAACGGCCATTAACATCATCATAACGTTTTCGGTCAGCGAGACGAAGCCGAGCGGCACGTTGCTGTTCCCCCCGACACAGGCGCATTTCAGTTCCCGTCGGTCGATATAAACCGCCTTGATCACGCTCGCCGCGCCGATCGTGCCGATGAACAGCGCCAGCGGCGCGGCGATCCAGATCAGCGCCCCGGCGATCATGAGGATGCCGGCCAGCGCCTCGGCGAAGGGATAGACATAGGCATATCCCACATGGCGCCGCGCCAGCAGGTCGTAATTCAGGAACATGGTCGAGAAGCTCTCGACATCCTGCAGCTTCTGCAACGCAAGGAGCACCATCGCCGTGGCGATGAACCACTCCACCGTCCGGGGCGCAAACAGCCGGCCCGTCGCCGCCCATGTCACGGCAAGCGCCACCAGGAAGGCCACCGCAAAGATCGCGATCACCGGGCGATAGCTCGTGTCATCCGCTCCCGGAAGCGGCCGGCCGAACCAGGCGCGCAACTCGTCATATCCACCGATCCGCCTGCCCTCGATATAGGTCTGCGGCGTCGTCGACACGCCCTCGCGCGCCATGAAGGCATCGGTCTCTTCACGGGTTGTCAGGTGATGGTCCTCGACGCGATAGCCCTTCCGTTCAAGCAGCGCCTTTGCCTTGAGCCCGAAGGGGCACAGGTGATCGGGCATCACCATCCGGTAAAGCACTGCTGTCTTTTCTGCCATGATCCGCCTTTCCGCACCGCTGGTGCACTCATCCGCCGCGCCCCGCGCCTGTCCGGCCAACGCCGGGCCCGGGGGCGATGTTCCAGCCGCGCCGCCGGCCTCGCCGGGTCCGGGACGGGAATGGAATGGAAAACGGAATGGAAAGGGCGCGGGAATTCCTCCCCGCGCCCGTCAATCCACCGGCGGTTGCCGGACTATGCGATTTGCCTGTGCGGGCCCTATTCGGCCTCGTTCGCCGGCTTGGCGTTCAACTGGCCGTAATGCGCATGGCCCAGATCCTCGTAAAGGTCGATCTGGGTCTCGAGGAAGTCGATATGCCCCTCCTCATCCGCGGTCAGTTCGTCAAACAGCGCCTTGCTGACGTGGTCGCCCACCTTGTCGCAATGCTCGCGCGCCTCGATGTAAAGCGTGCGCGCCTCGTGCTCGGCGGCCAGGTCGGCCTCGAGCGTTTCCTTCAGGTTCTGGCCGATCCGCAGCGGATCGAGCTTCTGGAGGTTGGGATGGCCGCCAAGAAAGATGATCCGCTGGATCAGCTTGTCGGCATGGTGCATCTCCTCGATGCTCTCTTCGCGGGACTTGTCGGCAAGGCGGCCGAACCCCCAGTCTTCCTGCAGGCGGTAATGCAGCCAGTACTGGCTGACAGCGGTCAGCTCGCTGCGCAAAGCCTTGTTCAGATACTCGATGACCTTGTCATCCCCCTTCATGGGCCGACTCCTTCTTTTCGGGCGGTGCCGCGCAGGTTGCGCAGCTGCATGGGAACCCCAAAAGTGTCACAGGAGCGCATGCTGTCAAGGAACAACGGCATGCAGCCCCCGCAGTCGGCCCTTTTGCCGAGCGCGCGATAGACCTTTCCGGGGGTGACGATGGTGCCCGGGTCGGCGGCGCGCATCCAGTCCACCGCGGCGCGGATGTCCTGATCGGTAATTCCGTGACAGTGACAGATGATCATGAAGAAAGCAGCCTCAATGCAGGGATCGATTCGGTGGAAGGGCGCCGGTCGTGCCGGCCTGCAGATCGCTGCGGGCGAACCGCAGGAACATCCGCCCGAGCCCCTCGGCGAGCAGCGTCACCTCCCAGGCGACGCTGCTGTCCACAAGCCGCCCGGCAAGTTCGACCGCGCCGTCGCGGTTCCAGGCCGCCGCCGCCCCGATCATCTGCGCAAAGGCATGTTCGTCGGCGCCGACACAGGGACAGGCGAGCCCGTGCCGCAGCAGCGGGCGGCGCGCGTTCAGGATGCAAAGCCGCATGAGACGGGCGAAATTGCTGTAATCGCGTGCGCCCGTGTCGGTGCCGAGCCGCGCCAGACAGTCGCGCTCGAGCATGGCGCGATGGGCCTCGCCCTCGCACCAGTTGCGCAGGAAGACGACGACCGATCTTTCGAGCGCCGGCAGTTCCTGCAGCAGCCCGACATGCTCGGCGCCCCGGGTGCGGGGCGATATGGGGCGGAAGATGCTCATTTCGTCAGGATCAGTTTGCCCGCGCGGGTGATGCGGAGCATGTAGGGCTTGCCGTCCAGCACGAGTTCGGCGGTGTCGCCGCCCCTGGTCAGTTCCCGCGCGTCATGGGATGGCGCACGCCGGGGCCTGTCCCGTGCAGGCGCGGGTGCGGCTTCTTCGCTGTTCTTCTTTTCGGTGCTCGCCATCATTCTGGTCCGGTCTCTTCAGATTCGCGTTTGCGGATCCGTCGCGCCTGCCGCCGCTGTCACCGCCGCCGGCACGCTGTGCGTCGACGGTCGGGTTCGGGCGTATGCGGCAAAGTTCAGCATGGGATCCCTGTTCATGTGGAGACTTCCGGGCTGCCAAGGTTTGGTGGCTGGGACAGCGGCTAACCTGACCAAAACGATCACCAATGTCAAACCCGATTCATATGGTCAGGATATAATCGCTCCGCAACCGTCGAAAGCCCGGGCCGGCCCTTGCAGCTTGTGCCGTAAAGAAAGGAATGCTAATGGCCCGGCCATTGCCCCTATAGCTCAGCTGGTAGAGCAACTGATTTGTAATCAGTAGGTCCGCGGTTCGAGTCCGTGTGGGGGCACCATACTTTCCCGAGAATATCGCATGTTCTGCCATTGTTTTCCCTTTGGTCTCGTTTTGGTCCAGCTTTGGAAGGTCGCGGGAGGATCGTGACCCATTCTTTGCCAACCCAGATACGATGCGATTACTATCCTGGGCATGGCGACGATTCTTAAGACGGCCCATGGTTGGCAGGCGCAGGTTGCGCGGCGCGTAGACGGCAAGACCATCCGCAAGGCGAAGACCTTCCGGACCAAGCGCGACGCTCAGGTATGGGCGCGTGAATTTGAGGTTGGCCTTGCCGCCGGAACCGCCAGCAGCGACACAATGCGTCAGGTCTTTGATCGTTACGCCCTCGAGCGATCCAAGGGCAAGAAAGGCGAACGCTGGGAAGTGATCCGGCTCAATCGGTTCGCTGCCGATCTGGTCAATGGTAAGCCTCTGGGAGAATACGTCATTGGCGACGTGACCACCGCCGATCTGGTTGCATGGCGCGACATGCGCCTGGGCCACGTCCTGCCCGCCAGCGTCTCGCGGGAAATGAACCTGCTCAAGCATGTCTTTGTCACCGCGACGAAGGAATGGGGCTTGCTGAAGATCAACCCGATGGAAGAGGTAAAACGCCCCCCGCGCGCCAAGCGCCGCAAGCGCCGCGTCTTTCAGAATGAAATCGACAAGCTGACCGAGGTGCTGGGCCTTGCCGCTCACCCGTGGGTCAGTGAGAAACAGATAACCGGCGCGATGTTCATTTTCGCCATCGAAACCGCCATGCGCTCCGGTGAAATTCGCGCCATCCAGAACCGGCACGTCACCGATAACGTGATCCACCTGCCCGAGACAAAGAACGATCACGCCCGCGATGTTCCCTTGACCACACGGGCGCTGGAAATTCTCGAAAGCGTCCGGGGCAACAGGACCGAACCCGCTCAGCACCCATTCGAGATTGACGCGGAAAGCCGGGACAGCGTGTTTCGCGCCGCCGTGAAGCGGGCCAAAATCGAAAACCTGCATTTCCATGACACGCGGCATGAGGCCATCACCCGCTTGGCGAAGCGGTTGGAAATTCTCGATCTGGCGCGCATGACTGGGCATAAGAACCTGAATGAGCTGCTGACCTACTATGAAGCGTCAGGTGTCGAACTGGCAGAGCGGCTCAACTCATCGACCTCCAAGGATGAAATCAAGTAAGGCGAACCATCACCGCCAGAAACGCGGGTGAACCTGCCGTCCTTAATCCAATTGCGAATTGTCTTTTCAGACTTGCCCAGGCGACCCGCGACAATTGCCACGGGCAACCACGCCTCGGGCCGCTTAGACGCGCCTAGGGCCTTGCTCACGGCGCGCTCAATGATCGTCTCAAGGTCGCCGGGGGATATGACGACAACTTGGCTCATTCGCCCACACCATCCATCAGCGCCGTGAAGTATGCCGCCAGTGTTCTGATGCTAAATTCAGTGATTGACTTGCGATCAGCATTCATCGCGTCCTTGTATTCATCTATACGATCATCATTGACGATATATTGCGCCTCCCAAAGCGGGCGTTGCGCCTGCATGATGGCGATACTTGCAAAAGTCGGATAGAGACGAACCTTTACATCCGCCGGCCCCATGCCCTGCGAAATTCGCTCGCGCCAAGAACATTCATCTTCATCCGAAAGTTGGCAATTGGGATCCATAATCCTCACAATCGACGTAAGAATTTCGGGAACACCAAGTATCAATTCCTCAAGGGCTTCCCCAAAGGTTTCTTTCTCCATGATGTCGCGCAGGACTTCGCAGCCCTCATGAAAATTGCCCTCGAACACGAAGGCTTGCAGTGTCCGCAGGTTCGCGACCGCTTTCGGCCCATCCTTGGGGGAAGCCGCGCCATAGGTTCCAAGCAGCAGATTGGCTGCATGTTCCAGACCTAAATCGGGCGCGCCCCTGCCCCGCTTTCCAGCGGGAATGTATCCAGCCTCACGCAAGACGCGCCCGAATTGCAGCAACGTGCCATCGTCGCGACCGTCGAACGGTTGAATAAGTTCAAGCATCTTGGGGAGCGTTGCCATGTCGGACACCTCATTT
Source organism: Pontibaca methylaminivorans (assembly GCF_900156525.1). Taxonomy (NCBI): domain Bacteria; kingdom Pseudomonadati; phylum Pseudomonadota; class Alphaproteobacteria; order Rhodobacterales; family Roseobacteraceae; genus Pontibaca; species Pontibaca methylaminivorans. The sequence goes on from NZ_FTPS01000001.1 coordinate 285,353, forward strand.
ATCAATTGTGTGTAGCGCCCGCAAAGCCCTGCGTCAAGCCATTGCGGGCATCACGCACAATTATTCAGTGAGGCAGTAAGCATGGCGGCTAGGAAACCAACGCCCGCGCCTCTTCCCAAATGATCGGGATATATGGGCTGTCATGCTCCAAGTCCCCCTCGCCGAACCCTGTCCAAGCCGTGATCTTGAGAAGCACATCGAGCGCGCTGCGGCTGGGTTCGCGGATCATGCGTTTTTCATTTTCCCAGCGAAGGTCGTGAAGCCGTTCATACTCATCACCCTCGGCAGCATGAGCGGCAGATTCCAGACGCTGCCACTCCCGGAACAGCTTCATGACGGGTGTTTCTGGCTCGGCGCTGGCTGGCAGCACCCCGCCGGCAGCAGCAGCTGGCGCGGCGGCGAGGAAGGTGCGGCGGTTCATGCTTCACCCCCGATCATCTTGCCCACATTGCGCAGTGCCGATCGAACGTAGCTGCGGGCTTCGCGCTCGGATTGGGAATAGCCGGCCGGGTGCTCGGTCGCGTCCAGGGCGAGGGTCAGGCAGTCGTGGATTTCGAAGAGGCGAGCAATAGGCAAGCCGGTAATGGCTGCTGGAACAGGCTTCCGCATGACAGACTCCGTTGTCAAGTATGTCGGTTCTGATTACACTGAGAACATACACTAGATATTGATACCATGTCAACAGGCTTGCATACAGTGATAACACCAGAGCAATGTCGCATGGCCCGAGCGGCCCTAAGACTTGGCGTTCGTGACCTTGCTACAAGGTCTGGCGTGTCAAGTATGACTATCAGTAGATTCGAGAACGGCCATTCGGGAGGGCAAGCGGTGACTTTGCGCAAGATACAAGCTGCTCTCGAGGCCGCCGGCGTCGAATTCATCGCTGAGAACGGGAGCGGAGCTGGTGTAAGGTTGATAAAGTGAGTTTTGCCACTGACTGGAGCGCGCAAGACATCGCGTTAATTCTCACAACTCTCACGACTTCGGCGGCGGCTATCGCTGGGATAATATTACCGCTGTTAGGTGCAAGATCAAATCGACGGCATGAGAGAAACGTAAGAATTCATCAAGAGTTTCGCAGCGCGTTTAATGAAATGTTAGCGGAAGCGGACAAATACGCCCTAAGCTACCGGAACGGGTTGCTCAACACAAAGGTGTTAGAGGCCGCCACCAAACATGGAAGAGCGCCTCAACTAGCTGATACTTCAAGCAGATACGAAGTCGCAAGGTTAACATTTGTTGCCCTCGGAAGTAGCTATGGCATCAATTCGACAAAGCTATCAACTCTGGTTCATGCTAGGTTTAGTGCTGACTTTGAGTTCTGGCGGAATAAAATTATTGCGCATGATAATGTTGCGGCCGATACCGCATTAAGGCTAGCGATTGATAATCAGGGAGAGCTTGACAAATCTATAGGTGAAGCCTGCGAAGTTATGTGGAGTTCTCTACAACGGAAATTTCCATGTTGATTAACAATTGCGGCCGGGGGCCGGCGCATCATCCCGGTGCCCCCGGCTCTCATCCCCGCGCCAACCTGCGCCGCGCCTGCCATAAGGAGTGAACAGGCCGCGCCATGACGGGGTTTTCGGCATGACGGTCGCCGGGCACTCGCCGTCTAATCCCAGATGCTTTTGCGGGGGGCCGCGGGGCGCATCCTTGCCCTATTCGGTCAATCCTCCTGCCAGTCCACGAACGCGAGCGCGTCTTCCAGGGTCGCGCCGTCAAGCCCGGCTTCCTTGGCGGTGGCATAGGCTTGCAGCATCGCGCCGAAGGCCCGTGCCTTGCCGCCGTGGTCGAAGGCTTGCATCGGCCGCACCACATCGAGGCTGACAGCCGCGCCCAGCTTGTCGGTCGCTTCCTCGGCGATCAGGCCGGCGATGGGTTGCAGAGTCAGCTGCGCAAGATGCCGCTGCGCCTCGCGCACCATCGGCCCCGTGGTCGCGGCGTTCATGAGCCCCGGCAGGATGCCGAACGCCGCCCAGACCGATCCGCGCGCGTCCGCAAGCAGCTTGTCGGCAAGGCTTTTGTCCAGGTGCGGCGACAGCTGGTCCGGGTGCTGCCCGATGTTCGGGTTCATGCCCGCCGCCGTCGCCTGCGCCACGCCCTCGATGACAAGGGTCGAACCGCGCCGGCCCCGGAAGGCATGGCGCATGTTTTCCATGTCATCGGCCGAGCCCTCGGGCAGCGGCACGATCAGGCTGCCGAGCGGTGCATCGCGGAACACGTCGCGCAATGCGGTTTCGATCTCGTGCAGGAACTGCGCCGACACCTGGTCGAGATCGGGCTTCAGTTCCAGCGTCTCACCCGCGAACCGGCCAAGCCATACCGACAGCGCCGCCGCCACCCGCGTCGCCAGCGGCACCACGGTCAGGCGGTAAAAGGCCCGGTTCGCTTCCTGGTAATTGGCATAGGTCGCATCGCCCTGGATGCCGATCAGCATCGGCGGCACCCCGAAGGCGAGCGCGATCTCGCGCGCCGCCGCCTCCTTGGTCTTGTGAAACTCCATGTCGCTGGGCGAAAATCCCATCGGCTTCCAGTCGAGCCCGCCCTCCAGCACCATCGGCCGCCCCGCATTGCGCGCGCCTTGGTAATTCGCCGAAATCTCGTCCGACAACCGCTGGAACTGCTCCTCGCTCATGGCGTCGCCGCTCTCGCCGCCGCGGAACACCAGCGCACCGCTCGGCCGCGCGGCATTGTCGAGCAGCGCCTTCGACCAGCGGCTTGCGCTGTTGTGAACATCAAGCGCCATGGCCGCCGCCTGCAGCGGCGAAAGCCCGTAGTGATCGTCCTGCGGATGAAATGCCTTGATGTGACAGATCGGTGAAACCGGACCGCCCGCATCGAAACGCACCTTGCGCGCGCCCACGGCATATTCATAGGCCGCAGGCCAGCCGTTGCTGCCGGGCACCACGCTCATGCGGTCCGAGCGCAGCACATGAAGCTCCGCGGGCACCACGTGATCGTCCCCGAAGACCGCCTCGACATAGGCATTGCCGGACAGCAGCAACTGCGCGAACAGCGCCTCCAGAAGCTCGGCCCGCCCCTGCCCCGGATTGGGCTGGCGCAGCAGCCCGAGCAGCGGATGCCGCTCATAACGGCGCTCGCAATCCTGCAGCACCAGCGGCAGCGCCGCCGCCGCCTCGGCGATCAGCTTGACGGACCGGAACCCGACCGGATTGCCGGAAAATCCGCTCCGCGTCAGCGAAACCGTGTCGCGCGGGCTCCAGGCCACCCGGCCCGCGCCGGTATAGGCGATCACCGGCCCGGTCGCGCTTGCCTTGGCATCGGGCGCGCTCTCATCGGCCCCGCGGCGCAGGAAATCGAATATCATCCCAATTGCTCCCATCTGTTCTGAGCGCGACCTTGCGAACGCGCCAACCGGCCCTTCGCGAACCGTTCTGACAGGTCTTTGCTAAGGCCGCGGAAAGCGACCGCACGCTGCCTGCGCAACGGGGCTCAAAGCATACGCAGACGCGGCCGCAGAATCCGGCGCGAGGGCGCGATGACGAGCTCATGCAGCGCCCAGACCAGCGCATCCACCCGGTCGGGAGAGCCCGGCCCCTCGTATCCGCGCGCGGTCATGAGGCACATCTGCTCTTCCAGCAGGTCAAGCCCCGCCACATGGCGCACCCGTCCCTGTTCATAAAGCGCCGCTACGGGTTCCGCCCGCGCGGCCTTGCCCCGGCTGGCCCTGACCGCCCGGAACGGCAGCAGCGGATCCACCTGCCGCAGCACCTCCTCGACCAGTTGCCCGCCCTGGTTCACCTCGGCCACGAGCCTTGCCGCACCGAAACGCTCCATCGCCGCGATCGCGGCCCGCGCCCAGCCGAGCGGCCCGACCCCCTGCACCGTGCAATCGGCCAGCACATAGGCGCACCAGTCCTGCGGCGGCCCCTGCGTGCAGGCGCCGGCGACGATGATGCCGCACTCATCCGCCGCCGCCCCCGCGCTCACCGCCGGGTCAAGCGCAACGACGACACGGTCCAGATCCGGCACCGTCTCGACCCGCGCCTGCTCCAGCATCGCAGTGGTCCAGAGCGCCCCTTCCGCATCCGCAAGCAGCACCCCGTCAAGCTCCTGCCGCCCGAGCCGCGTGCCGGCATAACGCGCCCGCACCTCGGTCAGGAAGGATTGCGCCAGATTCGCCCGGTTCGCCTCGGTCGGCGCATGGGTCAGCACCGTCGAGGGCGCGGCCAGCAGCCGTTTCAACACGCCCACATTGCGCGGCGTGGTGGTCACACAGGCCCGCGGTCGCTCGCCCCGGCGCAGCGCGAACTGCAGCATGTCCCAGGTCGCCTCGCCCCGGCCCCATTTGGCCAGCTCGTCCGCCCAGGCGGCATCGAACTGCGGCCCCCGAAGGCCCTCGGGGTCATGTGCCGAATAGGCCTGCGCCTCGGCCCCGTTCGGCCAGACCAGCTTGCGCTCGCTCGCCTTCCAGATCGGGCGGCGATCGGGGGGCGAACAGGCGATGATGCCGCTCTCGCCCATCACCATCACGTCGCGCACCTGATCATAGGTCTCCCCGACCAGCGCCACCCGCCGCGCCCGGCCAGAATCGAGCGGCCGGGGCCCTTCCACCTCGGCCCGCACCCACTCCGCCCCGGCGCGGGTCTTGCCGGCACCGCGCCCGCCCATGACCACCCAGGCCCGCCAGTCGCCTTCGGGGGCGATCTGGTGCGGCAGCGCCCAGAACTCGAAAAGAAAAGGGAGGGCGCAATGCCCTCCCTCCCCGATCTCATCCAGAAACCTCTCCCGGATCGCAACAGGCGCGCAGGCGAGCCAGCCTGCACCCGATTTCAAACCGAGCCCGCTCAAGGTCGAGCGCATAGCCCCCCTGCGCGATTCCCGCCTGCCTGTGCTGTTGCTCGACAAGGCTTGCCTCCACTTTCAGACAGGTGCGGATCAACGCTTCGAGCGCCGCCACCTGCCGGGTTCCATTGACGATATCCGCGTCTCCCCCCGCCCTGATCCGCCTGCTCAGATCTTCCGCCTGCCAGCGCAGATTGCGAACCGAATCCTCCAGCGACGCCAGCAGTTCCGCCGTGCGCCGGATTCGCTCCTCCGGGGTCAGTAAAGTCATGTCTGCTCATGCCCTCATGCGAAAATTGCCCCCGCACGAGAAAAATGAAAAACGGCCGGCGAACCTTGTCCGCGGCCGTTTGCCACCTCTCCTAGCATGTCATGATCCTTACGCGGCAGCGCGCGAAAAGTCAAGCGAAAACGCAACCTTAAGCAGAGCGATGCGCAACGCGGGCATCATTCACCCGCGGATTCGGCCTCGATGCGGCGCCAGTTCGCGACGTTGCGGTTGTGCTCGTCAAGCGTCGCGGCAAAGCTGTGCCCGCCGGTCCCGTCGGCCACGAAGAACAGGTAATCGGTCTTTTCCGGCGCCACCGCGGCCTCGAGGCTGGCCACGCCGGGATTGGCGATCGGCGTCTCCGGCAGCCCCTCGATCACATAGGTGTTCCAGGGCGTCGCCTTGCGCAATTCGCTCTGGCGCAGCCCGCGCCCCAGCACGCCCTTGCCGTTCGTGATGCCATAGATCACCGTCGGGTCGGTCTGCAGCCGCATGCCGCGTTCCAGCCGGTTGACAAAGACGCTGGCCACCTGCCCGCGCTCCTGCGGCACCCCGGTCTCCTTTTCGATGATCGAGGCCATGATCAGCATCTGGTCCGCCGAGTCATAGGGCAACCCCTCTTCCCGTCCCTCCCAGGCGGCGGCGATGCGCAACTCCTGCCGCTGCTGCATCCGGTCCAGCAGCGCCGCGCGCTCCATGCCGGGGGCCGCATCATAGCTGTCGGGCGCGAGATGCCCTTCGGGCGGGAGTTCCCCGACCTCCCCCTCAAGGATGTCGATGGCCTTCAGCGCCTCGACCACCTGCCAGTTGGTCACCCCTTCGGCCAGCGCGATACGATAGCGCGTGTCGGGCTGTTTCAGCTGCTCGGCATATTCCTCGGGCGCCTCGTCGCTGATGGTGTCGAACTCGACCAGTTCCACGAACCGGCCCTCGGCCGGATCAAGCTGGCGCACCCGGGTCTGGGTGTGGTTCACGCCGACGCGATAGATGATCTCGGTTCCGCAGGTGCTGGCGCCGCCGCGGGTGATCTCGTCCATGATCTCGTCCATGGAGGCCCCGGGGCGGATCAGGAAGCTGCCCGCCTTCAGCTTGTCGGCCTTCTCGGTATAGCCCGCGCCGATGCGAAAGATGCTCGGATGGCGCACCGCGCCCTGCTCGGCCAGATCGCGGCTCACCCGCGCGATATTCGCGCCGCGCTCCACCCGCAGGCAGATCGCCTCGGCCAGCGGTCCCTCGGTCGTATATTGCCGCTTGCCCCAGAGGATCACGCCCCCGATCGCCAGCAAAACGATGATGAGAAAGCTGACCATGTTCGAGGCGATGCTGCGCCACATTATGCGGGCTTTCCGAACACGAGGCTCGCATTGGTGCCGCCAAAGCCGAACGAGTTGGACAGCGCGACATCAATCTTCCGCTCGCGCTTCGCATTCGCCGCCAGGTCGACCACGGTTTCCGCCGCCGGATTATCCAGGTTGATCGTCGGCGGCGCCACCTGGTCGCGCAGCGCAAGCACCGTAAAGATTGCCTCGATCGCGCCCGCCGCGCCAAGCAGATGCCCGGTCATCGACTTGGTCGAGGACATGGTGACATCCTTCGCCGCATCGCCCATCATCCGCTCCACCGCGCGAAGCTCGATCGTGTCGGCCATGGTGCTGGTGCCGTGGGCATTGATATAGTCGATGGCCCCGGGTTCCAGCCCCGCATGCCCGAGCGCCGCGCGCATCGCCCGCTCGGCCCCGTCGCCGTCCTCGCTCGGTGCGGTGACGTGATAGGCATCGCCCGACAGGCCATAACCCAGAATTTCAGCATAGATCGTCGCGCCGCGCGCCTTGGCGTGTTCATATTCCTCCAGCACCACGACACCCGCACCCTCGCCCATCACGAATCCGTCGCGGTCCACATCGTAGGGGCGGCTCGCCGCCTGCGGATTGTCACCGAATTTCGTGCTGAGCGCCTTGCAGGCGTTGAACCCGGCGATGCCGATTTCCGAAATCGCCGCCTCTGCGCCACCCGCGACCATCACGTCGGCATCGCCATAGCGGATCAGCCGGCTTGCATCGCCGATGGCATGGGCGCCGGTCGAACAGGCCGTGACCACCGCATGGTTCGGCCCCTTGAAGCCATAGCGGATGCTGACCTGGCCCGAAATCAGGTTGATCAGCGCCCCGGGGATGAAGAACGGCGAAACCCGGCGCGGACCCCGCTCCTTGAGCAGGATCGCCGTGTCGGCGATGGAGCCAAGCCCCCCGATCCCCGATCCGAGCATGACGCCGGTGCGCAGCCGGTCCTCTTCGGCCTCCGGGGTCCAGCGGGCATCCCGCACCGCCATGTCCGCAGCGGCGATCCCGTAAAGGATGAAATCCGCGATCTTGCGCTGGTCTTTGGGTTCGACCCAGTCATCGGCGTTGAAGCTGCCGTCGCTGCCGTCCCCGCGCGGAACCTCGCAGGCATAGGTCGTGGCCAGCCGGCTCGGATCGAACTGCCGGATGGTCCCGGCCCCGGAACGCCCTGCAAGAATTCCCTCCCAGCTGTGCTCGACCCCGGTGCCCAGGGGCGTCACCAGCCCCAGTCCCGTAACCACAACTCTTCGCATCCGCCGCCCTCTCGATTGTTCTTCCTGGCATGCCCGCTCATCAGACGCTCTTAGCCTGCGGGGGGGCAAAGGGGCAAGAGCGAGCATGGCACGGATGCGTCACCGGTCGTTCCGGCAGGGCTCCTGGCGGGAGCTACTGAAGCGCCGCGGTCGGCTCTGCCGAGGGCTGGGCCACCGAAAGCGCAAGCGGCAGATCGACCGTCCGCTGCAGCAGCGCGCGGCCGATGATCGCGCCGGCGATATTCGGATCGTGGGCAAGCCGCGCCACATCGTCGATATGCCGCACCACGCCGCTTGCAATCACCGGCGCGCGCGCCCCGGCCGCGAGCCCCGAAATCAGCCCGAGCGTCGCGTCGATCTCGCCCACATCGCTGTCGATGTCGGTCACGAGGATCCCGGCAAGCGGCAGGTCGTCGAAACTGCTGATGAACTGATCGGGCGGAAAGGCGCTTTGCTGGCGCCAGCCGTTGATCATGACCTGGCCCTCGCGCACATCCACGGCCAGCACGACCTGATCGGGAAGGAACTTCACCAGGTCGCGCACCATTTGCGGCTCCCAGACCGGCCAGCTGCCCAGCACGACCCGCCCGACGCCGCGCTCCAGCCAGTAATCGACGCTTTCGCGGCTGCGGATCCCGCCGCCAAGCTGCACCGGGATGCCGGCGACGCGGATGATCTCCTCGATCAACTCGGCATTGTTGCCCTCGCCCGCCGCGCCGTCGAGATCGGTCACATGCATCCATTCGGCCCCGGCGCGCGCAAAGCTCGCGGCAAGCTCCAGCGGATCGTCGTCATGAATGACCGGATCCCTCAGATCCCCCTTTGGCAGCAGCGCGCAGCGGCCCTTGTGCAGCTGGAGGGTTGGATAGAGTCTCATCGGTCTGCTCCTGATCATTGCCGGTCGGCCGAAGTCTAGCATGCGCCGCAGCAATATCCCACCGGCTTCCGGTTTCAGCACCGGAAGCGTCGGTTTCAGAACAGAAATATTGGCCCGTTACGGCAGCCCTCTGATTCGGACACGGATCATATCCGCCGCCCGGCAGGGGTGCCGTGAAATGAAAAACGGCGCCTGCCCGGTTCTGCGGGAAAGCGCCGTCTGCAATCCGCCTCCGGCGGGAAGGATCAGGATGCTTCGCTGATGAACTTCACCGCGTCGCCGACCGTCTGGATCGTCTCGGCCGCGTCGTCGGGAATCTCGATCCCGAACTCTTCTTCGAAGGCCATGACGAGTTCCACCGTGTCGAGGCTGTCCGCCCCCAGATCGTCGATGAACGAGGCGCTTTCGGTCACCTTGTCCTCTTCAACGCCCAGATGCTCAACAACGATCTTCTTTACGCGGTCTGCGACATCGCTCATTTCAGTTCCTCGTTCCTTTGCGGGCCTCTGGCCCAAGTCTTCGCCCGAACCGGGCCGGTGATCCCGGGTGTCCGGGCGTGGAATGGCGGCACCTGCGGCCCGCTCGCGTATACCGGCTGCCTAATAGCACAGTCCTTCCCGATGGCAAACGCTTTCACCGCAGTCTGTTGCGCCCCGGTTCCGCCGTCTCGGGCGGCGCGGGGCAGAGGCGCCGTCAATGGCAATGACGGGTGCCATGGCATCAGATTCGCCCGCCTGCCGCAAGCCTGTTCCTGCTGCCGGCACCGGTTCAGAGCATCGCCATGCCGCCGTTCACATGCAGCGTGGCGCCGGTCACATAGGCCGCTTCGGGGCTCGAAAGATAAAGCACGGCGGCGGCGATTTCCTGCGGCGTGCCCATGCGCCCGGCGGGCACCTTGGCCAGAATCGTCGCCCGCTGCTCGTCGTTCAGCTTTTCGGTCATGGCGGTCGAAACGAAACCCGGCGCAACCATGTTGACGGTGATGCCGCGGGTCGCGACCTCGTGCGCGAGCGATTTTCCCATCCCGCCGAGCGCGGCCTTGGCGGCGGCATAGTTGCTCTGGCCCGGGTTGCCGATCGCGCCGACCACGCTCGACACGTTCACGATCCGCCCCCAGCGGGCCTTCATCATCCCGCGCAGCACACCCCGGCACAGCCGGAACGCCGCCGTCAGATTGACGTCGATCACGTTCTGCCATTCCTCGTCCGCCATGCGCATGAACAGGTTGTCACGGGTGATGCCGGCGTTGTTCACCAGGATGTCGACGCCGCCCATGGCCTCGACCGCCTGGCGGGGAAGCGCCTCGACCGCGTCCGGGTCGGACAGGTTGCAGGGCAGCACATGCGCCCGCTCGCCCAGCTCCGCCGCGAGGCTCTCGAGCGGCTCCCGCCGCGTTCCCGAAAGCCCGACATTCGCGCCCGCGCCATGCAGCGCGCGGGCGATCTCGCCGCCGATCCCGCCGGACGCACCGGTAACGAGCGCCGACTTTCCCGTCAGATCAAACATCTCTCGTCTCCTGACTTGCAACCTGTCAGCCGCGGCTTGCGGCTGCCTCTATAATCTCTGCCGGCGTGCCCATGTTCCGGGTCGCGATGCTGCGGTCGATGCGGCGGATCATGCCCGAAAGCGCCTTGCCGGCACCGATCTCCCAGATTTCATCGACACCGGCCGCCTTCATCGCCAGCACGCTTTCGCGCCAGCGCACCGCGCCCGTGACCTGCTCCACCAGCAGCGCGCGGATTTCCTCGGGGTCGCTGACCGGCGCGGCGCGCACATTGGCCACCAAAGGCACTGCCGGCGCCTGGATCGTGATACCGGCCAGCGCCTCCTGCATCGCCCGTGCCGCGGGCTCCATCAATGCACAATGGAACGGGGCGCTGACCGGCAGCATGACCGCCCGTTTCGCACCTTTTTCCCTGGCGAGATCCGCGGCACGCTCGACCGCCGCGCGATCGCCCGAAACCACGACCTGCGCCGGGTCGTTGTCGTTCGCGGCGGCACAGACACCATCGCCCGCCGCCTCTTGCGCGATCTCGCGCACCGCCCCGAGATCAAGCCCCAGGATCGCCGCCATCGCCCCGTCGCCGACCGGCACCGCCTCCTGCATGGCCTGCCCGCGCAGCCGCAGCAGACGCGCGGTATCGGCCAGGCTGATCGCGCCGGCGGCCGCGAGCGCCGAATATTCACCGAGTGAATGACCGGCGACAAAGGCCGCATCCGCGATCGTGACACCCTCGGCTTCGAGCGCCCGCATGGCGGCGAGCGATGTCGCCATCAGCGCCGGCTGCGCGTTGCGCGTAAGCGTCAGTTCGTCAATATCGCCCTGCCAGATCAGCGCGCTGAGCCGTTCGCCAAGGGCTTCGTCCACTTCCTCGAACACGGCACGCGCGGCGGCATAGCTCTCCGCCAGCGCCTCGCCCATGCCGATGGTCTGCGCACCCTGCCCGGGAAAAACGAATGCCCTGCTCATGATGTCTCCGCCAGTTCCGCCAGTTTCCGCTGATGACCGCTCCGCCGTCCGGTCGGCGCCCGCCTTAGCTTGCGCATCGCGAAAGCACAATGTCCGACGCAGGCCGGTGCGGGGAACCGGCGGGAAAACCGCACAACCCCGCGGTCCACGGCCATCCGCCCTTGCCTCGCGCCCCCGAGCGTGTATGAGGGGCCATCCCGGCGCGGAGGACCGTATCGCGCAGACTCTCGTGGCAGGGCCGCGCCCGGGGAAACCGCCCTGCCTATGAAATGCGCCTCGACACAAGAACAGGAGTCTACATGCCACTCTATGAGCATGTCATGATCGCCCGTCAGGATCTTTCCGGCACCCAGGCCGAAGGGCTGATCGAACATTTCGGCGGCGTGCTGACCGACAACGGCGGCAAGCTGGTCGACCAGGAATACTGGGGCGTCAAGACCATGGCCTACCGGATCAACAAGAACCGCAAGGGGCATTACCTTTTCATGCGCACCGACGCGCCCGCCCCGGCGGTGCAGGAGATGGAGCGCCTGATGCGCCTTCATGACGACGTGATGCGCGTGCTCACCATCAAGGTGGACGAGCACAAGGAAGGCCCCTCGGTGCAGATGCAGAAGCGCGACGATCGCGACAGCCGCCGCGACAACCGCTGATCCATCGCTTCAGGAAAGGATAACAAGCCATGGCAATGAGACCATTTTTCCGCCGCCGCAAGGTCTGCCCCTTCTCCGGGGAGAACGCGCCCGTCATCGACTACAAGGACACCCGGCTTCTGCAGCGCTACATCAGCGAACGCGGCAAGATCGTGCCCTCGCGCATCACCGCCGTGTCCGCCGGCAAGCAGCGCGAACTGGCCCGCGCGATCAAGCGCGCCCGCTTCCTCGCGCTGCTGCCCTATGTCGTGAAATAAGGAGCAGACGACCATGCAAGTCATTCTTCTCGAACGCGTGGCCAAGCTGGGCCAGATGGGCGACATCGTCGACGTCAAGCCCGGCTTTGCACGCAATTACCTGCTGCTGCAGAAAAAGGCGCTGACCGCCAGCAAGGAAAACATCGAAGCCTTCGAAGACCAGAAGGCACAGCTCGAGGCGCGCAACCTCGAAAGCCGGAAGGAAGCCGAATCCCTGGCCGAGCGTCTCGACGGGGAAACCTTCGTCGTGATTCGCCAGGCATCGGACGGCGGCCACCTCTACGGGTCGGTCACGACCCGCGACGCCGCCGTGACGGCGACCGAGGCCGGCTATTCGATCGACCGCAAGCAGGTTCTGATCCGCCAGCCGATCAAGGATCTCGGCCTCCACGAGGTCGAAATCCACCTGCACCCCGAAGTGTCGGTCGCGATCACGCTGAACGTTGCGCGCTCGCCCGAAGAGGCCGAGCTTCAGGCTGCGGGCGGCACGATCCAGGAACGCGCAGCCGAGGAAGAAGCCGCCGCCGAATTCGAGATCGCAGAGCTTTTCGATGACATCGGCGGCTCGCTTTCGGATGACGACGCGGCCCCGGCCCGGGACGACTCCGAAACCCCGGACGAGAGCGCAGAGCAGAACTGATCGGGACACGGGGCGCGCGCACACGCACGCGCGCGCCTGCCCCGACAGCGCCAGACATAACCGGCCGCGAGCAGCCCGCGCTGTTCGCGGCCGTTTCACACGGGCTGCCGGATGTTCGGCCCGGACTCACCCCACGGTCAGCAGGCGGATCGCCCGGTCCTGCCGCATCAGCCAGAGCAGATGCCGCGCCGCCCGCCCGCGCCCGCTTTCAAGCGCCGGATCCGCGGCCAGCAACGCACGCGCATCGCTCTGTGCGATGCTCATCAGCCCCGCCTGCCGCTCAAGGTCGGCAATGCGGAACCGCGGCAGCCCCGACTGCGCGACCCCGATCACATCGCCCGCGCCCCGCATGGCAAGGTCGGCCTCGGCGATGGCGAACCCGTCCTCGGTCTCGCGCAGCACCTCGAGCCGGCGCCGCCCCCCCTCCGACAGCGGCGGGCGGTAAAGCAGCAGGCAGGTCGATTGCACCTCGCCCCGGCCGACGCGCCCCCGGAGCTGATGGAGTTGCGCAAGGCCAAAGGTCTCGGCCCGCTCGATCACCATGATCGAGGCATTGGGCACATCGACCCCGACCTCGATCACCGTGGTTGCAACCAGAACCCGCGTGCGGCCGGTCTGAAAATCCTCCATGGCCGCATCCTTTTCGGCCGGGGCAAGCTGCCCGTGGACCAGCCCCACGACCCCCTCGCCCAGCACGGCGCGCAACTGCCGGAACCGGTCCTGCGCGGCGGTCAGGTCGACGATTTCGGATTCCTCGACCAGCGGACAGACCCAGTAGCATTGCCGCCCCTCACTGATCGCGCGCCGCAGATGCGCCACCACCTCGTCCATGCGCTCGCTGGTGACCACGGCGGTGCGGATCGGCTTGCGACCCGGCGGCTTTTCATCCAGCAGCGACACATCCATGTCGCCATATTGCGCCAGCGCCAGACTGCGCGGGATCGGCGTCGCGGTCATCACCAGCATGTCCGCCCCTGCCCCCTTGCTTGCCAGATCAAGCCGCTGGCGCACGCCGAAACGGTGCTGTTCGTCGATGATGGCCAGACGCAGGTCGGCAAATTCCACATCCGCCTGAAACAGCGCATGGGTGCCGACGATGATGTGTGTCTCGCCCCGTTTCAGCGCCGCGAGCCTGTCGCGCCGCACCGCGGCCTTGTCGCGCCCGGTCAGGATGTCGAGCGTCACCCCGGCGGCCATGGCAAGCGGGCGCAGCCCCTCGAAATGCTGGCGCGCCAGAATCTCGGTCGGCGCCATCATCGCCCCCTGCCCGCCGGCCTCGACCGCATTCAGCAGCGCCATGAGCGCAACCACCGTCTTGCCCGCGCCCACGTCCCCCTGCAGCAACCGGGCCATACGCTCGGGCGCCGCCATGTCCGCCGCGATCTCGGCAATCGCGCGCTGCTGCGCCCCGGTGAGCGCGTAGGGCAGCGCCGCCAGAACCCGCGCCCGCAGGCGGCCGTCCCCCCGGCTCGAAATGCCGCGGGCCTTGCGCTCGCGTCCGCGCGCCAGGGCAAGCGTCAACTGATGCGCAAAAAGTTCGTCATAGGCGAGCCGCGCCCGCGCTGGCGTTGTGGGCGAAAGGTCATCCATACCGCGCGGCGCATGCGCCACCCGCAGCGCCGTCGCCCATCCGGGCCAGCCCTCGCGCGCCAGAAGCCCGGGGTCGATCCACTCGTCCAGTTCGGGCAGACGCGCAAGCGCCCCCTGCAGCGCCTTCAGCATGAGCTTCTGGCTGACCCCCTGCGTCAGGTGATAGACCGGCTCGAATTCCGGGATCGCGGCGGCCTCATCAACCGGCAGGACGTGATCCGGGTGCACCATCTGCGCCGCACCGTCGAACAGTTCGATCCGCCCCGAAACCACCCGCCGCGAACCGACCGGCAGCAGGCCTTCCAGATAGCCGCCGCGCGCGTGGAAAAAGACAAGCTGGAAATCCGCACCCTCGTCCTCGACCAGCACCCGCCAGGCCCCGCCCCGGCTTGCCGGCTTGCGATGGGCGCGCACGGTCACCTCGACCGTCGCCGTCACCGGCAGGTCGAGCCCGCGGACAGTGGCGCGCCGGCGCCGGTCGACCACCGCGTAGGGCAGCAAAAACAACAGATCGCCCGGCGTTTCCACGTCGATCTGTTCAAGCGCCCGCGCGGTCTTGGGCCCGATGCCGGGAAGCGTCTCGAGCCCGGCGAAAAGCGGGAACAGAACCTCCGGCCGGCCGCTCATGCCGAACCGATCAGGGAAAGCCAGCCATCCTCGTCAAGCGTCCTGACCCCGAGCGCCTCGGCCTTCGCCAGTTTCGATCCCGCCCCGGGCCCTGCCACGACAAGATCCGTGCGCGCCGAGACCGACCCCGCCACCTTCGCGCCCAGCGCCTCGGCCCGGGCCTTGGCCTCGGCGCGGGTCATCTTTTCGAGCGTGCCGGTAAACACGACCGTGAGCCCCTGCACCGGACTGTCGCTTTTCGGCAGCTCCGGCGAGGTTATCTCCAGCATCCCGGCCAGCCGGTCGATCGACTGGCGCTCGCGTTCCTGCGAAAACGCGGTAACGAGCGATGTCGCCAGCACATCGCCGATCCCCTCGATCCCCGTGATCTCGGCCCAGGCGGGGCTTTCAGCCAGCGCGGCGCGGCGCTCCCGCGCATTTCCGGCCCGGAAGGCAGGCTCCGCCGCCGCCCGGTCGACGGTGTCGGTCAGCGCCTCCCAGGTCATGAAATGGCGCGCAAGCACCGCCGAGGCGACCTCGCCCACATGGCGGATGCCAAGCGCGAACAGCAGCCGCGCCAGCGGAATGGTGCGGCGCGCCCGGATCGCGGCAAAAAGGTTGGCCGCCGATTTCTCGCCCCAGCCCTCGCGGTTGCGCAACTGCTGCAACCCGCTGCCGTAACGGTCCTCGAGCGTGAAAATATCGGCGGGCTCCCTGATCCAGCCATCGGCATGGAACTGTTCGACCTGCTTTTCACCAAGCCCCTCGATGTCGAAAGCGGCGCGGCTGACGAAATGCCGAAGCACCTCGACCTGCTGCGCCGGGCAGATCAGCCCTCCCGTGCAGCGGCGCACCGAATCGCCCTCCTCGCGGATCGCGGCGCTGCCACAGTCGGGGCAGCGGGTGGGAAATTCGTACGGAACGGCGCCTTCGGGGCGGCGGGCCAGATCGACATCATTGATCTTCGGGATCACGTCGCCGGCGCGATAGACCTGCACCCAGTCGCCGACGCGGATGTCCTTGCCTTCGCGGATCTCTCCGCCGCTCGCGTTGCGCCCGGCGATGTAATCCTCGTTGTGCAGCGTCGCGTTCGACACCACGACGCCCCCGACCGTGACCGGCGTAAGCCGCGCCACCGGTGACAGCGCGCCGGTGCGGCCGACGCGGATGCCGATGCTTTCCAGCCGCGTCCAGGCCAGTTCGGCCGGAAACTTGTGCGCGATGGCCCAGCGCGGCGTGGTCGAGCGATACCCGAGCCGCCCCTGCAGCACGAGGTCATTCACCTTGTAGACCACACCGTCGATATCGTAATCGAGCGTGGCGCGCTGTTCCTCGATCGCGTGATAACGCGCAATCAGGCACTCCGGCCCGTCGCAGAGCGAGGTGAGCGGATTGGTCTGGAACCCGAAACGCGCCAGCCGCTCGATCGCCCCGGCCTGCGTCGGCGCCAGCGGCTCGCTCACCTCTCCCCAGGCATAGGCGAAGAACCGCAGCGGCCGCGCCGCGGTCACACCGGGATCAAGCTGGCGCAGCGACCCGGCGGCGGCATTGCGCGGGTTGGCAAAGGCGCGCGCCCCTGCCCGTTCCTGCCGCGCGTTCAGTGCCGCGAAATCGGGCTTGGTCATATAGACCTCGCCCCGGATTTCGAGCACCGCGGGCGCATCCTTGATCCGGGCCGGAATATCGGCAATGGTGCGGGCGTTCGCGGTCACGTCCTCGCCGACGCTGCCGTCGCCCCGGGTCGCGGCCTCGACCAGATGGCCCGATTCATAGCGCAGCGCGAGCGAAAGCCCGTCGATCTTCGGCTCGACCGTATAGGCCAGCGCGTCCCCGGCCCCAAGGCCCAGGTAGCGGCGCACGCCCGCATCGAACCCGGCAACGTCCTCGGCGCTGAAGGCATTGCCGAGCGACATCATCCGCTGCCGGTGCCGGACCTTGGCAAAACCCTCGGCCGGGCGCGCACCGATATGGGCGCTCGGGCTGTCGCGGCGCACAAGGTCGGGAAACCGCGCCTCGATTGCGGCATTGCGCCGCTTGAGCCGGTCGTATTCGGCATCGGAAATCTCGGGCGCGTCCTCGCGATGATAGGCGATGTCGGCCCGGCCGATCAGATCGGCCAGCCGCGCAAGCTCGGTCTCGGCTGTTTCGCGTGTCAGATGCTCGACGCTGATTTCCATGTCCAAGGCACATACCACCTGCATTTCCCTGCTGACGTGATAGGGCGCGAAGGCCGGCAGATCCAGCCGGATGACCCCGCGGTCGCGGCCATGCGGGCGCCTGTCACCCGGCCGGGGCCGGCGCGGCCGGGGATGGGGGGTCAGGGCTGATAGCTGCGCACCAATGCCCCGGCGACCAGACTCCAGCCGTCGGCGACCACGAAGAAGGCAAGCTTGAACGGAAGCGCGACGATCGCCGGCGGCACCATCATCATCCCCATGGACATGAGCACCGCCGCGACCACCAGGTCGATGATCAGGAATGGCAGGAAGATCAGGAATCCGATCTGGAAGGCACGGGCGATCTCGGACAGCAGGAAGCTCGGCACCAGCACCGACATCGGTGCATCGGGGGCGGGTTCCAGCACCTCGAGCCCGGGGCGCAGTTCGGCCATCGAGCGGAAGGTGCCGGCATCGACCCGCGCCGCCATGAATTCGCGGAACGGGATCAGCACGCGTTCGATCGCGGTCTCGGTGTCGATGGTTTCGGCCAGCAGCGGCGATATGCCGGTGTCCCAGGCCTGCGTGAACACCGGCTCCATCACGAAATAGGTCAGGAACAGCGCAAGGCTCACGATCAGCATGTTGGGCGGGCTCTGCTGAAGGCCGATCGCCTGCCGCAGGATGCCGAGCACCGTGACCAGAAACGGAAAGCAGGTCACCATGATCGCAAGGCCGGGCGCGAGGCTCAGCAGGGTGATCAGGACGATGAGCTGGATCGAGCGCGCGGAAACCGAGCCGCCCTCGCCGAGCGAAAGCGTGATCTCCTGCGCCTGCGCCACCTGCGGAACAAGCAGAAGCGCACCGATCGCAAGGGCCGCCGGTACCGCGGCGGGGATCCTCATCCGAGCCCGCTCTGAAGGTCGGCGATCTCGCTCAGGCGCACCGCCAGCTGGCTGCCGTGCTCGCCCTCGATCTGTTCGAGCTGGCCGCGCGCGACAAGACGGTCGCCGACGTAAAGCTCGACCGGATCCTCGATCCGACGGTCGAGCGTCAGAACCGCGTTGCGGCCCATGGTCATCAGGTCGCGGATCAGCGGCCGCGCCTTGCCGACCGAGACGATGATCTCGATCGGAACCGAATCGAACGGGCGCGGCGTCGCGACTCCGGTCTCTGCTCCTGCCCCGGCGTCGGGGTTGGCCTCGTTTGTCCTGTCGTCATCCATTGCCTGCGTCCTTGCCCACATCCTCGAAAAACGATCCGATCGATTCACTCAGGGCAGCGATCAGGCCCGGCGCGTCGATCTCGTGCTCGCGCTCTCCGATCCGGATGATCGCGGCCCCCTCGTCGAGCGCAGGATCTTCCGCCACCGTGACCCGCAGCGCGACGTCCGGCGCCAGCAATTCGCGCAGCCCCTGCCCCTCGCCCGTCGCGACCGTGATCCGCACCGGCCCGGCCATCCGCTCGCGGCTGAGATCGCCAAGCTTTTCCACGACATGATGACCGAAGCCGCGCATCATGACCTCGGGAAGGACCGCGGCGGTGAGGCTGCGGAACACGGGCTCGATGGCCTCGAGAAGCTGCCCGCGCACCTCGTGATAGGTAAAGGACAGATCCTCGAGCGTGCGGGCAAGCGCGGCCGAGACCCGGGCGCGCTCCTGATCGCGGGCCGCCATCGCGTCGTCCCAGCCGGCCGAATATCCCTGCTCGAAGGCCGCAAGCCGGTGATCCTCGAGCGCCTCTTCGGACAGGATCCGCAGGCCGCTGCCAGCGGGATCGTCATTGCCGAAGTCCTCGAACAGATGCGAGACGGGCATCAGGCGCTCTCTCCCTGTTCGTCAAGCCAGCTGCGCAGGATCTCGACGGTCTGCTCCTGGCGCTCTCCGATCATCGCGCGCAGCCGCTCCGACGGGCTGGCCGCGCCGGCACCGGCGAGGGCGACCTCGTTCTCGCGGCGCCGCACCGGCGCAGTTTCAAAGCGGGGATCCGGCCCGTCGTCGATCTCTCCGGTCAGCGCCTCGGGCGCATCGACCGGTTCGCTGCGCGCGGGTTTCGGCAGGGCGCCGGTCTCCGGTCGGGGCAGCGCCGGGTGCGGCCGGGCGAGAATCGGGCGCACGACGAACAGGCCGAGAACGATCGCGACGATCGCCAGCGCCAGGATCTGGATGAGCGACATGAGATCGAGCCCGAGCCCCTTGAGGAACGTCGTGCTGGCCATGGTGCCCTCCTCCGCGACCGCCGGCAGTTCCATCGAGCGCAGCGTGATGACGTCGCCGCGCTCCGCGTCGAATCCGACCGCCGAGGCAACCAGTTCGCGCAGCGCCTCGAGTTCGGCCTCCGCACGCGGCTGCACCGTGACCGCGCCGGTCGCATCCGCGCCGCTCACCCCGTTCACGAGCACCGCGACCGTGAGCCGGCGTACCGCCCCCGGCCCGCGCAGGATTTCATGTTCGGTCTGCGAGACCTCGTAGTTCACGCGCTCGCGCGTCTCGCTGCTCTGGGCCTGCGAGCCGTCGGAGCGTGCGCCGTCGCCCTCCGGCAGATGCGAGGCGATCGTGACCTCGCCCTGCCCCTGGTTGCGCGAGGAATCGCGCCGCTCCTCGGTGTCGGTGCTGATCGCGACGCGTTCCTCCGGGTCGATCTGGCGGCGGCGGATCGATTCGGTGTCGGTCACGGTCTCCACGCTCACCTCGACCACGGCATTGCCGGCCCCGACCCGGGCCTCGAGCAGGCGCAGAACCCGGCTGCGCAACTGCTGGGAGCGCTCGTCGGCGGAATTCGCGACCGTTTCGCTCTCCGCCGGGCCGACGAGCCCGCGGCGCGAATCGATCACCGCAACATTCTCGACCTCCATCCCGGTGATGGCCGAAGCCACCAGATAGCGGATGGCATTGGCCTGTTCGGGAGAGATCGGGCCGCCCCGCGCGGTCAGCAGAACCGATGCGGTCGGCGCGGCGGCGCGCTGGAACGGGCCCGCGGCGGCATGGGCGATATGCACCCGCGCCTGCGAGACATGGGGGCTTGCGACGATGGTGCGGGCCAGTTCGCCCTCCTTCGCGCGCCAGTATGTTGCATCGAACATCTGCGCCGTGGTGCCGAATCCGCTCAGCGAATCAAGCAGCTCATAGCCCCGCCCGCCGGTCGCGGGCAGCCCGTCACCGGCCAGGATCATGCGCAGTTCATCCCGCCGGGCCGCGGGCACGTGGATCGCGTTGCCGCTGATCCGGTAGGCGACCCCATGCTGTTCAAGCGCCTGCACGACCTCGCCGGCCGCATCCGGCTCGAGCCCCGCGTAAAGCAGCTGCATCGAGGGGCGCGCGGCCAGCGCCGACATGACCATGACGATCAGCACCGTTGCCGCGCCCGCCGCGGCGACGATGATCTGCCGGCGTCTTCCAAGTCCGCTCCATGTCCTGACGAGCTGCTGCACCTGTTCCTCCGTTCCGCCGTGTTTCGTCCGGCAGGGAGATGTTTCGCCGATCGGTCTTAACAGTCGGTTAGTTCCTCAGCGCTTATGCAGAAATCCCGGAACCAGAGAGGGACGAAGATGACCGACGCAACGACCGAGCCCGCCGCGAACCGGCGGCGCGGTGGCAGGGGGACGCTGATCGCGGCGCTGATTGTCGCGCTCCTCGGCGCGGGCGGGAGCTACTACGCCGTTGCCTCCGGCCTGATTCCGCTCGGCAAACCCGCTCTTCCGGCGCTGTCCCGGGGGGCCGCGCCGGAGACCGCGTTCATCGCGCTCGAGCCGCTGATGATCACGCTCGAAAGCGGCGACTCCCGCCACCAACTGCGTTTTACCGCGCAGATCGAGGTGGCGGCAGACGCGCGGCGCGAGGTCGAGGACCAGATCCCCCGCATCATTGACGTGCTGAACGTTTATCTGCGCGCGCTCGGGCTGCAGGATCTGCAGGACCCGCTCGCCCTGACCCGGATCCGCGGCCAGATGCTGCGGCGCATCCAGGTGATCGTCGGAGACGACCGTATCCGCGATCTTCTGGTCATGGAATTCATGCTGAACTAGGAGGCGGAATTGGAACTCATTGCCGATATTCTTCTGGTTGCCGGGGCCGTCGGGGCCGGTTTCTACTGCTTCGTCCTGTCCCGGCGCCTGAGCCGTTTCAACGACCTGGAAACCGGCATGGGGGGCGCGGTCGCGGTGCTGTCCTCCCAGGTCGACGACCTCAACCGCTCGCTGGTTTCGGCGCGCGCGGCCTCGGACGGCTCGAACGCCGCGCTCGACGACCTGACGCGGCGGGCCGAATCGGTGGCCGGGCGGCTCGAACTCCTGATGGCCTCGCTCCACGACATCCCCGAGGCCGGGGCGGAGCCGCCGTCGCCAACCACCGAAGCGGAGCCCGCGCGCGCCACCGAAGCCACCGAAATCACCGGGGCCGCGGATGACGACGCGCCGTCGCCACCCATGGCGGCAGCACCCTTCATCCGGCACGCGCGCGGCGGGGCGGCATCATGAGCCGGCCCCTCCCGGCCGCCGGGAAACGGGCAAGGCTCGGCACCCTGTCGCTGGTCGCAACCTTCCTGATCGGCTCGGCGCTGATCCGTGCCGGTCTGGGCATCGGGCCCGCGATTTCGGCCGAACCCGAACCGCGCGACGCCGGCGCCGAAGCGGCGGAAACCGTGCCCCGGGCGGGTGCGGATCCGGGCTCCCTTCTGGCGCGCCTGCAGGAGCGCGAGCGCAAGCTTGCGGAGCGCGAGCGGCGCATCGAGGATCGCAGCCGCGCGCTCGAACAGGCCGATGCAGCCCTGCGGCAGAAGCTCGTCGCGCTCGAAAGCGCCGAAGAGCGCCTGCGCGCCACCATCGCCATGGCGGAGGGGGCCTCGGAAGACGACATCAGCGGGCTCACAGCGGTTTACGAGCGGATGAAGCCGCGCGAATCAGCCGCATTGTTCGAGACCATGACGCCCGAATTCGCGGCCGGTTTCCTGTCCCGGATGCGGCCCGAGGCGGCGGCGGCGATCCTGTCGGGCCTCAGCCCCGAGGCCGCCTATGCGGTCAGCGTCGTCCTCGCGGGCCGCAATGCCAATGTGCCGACGCAATGAAGACGCAAGGGACCGGCGGCGGGCCGGCCCGCAAGGCAGCGCGAGATCCGGCCGGCGCCCGTTTCGACTTTTTAAAAGAATCGCCGCCATGCTCGGATCGCGCGGAAGATGGAGAATGACATGCTCGGGATGATCGGCGTCGTCTTGGTGTTCGTGATGGTGTTCGGCGGCTATCTGGCCGCCGGGGGAAAGCTGGCGGTCGTGCTGGCGTCCCTGCCCTATGAACTGGCCATCATCGGCGGCGCGGCGGTCGGCGCTTTCCTGATCGGCAACGATCTCGGCGGTATCAAGCGGACGCTGAAGGACATCGGCAAGGTGTTCCGCGGGCCCAGATGGAAGCCCGACGATTACCGCGACCTTCTCTGCCTGCTGTTTGCCCTGATCCGGATCGCGCGGCAGAATCCTGTCGCGCTCGAGCCGCATATCGAGGATCCCGGCACCTCCCCGATCTTCGGCGCCTATCCCAGGATCCTGCAGGACCGCGAGGCGGTCGAACTCATCTGCGACACCCTGCGCTCGGCCTCTATGAACTACGACGATCCCAACCAGGTCGAGGAAATCCTGGAAAAGCGCACCGCCGCCAATCTGCACCATGCCCTGCATTCGAGCCGCGCACTCCAGACCACGGCCGATGCGCTGCCGGCGCTCGGCATCGTCGCGGCGGTGCTCGGGGTCATCAAGACGATGGGCGCGATCGACCAGCCGCCCGAGATCCTCGGCAAGCTCATCGCCGGCGCGCTGGTCGGAACCTTTCTCGGGGTGTTCCTGGCCTATGGTCTGGTCGGGCCCTTCGCCGCGCGGGTGCAGGGCACGGTGGAGGAAGACCGGCATTTCTACCAGCTTATCCGCGAGGTTCTGGTCGCGAACCTGCACAGCCACGCGGTTTCGCTCTGCATCGAGGTCGGGCGCCAGAACACGCCGGCCCATGTCCGCCCCCGCTTCGACGAACTCGAGGATGCGCTGCGGGCGGTCAAGCAGGAAGCCGCCTGATGCGCCGGCTGCTCCTGACTCTGGCGCTGGTCCTGCTCTGCGGCCCGGCGGCGGCGCTCACCCTCACCGTCCGTTCGGGCGAGCACGACGGATTCTCGCGGCTGGTGATCCCGCTGCCGCCCGGGGTGGACTGGACCCTGTCGCAACAGGGGCGCGGCGCGGAAATCCGGCTCACCGGCGATGATATCCTGCTCGGGCTCGGCCAGATATTCGAACGCATCCCGCGCCACCGTATCGGGGCCCTGTCGCAGGCCGGCCCGGGGGCCCCGCTCAGGATCGCGCTTGGCTGCAACTGCCGGGTCGAGGCGGTTATGCTCGAGGATCGCCGTCTGGTTATCGACGTGAAGGATGGCACCAGCCCCCTGCCCGATCCGCCCGCCCGCGCCGTGCGCGCCCATCCCGGCGGCACGCCGGCGCTGCGCTTCGGGGTTGCCACGGCGCAGACGCAGGACGTTCCCGGTTTTCCTTCGCTCTTTCGCGCGAACACTCCGCGGCCCGCGCCGTCCATGCAACCGCCCCTGCCCGAGGCCGGCACCTACCCCTGGGCCGGCGCCGGGGGGCAACTGCCGGTGCTGCTCGACCGGGGGGGAAACCGGTTCTCCTCCGAGCCCGCGCGCCGGCTGCGCGAGAACATCGACGTCGCCGTCCATCGCGGTCTGCTTGAGGAATCGGGCACGCATTCGCGCCACGAGGACCATCACGCACCGCCCGCGCAACATGCCGGCGCCCGGGCGGACGTGGCACCGGATGCCGCCCCGGGCCTCGCCCGCCCCGGGCTCAATGTCGAGAACACCATCGACCTCCAGCTTGCGGAAATCCGCAAGACGCTCCGGCAGCAGGACAGCGGGACGCTCTGCATCGCCGATGACAGGCTCGCGGTGCAGACCTGGGGCCGCGACGATATTGACTTCGGGGCCCAGATCGGCGCCTGGCAGCGGCGGCTTTTCGGCGAATTCGACCTGGTGGATCCGCAGGCCCAGCTTGGGCTTGCGCGCGGATATATCCATTTCGGCTACGGGGCCGAGGCCGCTTCCGTTCTGCGCCTGTCGCCGGACCTGCCCGGAAATTCGGAGCTCCTGCCCGCCATGGCGCAGATCGTCGACGGCCGCCCCCTTGCGGCGGCGAACCCCTTCGCCGGGCAGCATGTCTGCGGCGGGAATGCCGCTCTCTGGGCGCTGCTCGCGGCCGGGCGGCGCGAACCGGAAACCAATGACGATGCGGTGCTGCGCACCCTCGGCACCCTGCCCCGGCACCTGCGGCACCTGTTCGGTCCGCGCATCGCGCGGCTCTATGCCGATGCGGGGGCTGCGGAACAGGCCGAACTCAGCCTGCGCCTGACCGGGCCGGATGATGGCCGTCCGGTTCCCGGGGCCGCACTTGCGCGCGCCGAACTGCACCGGCAACAGGGCAAGGCGCCGGGGCGCGAACTGGCAGAGCTTGCCCGTTCCGGCCGGGACCAGGCGCCCGAGGCGCTGATCGGCGTGATCGGCGACGCATGGGCAAAGGGAACCGCCCCGCCGCCGCAGACGGCCGAACTCGCCGCCGGCTATGCGCTGCAGCATCGCGGCTCCGGCCTCGGTCCCGCGCTGCAAGTGGCCCATATCCGCGCGCTCGCGCTCGAGGGTGCCTTTGCCGCCGCCTTCGCGGAGCTTGCCCGTTACCTCCCCCCGGCCAGCGGCGGCGAGACGGCACCCGCGATCCGTGCCGGTCTGCTCGACCGTCTTGCCGAGCGTGCGGGCGATGTGGAGTTTATCGAACTCCTGCTCGCGAACACCGGCCCCGAATCCGGCCCGCTCCCCCTGCCGACGGTCGAAACCCTCGCGCGGCGCCTGCTCGACCTCGGGTTCACGGCCGAGGCTCAGGATCTGCTGCGCGGGAACGTGACCGGCACCCCGCCCGACGGCATTGCGCTGATCGAGGCCGAGATCGCGCTTGCGCTTATCCGCCCGCACCGTGCGCTCGCGATTCTGGACAGGCGCGGGGGCGCGCAGGCCGAGGCGTTGCGGGCGCAGGCACTGCGGCTGATCGGCGATCATGCCGGGGCGGCGGCGCATTTTGCCGGGGCCGGCCAACCGGCCGAAGCCGCGCGCAGCCGCTGGCTCGCGGGCGGCGGAGCGGGAGCGGACCCCGCGCAGGACGACGAAAGCGCCGGCGCCTATGCCGCGGTGGCGCGGATTGCGCATGACCTTGGAACGGCGCCGGACATTCAACGCCCGGCGACGCCGATTGCGGGTGCGGAGATGCTCCTTGAACAGTCGAAGAATGCGCGCGAGGGGATTGCCGAGCTTTTCGAGGCCCTTTCGGTGCAGGATTGACCGTGGACCCGGCCGGTCCCGACCAGTCCCGGCCGGCTGCGGCAAGACCCGGGAGGATCGGAAACCGCCGCGCCTTGCCCGGGCGGCGCCGCTTCCCGCGCCCGGTCCCGCGCGCGCCGCGGCTCAGCCCCGGTCGCGCGACAAAAGGACGATGAAGAACAATCCGCCGATCAGCCCCGTCACCACCCCGACCGGCATGTCGTTCGGTGCCGTGATCCGGCGCGCGGCAATATCCGCCAGCACCAGGAAAATTGCCCCGAGCAGGGCGCTGACCGGCAGCACGCGACGGTTGTCGCCGCCGACGAGAAGCCGCGTGATATGGGGCATCATCAGCCCGACAAAGCCGATCATGCCGGAAAACGCCACCAGCACCCCGGTCAGGAAGGCGCTGACGGTCAGGGTCAGGATGCGCAGGCCGCGGGGGTTGACGCCAAGCGTCGCGGCGGTTTCCTCGCCCATGGCGAGCGCGTTCAGCTGCTCGGCCAGATAGCGGAACACGACACCTGAAAACAGCAGCGCCACCGCCGGAAAGACCAGGTTGTTCCACTGTGCGAAACCGAACCCCCCGAGCGACCAGAACACGACCGAACTGATCGCGTGGGGATCGGCCAGCATGATCATGACATTGCTGCCCGCGGCAATGACGAAGGACACCGCAAGCCCCGCGAGGATCAGCCGCGTCGGCCCTCCGGCACGCGAAATCCCCCCGACCATGACCACGGCCGCTGTCGCGCCGAGCGCCCCCATGAAGGCAAAAAGCGGCAGGGTATAGACCCCGAGCAGGCTGCCCAGAAACAGGATCGCGAGATTGGCCCCGAACCCGGCCCCGGCCGACACGCCGAGCAGATGCGGATCGGCCAGAGGGTTGCGCGTCACCGCCTGCATCACCGTCCCCGCCAGCCCGAGCCCGGCCCCCACCATCGCCGCCAGCAGGGCGCGTGGCAGACGCAGTTCCCAGACGATGTTTTCGCGCCCCATGTCCCAGTGCGGCGCGATCGAGGCGAGCGAAGCCTTGTTGAGGATGATCGACCAGACCGTCAGGAACGGAATCCGCGCCGATCCGATGCTGACCGAAAGCGTGATCGAAAACAGGCACAGCACGGCAAGGACGGCGCAGACCGCCGGATAATGCGGGCGCAGGAACCCCATCAGCCGGGCCCGCCGTGCAGGAACGCCGCAAGCTTTTCCACCGCGTCGACATTGCGCGGTCCCGGCGTCAGTTCGTCATAGCTCAGCACCAGAAGGCGGTCGTTGCGCACCGCGCCGACATGGGAAAGCGCCGGGTGGGACCTGAAAAAGGCGATCTTGTCGCGGGCCGAAATCTCTCCGTAATCGACGATCACGACCGCTTCGGGGTCCAGGTCGGCAACGGTCTCCCAGTCGATGCGCACCCAGCTGTTGTCGAGCATCGCGGCGATGTTCTCGCCCCCGGCGGCCTCGATGATGGCCTGCGGCATGGCGTAGCCGCCGGCAGTCAGCGGCACCTTGTCGCCCGAATCATAGACAAAGACCCGCGGCTGCGCCTTCTGCGCACCGGTGCCGGCGGCAATTCCGGTCGCGACGCGGGCGAGCCGCTCGCGATAGCCGGCGATCAGCGCCGCCGCCCGTTCGGGCACGCCGAAGATCCGCGCGAGGTTCTCCAGATCGCGGAACAGGACATCGAAATCCGGCCGCTGATGCTGCCCGAGCCGGACGCAGGATTCGGAGAGTTCGTAAACCGCGATCCCGTAGCGGCCAAGGCTTTCGGGCGTGACCTCGCCGCCGACCCGCATGCCGTAGCTCCAGCCCGCGAAATAGAAGTCGATCCCCTCGTCGAGAAAGGTCTCGAGCGTCGGATAGCTGCGCTGGATCGCGCGCAGCCCGGCGGCGGCGGGAAAGGCCGCGAGCGTCGCCGCCCCCCCGGTCCGGCCGCTGTAGCCGAGAAGGCTGTCCTCGAGCCCGAGCGCGAGCATGATCTCGATCAGGTTCGAGCCGTTGACCAGCGCCCGCCGGGGCGGTTCGGCAATCGTGACCTCGCGCCCGCAACTGCTGACGGTGACGGGAAACGGATCGCGCGCTGCCCCCGCCATGGCCGGGACGGCATTCGCGATCAGGGCCGAGAGGACAATCGGGGCAAGACCCCGCAGGGGCTGTTTCATGGGCATTCTCGTCACGAAATCAGGTCGAAGGAAAAGCGCGGGCGCCCGGTTGCGGCCTCGGTGATGGTCGCGGCCACGTCGAAGGCGGTGCGGATCGTGGCCGGCGTCAGCGTCTCGCCCGGCGGGCCGAGCGCGCAGACGCGACCGCCCCGCATCACCAGCACCTGGTCGGCCACCGCCGCCGCAAGTTCGAGATCATGCAGCGTGATCAGCACCGTTGCCCTGATGCGCCCGAGCAGCGCCATGATTTCCAGCTGATGGCGGATGTCCAGATGGTTGGTCGGTTCGTCCAGAACGATCAGCTGCGGTTCCTGCACCATGGCACGGGCCAGCAGAACGCGCTGTTTCTCGCCCCCCGAAAGGCTGCCGAAGGTGCGGTCGGCCATGTCGGTCAGCCCGAACTCCGCAAGCACCCGGTCGATCACCGCCTCGTCCGCCCCGGCACGGGGCTGGCCGTTGCGATGCGGGATGCGCCCCATGGCGACGACCTCGCGCAGGGTAAAGGAAAAATCGGGCGCGCCCTCCTGCAGCACCGCCGCGACGAGCCGCGAAACCTCGCGCGCGGAAAGCCGCCAGATATCGCGCCCCCCGACCTGCACCTGTCCTGACAGGGGCCGGTTGTGGCGGTAGATGCTGCGCAACAGCGTCGATTTCCCGGCCCCGTTCGCACCGACGATGGCCGTGGTCGTGCCGGCCGGAACATCGAAGCTGATGTCCTCGATGATCCGCCGGTCCGGGCGCGGCCCCCAGGAGAGGCCGCGCACTGTGAGATCGAGCGCCACGTCAGAACCGGATGTTGACGTCGAGCGTCGCCATCCGCGGCGGCCCGAGCAGCCACTGGGTGTCCCGGCCCGATGTCGCATAGAGCCGGTTCGCGACGTTCTCGATATTGAGGTCCACGCTGATGTTGTCCTGCGGGCGCCATTGCAGCCCGGCATTCACCACCGTGTAGGAGGGGCGCCGGCTGGTGTTCGCATCACTGGTGAATGCCTCGGAGACGTAATGCGCGCCCGCGCGGGCGGTCCAGTTCGCGGCGAAATCCCAGGAGCCCCAGATATTGGCGACCCGGTGCGGCACATTCGCCGCGCGGTTGCCGGAATAATCGCCGCCCGGCTGCACGTAATCGTCAAAGCGGGAGGAAACGAACGCCGCATTCGCATTGACGCGGAAGGTTGGCGACACCTCAAGGCCGATGGCGGCCTCGATCCCTTTCGCGCTTTGCCTGCCGATCTGGTGGGTCACGTCCGGGTCATCGGGGTCGCGCGCCAGAAGGTCGGTCTTGACGATGCGATAGGCCGCAAGCGTCGCATCGCCGCGCCCCTCGAGAAAGCCGAATTTCACCCCGATTTCCTGCTGGCGCGCCCGGGTCAGTTTCAGGTCGGCCTGAGACTCGGATAATGAAAGAGCGCTGCCGATCGGCTCAGTTGCTCGGGAATACTGCGCATAAACAGCCACATCCGGCACCGGGTTCCAGACCGCGCCGATGCGCCAGCTGGTTGAGCTGAATTTTTTTGTATAGGCGGGCTCGCGCGATTTAATGTCCACGTTATCATAACGCAGACCGCCGACCAGCGCCCATTGGTCATTGAACTTTATCCGATCATCCATGAACAATGAGTATTGATTCATCTTTGAATCATTGATGATATTCATCGTATAGGGGCCGAATACCCCAGGGCGCGGATTGAGAAAATCAACTGTGGTCTCATCTGTGGCAGGAGTGTGCCTCAATCTCACATATTTCATCCGATTGACGTCAAAGCCAAACGTCGCAGTATTCTCAATATTTCCGAATGTGCTCTCGATAGTTATGTCGGTGCGATTTCCTGTCTCTTCCACATCGTGAGCCAGAGCGAGCCGGGGCTGGCGTGTAACCACTCCGGTGCCGGGGCCATAAGTGTAGCTCTCCACGTTGCGCCAGTCGCGGTTGCTGGTCAGGTGATAGGTGCTGCTGGTCAGCGTCACGCTGTCGTTGGGCGTCCATTCCGCCTTGAGCTGCGTGAACCTGTCCTTGTAGCGCACGAGGCTGTCCTCGACGTTGTAGTTGCGATAGCGCACGCGCCGGTCCACCTGACCATCCACCAGCGGCGTGCCGAAATAGCGGCTCGGGCGGTTGTCGCCGAAATCATGCGAAAGCGTCAGCGCAAGGGTCTCGGTCGCCTGCCAGCGCAGCGCCGCCGAAAGCGAACGCGACGACATGTTGTCCCGATCCATCCAGCCGTCGGAGCCGGTGATATTGGCATCGAAACTGTAGGCCAGCCGGTCGCCCAGCGGCCCGGCGCTGCCATAGGCCAGCCCGCGCTGGCCATGGGTGCCGATGGTGGCCCGCAACTCGTCGCGCCGCCCCTCGGTCAGCGGCTTTTTCGGGATCACGTTGATCGCGCCGCCGACACCCCCTTCGCCGTAAAGCACACCGGCCGGGCCGTTCAGCACCTCGATGCGGTCCACGCTCCAGGTGTCGAAGGGGAAGGTGATCGTGCCCGAGGCCGGGTAAAGCCGCGTGCCGTCATACAGCCGCGTGACCGACCCGTGTCCGTTGAATCCGCGCATGCTGACCGAGGTGCCGCCGTTGCCCGGCGAGCCGCCAAAGCTCACGCCGATCCCGGTGTTCACGATCGCCCGCGTCACATCGCGCTCGCCCCGGCTGCGGATCGCACCCCCGTCGATCACCTGCACGCTGGCCGGCGTCTCGAAGGAGCTGAGGCCAAGCCGGCTGCCGGCGGTGGAACCTTGATGCAGGTCGAGATCCGCCGCCCCCTGCCCCTCGATGGTGATGGTATCGAGCAGCAGCGTCTCGCCGTTGTCCTCGCTGCTGCGGGTGGCGTCCTGCGCAGAAAGCGGCGCGGCCGTGCCGGCCAGAAGCGCGGCGACGACAAGAGCCCGCCGGCGCCTTGGCCGGGCAGGAAGGCGCGGAATTGACGGCACGAGGCCGGACACGCCCGAAAGGGCGGTTGACTGAGATATGAGTTCGGGCACGGATTTCGGCTCCAGCGATCATTTCACCGTCACCGCAAACGCTGCATCCTGTTGCCCGGACTGTCCCTGCGGGCGGATGCGAATTTCACCAGGACACCCCGCCCGATGTGTTCACGCGTGACAACGGCTGACGGCAGGTCTCCTGGCTCGCGAAGCACCGCCCCCTGTCGCCTTCCCGGGGATCGCTCCCAGTGGCATGTGACAGAAGGCTCTCCGCCTACAGTTGCGGGGGCAGCTGCAGCATGAGGCCATCCGGCCCGCACTGCATTCCCTTTTCATTCCGAAATCGGAAAACCGTCGGGACAATCCTTAAGGCGCCCGATGCGGTGCGTCAACGCCCCTGAAGCACGGCCCTGAAACACCGCCCGGTTTCACCCCCGGACATCGGGCCACCGCCGGTTCCACGGCCCGCCGCCCGGTCGCGGGGCGTGGTCCGCGCTCGCGCTTGACAAGCGGGGCGGAAACGGGCTTGGCTCTGCGCATCGCTGGTTCCTGCAGTTTTGCAGGCGAAGAGGGAATGCGACGCCCCGGGCCACCCGGGACAAAACGCAGCCGCCCCCGCGACCGTGACCGGAGAGGATGCCCACTGCCACTGACATCGCGTCGGGAAGGCCGGGCAGCCGCCAGGGGTATCGCCCCTGACATCCGCAAGCCGGGAGACCTGCCAGCACCGGCCCCGCCGTTTCCGGGGCCGTTTCGGAATCATGCGGCCGGGGCATGCCGCAGACCGGACGTGCGGGCGCATGTGCCCCGCACCCCCGTCTGTTCCTCCGGTTGCGAAACTCTGGTCGGAGGGGCCGATGTGTGACGCGATCGAAATCGAACTGGTGGTCTGTACCACCTGCCGCATGTCCGCGGACGGAACCGGGGCGCAACAGCCCCTGCGCGACGGCGCGCGGCTGTCCGCGGCGCTGTCCGCCCGCGGCATTCCCCATGTCAGGCAGGAATGCCTGTCTGCCTGCCGGCGCGGCTGCGTCGTCGTGCTGCGGGGCCCCGGGCGCTGGACCTACCTGCAGGGCGAACTCGATCCCGACCGCGACCTTGACGCGCTCGAGACCATGACCGCCGCCTATCGCGCCGCGCCCGAAGGTTTCCTGCCCTGGCGCGAGCGCCCCGAAAGCCTGCGCCGCAACATCATCGCCCGCATACCGCCAATGGAGCCCGTGAAATGAGCCTTGAGAAAACCCCCGTCACCATCGTTACCGGCTTTCTGGGGGCCGGAAAGACCACGCTGATCCGCCACCTGCTGCAGAACCCGGGCGGGCGGCGGCTTGCCGTTCTGGTCAACGAATTCGGCGATGCCGGGGTGGACGGCGACCTGATCCGGGGCTGCGCGGATGAAAACTGCCCCGAGGCCAATATCCTTGAACTGACCAACGGCTGCATCTGCTGCACCGTCGCCGATGATTTCATCCCCACCATCGAGCGCCTTCTGGCGATGGAGCCGCGCCCCGATCACATCCTGATCGAGACCTCGGGCCTTGCCCTGCCCAAGCCGCTGCTCAAGGCCTTCGACTGGCCCGACCTGCGCTCGAAGATCACGATCGACGGCGTGATCGCGCTCGCCGATGCCGAGGCGGTGGCGAACGGCACCTTCGCCCCCGATCCCGAACACCCCGGCAACACCGGCAGCGATTCGGGCGCCGATCACGAGACCCCGCTGTCCGAAGTGTTCGGAGACCAGATCGCCTGCGCCGACCTCGTGCTGCTGTCCAAGGCCGACCTCGCCGGCGAAGAGGGGCTCGCCACGGCGCGCGCGGCGGTTCTGGCCGAGGCGCCGCGGGACCTGCCGGTCCTGCCCCTGACCGACGGGGTGATCGACGCCCGTGTGGTGCTCGGGATCCATGCGGCGGCCGAAGACAGCATCAATGCCCGCCCCTCGCATCACGACGGTGCCGACGACCACCACGACCACGACGATTTCGACACCATCGTGATCGACCTGCCGGAAGTCGATGACCCGGACAGGCTTGCCGCCAGGGTCGAGGCCCTGACCGCATCGCGGAAAATCCTGCGCATCAAGGGGCACGTGGCGATCGCGGATCGCCCGCTCAGGCTGCTGGTGCAGGCGGTGGGGCCACGGGTGCGCCATCAGTTCGACCGCCCCTGGGGGGCCGCGCCGCGCGAGGGGCGGCTCGTCGTCATCGCCGAAAAGGGTGATCTCGACCCGGATGCGATCCGCGCGGCGCTGATCTGATGCACGTCCTCTTCCGCGAAAGCCACGGGCTGGAGGAAACGGCCACGCCGCGCGATCTCGGGCAGGCGCCCGCGGATCTGGTGGTGCTGTCCTTTTCCGACAGCGATCTCGGCGCTTTCGCGGCGGGCTGGCGGCGCGGGCGCGAGGGGCTGCCCTCGCTGCGGCTCGCCAATCTTTCGGCGCTGCTGCACCCGCTTTCGGTCGATACCTATGTCGAGGCAACGCTTTCCGGGGCGCGGGGCATCCTGATCCGCCTGCTGGGCGGCACCGCCTTCTGGCGCTACGGGGTCGAGCAGGTCGCGGCCCTTGCCCGCGAAAAGGGCATCGCGCTCGCGATCCTGCCGGCGGACGGGCAGCCGGACCCGGCGCTTGACGCGGCCTCGACCCTGCCGGTCGCGACCCTGCGCCGGCTGGCGGAACTCTGCGATGCGGGGGGCGCGATCGCGGCGCAGGGGGCGCTGGCGCAGCTTGCGCTTGCCTCTGGTCTTTATGCCGGGCCGGTGCCGGGGCCGAAGACCCTGCCGCCGTTCGGGCTCTGGCACCCCGATCACGGCCCCCTGCCCGACCCGGAACCGGACGCGCCATTGCCGGGCGCGCCGGATGCGCGCCCGCTGATCGCGGTGCCCTTCTACCGTGCCTGGGCCGCTGCCGCCGATACCGAAGGCGTCGCCGCCCTGATGCGCGGCCTTGAGGCGGGCGGCTTCCGCACGCTCGGCCTTTTCGTGCCGAGCCTCAAGGACAGCGCCGCCGCCGGCTGGTTGCGCGCCGTCCTGCCCCGCCTTTCCCCGGTCGCGGTGGTCAACACCACGGCCTTTTCCGCGCGCGGCAGGGCCGGTTCCCCCCTTGATGCTGCCGGGGTGCGGGTGTTCCAGGCGATTCACGCCACCAATGACCGCGCCGCCTGGTCCGGGGCCGAACGCGGCCTGTCGCCTGCGGACCTTGCCATGCATGTCGCGCTCCCCGAGGTGGACGGGCGGATCAACGCCGGGGTGATCTCGTTCAAGGAAACCACGGCGCGCGACCCGGAACTCGAATTCAGCCATGCCGCCCACTGTCCCGATCCCGAGCGCATCCGGGCCACCGTCGCCCGCGTTGCCGCCCATATCGCGCTGGCCGCGCAGCCTGCGCCCGCGCGGCGGGTCGCGCTCGTGCTTTCGACCTATCCGGGGCGCAGCTATCGCATGGCCCATGCGGTCGGGCTCGACGCGCTGGCTTCGGCCCGTGCGATGCTCGAGGATCTGGCGGAGGCCGGTCACGACACCACAGCGGGCGCGCCGCTTGAACAGGCGCTGGGCGACTCCATCCGCTGGCCGCTTGCGGATTACCTGCGCGCGCTCGATACCCTTCCCGAAGCGCTGCGCGACGACCTTTGCCGGGTGCACGGCGCGCCGCAGGACGACCCCGCCCTGAAGGGCGGGCATTTCCATTTCGCCGCGACCCGACGGGGCAAGGCCATTGTCGCGCTGCAACCGGAGCGCAGCCGCAGCGCGGACCGCGAGGGCGAATATCACGACACCACGCGCGTGCCCTGTCACGCCTATGCGGCCTTTTATCTCTGGCTGCGCGAACAGGCGGACGCCATGGTCCATATCGGCGCGCACGGCACGCTCGAATGGCTGCCCGGCAAGGCGGTGGCGCTGTCTGCCGCCTGCTGGCCCGAAGCGCTGACCGGCGCGCTTCCGGTGGTCTATCCCTTCATCGTGAACGACCCGGGCGAAGCCGCACAGGCGCGCCGCCGCATCGGGGCGCTGACGCTCGGCCACCTGCCGCCGCCGCTTGCGGAAACCGGATCCTTGCCGGAACTCACCCGGATCGAGGCGCTGCTTGACGAATATTCCACCGCCGACGGGCTCGATCCGGCGCGGCGCAATCGCCTGATCGCGGCGATCCGCGAGGCCGCGCAACAGGCCGGGATCGAGGACGATCTCGGCATTCCCGGCGATGCAGGCCCCGCCGAGGCGATCCCGATGATCGACGCCTTCGTCTGCGACCTGAAGGAAAGCCGCTTCGGCGAGGGGCTGCATGTCTGGGGGCGCGGCACCCCGCAGGAGGACGGCCGGCTTGCCGGCGACCCGGCCTCGATCAGGGGTGAGCGCGCGGCGCTGATCGCCGCGCTTGCCGGGCAACCCCTTGAACCGGGGCCTTCGGGCTCGCCCTTCCGGGGGCGTGCCGATGTGCTGCCCACGGGGCGGGCGCTGTTTTCCACCGATCCGCGCGCGGTGCCTTCGCGCAATGCCCATGCGCAGGGGGTCCGGCTGGCCGGGGAACTGATCCGCAGCCACCTGCAGGAACGCGGCGACTATCCGCAGGGGCTCGTGGTCAATCTCTGGGGTTCGGCGACCATGCGCACGGCGGGCGAGGAATTTGCCATGGCCCTGCACCTGGCCGGCATCGCGCCGCGCTGGGACGCGGATTCCGAGCGCGTGAGCGGTTTCGAGATCATCCCGCTCACCCTGCTCGACCGGCCCCGGATCGAGGTCACGCTGCGCGTCTCGGGCCTGTTCCGCGACGTGTTTCCCGAACTCGCCGCGCTTTTCGAGGCCGCCACGACGGCCCTGGCCGAGCGCGACGAGGCCCCCGACATGAACCCCTATGTCAGCGCCGCGCCGGGGCCGCGCGTCTTTGCGCCGGCGCCGGGGAGTTACGGGCTCGGCATCTCGACCGGACATCTGGGCGAATCCGCCCGCCGCGCCGCCGGCGAGGCCTGGCTTGCGGCCTCGGCCCATTCCGCCGCGGGAGAGCCGGCGCGCGACACGCTCGAAACCCGGCTGCGCGGCGCCGACAGCTTTGTCCATGCGCAGGACATGCCCGAAACCGACCTGCTTCTGGCCGAGGATTACGCCGCGCATGAGGCCGGATTCGCCGCCGCCATGGCCCGGATCGGGGCGCCCGAACCCGCGCTTTACCACCTTGACGCGACCCGCCCCGAAGCGCCCCGCGCCCGTCCGCTGGCCACGGAAATCGCCCGCGTGACCCGCGCCCGCGCCGCCAATCCGCGCTGGATCGCCGGCATGATGCGGCACGGCTTCCGCGGTGCGGGCGAAATCGCGGCGACGCTCGACCACATGGCCGCGTTCGCGCATCTCGCGGGGGTCGTGCCCGCGCATCTGTTCGACCTTTACCACGACGCGACGCTCGGCCGGCCCGAGGTGCGCGCCTTTCTGGAAACCGAAAGCCCCGAGGCGCTCCGGGCGATGGAGGCGCGCTTTGCCGCCCTGGCCGAGGCCGGCCTGTGGCAAAGCCGCTCGAACAGCCGGGCGATGGGGATGTCATGAACGCCGATGTGATCAAAGACCGCTGCCCCGGCGCCCTGCAGCCGATGGAGGCCGCCGACGGGCTGATCCTGCGCATCCGTCCCCCTGCCTCGCGGCTCGTGCCGGCGCAGGCGCGCGCCATTGCGGATCTCGCGCAGATGCACGGCAGCGGCATGGTCGAACTCGGCAGCCGCGCGCATCTGCAGATCCGGGGCCTTCGGGCGCAGGCGCTGCCGAAGGTGCAGGCAATGCTTGCCGATCATGGCCTGCTTGACCCGGATCCCGGCACAGAGGCGCGGCGCAACATCCTGACCACGCCGCTCTGGCAGGGCGACGTGGTGCCCGATCTCGTCGCGGCGCTCGAAGGTATTCTGGCACAAGCGCCCGTTTTGCCGCCGAAATTCGGCCTTGCGGTGGATGCGGGACCGGTTGCGGTGCTTGGGTCCGCCTCGGCCGACCTGCGGGTCGAGCGGGGTGAAAGCGGCGGGCTGATCCTGCGGGCGGATGGTATGATGCGGGGCGAAACCGTCGCCGCCGGGGAACTGCCCGCGCGCGTGCTTGCCCTGTTGCGCTGGTTCGCGGCGCGTCGCGGCGAGTACCGGCGCATGGCGGCGCTGGTCGCGGCCGGCATCTTTCCCCCGATCCGCGCCGATGAAGGCCCCGCAACCGCAACCGGCCCCGCGCTGGCGCCCGGCCCCGTTCCGGGCGGGTTCTGCGTCGCCCTGCCTTTCGGGCAGATCGCGGCGGCGGGGCTCCATGCCATCGCGACCGCGCCGCTGCGGCTCACCCCCTGGCGTTCGATCCTGGTCGAGGGCGCGAAAGCCGCCCCCGCCCTGCCCGATCTGATCACGGATGCGGAGGATCCGCTCCTGCGGGTCGCGGCCTGCACCGGCGCGCCGGGCTGTTCCCATGCCAGCGTCGAGACCCGCGCCCTCGCCCGCCGCCTTGCGCCGCATGTGCCGCCGGGGCGATTCCTGCATGTCTCGGGCTGCGCCAAGGGCTGCGCCCATCCCCGTGCGGCGGATCTGACCCTGACCGGGCGCGACGGGCGGTTCGACCTGATCCCGGGCGGTGCGCCCATGGATCCGCCCGCGCGCCGGGCTGTCGCCCCCGCCGATGCCGCCGATCCTGTTTCCACCTTCTTCACAGAGGCCACCTTGCCCCACAGCTATGAAACCGACGGCGCGGCGATCTACCGCGCCAGCTTTGCCACCATCCGCGCCGAATCCGACCTGGCCCGTTTCACCCCGGAAGAAGAGGTCGTCGCGGTGCGCATGATCCACGCCGCCGGCATGGTGGAGCTTGCGCCCCATATCCGCTTTGCCCCGGGCTTCGCCCAGGCCGCGCGCGGGGCGCTCGCTGCTGGCGCGCCGATCCTCTGCGATGCGCATATGGTGAGCGAGGGCATCACCCGCGCCCGCCTGCCCGCCGGAAACCCGGTGATCTGCACCCTGCGCGCCCCCGAGGTGCCAATGCTTGCCGCCGAAATCGGCACGACCCGCAGCGCCGCCGCGGTCGAGCTGTGGCGCCCGCATCTTGCCGGGGC
Organism: Pontibaca methylaminivorans; assembly: GCF_900156525.1. Lineage (NCBI taxonomy): Bacteria > Pseudomonadati > Pseudomonadota > Alphaproteobacteria > Rhodobacterales > Roseobacteraceae > Pontibaca > Pontibaca methylaminivorans. The sequence continues at coordinate 322,749 of NZ_FTPS01000001.1, forward strand.
GCTGGTTGCGATCGGCAATGCGCCGACCGCGCTTTTCCATCTTCTGAACCGGTTGCAGGATCCCGGTTTTCCGCGCCCCGCCGCGATCATCGGCTGCCCGGTCGGATTCATCGGCGCGGCCGAATCCAAGGCCGCGCTTGCCGACGACAACCCGGTGCCCTGGATGATCGTCGAGGGCCGGCTCGGCGGCTCGGCCATGGCGGTGGCGGCGGTCAACGCGCTCGCGGGGCCGCGCGAATGAGCGCGCAGGCGGCCGAACGCCCGGCACCCGGCAAGGTGGTCTGCATCGGGCTTGGCCCCGGTGATCCCGAACTGATGAGCCTGCGCGCCCATCGTCACCTGATGGCGGCGGAAAGGATCGCCTATTTCCGCAAGGCCGGCCATCCCGGCAAGGCGCGGCTGATCGTCGAGGGGATGATCCCGGACCAGGCCGAGGAATGGGCGATGGAATATCCGGTCACGACCGAAATCCCTTTCGATTCACCCCGCTACAGGGCATTGCTCGCGGAATTCTACGACGGCTGGGCGGCCCGGCTTGCGGCGGGCGCATTGCGGGGCGGTGTCGTGGTGCTCTGCGAGGGCGACCCGTTCTTCTACGGCAGTTTCATGCATCTGCACGCCCGCCTCCCCGCCGGTCTGGTCGAGGTGGTTCCCGGCATCCCCGGCATGGCCGGCTGCTGGACCGCCACCAATCTGCCGATCACCTGGGGCGACGATGTGCTGACGGTGCTGCCCGCGACCCTGCCCGAGGACGACCTCGGCCGGCGCATCGCCGACAGCGACGCGCTCGTGGTGATGAAGGTCGGGCGCAATCTGGAAAAACTGCGCCGGGCGCTGTCGCGGCACGGGCGGCTTGCCGATGCCTGGCTGGTCGAACACGGCACCATGCGGGACGAGCGCGTGCGCCGGCTGACCGAGGTCGAGGGCAAGGTGCCCTATTTCTCGATCGTGCTGGTGCACGGGCGGGGGCGGCGGCCATGACCGGGATGGCAGCGGCAGCGCCCGGTTGGCTCGCGGTGGCGGGGCTCGGCCCGGGTGGCGCCGGGCTGGTCACGCCCGAGGTCTCGGCGGCCCTTGCCGGGGCAACCGATATCGTCGGCTACGCGCCCTATGTCGCGCGGGTGCCTGCGCGCGCGGGGCTCGTGCTGCATGCCTCCGACAACCGGGTGGAACTGGAGCGCGCCCGCCACGCCCTTTCCCTTGCGGCGGCCGGGCGGCGGGTGGTGGTGGTCTCCTCGGGCGATCCGGGGGTGTTCGCCATGGCCTCGGCCCTGTTCGAGGCGCTGGAGGCCGGCCCGCCGGACTGGGCCGGGCTCGACATCCGGATCCTGCCCGGCATCACCGCCATGCTTGCCGCGGCGGCGGCGGCGGGGGCGCCGCTCGGCCATGATTTCTGCGCGATCAACCTTTCCGACAACCTCAAGCCTTTCGACCTTGTGCTGAAGCGCATCCGCCTTGCGGTCGAGGGCGATTTCGCCATGGCCTTCTACAATCCGCGCTCGCGCGCCCGTGCCGCTCAGTTCGCGCAGGTGCTCGACCTTCTGCGCGAATCCTGCGCGCCCGGGCGGCTCGTGATCTTTGCCCGTGCGGTCTCGACCCCGGACGAAGACATCCGCATCACCACCCTCGCTGATGCCCGCCCGGACATGGCCGACATGCGCACCGTCGTGCTGGTGGGATCATCCCGCACAAGGCGCGCCGGGCGCTTTGCCTACACCCCGAGGTCGGCATGAAGCCAGCCGAGCACATCCGCAAGCGTGCCGGCGACCCGCCGCGCCGGCAGCGCGGGGCGCGCGACCATGATGACCGGCAGGCCGAGCGCACGCGCCGCCGCGAGCTTGGCGCGTGCCCCCTCGCCACCGGCATTCTTCGCGACCACCAGATTGATACGGTGGCGCATCAGCAACGCCCGGTCTGCGGCCGTATCGAACGGGCCGCGCGCGACCTCGACCGTGCAATCGGGAAGCGGCAGCGCCCCTTCGGGCGGATCGACGAGGCGCAGCAGGTAATGGTGCTGCGCCCGGCCCCGGAACGCGTCGAGATGCTGGCGCCCGATAGCAAGGAACACCCGCGTCGGCTGCGGCGGCAGGGCGGCGGCAGCAGCGGCAAGGTCGGGCACCTCGCGCCAGTCGTCGCCCGCCCCTGCGCGCCAGGGCGGGCGCTCGAACGCCAGCAGCGGCGTGTCGGTCATGGTGCAGGCCGCGACCGCGTTGCGGCTGATTTCCGCCGCGAAGGGGTGCGTCGCGTCGATCACGCGGGCAATGCCCGCCTCGCGCAGATAGCGCGCAAGGCCCCCGATGCCGCCAAAGCCGCCCGTGCGCACCGGCACCGGCTGGCCGCGCGGCGAGCGGGTGCACCCGGCATAGGACAGGACCGCCGGCAGCCCGGCATCGGCCATGGCGGCGGCCAGCCGGCTCGCCTCGGTGGTGCCGCCCAGGATCAGGGTCTTTCGCATGGATGAATGGCTTTCGATCATCGGTATCGGCGAAGATGGCCTTGCCGGGCTGTCGGGCGCAAGCCGCGATGCGCTTGGACGCGCCGAAACCGTGTTCGGCGGGCCGCGTCACCTTGCCATGATCGACCATCCCGACCGCCGCCCCTGGCCGGTGCCCTTTTCGGTCGCGCCGGTGCTGGAACTGCGCGGGCGCCCCGTCGCGGTGCTCGCCTCGGGTGATCCGTTCTGGCATGGCGCGGGCGGCAGTCTTGCGGCGGCGCTTGCGCCCCGTGAATGGCGCACCTTCCCCGCGCCTTCGGTGGTTTCGCTCGCGGCGGCGCGCCTTGGCTGGCGGCTGGAGGATGTGCTGTTGCTCGGCCTTCACGCGGCCCCGCTGGCGCGGCTGCGCCCGCATCTTTCGCCCGGGCGCCGGATCATCCTGACCCTGCGCGATGGCGGATCCGTGGCGGGCCTTGCGGCATTTCTGGTGGCAGAAGGGTTCGGGCAAAGCCGCCTGCGGGTGATGGAGGCACTGGGCGGCCCGCAGGAGCGCATCCGCGAGATCCGCGCCGAAGACCCCCTTGAGGGCGGCGTGCCCGGCCCCCTTGTCGCCATCGCCCTCGAGGTCGAAGGACCGGGCCGGGTGGTTCCCCGCGCCAGCGGCATCAGCGACGATTTCTTCGACCATGACGGGCAGATCACCAAGCGCGAGACCCGCGCGCTCGCGCTCTCCGCGCTTGCCCCCCGGGGCGGAGAACTGCTCTGGGACATCGGCGCGGGGTCGGGTTCGGTCGGGATCGAATGGCTGCTTGCGGATCCGCGAAACCGCGCCATCGGGATCGAGCGCGACCCGGCCCGCGCCGCGCGCGCAAAGGGCAATGCCGCGCGTTTCGGTCTCGGCTCCCGCTACCGGCTTTGCGAGGGTGCGGCGCTTGATGTGATCGCCGGTCTGCCCGCACCGCAGGCCGTGTTCATCGGCGGCGGCGCCTGCGAGGCGCTTCTGCGCGTGCTCTGGGAGGTTCTGCCCGCCGGCTGTCGCCTTGTCGCGCATGCCGTGACGCTGGAAACCGAATCGCTGCTGGCCGCCTGGCACGGCACATGCGGCGGCAGCCTCCTGCGGATCGAACTGTCCCGAGCAGCACCACTTGGCCGCCGGCACGGCTGGCGCGCGAGCTATCCGGTCGTGCAATGGAGCGTCACGCGATGAGCGATGGTGAAACAGCCATGCGGACGATCGCCGGGCTCGGCTTCCGCGAGGCGGCCCACACCGATTCTCTGCGCGACGCGCTGGCCCGCGCGCGGGCGCAAGGGGTGCGCACCCTCGCCGTTCCGGCCGACAAGATTGGACATCGCGCGCTCCGCCCGCTGGCGGCGGCGGGGTATCGCGTGATCGGCATCGTGCCCGCCGTGATGCAAGCAGTCCCGACCCTCACCGAAAGCCCGGCCGCGCGGCGCGCCTACCAGACCGGCAGCGTCGCCGAAGCCTGCGCGCTTGCCGCCGCGCGCGCGGCCTTCGGCCCCCGTGCCCGCCTTGCCGGCCCCCGTGCAATTTCCGGCGATCGGCTTGCGACCGCCGCCCTGGCCCTTGCCCCTGAAGGAGACCCCGAATGACCGTTCATTTCATCGGCGCAGGCCCCGGCGCGCCCGATCTGCTGACCCTGCGCGGGCGCGACCTGATCGCCGCCTGCCCGGTCTGTCTTTACGCCGGCTCGCTGGTCCCCGAAGCGGTGCTGGCCCATTGCCCCGAAGGCGCGCGTATCGTCAACACCGCCCCCATGGACCTTGATGCGATCATGGCTGAAATCAGCGCGGCCCATGCGGCGGGTCAGGATGTGGCGCGGCTCCATTCGGGCGATCTGTCGGTCTGGTCGGCCATGGGCGAACAGCTTCGCCGCCTGCGCGCGCTCGGGATTCCCTTTACCGTCACGCCGGGGGTGCCCGCCTTTGCCGCCGCCGCCGCGACGCTTGGCAGCGAACTCACCCTGCCCGGGGTCGCGCAGAGCGTGGTGCTGACCCGCACGCCGGGGCGCGCCTCGGCCATGCCCGAGGGCGAAACGCTCGCCGCCTTCGCCGCAACCAAAGCCACGCTTGCCATTCACCTGTCAATCCATCGCCTTGCCCGCGTCGCCGAAGAACTGGCACCGTTCTATGGCCCGGACTGCCCCGTTGCCGTGGTCTGGCGGGCCAGCTGGCCGGATCAGCGGATCATCCGCGGCACACTCGCTGATATTGCGGATCTGGTCGGGGCCATGGAGCGCACGGCGCTGATCCTCGTCGGCCCGGCGCTCGCGGCCGAGGGGTTCAGCGAAAGCCGCCTTTATGCCGCCGATTACGACCGCCGCTTTCGGGCCGGCCGGACCGACGCGGTGAAATCATGACGCGCCCGGCACCGGGGCTGATCATCTCGGCCCCCGCCTCGGGGGCGGGCAAGACCACGGTCATGCTCGGATTGCTGCGCTGCCTGGCCGAGGACGGCGTGACCGTGCAGCCCTACAAATGCGGGCCCGATTATATCGACCCTGCCTTTCACCGGGCCGCCTGCGGGCGCGAGAGCTTCAACCTCGACAGCTGGGCCATGCGCGCGGGCGTCCTTGGCACGCAGCTTGCGCGCGGCGGTGACATGGCGCTGGCCGAGGGATCCATGGGGCTGTTCGACGGCGTGCTGCGGGCGGGCGAATCCGGCACCGGGGCAAGCGCCGACATATCGGCGCTGACCGGCTGGCCGGTGGTGGTGGTGCTCGACGTTTCGGGTCAGGCGCAGACGGCGGCGGCGCTGGCGCATGGCATGGCGACGTTCCGCGCTGATGTGCCGGTGGCCGGGGTGATCCTGAACCGCGTGGCCAGCCCGCGGCACGAACGCTACCTGCGTCAGGGGATGGAACTGGCCGGCCTGCGGGTTTTCGGGTGCCTGCCGAGACGCGGCGACCTCACCATTCCCGAGCGCCACCTCGGGCTTGTGCAGGCGGTCGAACATCCCGACCTTGAAACCGCCATTTCGCTTTATGCGGCGTTCCTGCGTGACCACCTCGACCTTGCGGCGCTCAGACAGGCAGCGGCGGGGGGTGGCGGTGCGCCGCAGGGCAGCGCCGTGCCGCCCCCGCCCGGCCAGCGCATCGCGCTTGCGCAGGATGCGGCGTTTTCCTTCACCTACGCCCATCTTGTCGACGGCTGGCGCGAACAGGGCGCCGAGATCCTGCCGTTTTCCCCGCTTGCCGACATGCCCCCGCCGATGAGCGCCGATGTCTGCTGGCTGCCGAGCGGCTATCCCGAGCTTCACGCCGGGCGCATCGCCGCCGCGGGCCGGTTCCTTTCGGGGCTGCGCCGCTTTGCGGACCACCACCCGGTGCACGGCGAATGCGGCGGTCACGCGGTGCTGGGCGAGGCGCTGATCGACCGGAGCGGCGCCAGCCACCGCATGGCCGGGCTGCTTGGCCTCGTCACCAGCCACGAGCGGCGGCGGATGTCGCTCGGTTACCGGCTTGCCACCCTTGATGCGCCGATTCCGGGCCACCCGGCCGGGGCGCGGCTGCGCGGGCACGAGTTTCACTATTCGACCACGCTTGCGCAGCCGGATGCGCCGCTGGCCCGGGTCGTCGATGCCGACGGCACGGCGCTCGAGGGCACGGGTTCCTTCCGGGGCCGGGTCAGCGGCACGCCATTCCACCTGATCGCCGGTGCATCATGAGCGGATTCGTGAGCTTCGTCTCCTCCGGGCCGGGTGATCCCGACCTGCTGACCGTCCGGGCCGTCACGCGGCTGGAGAGCGCCGATGTCGTGCTTTACGACGACCTTTCGGGCGGGCCGATCCTCGACCTTGCCCGCGCGGGGGCCGAACTTGTCTCGGTCGGCAAGCGCGCGGGGCGGCGCTCGCCAAGGCAGGACCACGTGAGCCGGCTGCTGATCGACCACGCCCGGACCGGAGCGCATGTCGTGCGGCTGAAATCGGGCGATGCCGGGCTGTTCGGCCGGCTGGAAGAAGAGATCGACGCGCTGAACCTGGCCGGCATCGCCCATGAAATCATCCCCGGCGTGACGGCGGCGAACGCGGCCGCCGCCGCCGCGGGCATCCCGCTGACCCGGCGCATCAGCGCCCGCCGGGTGCAGTTCGTGACCGGCCATGACGTGACCGGGGCGCTGCCCGAGGGGCTGAACTGGGCCGCGCTCGCGGATCCGGGGGCGGTGACGGCGGTGTTCATGGCGCGGGCGACGTTCCCGGCGCTGGCCGCAAGGCTGATCGGGGCGGGCCTGCCCCCCGACACCCCGGCGCTGCTGGCGCAGGGGGTCGCGACCCCGGCCGAGCGGCTGCATCGCGACACGGTCGGCGGGCTCGCGGCAAGGCTTGCGGACGCGCCCCGCGATCCGGCGCCGACGCTGATCCTTTACGGCGCGCTTGCGGAACCCGCACCGCCCGGCGCCGTCACCGCGACCGGCGCAGAAGATAGATGTCCATGATCCAGCCATGGGCCGCGCGCGCCGCCTCGCGCCGCTCCCGGATGCGCGGGCCGGCCTCGGCCAGCGGCCCGTGGTCGAGGATCTGGTTCTCCATCCCGACATAGGCGCCCCACCAGATCGTCACCCCTTCGGGATCGAGCGCCGCGAAGGAACAGTCGCCATCCAGCATGACGACGAGCGTATCGACACCTCCGGGCCAGCCTTCATTGCGCAGGCGCCGCCCGGTGGTGACGAGAAAGGGCGCGCCGATGTCGTTGAGCGCAATGCCATGGGCGGCGGTCAGCACCTGCGGCGACATGAGCCCCGGCACGACGCTCACCGTCACCTCGCCCGCGAGCCGCGCGGCGATGCGCAGGCTGCTGTCGTAAAGCGCGGGATCGCCCCAGACCAGAAGCGCCACCACCTCTGCCTGCGGGCGGGTCGCGATCGCGTCGGCCCAGCGGGCGGCGATCGCATCGTGCCAGTCGCTGACCCGCGACAGATAGGACGGGTTCGCGGGGTCGCGGACCGGCATGTCGAACTCGGCAATTCGGGAATCATCCCCGAGCACCTCGAGGCAGATCGCGCGGCGCAGCGCGGAGAGATCCGCCTTGTCATCGCCCTTGCGCGGGATCAGCACGAGATCGGCGCGCTTCATCGCCCGGATCGCCTGCAGCGTCAGATGTTCGGGGTTTCCGGTCCCGATGCCGATCAGGAGAATGTCCATGGCGCGCCTCGATGCCTGATTTCACCGGCCCTGAAATCATTCATCCGCCGCAAGGGAAAGCCCCATCCGCCATGGTGGGTCCGGGCGGGCGCGGGTTTCGGTGTCACGTGGCGGTCATCACCGCCGCAAGCAGCCGCCCGGTCGCGGCATTCGCGACATTTCCATGCGCATCCGGGCCGCCGGGGACGGCAACGATGTCGCGGTCGGCAAGATAGTTGTTCACCCGCCCCGACACAGGCCCGCCGCCCCCGGCGCCGGGAAAGCCGGCGTGGCGTTGTGCCGCCACATGCTGCGCACCGTTCGCACCCATGGCGCCGTATGGATCGCCCGCATCGCCGACCGCAAGCGTGCGGTCGCCCGAGAGGCGCGAGGCCAGCGCGTAATAAAGCGTGCAGGCGCGGTCGTTATGGGTATGGGTGATGGCGATCGGCCCCTTGATGCGCTGCTCGGCGATCACATTGGCGAAGGCGCCGGCCCCGGCGGGCGAACTGGCCGCAAGCCCGTTGTGCGAAAACGCGGCCTGCAGCAGGGTCAGGCTCTGGGGGCGCAGGTGCTGGAGCCGCGAGGCGCAGGCGGTCACGAGTCGCCCGCCAAAGCTGTGCCCGGCAAGATGCAGCCGCTTGTCGCGCAGGAAGGGCTGCGGATCGAGATATTGCGCCAGCATCTGCCCGATGTTCCCGGCGCGGATCTTCATCGGGAAATAGGTGAACTGGTTGAGCAGCCGGGCAATGGTTGCGCGCGGCCCGGCCAGGAATGTGCCCCCGCCGCCGCGCCCCAGCGCCCCGCCGTTCCCGTCGGCGCGCCCGGCCGGACCGGCCAGCGGCTGCGCGCTCGCATGCCAGAGCTGCATCGGGTCGGCCTCGGCGGCGCGACGGATGGCGGCGCACTCGCCCGTGATCTCGGGATCGTCCGGCTGTCCTGCCTCTTCGGCGATCGCCGCCATGCGCTCGAACATCTCCTGCACCAGGGCCGTGCCGGATACGCGCCCCGGATCCCGTGCCGCCGCGCGGGCAAGCCGGCGCAGGCGCAGGTTCGCATTCCCCGGAAGCGCGGCCCGGATCGCCTGCTCGAAGCGGCGTTCATCCAGATCCTGCGGCGCCCCGCCGCCGCCCGCGGCGGCAAGCGCTCCGGTGTCCAGCACCGCCTCGAGCGCGGCGCCGTCGAAATCGGTCGGATATTTCACCGCAGGCCAGGACACACCGGCCACGACGAAGGGGCGCGATGCCGGCAGATGCGGCAGGCAATGGCGCCAGAGCGAGCGATAAAGGCGCAGGGCATGGCTGTGTTCGTTCTTCCAGCCGTGCGAGAGAATCAGCAGATCGCGCGCGCCCTCCTGCTCCATCAGGGCATGGATCGCCCGCAGCGGCTCGATCCCGCCGGTAAGGTGGCCGGATTCGTCGAATGTCAGCCAGACGAAAGGGGTCTTTCCAAGTTCACTCATGACGTTTCACTCCTTGCCGCACCACGGTCGCCTCAGATGGACTGAAGGGCGCGCATCAGGTCGGCCAGCCCCGCGCCCTGAAAGGTCGGCGCGCGGCCAAGGTCGGTCGCGCTGTCCAGCAGAATCCGCTTGATCCGCTCGGGTTGGCCGATGAATTCGCGCCGGATCGACATCAGGGCCGCAATCATGCCCGATACATGCGGCGCGGCCATGCTGGTGCCGGACAGTTCCCGGAAACGGGCGATGGTTGCATCCGACCCCGGCGCGCAGGACACGATCCGCTCGCCCGGTGCCAGAATGTCGGGCTTCAGCCGCCCGTCGATGGTCGGACCCTTGGCCGAGAAATAGGACACGCCATATTCATGCGGCTGGTCGCGATGGGTCGAGCCGACCGTGATCGCGAGTTCGGCATTGCCGGGGTCGGAAATGGTCGAGGCATGGGTGCTCGAATGAAACCGGCTGCGCTCGTCGCTGACAAAGCCGAAGCCCGAGTTTCCCGCCGCCACCACCACGACCACGCCCGAGCGCACCAGCCGGTTCACCTCCTTGCAGATCGGGCTCTGCCCCGCCGCGAACCAGTCCTGCCGGAAGGGATAGCCGAGGCTCAGGTTGAGCCCGTGGATGCGCAGGTTGCGGCCGTATTCGTTCTTCTGCTGCACATAGCCGATGGCGGCGATCACCGCGCTGGTCTGGCCGCTGCCCTGATCCGGCAGCACCTTGAGGCTCATGATCCGCGCAAGCGGTGCGACCCCCTGGATCAGGTCGGGCGGCGCCGCGAGCTGGTCGGTCTGGGGCCGGCCGGCCTCGTCGGCGGCGGCGGTCTCGATCTCGATCGCGCGGACCGTGCCCGGCCGGTCCGGTTCGCCTGCGACGCGGGTTTCCCCGGCGATGATCCCGGCCACGTGGGTGCCGTGGCCGTCGCTGTCGGTCAGCGCCGCAGCGGCCGAATCCGCCGCCGAGGCGTGGCTTTCATCGGTGAAGTCGAAATGGCCAAGCTGCGCCGGCAGGTCGAGCGTGCCATGGGTCGCGAAATGCGGATGGCTGCCCTGGATCCCGGAATCCGCGACCGCCCAGACGATGTTTTCCCCGCGCGCGCCAAAGGCGATCTGCGCGGCGTCGCATTTCACCGTTCGGAACGACCGATAGACGGTGCTGTCGCAGGGCTGATCCAGCCAGATCTTGTAGATCGGCGTGGTGCGGTCCCGCTGACAGGCGCGCGCGATCTGGCGGATCGTGCGTCGCGTGAGCCATCCGAACAGATAGGCTTCGGTAAAGCCCGAGGTCATGAGGTTCAGCCGGTCGCTGCGCGCAAAGGCGGCCCCCGTCCACGGCTCGCTGCCCTGCGCCAGCGCCAGCAGTTCGCGGGTCGTGTCCGGGCGGTCCGCCGGCTCGGCCTCGGCGGCGCGGGCGGGATCGTTCAGATAGGCGGCGACCAGCGCGGCGCGGGCAAAGCGCGAGCCGCCGGGCCAGGCATTGTTCATCTCGATCATGACCGGAAGGCGGCTGTCGCGGCCCGCAAGCCTGCGCTCGCCGTCCAGAACCTCGCGCAGATCGCGCGCGATGCAGCTGTGCTGCAGAACCTGGTTCGGGTCGAACCGGTCGGGGGTGGGTTTGCGGACCATGGTTGCCTCGGCGGGTGCCCTTCCTGCAAACGGCCCGGCCCGGGTGGCGGGAGGGGCCGTCAAGACGCTTGCGGCGCATCGCGGATACGCCCCGCGGCCGGGATCCGGTGCCACCTTGCGGACCGGCACCGGCAGGCGGCCCGCCACCCGCCGGATCATGCCGGAAACACGGGTGGAACAGGGTTGCAAAGGCCGGTATTCATTGGATGATCCGGCAGGCCCGGAATTTTGTCAACTCTTTCGAAATCACCGGCCGGACGGTTTTCGGACACGGGGCCGCCGCGATCCGGCCGCAACGGCGGCGCCTGGACGCCGACCCCGGCCGGCCGCTCGGGACCGGAACCACCGGCGCGATCCGCCGCAGAGGAGCGATCCATGTATGACCTGTTGTCCTCGGTGCTCGATCTCGGTGGCACCTTCGTCTTTGCGATCAGCGGCGGCGTGGCCGCGGTGCGGCGGCGGATGGACGTGTTCGGTGTGCTGGTGCTGGCCTTCGTCGCCGGCAATACCGGCGGCATCACCCGTGACCTTCTGATCGGCGCCACGCCACCGGCGGCGATCTCGACCTGGCACTATGTGGCGATGTCGGTGCTTGCCGGGCTGCTCGTCTTCCTGTGGTGTCCGCCGATCGCCCGGCTGCAGCACCCGGTGCAGTGGTTCGATGCGCTGGGCCTGGCCTTCTTTGCCGTTGCCGGCACGGAAAAGGCGCTCGATTTCGGGCTGAGCCCGGTCATGGCGGCGCTGCTCGGCATGGTGACCGGCATCGGTGGCGGCATGTTGCGGGACGTGCTGGCCAATGACATCCCCGTGGTCCTGCGGTCGGATTTCTATGCGCTGGCGGCGCTTGCCGGGGCGGCGGTGGTGGCGGGGGGCCATGCGGCGGGGGTTCCCCCGCTCCTGCCGGCGGCACTTGGCGCGACGCTCTGTTTCGCGCTGCGTTTCGGCGCGATCCGCTACGGCTGGCACCTGCCGACCGGGCGCTGGCCCCGCAACGGCCGCGTCTCGGACCGCTCGCGCGACCACCCGGACAACAAGCGCTGAGCGGCACCACGGGCCCGAGGATAACGGTCGCCCGCGCGCCGGGCCTAGCCGAGCGCGGCGAGCATGTCCTTCGAGAATTTCTGCACCACCTTCGACGGCTCCGGCTGCCGGCGCAGCGCCAGCCAGAACTGCGAATCCCAGCCGAGCCCGGCCACGCGAAGCTCGCGCATTTCGCCGCGCCCGACCCAGGTGCGGGCGAAATGCATCGGCAGGAAACCGAGGAACCGCCCGCTGCGGATCAGGATCGCCTGCGCCTCCATGTTCGAAACGGTGGCGCCGATCTGGGCATCCGGCAGGTTCGCGAATTCGGTATTGCGCAGATAGCCGCGCACCGAAAGCACATGGCCGCGCAACACCTCGGCCGTCACCTCTCCGGCCGGCAGGTCGAACAGCGGATGATCGCGCCCGCAATAGAGCGCGTGGCGCTCGGAATAGATCGGCTGATAGCTGATGTTGGGCTGGCGGTCGTGGAACGGCCCGATGGCGACGTGGATGTCCCCGGTCTGCAGCCCCTTGGCGAGGATCTCGGGGGCTGCCACCTCGAGGCTGATATGCACCTCGTGTTCGCGGTCGAGAAATCGCGCGATGGCGGCGTGAACCGGCAGATCCGGGTTGTCGCCCTCGCTGTCGACGATGCCGACCCGCAAATTGCCGCTCAAGACCCGGCGCAGGGCGTCGAGATTGGCCTCGCAGCTTTCGACCGAGGCCAGCAGGCGGCGCGCCTCGTGATAGACCTCCTGCCCCTTGCGGGTCACGGCGAAGCCGCCCCGTCCGCGCCGGCATAGCTGGAAGCCGAGCACATGTTCAAGGTCGCGCACATGAGTCGAGATGACCGATGCCCCTGCCCCGATCACCGCCTGCGCCGCACCGAATCCGCCGTGTTCGACGACGGCGCAGAAGGTGCGAAGATTCCTGATTGTATAGTCGCTGATCCGCATGGTTGGTAAGATTACTTCAAAATCTCCGAAACAGACATGTTGTTTTCGTGCTGTTCCTGCCCCTTCCGGTTACGTTAATGACTTGCGATCATGCAGCGGCCTTCATCGGGCAGTTGTGCAAAAAGGGGGAGAAAGACATGAAACAACCATATTTCTGGAAAGCTGCGCTCGGCACCATTGCGGGGGTCATGCTGGCCACGCCGGTTCTGGCCGAACAGTGGAAGTTCGCGATCGAGGAAATCCCGGGCTCGATCATGGACAGCTACGCGCAGGAGTTCAAGCAGCGCATCGAGAGCGCGACCGACGGCGAAGTGACCGTCACGATCTATCCGCTGGGCTCGCTCGGAACGCCGACCGAAGTGGCCGAACAGACCGCCGACGGCATCGTGCAGTTCTCGAACCTCTCGGTCGGCAACCTCGGCACGCTGGTGCCCGAAAGCCAGATCCTGCTGACGCCCTACGCGTTCCCCTCGGACACGGCCGAAGTGGACCGCATCCTCCAGAGCAGCGAGACGCTGAACGGCGACCTCGCCGCCGCCTTCGAGACCAAGGGGCTGAAGCTCGGTGCGCTCTACAGCGGGGGGGCGATGGTCTGGACCACCAAGAAGCCCGTGCACAAGCCCGAGGATCTGCGCAACTTCAAGATGCGGGTGATGGTGTCGCCCCTGCTGCTGAAGGCCTATGAGGATCTCGGCGCGAGCCCGACCCCGGTGCCCTTCGGCGAGGTCTATGGCGCGCTGCAGCTCGGCCAGGTGGACGGCCAGGTGAACCCGCTGTCGGCGATCGAGGAAATGAAGTTCTACGAGGTCTCGAACTACCTGATCTGGGCCGGCGAATCCGACCTCATCACCGCCGTTCTGATCAGCGACGACTGGTTCCAGACGCAGTCGGCCGAGCGCCAGGAACTGATCGAGGAAACGCTGCGCGAGACGAACGAATATATCGGCCCGATCGCCGCCCGCTTCAACGACGAGCGGCTCGACAAGATCAAGGAGGCCAAGCCCGACATCGAACTGATCGAGCTTGACGAGGACGAGCGCGCCGCCTTCCGCGAACGCGCCGAGGCCACCAAGGCCGCGATCGGGCAGGTGGTCAGCCAGAGTGCCGCCGACATGTTCGAGAAGCTGCAGGCCGAGATCGGGCAGTGATGCAATCCGCCCCCGGGGACCGGCGGTGCCGGTTTCCGGGGGCATGTTCCCGCAGCAGGAAGACCACGCCATGACCAAGCGGCCATCGCCCTTCATGCATGTCCTGAATCGGGTCGATACCGGCCTTTCGTGGATCGAGGCCTTCATCGTCGCCACCTCCATGCTGGTGATCGCAATCAACACGATCGCCAATGTGATCAGCCGTTACGTGCTGTCGCACAGCCTCTATTTCTCCGAAGAGCTGAACGAGATCTTCATGGTCACGGTCACCTTCGTCGGGCTTGGCTATGTGACGCGCAAGGGGCGCCATATCCGCATGTCGGCGATCTACGACATGGTGCCCGAGGCGGCGCGGCGCTACCTCATGGCCTTCATCGCCCTGTCCACGGCGGCGGTGATGTTCCTGCTGGCCTGGGAGGCCTGGGAATACGTCGCCAAGGTCGCCGCGCGCGGCCGGGTCACGCCGGCGATGCAGGTGCCGCTCTGGATCACCTATATCGGCGTCGTGGTCGGGCTGGTCCTGACCGGCATCCAGTATCTGGCGACCGTCTGGGTCAACCTCACGCGGCGGGAATCGGTCTGGATCTCGCATGAGGAGACCGACGCCTATGACGACCCCGAACTGATCACGCTGCTGGAACTGCAGGAAGAGCACGACAAGAGGGAGACGACGCCATGACCTGGGTTCTGGTGAGCGTGATGTGCCTGCTTCTCGTGGCGGGCTATCCGATGATGATGCCGCTGCTCGGAGCGACTCTGGTCGCATTCCTGATCTATTTCCCCGAACTCAGCATGCAGCAGATCATCCAGCAGATGATCGGCGGGGTGAAGCCCTCGGCGCTGGTGGCGGTGCCGATGTTCATCCTTGCCGCCGACATCATCACCCGCGGCCATTCCGCCGAACGGCTGGTGGATCTGGTGCTGCGCTTCATGGGCCATGTGCGCGGCGGGCTGGCGATTTCGGTCACCTCGGCCTGCGCGCTGTTCGGCGCGGTCTGCGGCTCGACCCAGGCGACGGTGGTCGCGGTCGGCGGGCCGATGCGCCCGCGCATGCTGCGGGCCGGCTATCGCGACGATTTCACCATGGGGCTGATCGTCAATGCCGCCGACCTTGCCTATCTGATCCCGCCCTCGATCAGCATGATCATCTACGGCGTGCTCTCGGGCACCTCGATCGCCGAGCTGTTCATCGCCGGGATCGGGCCGGGGCTCATCATCGTGGTGCTGTTCTCGGCCTGGTGCTGGTTCGTCGCCTGGCGCCAGCAGATCCCCGTCATGCCCCGCGCCAGCTGGGGCGAGCGGCTGGCGGCGACGCGCCGCGCCCTCTGGCCGCTCGGCTTTCCGGTGCTGGTCGTGGGCGGCATCTACGGCGGGATCTTCAGCCCGACCGAGGCCGCGGCCATCTGCGTGTTCTATGCGGTGATCCTGGAACTGGTGGTGTTCCGCTCGATCAAGCTGCGCGATCTCTGGGACGTGGCGCTCGGTACCGGGGTCATGACCTCGATCATCTTCATCCTGATCGCGGCCGGCGCGGCGTTTTCCTGGATCATCTCCTTCGCGCAACTGCCGCAAGACATCATCGCCGGGCTCGGCCTTGCCGATGCGAGCGTGTGGAAGGTGCTGCTGGCGGTCAACATCGCCTTCTTCCTCGGCTGCATGTTCGTCGATTCCGTGGTCGTGATGCTGATCCTCGTGCCGATCTTTTCGCCGCTGATCGCCGCCGCCGGGCTCGATCCGGTGCTGGTCGGGGTGATCGTGACGCTGCAGGTCGCCATCGGCGCGGCAACGCCGCCATTCGGGGTCAACCTGTTCACCGCCGTCGCCGTGTTCCAGCGCCCGTTCATCGAGGTGGTGCGCGGGGTGCCGGTGTTCCTGCTGATCCTGCTCGGGGTCACGGTGCTGACCATGGTATTCCCCGACATCGCCCTGCTGCTGCGCGACCTCGCCTTCCGCTGAGCCCAGAATTCAAGAAACCCGCAAGGAGACATGATTGCCATGGACAAATCTTCCCACGGCTATGAGGGCGGCCGCCTGAACCTGCCCTTCGTCGGCATCTCGACCTTCGCCAAGCGCCCCTATGTCGAGGACTGGAGCAGGATCGACGCCGATGTGGCGGTGCTGGGCGCGCCTTTCGACTTCGGCACCCAGTTCCGCGCCGGCGCCCGCTTCGGGCCGCGCGGGGTGCGCGAGGCCTCGACGCTGTTCAGCTTCGGCCATGCCGGCGCCTATGACCACGAGGACGACTGCACCTATCTGCCCGAATCGGTGCGCATCGTCGATATCGGCGATGCCGACATCGTGCATACCGACACCACGGCGAGCCACGCCAACATCCGCAAGGGGGTCGAGGCGATCCTCGCCGCCAAGGCGTTCCCGGTGGTGATCGGGGGCGACCATTCGATCAACATCCCCTGTATCGAGGCATTCGAGGGCCAGGGCGACATCCATATCCTGCAGATCGACGCCCATCTCGATTTCGTGGACGAGCGTCACGGCGTGCGCGTCGGCCACGGCAGCCCGCTGCGCCGCGCGGCCGAGAAATCCTATGTGACCGGCATGACGCAGGTCGGCATCCGCAACGTCTCCTCCACCGCGCGCGAGGGCTACGAGGCCGCGCGCAGGATGGGCTCCGACATCCTGTCGGTGCGGCAGATGCGCAAGCTGGGCGCCGAGGGCGTGATCGACCGCATCCCCCAGGGCGCGCGGGTCTATGTCACGCTCGACATCGACGGCTTCTGCCCCTCGATCGCGCCGGGCACCGGCACGCCGAGCCACGGCGGGTTCCTCTATTACGAGGTGCTCGAGATGCTTCAGGCGCTGGCACGGCGTCACGAGGTCGTCGGCATCGACCTGGTCGAGGTCGCTCCGGCCTATGACTCGGGTGAGATCACGTCGATCCTCGCGGCGCAGGTGCTGCTGAATTTCCTCGGTTTCGTATTCCACGAGCGCCAGAAGGGCTGAACCCGCACCCGACGCCGCGTTTCGTGGAACGCCCCGGCCCCGTCGCGGGCCGGGGCGGATTGTTGCCCGTCACCGACCGGCCGGAACCGGAGCGCCACTCCGAACGTTGCAATGGCATCGTTCCCCGGGGCAACATCCATCATCCCCCAACCAGTATCGGAGCCAGCACCATGCGCCTTACACCCAAGCGTCTTGCTTCCGCCACTTCTCTTGCCGCCGCGCTTTGTATTCTCGGCGCGGCCGCCCATGCCGACGACGACGATTACGGCGCCTACATGTTCAAGGGCACCTGCGACGCCTATGCCGCGAACACGGTCGTGAAGGACGTGGGCGACCTTGAACTCGAGGATGACGGTGATACCGAGGAATGGAGCCGCGTCGCGCCCGACGGGGCGGCCATGCCCGATGATCTGCGCGCCGAGGACGAATCGACCAGCCGGATCACCGCCGATGACCTCGCTGCCGGTGGATTCGCGCTTGCCGTCACCCGCCAGGACGAACCCGACGCGCCGCTCGTCGCCTGCGGCGAGTTCCCGCAGGGTATCACCCTGCCCTATGTCGGCGATCTGGCCGAAGTGGACGGCTCGGGCGTGGCCGGGCGCGTCGCGATCGAAGAGCGCGGGAACGGCGTCAGGATCACGACCACGGCGTTTGCCAAGGACGCGGTGCCGCCCCTGCCGCAGGAGTGACCGCACCCGCCCGCACATGCGGGCGCGAAGCCACAAGCTGCCGCTGGTCGGAGGACCGCCGGCCCCTTTTTCATTGCGCGACCATGAAAGCACAGCCGGCAGCGACAGGGTGTCGCTGCGCTTTCACATTGTGCGCCTTCGGTTGGCCGGACAAAGGCCATATAATCGCCCGGGTATTCTGAGTCGCATCGCGCCCGCGCCGCCTGACGCGATGCGCCGGCCGGAGGTTCGCGATGTCGTTTCCCGCCTTTTTCGCCGCCGCGCCGACGATCACCCTGCAGGATCCGCTGGCGGCCTTCCTCGGGATCGGGGACGGGCACATCACCTATTCCTACGGGGATGCGGTCAAGCTGGCCGGACATTCCTGCCCGACGGTCGCGGGGGCTTATCTCGCGCTCTGCCAGGGGTTGCGCGCGCTTTACGGCGCGGACACGCCCGAGCGCGGCGCGATCGAAGTGGCGCTGCCCGAGGCGCCGGATGCGGGGGTGGCCGGGGTCATCGCTTCGGTCGCGACGCTGCTCACGGGGGCAGCCGGGGAAACCGGGTTCGGCGGGATCGGCCCGCAGCGCATGTTTTCGCGGCGCGACCTGCTGCGTTTCGGTGTCGCGCTCGAGGGCACGCTCGGGCTCAGGCGCCGTGACAGCGGGCGCGGTGTGAGCGTGACTTTCGACACTTCCGCAGTGCCGCCGGCGCCGCAGATGCAGCGCCTCCTGCCGCTGGTTCTCTCCGGGCGCGCGAGCCCCGGGCAGCGGGCGGAATTCGGCGCGCTCTGGCAGGAGCGCGTGGCCGCGATGCTGACCACCCATGCCGGGGATCCGGCGCTGGTGCAGCTGCGCGACTGGCCGGCCCCGGGCTGACCCGATCCGGCCCCGGCGCGGGGTTGCCCCGTTTCCGCCGATCCACCCCCATCGGACAAGTCCCATGAAACCCAGACTGGACTATTTCCCCAAGGCCCCCGACCAGATGAAGGGGCTGCTGGCGTTCAACCGGTCGGTCGAGGACAGCGGGCTTGAACGCGGCCTGCTGCATCTGGTCAAGCTGCGTGCATCCCAGATCAACGGCTGTTCGTTCTGCGTGGACATGCACAGCCGCGAGGCGCGCGAGGACGGCGAGACCGAGCAGCGCCTCCATCTGGTCGCCGCCTGGCGCGAATCGCCGCTGTTCACCCCGCGTGAGCGCGCCGCCCTTGCCTGGACCGAGGCCGTCACGCGGATTTCCGAGGGCGGTGTGCCGGATGACCTTTTCGCCGCGACGCGCGAGCATTTCCCGGATGCGGAACTGGTCCGGCTGACGATGGCGGTGTCGGTGATCAATGTCTGGAACCGCCTCAGCGTCTCGTTCCGCGCGATCCACCCGGTGGCGGAGCAGCCGAGCGGGAGGGCGGAGTGAACCGCGAGGGGCGGCCTCGCTTGGCGGCGGTTGCGCGCTACATGTCCGGCATGGATGCAGCAACGACGAGGACAAGAAAGTGAAACTCTATTACATGCCCGGCGCCTGTTCGCTCGCGAGCCATATCACGCTCGAATGGGTCGGAGAGCCCTATGAAACCGTGCGGATCGCCCATGACCGGCTGAAGTCGCCCGAATATCTCGCAATCAATCCGCTCGGTGCGGTGCCGGCGCTCGAACTCCTTGACGGGACGGTGCTGACGCAGAACGCATCGGTGCTGGCCTATCTGGCCGACCGTCACCCGGAGGCCGGGCTCGAAGGCGACGGCACGCCGCAATCCCGCGCCGAGGTGCACCGCTGGTTCGGCATGCTGAATTCGGACATGCACCCGGCGTTCAAGCCGTTTTTCGGCAGCACCGCCTATCTGGGCGACGAGGCGGTGATCGAAAAGACGAAGGACAACGCCCGCGAGCGGCTGGTCTTCCTGTTCGGACTCGTGAATGACGCGCTTTACCACCGCGACTGGATCGCCGGGCATCGGTCGATTGCGGATCCCTATCTTTTCGTCATGACCCGCTGGGCCCATGATCAGGGTATCGACGTCTCGGACCTCGGCGAACTCGCGCGCCACCACCAAACCATGAACGAGGACGCGACGGTGATGAAGGTGCTGAAGGACGAGGGCCTCGCCTGATCCTGCGCCGCACCCTGCACCGCCCGGACCTGTGGGCGGTGCGGCCAGCCGAACAACCGAGGACGTGACAGGAGAATCGACATGGCGACGGGAAACACCAAACCGACCGGTCCCGACCTGACGGCGGGCGTGAGCATATCCGATTTCGATGCCCGCGGCATGCTGGAGGGGCACGTGGACAAGAAGCCGGTTCTCCTGCTGCAGCGCGATGATGGCATCATCGCCATCGATTCCCGCTGCAGCCATTACCATGCGCCGCTAAAGGAGGGGCTCGTGGTCGGGGACACGCTGAACTGTCCCTGGCACCACGCCTGTTTCAGCCTGCGCACCGGAGAGGCGCTCGGCGCCCCGGCACTGAGCCCGCTGTCGCTCTGGAAGGTCGAGGAAAGCAACGGGCGCATCTTCGTTTCCGAAAAACTGCCCAAAACCCGCGAAATTCCGGTCGAACTTGCGGATGGGCCCGGGCGCATCGTGATCATCGGCGGCGGCGCGGCCGGGTTTGCGGCAGCGCAGCGGCTTCGCGATCTGGGCCATGAGGGGTCGCTCACCCTGCTGAGCGCCGAAGAGGATCTGCCGCTCGACCGTCCGAACCTGTCCAAGGATTATCTGAGCGGCGATGCCCCCGAAGCCTGGATGCCGCTGCGCAAGCAGACCTATTACGACAACAAGGCCATCGACCTGCGGCTTTCGACCGAAGTGACCGGGATCGACGTGGCGGCAGGCGAGGTCCGGCTGGGCGACGGCACGAGCCTCGGCTATGACCGGCTTCTGCTCGCCACGGGGGCCGAACCGGTGCGCCTGCCGGTTCCGGGGATGGATCTGCCGCATGTGCACACGCTGCGCTCGATCCGCGACTGCCGTGCCATCATTGACCAGTTGCCGGGCAAACAGCGCGCGGTGGTGATCGGCGCCGGGTTCATCGGGCTCGAGGTCGCCGCATCGCTTCTGAAACGCGGGCTCGAGGTGCATGTGGTCGCCCCCGACAGGCGCCCGCTCGAACGGGTGCTGGGCGCGGAGCTTGGCGATTACATCCGTTCGCTGCATGAAAGGCACGGGGTGATCTTCCATCTTGAAAACACCGTGACCGGCGTGACCGACGGCGCCGTGCAACTGGAAAGCGGCGGCACCCTGCCCGCGGATCTGGTCATCGCCGGGGTCGGGGTGCGCCCGCGCACGCAACTGGCCGAGACGGCCGGAATCCGGGTCGGGAACGGCATCAAGGTGGATCGCTTCCTTGAAACCAGCGCACCCGGCATATTCGCCGCGGGTGACGCCGCCCGCTGGCCGGATGCCGCGAGCGGCAGCGACATCCGGGTCGAACACTGGCAGGTCGCACAGCGCCAGGGCCAGAGTGCCGCCGCGAACATGCTGGGCCTTGCGCGCCCGCATCACGACATCCCCTTCTTCTGGAGCGAACATTACGACGTGCAGATAAATTATGTCGGCCACGCCACCGACTGGGACGAGATCGACATCGACGGCGACATCTCCGCCCGCGACTGCGCCGTGCGCTTCAGGAAGGACGGGCGCGTGCTCGCCATGGCCAGCATCGGGCGCGATCTTGAAAACCTTTGCTGCGCCGCCGGGATGGAGCGCGCGATCATGGGACAGGACAGCCGGGGATGAGCTATTTCGTTCTGGTGACGCTGCATCTTCTTGCCGCGATCTTTTTCGTCGGGACGGTGTTCTTCGAGGTCGTGATCCTTGAATCCCTGCGCGAGCCGCTCGGGCGCGACACCATGCGGCGGGTCGAGGTCGCGATCGGAAAGCGGGCGCGGCGCGTGATGCCCTTTGTCATCATCGTGCTTTATACCGCCGGCATCGGCATGGCCTGGCAATACCGCGCCTCGCTGGCTAACCCTTTCGCCAGCAGCTTCGGCACGCTGCTTTCGCTCAAGATCCTGCTCGCGCTCAGCGTGCTTGCGCATTTCATCACCGCGATCACGCTCGGGCCGCGGGGCAAGCTGCGTTCGCGCCATTTCAAGATGATCCACATAAGCGTCTTTATCCACGTGGTGCTGATCGTGTTCCTTGCCAAGGCGATGTTCCATGTCACCTGGTGAGGGGCGGCCCGGCCTTCGTGTCCCGCCGCGGCGGCGCGGGGAAGGCACCGCATGACGGTCCGGCTTCGTCCCCATCACCTGCTCTGCATGCTGACCTTTTCGGGCCACGGCTATACGCCGGCGTTCACCGCCAACATGCGGGCGATCATGGACCGGCTCGGCAAGGGCGAAGGGATCGTGATCGTCGCCGGCCCCGATGACATCTGCGCGCCGCTGCTGTCGGAACCGGCCCCGCATTGTCACGACGAGGACGTCACCGCGCGCGACCAGGTAGCCGCGCAGGAGGCCGGGGCGCTGCTCGCGGTCACGGTCCGGCCGGGCACGCGGCTTGCGTTGACGCCGGCGCAGATCCGGGAATTGCGCGAGGGCTTTGCCGAGGGGCGGATCCGCACGGGCTGCGCCGGTTGCCAGTGGGAAGACCTCTGCACCGGCGTCGCGGCCGGCAGCTATGCCGGGGCGCAGCTTTGACTCCGCGACCGCCAGGCATCTGCGCCCTGGCGTTGCCCCTTGCGCAGACCGGGGCCGCGCGCTAGGCGCCCCTCATGCCGCGCTATGCTCTCAAGGTCGAATATCAGGGCGCACCCTTCGCCGGGTGGCAGCGCCAGAAGGATCAGCCCTCGGTGCAGGAGGCGATCGAGACCGCGCTTGCCCGGCTCGAGCCGCGCGAACACCGGATCAATGCCGCCGGGCGCACCGATGCGGGGGTGCATGCGCTGGCCCAGGTCGCCCATTGCGACCTGATGCGCGACTGGGATCCATTCCGCCTCATGGAGGCGCTGAACCACCATCTGAAGCCGCTGCCGGTCGCGGTGCTGGACTGCGCGCCGGTTGCGGATGACTGGCATGCGCGGTTCTCGGCGCGGGAGCGGCGCTATCTGTTCCGCGTCCTGCCGCGGCGCGCACCCGCGACGTTCGCGCGCGGGCAGGTCTGGCAGATCGGCCATGCGCTCGACATCGGGGCCATGCGCGAAGGGGCCCGCCATCTGATCGGGCATCACGATTTCACCACCTTCCGCGCCTCGATCTGTCAGGCGGCGAGCCCGGTCAAGACGCTCGACGAGATCACCATCACACAGGTCGAGGGGCTTTCGGGCGCGGAAATCCACTTCCGCCTGCGGGCGCGGTCCTTCCTGCACAATCAGGTGCGCAGTATTGTGGGCACGCTCGAGCGGGTCGGCGCGGGAGCGTGGGAGCCGGATGCCGTGCGCCGCGCGCTCATCGCATGTGAGCGCGCGGCCTGCGGACCAGTGGCGCCGCCGGACGGGCTGTATCTGGCGGGGGTCGCCTATCCCGACGACCCCTTTGCCTGATACAGGCCCCCCGGCCCGGCCCGGCCCCGGCGCCGGCGCCTATTCGGCGGCTTCGGCATAGGCCTCCATCGGCGGGCAGGTGCACATCAGGTTGCGGTCGCCCCAGGCATTGTCCACCCGGTTCACCGGCGGCCAGTATTTATCCACCCCGAAGGAGCCCGGCGGGAAACAGCCCTCGCGCCGGGAATAGGGGCGGTCCCAGTCCTCCATGAGGTCGGCCATGGTGTGCGGCGCGTTCCTGAGCGGGTTGTTCTCGCGGTCCATCTCGCCGGTCTCGATGGCGCGGATTTCCTCGCGGATTGCCAGCATCGCCTCGCAGAAACGGTCGAGTTCCAGCTTGGTCTCGCTCTCGGTCGGCTCGATCATCAGCGTCCCGGCGACCGGCCAGCTCATGGTCGGGGCGTGGAAGCCCGCATCCACAAGGCGCTTGGCGATGTCATCGACGCTCACCCCCGCGCTTTCCGCAAAGGGACGCGTGTCGATGATGCATTCATGCGCAACGCGCCCGGTGGTGCCCCGGTAAAGCACGTCATAGGCGCCCTGGAGCCGGTCCGCGATGTAGTTCGCGTTCAGGATCGCGACCTTGGACGCCTGCGTCAGCCCCTGCCCGCCCATCATCAGGCAATAGGCCCAGGAGATGGTGAGAATCAGCGCGCTGCCATAGGGCGCGGCCGATACCGGCCCCTCTTCACCGCCGGTGGCCGGATGTCCCGGAAGACAGGGGACGAGGTGCTTCTTGACCCCGATCGGCCCCATGCCCGGCCCGCCGCCACCGTGAGGAATGGCAAAGGTCTTGTGCAGGTTCAGGTGGCTCACATCGCCGCCCAGATCGCCCGGCCGGCCAAGCCCGACCATGGCGTTCATGTTGGCGCCGTCGATATAGACCTGCCCGCCGTGCTGGTGGGTGATCGCGCTCACCTCGTGCACGGTTTCCTCGAACACGCCGTGGGTGCTCGGATAGGTGATCATGCAGGCAGCAAGGTTTTCCGAATGTTTCTCGGCCTTTGCGCGGAAATCCTCAAGGTCGATGTCACCGTTGTCGGCGGTCTTGACCGCGACCACCTTCCAGCCGACCATGCGCGCGCTCGCCGGGTTCGTGCCATGGGCCGAATTCGGGATGAGGCAGACATTGCGGTGCCCCTCGCCGTTGTTGCGATGCCATGCGGCGATGGTCAGCAGCCCGGCAAGCTCGCCCTGCGCGCCGGAATTCGGCTGCATCGAAAACGCATCATACCCCGTGATGGCGCAGAGCTTGGCCGACAGATCGGTGACGAGTTCATGATAGCCGCCGGCCTGCTCCGCCGGGGCGAAGGGGTGCATGTGGGCAAAGGCATGCATGGTGATCGGCATCATCTCGGCGGCGGCGTTCAGCTTCATGGTGCAGGAGCCGAGCGGAATCATCGCCCGGTCGAGCGCCAGATCCCGGTCGGCGAGCCGGCGCATGTAGCGCGTCATCTCGGTCTCGGCCCGGTTCATGTGAAAGATCGGGTGGGTGAGATAGTCGCTCGTGCGCAGAAGCTGCTCGGGAAAGCGGTATTCGGGGGTGAAATCGTCGTCGCGGCGGATGATGCCGAAGGCGCGCCAGGCGTCCTCGATGTCGTCGCGCCGGGTGCTTTCATCCAGCGTGATGCCGATCCGGGTCCTGCCGACGCGGCGGAAGTTGATCCCCTCGTCCAGTGCGGATTTCATCAGCGTCGCCTGCAGCGGCCCGACATCGACGGTGATCGTGTCGAAGAACGTGTCCGGTTCGACGCGGAAGCCCGCCTCTTCCAGCCCGCGCGCAAGACGCACGGCCTTGCGGTGGATGCGCTGGGCGATGGCCTTGAGCCCCTCGGGCCCGTGGAACACCGCATACATGCCCGCCATCACCGCCAGCAGGGCCTGTGCCGTGCAGACGTTGCTGGTGGCCTTTTCGCGGCGGATATGCTGTTCGCGCGTCTGCAGCGCAAGCCGGTAGGCGCGGTTGCCGCGGGCGTCGATCGACACACCGACGATTCGCCCCGGCATGGCGCGGGCGTGTTCCTCGCGCGTCGCCATATAGGCGGCATGGGGACCGCCATAGCCCATGGGGATGCCGAATCGCTGGGTGCTGCCCACGGCGATGTCGGCCCCCATGGCGCCGGGTTCCTTGAGCAGGGTGAGCGCCATCGGATCGGCGGCGATCACGCCGATGGCCTTCGCCTCGTGCAGGGCGGCGATCGGCTCGGTGAAATCATGCAGGTGGCCGTAGGTGCCCGGATACTGGAAGATCGCGCCGAACACCGCCGCCGCATCCATCTGCGCCGGGTCGGCCACGATCACCTCGATCCCGAGCGGCGCGGCGCGGGTCTCGATCACGGCGATGGTCTGCGGGTGGCAGTGGTGGTCAACAAAAAACGCCGTCGCCTTCGATTTCGCGATGCGCTGCGCCATGGCCATGGCCTCGGCCGCGGCGGTGGCTTCGTCCAGCAGCGAGGCATTGGCGATCTCGAGCCCGGTCAGGTCGCTCACCATGGTCTGGAAATTCAGCAGCGCCTCGAGCCGCCCCTGGCTGATCTCGGGCTGGTAGGGCGTATAGGCCGTGTACCAGGCCGAGTTCTCCAGGATATTGCGCTGGATCGCGGGCGGCGTCACCGTCCCGTGATAGCCCTGCCCGATCATGCTGGTCAGCACGTCGTTCCTGGCCGCGACCTCGCGCATGTAATGGAGCAGTTCCCGCTCGGACTTGGCCTTGCCGAAATCGAGCGGCTCGGTCTGGCGGATGGCGGCGGGGATGGTCTCGTCGATCAGCGCATCCAGCGTCGGCGCGCCCACGGTCTCGAGCATCTCGGCCATTTCCTCGGGCGAGGGGCCGATGTGGCGCCGGTTGGCGAA
Organism: Pontibaca methylaminivorans; assembly: GCF_900156525.1. Classification (NCBI taxonomy): domain Bacteria; kingdom Pseudomonadati; phylum Pseudomonadota; class Alphaproteobacteria; order Rhodobacterales; family Roseobacteraceae; genus Pontibaca; species Pontibaca methylaminivorans. The sequence goes on from NZ_FTPS01000001.1 coordinate 348,490, forward strand.
ATCATAGGGCCGGTAATCGGTCGGTTTGAACGGCATGGTCTTCCCTGCTCTTTCTACAACTGCCGGAGAGCGCGGCAGCGGCGTGAACCATGCCGCCCTGTCCGGCCATGCCCCGGCCGGGTGGCGGGGGCGGGTTGCGACCCCTGCGCCCGCTCCATGCAAGGAAGGCGGATGCAGGGGCCCCGAAGTCACGTCCGGTCGGGATGCCGCCGGCACGACTTCAGGAGATGAAATCCTTGTACGCGGCCTCGTCCATGTAATCCTCCATGGGGGACAGGTCGCTGGGCCGGATCTTGAAGAACCAGGCCTCGCCCTGGGCATCTTCGTTGACCAGGCCCGGGTTCTCGGCCAGCGCCTCGTTCACCTCGACGATCTCGCCGTCCAGCGGCGACATGATCTCGCTGGCGGCCTTGACGGACTCGATCACCACGACTTCGTCCTCGCGCGCCACTTCGGTGTCGACCTCGGGCAATTCGACGAACACCACATCGCCAAGCTGCTCGGCCGCATGTTCGGTGATCCCCACGACGATGAGATCGCCCTCTTCCAGCAGCCATTCATGTTCTTCGGTAAATTTCATGATCTCTTTCCTGGACTCTCTGTTCCGGTGTCAACGCTTGTGTCCTGCCGCGACGAATGGCAGGGGCACGACCTCGACCGGCAGCCGCCGGCCGCGCAGATCGCCGTAAAGACGGGTGCCGGGGCTGGCAAGATCGGCCGGCACGTAACCCATGGCGATCGCTGCGCCCACGCTCGGGCCGAAGCCGCCCGAGGTGATCCGCCCGACGGCGGTGTCGCTGTTTTCATCCGCATGAAGCGGCACGCCCCCGCGCATCGGGGCCCGCCCCTCGGGGCGCAACCCGACGCGTCTGCGCGCGGGGCCGCGTTCAAGATCGGAGAGCACCGCCTCGGCCCCGGGAAAGCCGCCCTCGCGCGCTCCGCCCCGGCGGCGGACCCCGGGAATGGCCCAGCCGAGCCCGGCCTCGCCCGGGCGGGTGGTCTCGTCGATGTCGTTGCCGTACAGGCAGAGCCCGGCCTCGAGCCGCAGCGAATCGCGCGCCCCGAGCCCGGCCAGCTCCACCGCCTCGTGCTCCAGCAGGCGGCGCGCGAAAGCCTCGGTCGCCCCGGCGGGAAGCGAAATCTCGTACCCGTCCTCGCCGGTATAGCCCGAGCGCGTGACCCAGGCCTCGACCCCGTCGAGCGTGAGGGTGCGGATGTCCATGAATCGCATCCCCGCGGCATCGGGGTCAAAAGCCGCGAGCACCAGTTCCGCCAGCGGCCCCTGCAGCGCCAGAAGCCCGCGGTCGGTCACCTCCCGCACCTTTACAGCGGGTTCGAGCGCCGCCTTGAGCCGTGCGATATCGGCCCGCTTGCAGGCGGCATTCACCACCAGGAACAGGTGATCGCCGCGGTTCGCGAACATCAGGTCGTCAAGGATGCCGCCATCAGAACTGGTAAAAAACCCGTAACGCTGCCGCCCCTCGGGCAGGCCGAGCACGTCCGAGGGCATCTGCGTCTCGAGCGCCGCCGCCGCGCCCTCGCCGGACAGGATCACCTGCCCCATGTGGCTGACGTCAAAAAGGCTCGCGGCCTGCCGCGTATGCAGGTGTTCGGCCATGATGCCGGATTTGTATTGCACCGGCAGGCTGTAGCCGGTGAAGTCCACCATCTTGCCGCCGCGTTCCTCATGCAGGGCATGAAGCGGCGTCTGCTGCAGCGCGCTCATACGCCCGGACTCCGGGAGCGGCGGAAATGGCGGAAAATCAGCATAGCGCTGGTCATCATTCAGGCACCTCGTTTCAGACGCGCAACTTGCGCTTCGACACGGTGCCCCCCTGTCCTTTTGCCTGAGATCGTTAATCCCTTCGGCGGGCGCTCGCGCCTCTCTCCAGAGTTCTGTCCGCATGCGGTCCGGTGGCCTGAGAGTTTCCGGGGCATTGCTCCTTCGGCATCGGGTTTGATCCCGATTCTCCCGCATGCGGTCGTATACATAACAGCCGTCCGCGCCGCTGTGAAGCCCCTGCGACACCGGCGCCGCCCTGTCGCGCGGGCCGGCCGGGCGGCTTCGCGGCGTGATGCCGATTGCGCCCCGGGCACCCCTTGCCTATGCAGTGGGTCGGCATGTTCGTTTGACGGCGCGTGCTCATCTATCACGAGGACAGCGAGGAGATCGGAACCATGGATCGCAAACAGGCGGAACAGATGCGCAGCGGCAAGGGATTCATCGCCGCGCTCGACCAGAGCGGAGGCTCGACCCCCAAGGCGCTCGCGCTCTACGGCATTCCCGAATCGGCCTATTCGGATGATGCGGAAATGTTCGCCCTGGTGCATGCGATGCGCAGCCGGATCGTCAAATCCCCGGCCTTCCGGGGCGACCGGGTGATCGGCGCGATCCTGTTCGAGAACACCATGGACCGCGAGATCGACGGCCGCCCGAGCGCGGATTTCCTCTGGCAGGAGCGCGGCGTCGTTCCCTTCCTCAAGGTGGACAAGGGGCTTGCCGACACAACCGACGGCATGCGCCTGATGAAGCCCATGCCGGGGCTCGACGCGCTGCTGGAGCGCGCGGCAAAGGGCGGAATCTTCGGCACCAAGATGCGCTCGGTGATCGACGCGGCCGATACACGCGGGATCGCGGCCAATGTTGCCCAGCAGTTCGAGGTCGGGCAGCAGATCCTCGACCACGGGCTGGTGCCGATCATCGAGCCCGAAGTGACCATCTCGATCCCCGACAAGGCCGAGGCCGAGGCCATCCTGCGCGACGAGATCGCGGCACGGCTCGACAAGCTGCCCGAGGGGGTGGAGGTGATGCTGAAGCTCACGCTTCCCGAGGTTGCGAACCATTACCGGCCGCTGGTCGATCATCCGCGCGTGATGCGGGTCGTGGCGCTTTCGGGCGGCTACAGCCGGCACGAGGCGAACCAGCGGCTGGCGCAGAACGGCGGCATCATCGCAAGCTTCTCGCGGGCCCTGACCGAGGGGCTTTCGGCCGACCAGTCCGAAGCCGAATTCGACCGCGTCCTTTCCGAAGCGATCGACAGCATCTACACGGCCTCCTGCGCCGGCTGATCCCTTCCCGGCCCCGGGCGCGGACCAAGCCGGAACGGCGCGCCCCCGGGCGAGGCGGGCTTCGGGCGGATCACCCGATTTCACCCGTGGCGCGCGCATGGGTCACTCGGCCTCGCCGCTCATGTACTTGGCCATGAAGGTCGGCTCGCCCAGCCGGTCGAGCAGGTCGAGCTGCTGGTCGAGCCAGTCCCAGTGCCCCTCCTCGTCGGTGATGATGCTTTCGAACAGCAGGCTCGTGCCGATGTCGTCGGCCTCGCGGGCGCTGCGCGCGGCCTTGGTGTAAAAGGCGATCGTGTCCTTTTCGTCCTTGCGGTCGGTTTCGAACATGTCTTTGAGGTTCTTTGCGGGCCGCGGGTTCTTCTGCGGCTCCATCACCGGCTCGCCGCGCAGGAACAGGATACGGTCGATGAATTTGCCGGCATGGCCGAGTTCCTCGTTCATCTCCTCGTGCATCCGCCCGGACAGGCGATCGAGCCCCCAGTCGTCCAGCACATGCGCATGAAGCAGATACTGGGTCGCGGCCGAAAGCTCCATCGACAGGGCGGTTTGCAGGTTGGAGAGGCTTTCCTTGTTGTCGCTCATCGGATGCTCCTTGCAGCAGCTTGTGACTTGTCACTGTGGAACTAAGGCGGGTGCGCCGCTTGGCAAGCCCGGGCCGCGCTCAGCCGATCCGCGCAAGGATTGCCGCCTCGTCCAGCCCCGGGCCCGCATATGCGCCGGCGATCCGCCCGCGCCCCTCGGCCAGCCGCGTCGCCACGTAGCCCCCGGAAACCGCGGCCGGGGCAAGCGGAATCAGCGCCGCCGCGCTCATCAGCGTGGCAAGGCTTTCCGCGAAAAGGCGCGCCTCGGCCTCACCCGGCAGGGAGCGCCAGCGGGCGCGGTGGCGCTCGAGCGCGCCGTCATAACCGCGGTCCATGCCCCGCGCCGCGTCAAACATGTGGTCGAGCGCCTCTCCCGCCAGCGGCTGGCGCTGCAACGTGCGCAGGACATCAAGGCAGATCACGTTGCCCGACCCTTCCCAGATGCCGTTGAGCGGCGCCTCGCGGTAGAACATGGGCAGGTCGGTGTCCTCGATATATCCCATGCCGCCCAGCACCTCCATCGCCTCGGCGATCACTGGCACGGCGCGCTTGTTGTTGAGGAACTTCGCCAGCGCGACGCCGACGCGGGCCAGCGCCCGATCCTCGTCGCCGGTTCCGTCGAAGGCGCGCGCCATGGCCATGGCCGATGCCAGCGCCGCCTCGCAGTCGAGCGCGATATCGGCCAGCACCCGGCGCATGAGCGGCTGGTCGATCAGACGGCGCTGGAAGGCGCTGCGTCCGCGCACCCACCAGAGCGCCCGCACCAGCGCCGCCCGCATGAGCCCGGCCGGCGCGATCGCCGTATCGAGCCGCGTGTGATGGACCATCTCGATGATGCGGCGCACCCCGTCGCCTTCGTCCCCGAGGCGAAAGGCGAGCGCATCCTCGTATTCGATCTCGGCGCTGGCGTTGGCGCGATTGCCGAGCTTGTCCTTGAGCCGCTGCAGGCGGATGCCGTTGCGGGCCCCCGAAAGCCAGCGCGGCACGACAAAACAGGTGAGCCCGCCCGGCGCCTGCGCCAGCGTCAGGAATCCGTCGGACATGGGCGCCGAGCAGAACCATTTATGTCCGGTCAGGCGATAGTGATCGCCGTCGCGGACGGCCCGCGTCGTGACGGCCCGCAGGTCCGAGCCGCCCTGCTTTTCGGTCATCGCCATGCCCATGGTGACCGCGCTTTTTTCCGCGACCGGGCGCAGCGACGGGTCGTAATCCGCCGCCGCAAGACGCGGCTGCCAGAGCGCGGCCAGTCCCGGATCCGCCCCGAGCGCCGGCCAGGCGGCATAGGTCATGGTCAGCGGGCAGCAGGTGCCGGGCTCGATCTGGCTCAGCAGATAGACATGGGCCGCGTGCGTCACCTGCCCGCCCGGCGCGCCGTCCCGGGCCGAGGCCGCATAACCGGCCCTTGCCGCCGTCTCCATGCAGTGGTGATAGCCGGCGTTATAGGCGACCTCGTCCAGGCGCCGCCCGCCGCTGTCCCAAGAAAGCAGGCGCGGCGGATCGCGCCGCGCCTCGGCCGCGGCCTGCACCATCGCCGCGCTGCCATAGGCGGCGGCTGCCGTCTCGAGCGACCGGCCCCGGCCGCCGAAATGCGCGACCGCCTCGCGCAGCGGCACATCGCCGGCCCAGAGATCGCGCGTGACCGGCAGAAGCGGCTGGTTCGTAACCTCATGGGTTCGAAGCCCGGAACCTGCCGGGACGGGGCGATTCGGCGCCATGACTCGGGCCTCCTTCCACCAAAGAGGATAGGCGCTGCAGCGGGGATTCCCAAGCGCGATCACCTGTGCAATACTGCGCCCGGATACCCGTCAACGGGTGCAGCACGAGGCAGAGCCATCTTGATCCGTTCCAGCCGCCCGGGGTTCCGCGCCCTGATCTTCTTCACCGTTGCCTTTCTGCTGTGCAGCTATTTCACCTTTGCCGCGGTGCAGGGCGATTACGGGCTGTTCCGCCGCATCGAGATCACCGCCGAGACCGAAACCTTGCGGGCGCAGCTCGCCACGATGCAGGCGGATATCGCCGACATGGAGAACCTCACCCACCGCCTGTCCGATGATTATCTCGACCTCGACCTGCTCGACCAGCAGGCGCGTTCGGTGCTCGGGCTTCTGCGGGCGGACGAACTGGTGATCCGTTGACGGCATGCGTTTGCATACTGCCGCTCTGGACGGGCGGCACGAGCCGAGTCAATATGGTGTGATCATGCGCCCGGATCTGCCGGATCCGCCCACACCGTTATCTGTCCAGACAGAGGGAGATGCAGGCCCCATGGCTGCCCGAACAACCACCCGCAAGACGAATGTCGCCGCCGAGGATCTGAAACGTTACTACCGCGAAATGCTGCTGATCCGGCGGTTCGAGGAAAAGGCCGGCCAGCTTTACGGAATGGGGCTGATCGGGGGGTTCTGTCATCTGTATATCGGCCAGGAGGCGGTGGTGGTCGGGCTCGCCGCCGCGGCCGAGGACGGCGACAAGCAGATCACGTCCTATCGCGATCACGGGCACATGCTGGCCACCGGCATGGATCCGCGCGGCGTGATGGCCGAACTCACCGGCCGCGTCGGCGGCTACTCCAAGGGCAAGGGCGGCTCGATGCACATGTTCAGCCGCGAAAAGAACTTCTACGGCGGCCATGGCATCGTCGGCGCGCAGGTGCCGATCGGCGCCGGGCTGGCATTCGCCGATCAGTACAAGGGAAACGGGCGCGTCACCTTCACCTATTTCGGCGATGGCGCCGCCAATCAGGGCCAGATCTACGAGACCTTCAACATGGCCGCGCTGTGGAAGCTGCCGGTGATCTTCGTGATCGAGAACAACCGCTATGCCATGGGCACGGCACAGAAACGCTCGACCTCCACGCCCGAGCTCTATACCCGTGGCGCGGCCTTCGGCATCCCCGGCGAACAGGTGGACGGCATGGATGTGCTGGCGGTCAAGGAGGCCGGGGAAAAGGCGGTCGCCCACTGCCGCGCCGGCAAGGGGCCCTATATCCTCGAAGTCATGACCTACCGCTATCGCGGCCATTCCATGTCCGATCCGGCCAAGTACCGCACCCGCGACGAAGTGCAGCAGGTGCGCGAGACCCGCGATTGCATCGAACATGTGCGCAGCCTGCTGCTGCAGGGAAAACACGCGAGCGATGACGATCTGAAAGCCATCGACAAGGAGATCAGGGCCGTGGTCAATGAGGCGGCCGAGTTCTCCAAGGACAGTCCCGAGCCGCCGCTGGAAGAGCTCTGGACCGATGTCTATGCCGAAGCCGACCAGCCCGGCGCGTGAGAAGGAGTAGAAACCGATGGCAACCGAAATCCTCATGCCCGCGCTGTCCCCCACCATGGAGGAAGGCACGCTGGCGAAATGGCTGGTAAAGGAAGGCGACACGGTCGCCTCGGGCGACATCATCGCCGAGATCGAGACCGACAAGGCGACCATGGAATTCGAGGCCGTGGACGAGGGCCGGATCGGGCGGATCCTGGTCGCGGCCGGGGCCGAGGGGATCGCGGTCAATACGCCGATCGCCGTGCTGCTCGAGGATGGCGAGAGCATGGAGGACGTGCCGGAACCGAACGCGTCCGCCGCCGCCCCTGCCCCCGCTTCGGCCCCGGCCGCCGCGAAGAAGGCGCCCGCCGGTCCCGCCCCCGCCGCCGGGGACCGCGCGGACAAGGACAATGGCGAGGACAGTGGCGAGGACACGGGCGAGAACACGGGCGCCGGGCAGGAACTGTCGCCGGACTGGCCCGAAGGCACGCAGATGAAGCACCAGAGCGTGCGCGAGGCGCTGCGCGACGCCATGGCCGAGGAAATGCGCCGCGACGAGACCGTGTTCCTGATGGGCGAGGAGGTCGCCGAGTACCAGGGCGCCTACAAGATCAGCCAGGGGCTGCTTGACGAATTCGGCGCGCGGCGGGTGATCGACACGCCGATCACCGAACACGGCTTTGCCGGGCTCGCGGTCGGCGCCGCCTTTGGCGGGCTGCGCCCGATCGTCGAATTCATGACCTTCAACTTCGCCATGCAGGCGATTGATCAGATCGTGAATTCGGCCGCCAAGACGCTTTACATGTCGGGCGGGCAGATGGGCGCGCCGATGGTGTTCCGCGGCCCGAACGGCGCCGCCGCCCGCGTCGCTGCCCAGCACAGCCAGGACTATGCCGCCTGGTACATGCAGGTGCCCGGCCTCAAGGTGGCGATGCCCTATTGCGCCTCGGATGCGAAGGGTCTGCTCAAGACCGCGATCCGCGATCCGAACCCGGTAATCTTTCTCGAGAACGAAATCCTCTACGGGCGCAATTTCGAGGTGCCCGACATCGAGGATTACACCGTCCCGTTCGGCAAGGCCCGGATCTGGCGCGAGGGCACGGATGTCACCATCGTCAGCTTCGGCATCGGCATGACCTATGCGCTCGAGGCGGCCGAGCGGCTGGCGGGTGACGGAATCTCGGCCGAGGTGATCGACCTGCGCAGCCTGCGGCCGATGGACACGGGAACCATCATCCGCTCGGTGCAGAAGACCAATCGCTGCGTCACCGTCGAGGAAGGCTGGCCGCAGGGTTCGGTCGGGAGCTACATCAGCTCGGTGCTGATGCAGGAGGCGTTCGACTGGCTCGACGCGCCGGTGATCAACTGCACCGGCAAGGACGTGCCGCTGCCCTATGCCGCCAATCTCGAGAAACTGGCGCTGACCAGCACCGACGAGGTGATCGAGGCGGTGCGCAAGGTCACCTATAGCTGAGGAGGGACGACAGATGCCGACGGAAATCCTGATGCCGGCCCTTTCTCCGACCATGGAAGAGGGCACGCTGGCGAAATGGCTGGTGAAGGAGGGCGACGCGGTGGCGGCGGGCGACCTTCTGGCCGAGATCGAGACCGACAAGGCAACGATGGAATTCGAGGCGGTGGATGACGGCACCATCGGAAAGCTTCTGGTCGCGGACGCAACCGAAGGGATCAAGGTGAACACCCCCATCGCGGTGCTGCTGGCCGAGGGCGAAGGCGCCGAGGACATCGAAAGCGCCCCCGCCCCGGATTCCGACCCCGCTCCCGCCCCTGCCCCGGCTTCCGGGGAGTCGGGCGATGATGCGGGCCGCGCGGCAAAAGACAGCACGGCCGATGAGCCGTCCTCCCCGGCCCAGGCGGCGGATACGGCCACGGGCGGGGAGGCGCGGATCTTTGCCTCGCCGCTTGCGCGCCGGCTTGCGGCCGAAAAGGGGCTCGATCTCGCGCAGATCACCGGCTCCGGCCCGCGGGGACGGATCATTCGCGCCGATATCGAAGCCGCGCCCGCGCAGCAGGCGAAAGCCCCGGCACATGGCGCCGCGGCACCGGAGGCCGCGCCCGCATCCGCCCCGGCGCCCGCTGCCGGACCCTCGGCCGATATGGTCATGCGGCTTTACGCCGACCGCCCCTATCGCGAGGTCGCGCTCGACGGGATGCGCAAGACCATCGCCGCGCGGCTGGTCGAGGCCAAGCAGACCATTCCGCATTTCTACCTGCGCCGCGATATCCGCCTCGACGCGCTGCTGAAGCTGCGCTCGGAGATGAATGCGCAGTTGCAGCATCGCGAGGTGCGCCTTTCGGTCAATGATTTCATCATCAAGGCCAGCGCCCTTGCCCTGCAGGCCGTCCCCGAGGCGAACGCCGTCTGGGCCGGAGACCGGATCCTGCAGATGGAACCCTCGGACGTCGCGGTGGCGGTGGCGATCGAGGGGGGGCTTTTCACGCCGGTGCTTCAGGACGCGGACAAGAAATCGCTTTCCGCGCTCTCGGCCGAGATGAAGGATCTGGCGGCCCGCGCCCGCGAACGCCGCCTTGCCCCGCATGAATATCAGGGCGGCAGCTTTGCGGTCTCCAACCTCGGCATGTTCGGGATCGAGAATTTCGATGCCGTGATCAACCCGCCGCATGGCGCGATCCTCGCGGTCGGGGCCGGGGTGAAGAAACCGGTGGTCGGCAAGGACGGAGCGCTTGGGACCGCCACCATGATGTCGGTGACGCTGTCGGTCGATCACCGGGTCATCGACGGGGCACTGGGCGCAAAGCTGCTGAAGGCCATCGTCGACAATATCGAGCACCCGCTCTCCATGCTGGCCTGACGGCCGACGTCACAGGGACAAGCGGCTGAACGACAAGCGGCCAAACATGAAAAAGGCGGACCCCGGCCCGCCTTTCCTTCATCCCTGACCGTTAGGAATGGCCCCCCCGCGGCGGTCATTCCTGGCCCGGAAACATCTGGTTCATGCTGACCGAGGGCTGTTCGCAGCCCGATTCGCCCACGATCCGCGCCGGGATCCCGGCCACCGTGGTAAAGGGCGGCACGTCCTTCAGCACCACCGAACCGGCGGCGATCCGGCTGCATTCGCCGATCCGGATATTGCCAAGCACCTTCGCGCCGGCGCCGATCAGCACCCCGTCGCCGATCTTGGGGTGGCGGTCTTCCTTTTCCTTGCCGGTCCCGCCAAGCGTCACCGAATGCAGCATCGACACGTTGTCGCCGACCACCGCCGTTTCGCCGATGACGATGGAATGCGCATGGTCGATCATCACCCCCTTGCCGATCCGGGCGGCGGGATGAATATCGACGCCGAAGATTTCGGATACGCGCATCTGGATGAAATAGGCCAGATCCACCTTGCCGCGGGTCCAGAGCCAATGGCCGATCCGATAGGCCTGGATCGCCTGGTAGCCCTTGAAGAACAGGATCGGCTGCAACAGGCGATAGCAGGCCGGGTCGCGCTCATAGACCGCGACCACATCCGCGCGCGCCGCGTCGATCAGTTCGGGGGCGTCGGCATAGGCTTCCGCCGCGATCTCGCGCAGGATCACCATGGACATCTCGTTCGAATAGAGCTTGGCCGCGAACCGGTAGGACAGCGCATTCGCCAGTGTCTTGTGGTGCAGGATACAGGCATGGACCAGCCCGCCCATCAGCGGCTCGTTGCGGATGGCCTCCTCCGCCTCGTCGCGGATGCGGTCCCAGACCGGATCGACCGAGGCGACCTTTCTGCACGTTTCAGCCATGACGACCTCTCTTTCGTTGCGCGTCTCTTATTATCCTACAGGAAAATGCGCCAGACCGAAACCGCGGGCCGGACCGCCGCGCGGGGGGCCGGCATGAAACCATGAACCGTCCCCGCGCAAGCCCGTCCCGCTTCAAGCCGGGCCGCAAGACCCGGCGCCGCTCCCCGCCCTATTCGGCCGCCTTCCAGGCGCAGTTGCCGAGGAATTCATCCTCGCCGACATCATCCGACGCCACCAGCCGGGTGCTGTCGTCGCGGCACACCACCGTGTAATCGCCAAGCCCGGCGATGTCGGCAAGAATCTGGTCCCACTGGCGATATTGCACCGTGTGTCCCTGCCCCGGATAGACCGTGGCGCGCACCACGTTCCCGAGCGCCTCCTGCCACTGCGCCATTTCCGCGACCGGCACGCTTTCGTCATCCTCGCCCCAGTAGAGATAGGCCGGCGCGGTGATCTTTTCCGCATCGGCCACCGCATCGTCGCCGCAGGGGCGCAGGTATTCGGCCGCAAGCGCCGTGGCATTGCCAAGCTGCCCGTTCACATAGAAGGACCGCGTCGCATCGGCATAGGCCTGCGCCTGCCAGCCCGGGACGATCAGCACCGGCGAATCCGGCACGCCCCACCAGTCCTTGGGGCTATGCGTGAAATCCTCGAGCTGCGCCGCCATGTCCTCGAGCGAGAGGTCGCAGTTGGCGGGCTCGGAGCGGGTCGGCAAGGTGCGTGATACGGCAGCGGCCAGATGCAGCGAAGTCACCCGCTCCGGCGCCGTCGCGGCAAGATGCGCGGCATAGGCGCCCCCGCCCGAGATCGCGACGATGGCGAAGTCATCCACGTCGAGATGATCGAGCACATAGAGGATCTCGGCGGCGTAATCGCTGTAGCCGAGTTCCGGGTTGAAGGGCGATTCCCCGAATCCGTTGCGCTCGACCGAAATCATCCGCAGGCCGAGCGATTCCCGCAGCGAGCGGTTGAATTCGGTCAGCTGGAACGCGGCGAGGCTGGTCCCCTGCCCGCCCAGAAACACCACGGCGCGCCCCTCGGGGTCGCCTTCGTCGATATAGAACACCGGCCGCCCGTCCAGAACGAGCTCGTGAACCTCGGCTCCGATGTGGTCGAATCCGTTGGCGATCTCGAGCGCCTCGGGATCGGGCACGGTTGGCTGCGGTTGCGCCAGCGCCGGCATGGCAAACAGCGCCCCGAGCATTCCGGCCGCAAGCCCCGCAGTGATGTTGTGATCTGTCATCCTGTGTCCTTTCATACCCGCCTGCCGGATCCGTCCCGCGCCCGACTCTGCCCGGTCACTCTAGCCCGACCTTGCGGGTTTGTCGCCCGATGCGGCCACCCGGTGCGGCAGATGGGCGCGGCCGGATTCGGGGCTGCGCATGGCTTTCGTCACGCGGTCCGGGGAATGTCGCAGAAGGGCGTGCCGATGTCCTCGGGCGCATGCGAGAGCGACTTCGCGATGGCGACCAGCCGCGCCCCCGGCCGGACGTCGAGCGCGCTGCAGGAGCGATGGGTGATGCGCGACAGCAGCGCACCCGCCGCCGTGTTGAGCCGCACCACGACGACATTGCCATCCTCGTGCAGGGATTCGACCACGCCGGGCAGCATGTTGAGGGCGGAAAGCCCCGCGGGGCGCTCGCGCGCGAGGATCACGTCCGAGGCGGCGATGCGCAGCCGCAGCCGCGCGCCGGGCCGGGCGTTGACCAGGGGCAGGAATAGCGCCACGCCGCCGGCGTCGAGTTCGGTGATCCCGTCCGCGTGATGCCGCAGCACCCGCGCCGAAATCACCGCCCCCGCCTCGCGTCCCGCCCCCGCGACCGCCGCCGGCGCCGAGAGCACCTCGGCCGCCGGTCCGATCTGCAGAAGCCGCCCCCGCCCGAGCAGGGCAACCGTGGTCGCGATCCGCGCGACCTCCGGGGCGGAGTGGCTGACATAGAGCATCGGCACCCGCAGTTCATCGCGCAGCCGTTCGAAATAGGGCAGGATCTCGGCCTTGCGCGCGTCATCCAGCGCTGAAAGCGGCTCGTCCGCCAGGATGAGCCGCGGCTCCGCCAGAAGCGCGCGGCCGATGGCGACGCGCTGCCGCTCGCCGCCCGACAACGTGCCCGGCATGCGCCCGACAAGCGGCCCGATGCCCAGCATCTCGATCACGTCGCTTTCGCGCCGCGCCGCCGCCCACGATCCGGGGCGGGACCTGCCGCGCAGGAACCAGCGGCCATAGCGCAGGTTCTGGCGAACAGTGAGATGGGGAAACAGCCGCCCGTCCTGAAAGATCACGCCGAGCCGGCGGCGATGCGCGGCCACCGAAATGCGCCGTCCGGTGTCGCTCAGCACCGTTCCGTCGAGCGTGATGCGCGCGTGTTCGGGGTGAAACAGGCCCGCAACCGCGTTCAGCACCGTGGATTTCCCAGCGCCCGACGGGCCGAACAGCACCGTCACCCCCTTTGGCGCCTCGAAGTCGAGGTCGACATCAAAACCGGCAAAGCGGTGGCGGAGGGCGACCGAGAGCGTCATCGCGCAGCGATCCGTCGGGCGATGCGCCGCGCGAGCCACTCGGAGAGGATCAGTGCCCCCATCGCCAGCACGACCGCGACCAGAACAAGGCGCGCCGCCGCCGCCTCGCCGCCCGGCACCTGCAGGAAGCTGTAGATCGCCGTGGGCAGGGTCCGGGTCTCGCCGGGGATGTTGGACACGAAGGTAATGGTGGCGCCGAATTCCCCCATCGCCTTGGCAAAGGCAAGGACCGCGCCGGCCAGCACGCCGGGCAGGATCAGGGGCAGCGTCACCGTGATCCAGACCCAGAAACGCGAGGCGCCGAGGCTCCCGGCGGCGGCCTCGAGCCGGGGGTCCACCGCCTCGATGGAAAGGCGGATCGCCCGCACCATGAGCGGAAAGGCCATCACCGCCGCCGCAAGCGCCGCGCCGGTCCAGCGAAAGGAAAACACGATGCCGAACCAGTCATGCAGCCAGGGGCCGAGAAATCCCCGCCGCCCGAAGGCGACAAGCAGAAGATAACCGGTCACGACCGGCGGCAGCACCAGCGGCAGATGGACAAGCCCGTTCAGCATCCCGTGCCCCGGAAAGCGCCAGCGCGCCAGCGCATGGGCGACGAACAGCGCCACCGGCAGGCTCGCGATCGTGGCCCAGAAGGAGACGCGCAGCGACAGGCGCAGCGCGCTCCATTCCTCGGGGCCGAGCCAGTCCATGCGCGCCTCAGTTCAGGGTCTCGAAACCATGTTCTGCGAAGATCCGCGTGGCGTCGGGGTCACGCAGCGCGTTGAAGAAGGTGTCGTCCGCCCCGTCGCCGGCCGCTTTCAGCAGCGCCGCCGGATAGCTTACCGGATCGTGGCTGTCGGCGGGAAAGGTTCCGATCACATGAACCGCCGGTTCGGCCGCCGCGTCGGTGGCATAGACGATTCCGAAGGGCGCCTCGCCCATCGCGACGAGCGCAAGCGTTGCACGCACGTTGTCCGCCTGCGCGACCGACCCTTCCACCTCGTCCCAAAGCCCGAGACTGGTCAGCGCCTGCCGTCCGTATTGCCCGGCCGGGACCGAGTCGACCAGCGCCATGGCGAGTTTTTCGTCACCGATCAGCCCGGCCAGATCCGTATCGGCGTCAAGCGTGAGCGGAGCAACATCGTCGTCATGGGCGACCAGGACAAGCGTGTTGCCCAGAAGATCGACCCGGCTGTCGCCGGCGACCTCGCCGCCCTTTTCGACCTCGTCCATCCATTCCTGCGAGGCGGATATGAAAATGTCGGCCGGCGCACCGCCGAGGATCTGCCGCGCGAGCGCGTTCGAGCCGGCATAGCTGACGAGCACCCTGTCGCCGGTCTTTGCCTCGAAATCGGTCACAATCTCGTCAAGCGCGGTCTTGAGCGAGGCGGCGGCAAAGACCACGACCTCCTCTGCGGCGGCAGGCAGTCCGCCCCCGATTCCGATCAGCAGGGCAAGGGCGGCACTCGCGTTGCGCATGGCTAAAGCTCCGTATGGGTCCGTATGATGATAGTGGTGCGTGCGGGACGGGTTCGTGGCCTGGCGTTATGTCCCGTGGAACATATCGAAACCGCGCAGGCGCGCAAGCGGAAAATCAATCCGCCTTGCGGGCAAGCAGCGCTTTCATGCGCGCGATCCGCGCCGCGTTGACCTCGGCCGCCGCGGCCTCAATGGCTTCGAACAGTTCGAGCACCTCGCGCCCGACGGCGGTCAGGCGCGCATGGCCGCCCCCGGCCCCGCCGCGGCTGCTCTGCACGAGCGGCTCGCGGAACATCGCGTTCATGTCCTCGACCAGCGACCACGCACGTTTGTAGCTCATGCCCATCTCGCGCCCCGCGGCCGATATCGACCCGGTGCGCTCGATGCCCGCAAGCAGCGCCGCCTTGCCGGGACCGAGCTTGTCGGTGTCCGAGAAATAGAGACGGAGGAAGAATTCAGGATGCAGCCTGGCCATGGCACAGCTTCGCCGATCGGCGCCCCGGGAGCAATCCGGGAGAGGCACGCCCCGCGGGGAACCACGGAAAAATCGGGGAAATCAACCCTGTCCGGGCGCGGCGCGGCGGAAAATCATGGAACCGAGGCGCTGACGGGGCGTTGAGTCAATCGGACTGCACCGGAGCGGGCCGAAGCGCAACGGATAATGAACGGAGCCGACAGTGTATCGCATCATCATTTCCCTGCTCGTCTTTCTTGTCGGTCTGATCGTGACGGCGGGGGGGATATGGCTCGCCGCGGTGGGCGGCTCCTGGTTCTATGTCCTGCTCGGCCTGCTGTTGCTTGGTGCGAGCGTCCTGACCTGGCGGCGCAACCGTTTCGGCATCGGCCTTTACGGGGTGACGCTGCTGCTGACGCTGGTCTGGTCGATCGGCGAGGCCGGTTTCGACTGGTGGGCGCTGGCGCCGCGCGGAGCGCTTCTGGCGGTGCTCGGCGTGCTGATGCTGCTGCCGTGGATGGTGCGCGCCATGCGCCCCGAATCCGGGCGTGAAGGGGCGCGGGGCGGTTATGAGCTCAATAGCGGCATCCTTGCCCTGTCGCTCGTGATCGCGGGCGGAGTCGCGCTCTATTCGGCCTTCTCGAACCCCCATGACACGCCGGGCAACCTGGGCGAGCGGGTCACGGTGGCCGCGGACCAGCCCGACGCGGGCGTGCCCGATGGTGAATGGTGGGCCTATGGGCGCACCAATGCCGGGCAGCGCTATTCGCCGCTGGCGCAGATCACGCCGGAAAATGTCGGCGCGCTCGAGGTCGCCTGGACCTATCGCACGGGCGAGACCCGCAGCGGCGTCGACCCCGAGGAGACCACCTACGAGGTCACGCCGCTCGTGATCGACGACACCATGTATATCTGCACCCCGTTTTCCACCGTGATCGCGCTCGATGCCACCACCGGCGAGGAGAAATGGCGGTTCGATCCGCAACTGAAACAGCCGCCGACCGCGACCACCCAGCACATGACCTGCCGCGGCGTGTCCTATCACCGGGCTGAAGCCGGGGATTTGCCCGACAATGTCACCCTGGCCACCGGTGATGCGGCGCCGGCCTCCTCGCCCGACGAACTTGTCGCGTCGAGCGCCGCCGAGGCAACCACCGATGCCGCCGGCGTGCCGCAGAACGTGGTGACGGGCGGCGCGGAGGCCGGTGCGCCCAATCCGGTCGTCACCCGCAAGGACGTGCCCGAGGACGTGACCCTGCCCGGCCAGTGCCTCGAACGGCTGTTCGTGCCGACATCGGACGGGCGGCTCATCACCATCAGCGCGCAGACCGGCGAGATCTGCCCGGGCTTCGGCGGCGGGAACGGCACCATCAACCTCTGGGCGAACATGCCCAATATCACGCCCGGGTCGTTCTATGCGACATCGCCCCCGATCGTCACCGAAAGCCTGGTCATCGTGAACGGCGCGGTGAACGACAATGCCTCGGTCGCCTCGCCCTCGGGGGTGATCCGCGCCTATGACCTTTATACCGGGGAACTGGTCTGGAATTTCGACAGCAAGAACCCCGATGCGACCATGCCGATCGCCAATGACGAGGCCTACAGCCACAACGCCCCGAATTCCTGGAGCGTGGCCTCCTATGACCCCGACCTTGACCTGATCTATCTGCCCATGGGCAACGAATCGCCCGACCAGTACGGCGGCGGGCGCGGTGAGAACACCGAGCGGTTCTCGTCCTCGATCCTGGCGCTCGATGCCTCCAGCGGGCGGGTGGTCTGGGATTTCCAGACCGTGCATCACGACCTCTGGGATTACGACGTTCCCGCCCAGCCGAACCTGATCAACCTCGAGATCGGCGGCGAAGCGGTCCCGGCGCTCGTGGCGCCGACCAAGCAGGGCGAGGTCTTCGTGCTGAACCGCGAGACCGGCGAGCCGGTGCTGCCGGTTTCCGAACAGCCCGCGCCGCAGACCACGGTCGAGGGCGACCATGCCGCCCCGACCCAGCCGCATTCGGCGTTGAGCTTCATGCCGCCGGTGCTGCGCGAGGCCGACATGTGGGGCACCACGCTGTTTGACCAGCTTTACTGCCGCATCCGGTTCCGCCAGCTCGACTACGAGGGGCCCTTCACCCCGCCCACCGAGCGCGGCACGCTGGTCTATCCCGGCAATTTCGGCACCTTCAACTGGGGCGGCGTGGCGGTCGATCCGGAACGCGGGATCCTGTTCGGAATGCCGGTCTACCTTGCCTTTACCGTCACCATGGAAAAGCGTGCCGACGAGATGTCGCGTGTGGTGACGCAGGAGGGCGACCCGATCTTCAACGAGAATTTCGGCGCCCCCTATGCGGCGATGATCGGGCCCTTCACCTCGCCGCTCGGCCTGCCCTGCCAGCAGCCGCCCTGGGGCTATGTCGCGGCGGCGGACCTGACCAGCGGCGACATCCTTTACCGCCATGTGAACGGAACCGTGCGCGACCTGTCGGGGCGGCTTGCGCTGCCCTTCGAGATGGGCGTGCCGGGAATCGGCGGGCCGATCATGACCGCGGGCGGTGTCGCCTTCCTGTCCGGGACGCTGGACGATTACGTGCGCGGCTATGACGTGAACAGCGGCGAGGAGCTCTGGCGTGCGCGCCTGCCCGCCGGGGGCCAGGCCACGCCCTCCACCTATGAGGGTGCGGACGGGCGGCAGTATCTGGTCGTGGTCGCGGGCGGCCACGGCTCGACCGGCACGCGCCCCGGAGACAGCATCATCGCCTATGCCCTGCCCTGAGCGGGGCGGGCGTGCGCGCGGCGCAAGGAAGGGGGCGCTGCCCCCTCTTGGCCTGCCGGCCAATTCACCCCCGGGATATTTCTGCCAGAAGAAGGCCGGGCGACTGCGGCGAGGGGGGTTGTCCTGCAGGCCCTCGGCCTGCGATAGTGCATGATCCGATCCCCTTTATGCCGAGCGAGTGCCGCCATGACCGAACCCAGCGCCGAGGAGGCCGCCGCCCACGCGGCGAAAAAAGCAAAGATCAAGGCGGCGCGCGACCGGATGATGGAGGAGAAAACCGGCGAAAAGGGGCTGGTCATCGTGCTGACGGGCCCGGGCAAGGGGAAAAGCTCCTCGGCGTTCGGCATGATCCTGCGCTGTCTTGCCCACGGGTATCCCTGCGCGGTGGTGCAGTTCGTCAAGGGCGCGCGCTACAGCGGGGAGCGCGACCTGATCACGGCCCGGTTCGGCGATCTCTGCGCCTTTCACACCATGGGCGAGGGATTCACCTGGGAGACGCAGGATCTGGCCCGCGACCGCGCTGCCGCCGGTGCCGCCTGGGACAAGGCGAAGGAGCTGATCCGCGACAGCCGCAACCGCATGGTTCTGCTGGACGAGATCAACATCGCGCTGCGCTACGAGTACCTCGACCTGCAGGAGGTGGTGGGTTTCCTTGCCGCCGAAAAGCCGCCCATGACCCATGTGGTCCTGACCGGGCGCAACGCCCGGCCCGAACTGATCGCCGCCGCCGATCTGGTCACCGAAATGACGGTGGTGAAGCACCCCTTCCGCGCAGGTATCAAGGCGCAGCCCGGCGTCGAGTTCTGATGCCCGCCGTCATGATCCAGGGCACCGGATCGGATGTCGGCAAGTCGCTTCTGGTTGCGGGGCTTTGCCGGGCGGCGCGCCGGCGCAGGATCACGGTGCTGCCGTTCAAGCCGCAGAACATGTCGAACAACACGAGGCTTTCCGCCGCCGGGCATGAAGTCGCCACTGCGCAGGCGTTGCAGGCGCTGGCCTGCGGGGCCGCGGCGGACAGTGACATGAGCCCGGTCCTGCTGAAGCCGCGCTCGGAAACCGGCTCGCAGGTCGTGGTGCAGGGCCGGCCGCTCGGGGCATTCGCGGCGCGGGATTATGCCAGGCTGAAACCGCAGCTTCTGGACGCGGTGCTGGCCAGTTTCGCACGACTCCAAGCGCGGGCCGAGCTTGTCATCGTCGAGGGAGCGGGCAGCGCGGCCGAGGTCAATCTGCGCCGGGGCGACATCGCCAACATGGGATTTGCGCGTGCCGCCGGTGTGCCCGTGGTGCTGACCGGCGATATCGACCGCGGCGGCGTCATTGCCCAGATCGTCGGCACGCGGGCGGTGCTCGACCCGCAGGATGCGGGGATGGTTCATGGCTTTATCATCAATCGCTTCCGGGGTGATCCCGATCTTTTCCGTGAGGGCTGCCGGATGATCGAGGAACGCAGCGGCTGGCGCAGCTTCGGCGTGCTGCCCTGGTTTTCCGACGCGCGCCTGCTGCCGGCCGAGGACACGCTGGCGCTTTCGAGCGGCGGCGCCAATGCCGGCGGCGGGGGAAGGCTGCGGATCTGCTGTCTTGCCCTGCCGCGCATCGCCGGTTTCGATGCGCTGGATCCGCTGCGGCTGGAACCCGACGTGCGGTTTTCCATGGTTCAGCCCGGCGAGGCCATCCCCGAGGTGGCTCTGGTCATCATCCCTGACAGCGCCGCGCCGCAGGCCGACCTTGCCGTTCTGCGCGCCGAGGGCTGGGACGTGGACCTTCGTGCGCATCATCGCCGTGGCGGGCGTATCCTCGGGCTTGGCGCGGGCCGGCTGATGCTGGGACAGCGGCTCGCGGAGCCGGGCGGCGCAGACGTTCCGGGGCTCGGCCTTTCCGAGGCGGATGCGGCGGACGGGCGGATCGAGGGCATGGCGCGGGCGGAGGTCCTTGCCGATGACGGTTTCCGGCGCCGCTGGCTGTCCCGCCTCGGCGCCACGCCGGTGGTCCGCGACTGGGGGCAGATGCTGGACGAGGTGCTCGACCGGCTGGCCGAACATGTCGAGGCGCATCTCGATGTATCCGCGATTTTCGCGCTTGCGCAGCAGGCAGGGGCCGGTGTCGCCGAACGCTCCGCACCCGGCGCAGTCAGGCGGTGAGCCCGGCCGAGTTCATCAGCAGCCGCAGCAGCAGCGCGATGATGCCAAGCACGAGCACCCCCGCGACCCAGAACAGCAGCATCCAGCCGATACGGCGCAGCCAGAGCCCGGCCCTGCCCCCGCGCCCGGTCATCAGTAACCTTCCTCCGGTTTCACCTTGCCGCGGAAGACGTAATAGGACCAGCCGGAATAGGCGAGGATGATCGGAATGACGATCAGTGCCCCGACCAGGGTGAAGCCCATGCTCGATTCCGGCCCGGCGGCCTCCCAGATCGACACATCGGGCGGGATGATATTGGGCCAGAGACTGATTGCGAGGCCGGAATAGCCGAGGAACAGCAGCAGCAGCGCCAGCCCGAAGGGTGCCGCCTGCCGCTGCCCGGAAAGCGCGCGCAGCAGCAGCCAGGTGGCCAGCACCACCAGCACCGGCACCGGGGCGAAATAGAACAGGTTCGGGGTCGAGAACCAGCGCGCCGCCACATCGGGATGTTCAAGCGGCGTCCAGAGGCTGACGGCGATGATGGCAAGGAACACCGCGCCGGTGACCGGACGGCCGAGGTCGCGCATGCGCGCCTGCAGGTCGCCCTCGGTCTTGAGCACGAGCCAGGTCACCCCGAGCAGCGCATAGGCGATCACCACCCCGAGCCCCACGAACAGGTTGAACGGGGTCAGCCAGTCGAGCGGCCCGCCCGCATGCACGCCGTTCTCGACCCGGAAGCCGCTGATGAAGGCGCCGAGCGCCACTCCCTGCGTGAAGGCGGCCGTATAGGATCCGGCGGCAAAGGCCCGGTCCCAGAAGGGACGGTGCGCATCATCCGCCTTGATGCGGAACTCGAACGAGACCCCGCGCCAGATCAGCCCCACCAGCATCAGGATGAAGGGGATGTAAAGCGCGCTCAGGATCACCGCATAGGCCAGCGGAAAGGCCGCAAAAAGCCCCGCTCCGCCCAGCACGAGCCAGGTTTCGTTCCCGTCCCAGATCGGGGCGACGCTGTTCACCATCAGGTCGCGGTCCCCACGCCGGCGCACGAAGGGGAACAGGATGCCGATGCCGAGATCGAACCCGTCGGTGATGACATACATCATCAGCCCGAAAGCGATGATGAGGGTCCAGAGAAGCGGAAGGTCGAGGGTCATCGGTTGTCTCCCCCGGTGTCGGGCCCAGTGTCGGGCCCAGTATCAGGCCCGGTGTCGGGGCGGCCGGCCGGGCCTTCGACCGCCGAAAGCGGCCGCGCGGGCCGTGCGTCCGGGCGCTGGCGGGGCCGGCCCTCGTCGGTGCCGAGCCGCGGTCCGCTCGCCACGAGCCGCAACATGTAGCGGGTTCCCGCGCCGAAGACGACGAAATAGACCACGATGAACACCACGAGCGAAACCGAGAGCATCAATGTCGAGTGATCCGAGACCGCGTCCTTCGTGCGCATCACCCCGTGGACGATCCAGGGCTGACGTCCGATTTCAGTCGTGAACCACCCGGCAAGCAGCGCGATGAGCCCCGAGGGCCCCATCACCAGCGCGAAGCGCAGAAACCATCCCGGCTGGTAAAGCGTGCCGCGCCAGCGTCGCCAGACACTCCAGATCCCGAGCGCCAGCATGAGCACCGCAAGCCCCACCATTACGCGGAAGCTCCAGAAGATGATCAGCGAATTCGGCCGGTCCTCGGGCGGGAAATCGGCGAGGCCCGGATACTGCCCGTCGAGGCTGTGGGTGAGGATCAGGCTGCCGAGGCGCGGCACCTCGAGCGCAAAGCGCGTCTCCTCGGCCTCCATGTCGGGCCAGCCGAACAGGATCAGCGGCGCGCCCTTGCCGGGTTCGTTGCGCCAGTGCCCCTCCATCCCGGCGATCTTGGCCGGCTGGTGTTCGAGCGTGTTGAGCCCATGCAGGTCGCCGATCAGGATCTGCACCGGCGTGACCAGAACCACCATCCACATGGCCATGGAGAACATGCGCCGCACCGGCTCGCTGTCGTTCCTGCGCAGCAGATGCCAGGCCGCCGCGGCGCCGACGAAAAGCGCGGTCGAAAGAAAGGCGGCCGTGGCCATATGGGTCAGCCGATAGGGAAACGAGGGGTTCATGATCACCGCGAACCAGTCCACCGGCACCACCTTCCCGTCGATGATCTCGTGACCCTGCGGCGTGTGCATCCAGCTGTTCGAGGCCAGAATCCAGAACGAGGAAATCAGCGTCCCGAGCGCCACCATGATGGTCGCGAAGAAATGCAGCCCGCGCCCGACCCGGTCCCAACCGAACAGCATCACCCCGAGAAACCCGGCCTCGAGAAAGAAGGCGGTCATCACTTCATAGGCCAGCAACGGCCCGGTGATCGAACCGGCAAAGGTCGAGAAATGGCTCCAGTTGGTGCCGAACTGATAGGCCATGACGATGCCCGAGACGACGCCCATGGCAAAGTTGACCGCAAAGATTCCCGACCAGAAACGGTAAAGTTCGCGGTAGGCGTCCCTGCCCCGCCACAGCCACAGCCCCTCGAGCACCACGAGATAGCAGGCGAGCCCGATGGTGATGGCGGGAAAGATGATATGGACGGAAATGGTAAAGGCGAACTGAATCCGCGCCAGTTCGAGAGCACCAAGTCCAAACATGTGGAACGCTCCTGCATCGCCCGTGACCACAGCCGCCCCGGGGGCCGGATCGCCTCATCCCGCCGGGGCCGCATTCGAAACCCACAGCTAGTGCAACCCGGCGCGCCGGAAAGCCGGGCCGCGGCGGGACGCCCGGAAATCAGTGCCCCCGCGCCAAGAGGTCGCAGCTTTTCGGGCGCATTTTGCGCGACCGATCCGCCCGCACCGACCCGCGGCCGCAAGGCCGGAGCCGACGGCGCACCGAGAATTACCTGCGGAAAGCTTTGACATTACTTTGTTCAGCTATTTATATTCCTTAGCTAAACCACATTATGGGAGGGAATAACTTTGACACTCAAACAAAATTTCAATCCGGTACGGTTGTTTGCACCGGCAGCGCTGGCCGCTGCCGGGATCGTTTTCACCGCCGCGCCCGCGGTCTCGGCCAGTCTTGAGGAACTGCAGGACGAGGGCACCATCCGCATCGCCGTCGCGAACGAGATTCCCTATGGCTATGTCGATCCCGCCGGCGAGGCCAAGGGCGCCGGGCCGGAAACCGCGATCCACATCATGGAAGAGCTTGGTATCGACAATATCGAATGGGTTCCCACCGATTTCTCCTCGCTCATTCCCGGGCTTCAGGCGGGACGGTTCGACATGGTGGCGGCCGAGATGGCGATCCTGCCGCAGCGCTGCACCAAGGCGCTGTTTTCCGAGCCGAACAGCTCCTATGGCGAGGGGCTTCTTGTGCTGAAGGACAATCCCAAGGACATCCACGCCTATACCGATTTTGCCGAGCGCGACGACCTCAAGGTCGCGATCATGGCCGGTGCGGACCAGCTTGAATTCCTGCAGGAACTCGGTGTGGCCGAGGGGCAGATGGTGACCATCTCGGCGAATTCCGACGCGGTTTCGGTGGTCTCCACGGGTCGGGCCGATGCCTATGCGGCGACCGGGCTCACCGCCGCCGACCTTGCCAGCAAGTCCGACGCGGTGGAACTGGCCGAGAATTTCGAGGATCCGGTGATCGGTGGCGAACCGGTGCGCAGCTGGGGCGGATTCGTCTTTGCGCAAGGCTCCGAGGATCTGCGCGATGCGGTGAACGAGGCGCTCGCGCAGTACAAGGAAACCGACGACTGGGCCGAGACGCTCAAGAGCTACGGCTTCAGCGATCAGGATCTTGCGGATTCGAACGAACGCAGCACCGAAGAGCTCTGCGCGGCGCAATGATGCCGATGCGGCGGGCGACCGCGCGCGGCCCGGCCGGCGACACGGGCCGCGGCACGGGCCGCGGCACCGGGACAGACACCCCGGTGCCCGGCGCTGACCGGCCCGGGCCCGCGCCATGAGCTGGAGCGAATATCTCCCGGTGCTCTGGCAAGGGGCCTGGGTGACGATCCAGCTCACCTTCTGGTCGACGATCCTCGGTGCCGTGCTCGCCTTTGCCGCCGGGCTTGGCCGGCTTTCGCATCGCGCCCCGCTCAGGTGGCTTTCGGTCGCCTATATCGAGATCTTCCGCGGCACCTCGCTGCTCGTGCAGCTGTTCTGGCTTTATTTCGCCCTGCCGCTCATCGGCGAGGCCATCGGCATCAACCTGCGGATGCCGCCGGTGGTCACCGGGGTGGTGGCGCTTTCGCTCAATATCGGCGCCTACGGGGCCGAGGTGGTGCGCGGTGCGGTGCAGGCCGTGTCGCGCCGCCAGCACGAGGCGGCGAAGGCACTGAACTTTACCCCGCGCCGGGCGCTGCTGCGCATCATTCTCCCGCAGGCCGTGCCCGAGATGATGCCGCCGTTCGACAATCTCGCGATCCAGAACCTGAAGGACACGGCGCTCGTGTCGCTGATCGCGCTTGGCGACCTGGCCATGCGGGCCGAGCAGTTGCGCAACTTCACGCAGGATTCGGTCACGATCTATTCCATGGTGCTGGTGATGTATTTCGGCATGGCGCTGGTCCTGACGGCGCTGGTGCGGCTGCTTGCGCACAGCCTCGGGCGCTGGCGCACGGGAGGGACATAGATGCTGTTCGGAATCGAATGGGACGCCAGCAGCAACTGGTCGCTTGCCGTCTCGATCCTGCCGATCCTGTTGCGCGCCATGGTGGTGACGCTCCATGCGGCGGTGCTCGGCTTTGCGATCGCGATGGTGCTGGGGCTGGTGCTGGCGGCGCTGAAGGCCGCGCCGGTGCGGCTGGTCTCGTGGCCCGCGCGCTTCGTGGCGGAGTTCCTGCGCGACACGCCGCTGCTCGTGCAGCTTTTCTTTCTGTACTACGTCCTGCCCGAATTCGGCATCGTCCTGCCGGCCTTCATGACCGGGGCGGTGGCGTTGGGGCTGCAGTATTCCGCCTATCTGGCCGAGGTCTACCGCGCGGGGATCGAAGCCGTGCCGCGGGGCCAGCTCGAGGCCGCGCGGGCGCTCGACCTGGCGCCGCGGCGCACCTTCACCCATATCGTGCTGCCGCAGGCGATCCCGCGCATCATCCCGGCCATGGGCAATTACCTCGTCTCGATCACCAAGGACGTGCCGGTTCTGTCGGTCGTGACCGTGCTCGAGATGCTGAACGTGGCCAAGATCATCGGCGACCGCACCTTCAACTATCTCGTGCCGCTCACCATGGTCGGGGCGCTTTACCTTGTCATGACGCTGATCGCCGCCCGCGGCGTGCGCTGGCTGGACATGAAACTGCCGAAAACCGGGATTGCATTGCGATGAGCGAACCGATCATCACCTTCGACGACGTCAGCAAGCGTTTCGGCGCGGTCACCGTGCTGGACGGGCTGGATTTCAACGTGGCCGAGGGGGAAAAGGTCACCATCATCGGCCCCTCCGGCTCGGGGAAATCGACGATCCTGCGGATCCTGATGACGCTCGAGCCGATCTCGGGCGGGACGGTCTGGGTCGACGGCGAACCGCTCTGGCACGAAAAGGCGGCTGACGGGTCGCTGAAGCGCCCCTCCGAGCGCCACATGCGCCACATGCGCACCAAGCTCGGCATGGTGTTCCAGAGCTTCAACCTGTTTCCCCACATGAGCGTGCTGCGCAACATCACCGAAGCGCCGGTGCAGGTGTTGAAGCTGTCGAAGGCGCAGGCGCGCGAACGGGCGGGCGACCTGCTCGAGATGGTGGGCATGAGCGATCACCGCGACAAGTTCCCCAACCAGTTGTCCGGCGGGCAGCAGCAGCGCGTGGCGATCGCGCGGGCGCTGGCGATGCGGCCCAAGATCATGCTGTTCGACGAGCCGACCTCGGCGCTCGACCCCGAACTTGTCGGTGAGGTGCAGGAGGTCATCCGCCGGCTGGCCGACGCCCATGACCTGACCATGCTCATGGTCACGCACGAGATGCGCTTTGCCCGCGAGATTTCGGACCGGATCTGTTTCATCGACAAGGGGCGCATCATCGAGGACGGCCCGCCCGAGGCCATCTTTTCCGATCCGCGCGAAGAACGCACGCGCGAATTCCTGGGCGCCCTGCTCGGCGAGGGTTGAGGCGCGCTCAGCCCCTGCCCGGCCCGCCGGGCCCGGCGCCGCGCAGGATCGCAAGGGCCTCTTCGGCGATGATCTGCTCTTCGTCGGTCGGGATCACGAGCGTGTCGATCCGCGCGCCTTCCGCCCCGATCCGCAGGGCATTGCCCGCATTCGCCGCCGCGTCGAGCTCGACCCCGAGCCAGGCCAGACGCTCGGCAACCGCCGCGCGGATCTGCGGCTGGTTTTCCCCGATCCCGGCGGTAAAGACCAGCACATCAATGCCCCCGAGCACCGAACCGAGACGCGCCA
The DNA here is from genome assembly GCF_900156525.1 of Pontibaca methylaminivorans. Classification (NCBI taxonomy): domain Bacteria; kingdom Pseudomonadati; phylum Pseudomonadota; class Alphaproteobacteria; order Rhodobacterales; family Roseobacteraceae; genus Pontibaca; species Pontibaca methylaminivorans. Next base: position 374,844 of record NZ_FTPS01000001.1, read on the forward strand.
CCTCGCCGGCAATGCGGCGGGTGAAGACCTCGATCGCCTCGGCGGCCTCCGGGCGGGTGCTGGCGAGCAATTCGCGGGAATCGGCGCTGATCCCGGACAGCCCGAGCAGCCCGGACTCGTGATAAAGCATCCGTTCGACCTCGCCCAGTGACCAGCCGCCGGGGCCGAGAAGGTGCAGCAGGAGGCCGGGATCGACCGAACCGGGCCGGGTCGCCATGGGGATGCCCTCGAGCGTCGAAAACCCCATGGAGCTTGCCCGGCTCAGCCCCCCGCTCATGGCGCAGAGGCTCGCGCCGCTGCCGAGATGCGCCGCCACCACCCGCGCCCCGCCGGCACCGAGTTCGGCAAGCCGGCGGGCGATCCAGGCATAGGACAGCCCGTGAAACCCGTAACGCTTCAGCCCCTGATCATGGAGATGGCGGGGAATGGCATAGCGCCGCTCGATCGGCTCCTGCATCATGTGAAAGGCCGTGTCGAAAGAGGCGCTCTGCATGACCTCGGGCCGCAGGCGGCGGATCGCCTCGATCAGTTGCACGCATTGCGGCTGATGCAGCGGGGCGAGGCGCTCGAAATCGCGGATCCGCGCGAATACCTCGTCCCCGATCGGCGCGGGGCCGGCAAACAGGTCGCCCCCGTGCACGACGCGATTGCCGATGATCGCGGTCCGGTCAAGATCGACATGGCGCGCCATCTGCCCGAGCGCCTCGCGCAGCAGCGCCACCATGTCGCCGCGATCGGCGGCGGCAAGGGGGTGAACGTGGCGCTCGCCGCCGAATTCCGCCCGCAGCGCGAAAGGCGCGCCGCGAAAGTCGATGGTGGCCGAGCCGATGCGCAGCGGCACATCTTCGGCGCGGAAGAGCCCCATCTTGATCGTGGACGAGCCCGGATTGACGGTGACGATCAGATCCCGGGTCATCGCACCGCCCCCTGCCGGCGGGCGGCGGTGATCTTGGCCAGCGCGACCGACGCGATCCGCGCCGTCAGCGGATCGGACCGGCTGGTCAGCACGATCGGCACCCGCGCCCCGAGCACGAGTCCCGCCGCCGTCGCCCCGGCGAAATAGATCAATTGCTTGGCCACCATGTTGCCGGCCTCGAGATCGGGAACCAGCAGCACATCGGCCTGCCCGGCCACGGGCGAGCATATGCCCTTGGTCGCCGCCGCCTCGGGGCTGATCGCGTTGTCGAAGGCAAGCGGCCCGTCCACCAGCGCGCCGGTGATCTGCCCCCGCGCCGCCATGACCGTGAGCGCGGCGGCATCGAGCGTGGCCGGCATGGCCGCGTTCACCGTCTCGACCGCAGCGAGCACCGCGACCTTCGGCTCCGCGATGCCGAGCAGGCGCAGCAGGTCGACCGCGTTCTGGCAGATGTCGCGCTTGTGGTCGAGCGTCGGCTGGATGTTCACCGCCGCGTCGGTCACGATCAGCGGTTTGGGATAGGCCGGCACGTCCATGGCATAGACGTGGCTCAGCCGCCGGTCGGTGCGCAGGCCGCCGTCGCGCGCCAGCACCGCACCGAGAAGCTCGTCCGTATGCAGGCTGCCCTTGACCAGCATCGCGACCCGGCCCGAAGCGGCAAGCTCCACCCCCCGCGCGGCGGCGGCGTGGCTGTGCTCGACCGGCTCGATCGCGAAGCCGTCGAGCGAAACGCCCGCCTCCTCGGCGACCCTGCGGATCCGGGCCTCGGGGCCGATCAGCAACGGCTCGATCATGGCGTCCTCGCGCAGTTCGACCGCCGCCAGCAGCGCCCCCCGCGAACAGGGATGCACAATGCCGGCCCGCATCCCCGGCAGGCCGCGGGCGTGTTCGACATAGGTCTCGAAAATGCCCGGGCGGATCAGGGCAAGGCGCGGCATCGGCACCGCCGGCCAGCTGACCTTGCGCGCCGGGGCCTTGACCAGCGCGGTCCCGCTCAGCACCTCGCGGCCGTTCTGGTTCGTGCATGTGGTCCTGAACCGCAGCCGTTGGCCGGGCAGTTTCTCCGTCACCTCGACCCGCGCGGTGATCGTGTCGCCGGGCGCGACCGGGTGCACGAAGTGAAGCTCCTGCCCCAGATAGACCGTGCCCGGCCCCGGCAGCCGCGTGCCGAGCACCGCCGACACCATCGCCGCGGTCCACATTCCATGCGCGACCACATGGCCATAGATGTCGTCGGCGGCAAAGGCCGGGTCGAGATGGGCCGGGTTGCGGTCCCCCGACACGGCGGCGAACAGGAAGATATCCTCTTCGCTGATGGTGCGGGTCAGGACATCGCTGTCACCGACCCCGATCCCGTCATAGACGTGATTGACGAGATGCTCGTTCTTCGTCCCCGCCATTGCCGCACCCCTTCCGCCCCGAAACAAGACATGGTGGATACTGCGTTCGATCCCGGGAACGGGCAACAGTCAAGGCCAGAGATCCGGGCGCGGCGGGATCGGGCGCTGGCGTCAGGCGTCAGGCGTCCGCGGCCGGGCGGCGGATCTGCGCCGCCGCCTCGATCACCAGCGGGCGGAGATCCTCGCCCCCGCTTTCCAGATAGGCCAGAAGCTGGCGGCGCATCCGCGGCTCCCAGAAATCGTTGATATGGCCGGCGACGCCCGCGGCGGCCTCTTCCGCCGGCATGGCGGTTTCCATGAACATGGAGATCTGGTTGGCCATGGTGACCATCTTTTCAGGCGACATCGGCTTTGTCCTCTCGGATGATGCGTTCGGGATGGGTGAAGATTTCGAAACCCGCGTGACGGGCAAGGCCGATCAGCGTGAGCCCCGATTGCGCGGCCATGCGGACCGCGGCGCTTGTCGGGGTGGAAATCGCGATCAGCACCGGGATGCCGGCGGCGGTGGCCTTCTGCACGATATCTGTCGAACAGCGGCAGGTGAGCAGCGCGGCGCCGCGCGCGGGGTCGCCCGCCCCCGCGATCACCGCGCCGATCAGCTTGTCGAACGCATTGTGACGGCCCACGTCCTCGCGGGCCACGATCACGCCCGCCTCCGGGGTCCAGAAGGCGGTGCCGTGAACCGCGCGCGTCAGGTCATGCAGGGGCTGATGATTTTCGAGCGCGGCGATGGCGCCGAGCACCTCGTCCGCCGGGATGCGGAAATCCGAGGCGGGCACCGGATTGGGACGGCGCATCGCCTCTTCGAGGCTTTCGATACCGCAAAGCCCGCATCCGACCGGCCCCGCCATGGAGCGGCGCCTTGCCTGCTGGCGCGCGGCGGCGCCGTCGGCAAGCCATATCTGCAGGTCGATGCCGAGCGGCAGTTCCACCGCGGTGATCGATTCGATCTCCTCCGGGGTGGCGATCCCCTCGGTCAGGCTGAAGCCGCGCGCGAAATCCTCGAGATCCGCCGGGGTGGCCAGCATGACCGCATGGGTCGAGCCGTTATAGCTCAGCGCCACCGCAACCTCGGCCGGCAAGTCCCTGTCTCCACGTTCAAAACTGCCCGCCCGGAATGCCAGGCGGGCATGGGCCCGATGGGTGTTCATCGGCTCATTCCGCCGCGGTGACGATCCGGCGGGACATGCGGGTGAGCTCCTCCTGTTCCTCCTGCCAGTCGGTCGGCCCGTTCGAGGGCGCAACCTGCACCGCCGTCACCTTGTATTCCGGGCAGTTGGTGGCCCAGTCGCTCGAGTCGGTGGTGACGACGTTGACCTGGTTGAAGGGGTGGTGGAACGTCGTATAGACCACGCCCGGCGCCACCACATCGGTGACTTCGGCCCGCAGGGTGGTTTCGCCCGCCCGGCTGTTCATCCGCACCCAGTCACCATGGCGGATGCCGCGATCCTCGGCATCATGGGGGTGGATCTGGAGCACATCCTCACCGTGCCAGACCATGTTCGCCGTGCGCCGCGTCTGGGCGCCGACGTTGTACTGCGACAGGATCCGCCCGGTGGTGAGCAGCAGCGGGAAGCGGCGGTTGGCCTTTTCCTCCGACGGGACATAACCGGTGCGGATGAATTTCCCCTTGCCGCGCACGAAACCGTCGACATGGACGATCGGCGTGCCTTCGGGCGCCTCGTCGTTGCAGGGCCATTGCACCGAGCCCAGCTCGTCGAGCCGTTCATAGGTGACCCCGGCAAAGCTCGGCGTGGTCGCGGCGATCTCGGCCATGATCTCGCTCGGGTGGGTATAGGTCCACTCCGCGCCCATGGCATTGGCCAGCATCTGGGTCACTTCCCAGTCGGCGTAACCCGATTGCGGCGCCATCACCTGGCGCACCATGTTGATGCGCCGTTCGGCGTTGGTGAAGGTGCCGTCCTTTTCAAGGAAGCTCGACCCCGGCAGGAAGACATTGGCGAAATTCGCGGTCTCGTTCAGGAACAGGTCATGGACAATGACCAGCTCCATCGCCTTGAGCCCGGCCGCGACATGCTGCGAATCCGGGTCGGATTGCATGATGTCCTCGCCCTGACAGTAAAGCGCCTTGAAGGTGCCGTCCACCGCCGCATCCAGCATGTTGGTCACGCGCAGGCCCGGCTCCGGGTCGATCGGAACGCCCCAGGCCCGTTCGTAGATCTCGCGCACGTCCTTGTTCTTGACGTGGCGATAGCCCGGAAGCTCGTGCGGGAAGGATCCCATGTCGCAGGAGCCCTGCACGTTGTTCTGCCCCCGCAGCGGGTTCACCCCGACGCCGGGACGGCCGATATTGCCGGTCAGCATGGCAAGGTTCGCAATCGCGATGACCGCGGTCGAGCCCTGCGCATGTTCGGTGACACCGAGCCCGTAATAGATCGAGGCATTGCCCCCCGTGGCATAAAGCCGGGCGGCGGCGCGGATTTCCCCGGCGGGAACGCGGCTCATCGCCTCGACCGCCTCGGGACTGTTGGCGGCATCGCTCACGAATTCGAGGTAATCCTGGAACTCGTCCCAGTCGCAGCGTTCGCGGATGAACGCCTCGTTATAGAGCCCCTCGGTCGCGATCACATGGGCCATGGCGGTGATCACCGCCACATTGGTGCCCGGCCGCAGCGCAAGATGATGCACCGCGTCGTAATGCGGGCCGTCCATGGTTTCGGAGCGGCGCGGATCGACCACGATCAGCTTCGCCCCCTCGCGCAGGCGCTTCTTCATGCGCGAGGCGAAGACCGGGTGCGCGGCGGCCGGGTTCGCGCCGATCAGCAGCACCACATCGGTATCGTCGATCGAGACGAAGTCCTGCGTGCCGGCCGAGGTGCCGAAGGTCTTGCCCAGCCCGTAGCCGGTCGGCGAATGGCAGACCCGCGCGCAGGTGTCGGTATTGTTGTTGCGCAGCACCGCACGGGCGAATTTCTGCACCAGATAGGTTTCCTCGTTGGTGCAGCGGCTCGAGGTGAGCACCCCGGCCGACTTGCGGCCGTATTTGTCCTGAATCTCGCGCAGGCGCGTGGCGGCAAAGCCGATCGCCTCGTCCCAGGAGACCTCTTTCCACGGCTCTTCGTAACTGTCGCGGATCATCGGCTTCAGGATGCGGTCCTGATGGTTGGCATAGCCATAGGCAAAGCGGCCCTTGACACAGCTGTGCCCCTCGTTGGCCTTGCCGTGCTTGTAGGGCACCATGCGCACCAGTTCGTCGCCCAGAAGCTCGGCCTTGAAGGTGCAGCCGACCCCGCAATAGGCGCAGGTGGTCAGCACGGTGCGGTTCGGCAGCCCGATTTCAAGCACCGACTTTTCGGTCAGCGACCCGGTCGGGCAGGCCTGCACGCAGGCCCCGCAGGAGACGCATTCCGAGCTGAGGAAATTGTCGTCGAGCATCCCCGGCTGCATCCGCGCATCCCAGCCGCGCCCGTTCATCGACAGCGCAAAGGTGCCCTGGATGTCGTTGCAGGCCCGCACGCAGAGATCACAGGCGATGCATTTCGCCGGGTCGTACTGGAAATAGGGGTTCGAGGTATCGACCTCCAGAAACTGCGGGTTCGGCTTGCCGTCCGCTGTTTGGGGTTCGTAATGGGTGGTCATGCCACCGCTTTCAGGTGCCTTGTAACGGACCTCGCGCAGCCCGACCTGCGCCGCCATCGCGTGCAGCTTGCAGTCGCCGTCCGAAGGCGAGGTCATGCGCTCCTGCGGGTAGTCGGAGACGTAAAGCTCCATCACACCGCGGCGCAGCTGCTTGAGGCGCGGGGTCTGGGTATGCACCACGAGCCCCTCGGCCGCCGGCGTCGTGCAGGAGGCCGGGGTGCCGCGCCGCCCGTCGATCTCGACCAGGCACATGCGGCACGAGCCCCAGGCATCGAGGCTGTCGGTCGCGCAGAGGCGGGGAATGTCGACGCCGGCCTCGGCAGCGGCGCGCATGAGGCTCGTGCCCTCGGGCACGCTCACGCTCTCGCCGTCGATGGTCAGCGTCACCATGGTTGTCGATTTCGACGCAGGGGTTCCGAAATCGTGGTCGGGAAGAATGAAATCTCTCATTCGGCTGCCTCCCTGGCTTTGATCCCGAAATCATCGGGAAAATGGGTGAAAGCGGACATGACCGGATAGGGCGTGAAGCCGCCGAGCGCGCAGAGCGAACCATCGGTCATGGTCTGGCAGAGGTCGGTGAGCAGTTCGACCGCCGCCCCGTCGCCCTCGGCAATACGGTCGATGGTCTCGACCCCCCGCACCGAACCGATGCGGCAGGGCGTGCATTTCCCGCAGGATTCGACTGCGCAGAACTCCATCGCGAAGCGCGCCATCTTCATCATGTTGGTGCTGTCGTCGAAAACCACGAGCCCGGCATGGCCGATCAGCGCATCCTGCCCGGCGTATTCCTCGTAACCGAAGGGCGTCTCGAACTGGTGCGGGGCAAGGTAGGCGCCAAGCGGCCCGCCGACCTGCACCGCCTTGACCGGGCGCCCGGACAGCGTGCCGCCGGCAAGGTCCTCGACGATTTCGCGCAGCGGCATGCCGAAGGCGGTCTCGTAAAGCCCGCCGCGCTTCACGTTGCCGGCGATCTGCAGCGGGATCGTGCCGCGCGACCGGCCGAGCCCGAAGCTTGCGTAGAACTCGGCGCCGCGCTCCATGATCACGGGCACCGTGGCGAGCGAGATCACGTTGTTGACCACGGTCGGCTTGCCGAGGAAACCTTCAAGCGCCGGCAGCGGCGGCTTGGCGCGCACCACGCCGCGCTTGCCCTCGAGCGAATTCAGCAGCGAGGTTTCCTCGCCGCAGATATAGGCACCGGCACCGATGCGAATCTCGAGCTCGAACGCATGGCCGGAGCCGAGCACCGAATCGCCAAGCAGCCCGTTTTCGCGGGCAAGCCGGATCGCGGCACCGAAGACCTCGTTCGCATCCGGGTATTCCGAGCGCGAATAGACATAGCCCCGCGTCGCCCCGACGGCGATCCCGGCGATCACCATGCCGGCGATCAGGGTCAGCGGATCGCCCTCCATCAGCATCCGGTCAGCGAAGGATCCGCTGTCCCCCTCGTCGGCGTTGCAGATGATGTATTTCCGGTCGGCCTGCGCGCCGAGCACGGTGTTCCACTTGATGCCGGTCGGGAAACCCGCGCCGCCCCGGCCCCGCAGGCCGGAATCGGTCACTTCCTGCACGATGGCGGCCGGTTCCATCCCGAGCGCGCGCTCGAGCCCGCGGAGCCCGCCGGCCTCGCGGAAGGCGGCAAAATCGAGCGGGTCGATGATGCCGCAACGGGCGAAGGTCAGGCGGTTCTGCCCCTTCATCCAGGGCAGGTCCTCGGTCAGGCCGAGCGCCTTTTCACCGCCATCGAAAATCTGCGCGACCTCTGCCGGCGTCATCGGGCCGAAGGCACGGCGGCCCTCGGGCGTCTCGACCTCGACCAGCGGTTCAAGCCAGACCATCCCGCGCGAACCGTTGCGCCGGATCGTCACATCCACGCCGCGCCGCCCGGCCTCGGCCCGGATGGCGGCGACCACGGCTTCAGCACCGAGCGCCTTTGCCGCCGCGTCGCGGGGAACCCAGATATCCATCAGCGCACCTCCGCCACGAGTTCATCGAACCGGGCCGCGTCCACCCGCCCTTCGACCCGGCCATCGACCAGCATCGACGGCCCGCAGGCGCAGAGCCCGAGGCAATAGACCGGCTCGAGCGTCACCCGCCCGTCGGGGGTGGTGTCGTTCCAGCCGATGCCGAGCCTGTCGCGGACGTGATCGGCCAGCGCATCGGCGCCGAGCGCCTGGCAGGCTTCCGAACGGCAAAGCTTCACCACATGGCGGCCGACCGGTTCGCGGTGAAAATCGTGATAGAAGCTCACGACGCCCTGCACCTCGGCGCGGCTCATCCGCAGCGCCTCGGCGATCGGCGGCAGGGCTTCCTGCGGGATATGGCCGAAATTTTCCTCGACATCGTGAAGAATCGGCAGCAACGGGCCTTCGCGGTCGCGATGACGCGCGATGATTTCGTTGACCGGCCCGGTGATGGTGGGATCGTCCTGCATGACTGGCCCCTGTTCAAGTTCCAAAAGAAAATCGCCTCGGCACCGCCTGACGCGATGTCGGCCTTGCCCCGGCACATGGTCTGGGCTCAAATGGGGCCGTCTTTTCCGCTACCCGGAGCCCCGTCGTGACTGTCAGCCCTGTTTGCCGTTTTCCGCTATTCGCCCTTCCACGATTTCTGCCGATGGCTGTTCGATGAGTGAGTCTTACCGCTATATACCAGATTATACAACGCCTGTTGAGGCCCGGCCATGACGGTGCGGGCATCCATCATGCTGAAGAGCGACGAAATGCCCGCGGTGGGGCGCGATCGCATACGCCTGCTTGAAGCGGTCGGGCGTCACGGCAGCATCACCGGCGGCGCAAAGGAGGTCGGGCTCAGCTACAAGGCGGCCTGGGATGCGCTTGACGCCATGGCCAATCTGTTCGGCAAGCCCCTGCTCGCAAGCCGCACCGGCGGGCGGGCCGGCGGCGGCACCACGCTCACCCCGGCCGGCATCCGCGTGGTCGAGGCCTATCACCGGCTCGAGGCGGGGCTTGAACAGCTTTTCTCCAGCATCGAACCCTCGCTGGCCGAGGCCGGCATCCAGCCGTTTCATCTCGTATCGGGGCTGCTCATGAAAACCAGCGCACGCAACGCCCTGCGCGGCACCATCACCAATATCTCCAGCGGCACGATCACCTCGGACGTCACCGTGGCGGTGAGCGACGTGGCGACGATCCATGCGCTTGTCACCAACGAAAGCGTGCGCGAACTGGGCCTTGTGCCCGGGCGCGAGGCGATCGTGCTGATCAAGGCGCCCTTCGTGATCGTTGCCCCGGGTGAAACGCCGCCCGTGGTCTCGGCGCACAACTGCGTCAAGGGCACGGTGCTGCGCTGCGAGACATCGACCCTGAACGCCGAGGTCGTGCTCGACATCGGCAGCGACAAGACGCTGGTCGCCGTGATCACCGCCCAGAGCGCCGAGGCGCTCAGGCTTGAACCCGGCATGACCGCCCATGCGCTGTTCGACGCGGCGCATGTGCTGATCGCGACCGACTGACAGCGCGGCCGCGGCGCCCGGGTCAGGGCGTTTCCGGCTCGGGCGTCATGAAATATAGCACGTAGCCGATTGCCAGCGGCACGAGAAAGGTCAGGAACACGACCGAAAACACCGCCGGCGGCGCCCACATCGATTCGGCCATGCGATATATGGGCCGGGTCACGAACTGCATCACCGCGACACCGCCGATGGCGATCATGTTCAGAAAGGTAACCCCCCGCCCGAGCAGCGGCATCGGGATGAAACTGCGCCCGTGCGCCATCATGAGCGCATATCCCACGCCGGAAAACCCGATCAGCCCCAGCAGCAGCGCCGCCGGAATCAGCCCGGCAGCCGGAAACAGGACCAGCAGGGCAAGCACCATGACCGTCACCCCGGTCAGCCCGAGCGCGGCACGGCGCAGGCTTCCGGCCAGCCGCACCAGCGGCGCCACCAGGAAATTTCCAAGCACCATCGCCAGCCCCATGCCAAGCGTGACGAACCCGATCGCGTGATCATCGGCACCAAAGACCTCGGACACATAGGGCGCGGCCCAGAGCCCGCGCAGGGCGGCCGGAACCGCGTAGATCAGGAAGAACAGCGGCACGAGAAACCAGAGCGCCCGGATCCGCAGAAGCGCCGCCGGCGAGCCGCGCGTGCCGCTGGTGTCGAGCCGCTCGGGATCGCGCACCAGAAGCAGGATCGCGAGCGCCATCATGAGGGTGATCGCCGAAAGCCCGAACTGCGTGCCGCGCCAGCCGACGGTCTGGATCGCCCAGACGAGCGGCGCCGCGCCAAGAATATCCCCGAAGGAGCCGACCGCGACGGCAAACCCGGCAAGCGGGCCGAAGCTCGCCACCGGATATTCCCGCGCAAAGATGTAATAGGCCCCCATCAGGGCCGGCGCGCAGCCCGCCCCGAGGAATGTCATCGCGACATGCAGGTGCCAGGTCTCGGTGGCCAGCCCGAAGATCAGCGCACCCCCTGCCCCGCCGACCGCCATCAGCACCGCCACCGTCCGGCGCGGCCCGAAACGATCGAGCCCCCAGCCGACCGGAAGCTGCACCAGGGCGAAGGCCAGGAACCAGAGGCCCGACGACAGCGCAAGGTCATCCGGCCCGACGCCGAGCTCGCGGCCCAGCACCGGCGACATGACGGCAAGGAACACCCGGTAGAACTGGCTGAGCACATAGCTGAGCACGATGGTGAAGGTTCCAACCGAGATCCGCGGCATGAGACCGGTCCTTTTCGTCCGGGAAAGATGCTCCTGTCTGCCCCAGCCGCCAGCCGGCCGCAACCAATGGCCGGCGGGCGGCACGGAGGAGCCGGGACGATCCGGCGCCCCGTGCGAGGACGGATGCGCGCAACTGGCCACGCCCCCCGCCCGGCCGGCAGCGCCAGCGCAAGTCGCCCCGGCCGGAGCGGACGGACAGCAGGGCGCGAACCACCCCGGGGGCCGGAGCCGCGGCACCTGTCGCGTGCCCTGTATCGCAAGGCATTGTTCTGATTAAAGAAACAGAACGGAATGCCTGACGCGGGGCCGCAACCGGCGCCCCGGGCGGCGAAGCGTCAGGCTTCCGCTGCGGCAAGCTGTCGTTGACCGGCGGAAATATGCTGATAACGTCGCAACTCTTATCGGGAGAGGACAGAGATGAAGCATGTGATCCTTGGTTGCGGGGCATTGGCGCTGGCCGCGGGCGCGGCGCAGGCGGAGCGGCTGGACCGGTCCGGCCAGTCGATCCTGCCGATCTTCGAGCCCGGCAATTACGCCGAGGTGTCATTCGGCAGCGTCAACCCGTCGGTTTCGGGCGGAATCGGGCCGCTCGGCTCGGGCAACATGACGCGGCGTTTCTGGCAGGCCTCGGTGGCCTACAAACAGCAGCTGACCGAGGCGTTCAGTCTTGGCTTCATCTACGACCAGCCCTTTGGCGCCCATGTCGATTACCCGACCGGAACCGGCTATCCGCTGGAAGGAACAAGGGCGCGGCTGCGCAGCAACGCCTTTACCCTGCTCGGGAACTACCGTTTCGAAAACGGCTTCGGCATCCATGGCGGGTTGCGCCTGCTTCAGCAGCGGGCGAGCGCAAGGGTCGCGGTCTCGCCATATTATACCTATGACGTGAACGGCACCTCCGACGAGGGGCTCGGCTATGTGGTCGGCGTGTCTTATGAAAAGCCCGAGATCGCCCTGCGCGTGGCCCTGACCTATAATTCCGAAATCAAGACCCGCCTGCCCACGACCGAAACGGTCGAGTCCGTTCTGGGATCGTCCGGCCCCATCCACAGCACCACGCCGATCACCACGCCGCAATCGGTCAACCTCGATTTCCAGACCGGCATTGCACCCGATACGCTTCTGTTCGGCGGCATCCGCTGGGTTGACTGGTCCTCCTACACGATCGACCCGATCAGCTATCCCGACCGTTGCGGCGCCCCGCTCGCCAGCGCCGACTGCGCGCCGCTGATCTGGTACCGCGACAACTCGCTGACCTATACGCTCGGCCTCGGGCGCAAATTCACCGAGGCCTGGTCGGGCTCCATGGCGGTGACATACGAAAAGAACGACAGCGTCACGCCGGCCTCGAACCTCGGGCCGGTCAGCGGCTCCTGGGGGCTGACGCTCGGGGCGCGTTACGAAACCGGGCCCTATATCGTGTCCGGCGGGCTGAACTACACCTGGCTTGGCAACGTGACGACCAATATCGGCGACTTTTCCACCCGTTTCGAGGGCAATCACGCCGTCGGCCTTGGCCTCAAGCTCGCCTACCGGTTCTAGCTCGCCGCCGCCTTTGCCGTTTGACCGCCGCTTGCGCGCTGGCTAGGAAAGCCCGCGAACATGAGGGAGCGGCGGATGCTGTATGAAAGCGCAGGGGCCTGGCGGCAGGCCGCGAACAAGCGGGTGCTGCTGTTCGGCATGTCGGGGCTCGGCAAGACCCATGTGAGCCAGATGCTGCGCGATTCGGGGGACTGGTTCCACTACTCGATAGATTACCGCATCGGCACCCGCTACATGGGCGAATACATCACCGACAACGCCAAGATCGAGGCGATGAAGGTGCCGTTCCTGCGCCAGTTGCTGATGACGGATTCGATCTATATCGGCTCCAACATCAGTTTCCACAATCTGACGCCGGTTGCGGCCTATCTGGGCAAACCCGGCGACCCGGCGCGCGGCGGGCTTCCGATCGGGGAATACCGCCGCCGCCAGGAACAGTTCCGCACCGCCGAAATTCACGCGCTGCTCGACACCGAATATTTCATCGACCGCGCGCAGCGGCTTTATGACTATCCGCATTTCGTCTGTGACACCGGCGGCTCGATCTGCGAATGGGTCGATCCCGCCGATCCTGACGACCCGGTTCTGACGGAACTGTCGCGTCATGCCCTGCTGGTCTGGATCAAGGGCGATGCGGCCCATACGCAGGAACTGGTCCGCCGCTTCGACAAGGCGCCCAAGCCGATGTCCTACCAGCCCCAATTCCTGTCGCAGGTCTGGGAAGCCTACCTTGAGGAAAGCGGCTGCACGGAAACCGGCGTCGATCCCGACCAGTTCATCCGCTGGACCTATGCGAAGGCGCTGGCCCATCGCCAGCCGCGCTATGAGGCGATGGCACGGAACTGGGGCGTGACGGTGACGGCGGATGCGGTCTCGGCCCTGCGCGACGCGGCGGATTTCGAGGCGCTGGTGGCCGATGCGATCAGCGCCCGCGGGCAAACGCCGCCGGAGGGCTGACCGCCCTGCCCGGTTCCCGGACGCTAATCCTGCGGGATGACGCCGAGCCCGCGCAGATAGGTGCCAACCCCGCTTTTCAGGACTTCCTCGGGGGTGAGCGAGGGGTGATCCTTCAGATCGCCCCGCACGAACAGCTGCGCCACGCCGTGGCTGAGCGCCCGGATATGGGCGCTGACCAGCTTGATCGGCTGGCGCTTTTCCGGCGGCAGGCGGCGCGACAGATCCGCGGCAGCACGCTCCAGCACCGCATGGGCCGCGCCGGCGGCCTCGGCCAGTTCGGGGGTGCGGTCCTGGGGAATGCCGCTTTCGTACATGGCCACATAATAGCCCGGGTTGTTGAACATGAAGGACAGATACGCCTCGCCCATGGCGGCGAATGCCGCGCGCGGACAGGGTTGCCCGTCGCCATAGGCATCCGCAAGGCATTCGGCGAAGCTGGCGTATCCCTCGCGCGCACATTCGGTCAGGAGATTGTCCCGCCCGGAAAAATGCCGGTAGACCGCCGCCGGAGTCACTCCGGCCTTGCGGGCGGCCTTCGACAGGGTGAACCCCTCCGGCCCCTCGGTCTGGATCAGTTCGAGCGTCACCTGAACCAATGCCTCGCGCAGAGACCCGTGGTGGTAGCCACGTTTCCTTATGGTCGAGGCATGTGTCATGCGCGCCGGAAGCGCGGTTCGGGTCCGGATCCCATACTGCTGCAGAAAGTCATGTGCCTGCCGTTTCCTGTAACTGCATGTTCCCGGATATGTATATGCGCCGGGCGGGGTAACAAGGAGGCCGGCTTTTATTTGCCGATCTGCGTGATGTCGAATGGCGTGGTCTGGTAGATCTCGTTGATCCAGTTGCCATAAAGAAGATGTGCATGACTTCGCCAGCGATTGAGCGGCGGCCGGCCCGGATCGTCGTCGGGGTAGTAGTTGATCGGCACGTTGATCGCAACGCCCGCCGCCACGTCGCGGTCGTATTCGCGCTTGAGCGTATCGCTGTCATATTCGAAGTGGTTGAAGATATAGAGCGCGCGATGCGCCCTGTCCTCGACCAGGCAGGGGCCGACCTCGTCGCTTCCCAGCAGCGTGACGAGGCCCGGCGCGGCGTCGATCTCGGCCTGGCGCATCTCGGTCCAGCGCGACACCGGGATCACGCAGGTGTCGGAAAACCCGCGCAGATAGGGCGAGGCCGGGACCAGGTTGCGATGCGGAAAGCAGCCGAAGGCCTTGTGCGGCAAAAGATGTTTCGTCACGCCGTGAAAATGGTGGATCATCGCCATCCCGCCCCAGCAGACGCCGAAGGTCGAATGGACGTTGGTTTGTGTCCAGGCGAAGATCTCGCGCAGTTCGTCCCAGTATGTCACCTCGTCGAAGGACAGATGTTCGATCGGCGCGCCGGTGATGATCAGCCCGTCGAGATGGCTGTCGCGAAGCGCGCGGAACGGCTGGTAGAAGCTTTCCATGTGATCGGCGGCGACATGGCGCGACTCGTGGTCGCTCATGCGGATCAGAACCAGTTCTATCTGCAGCGGCGTGGCCCCGATCAGACGCGCGAACTGCGTCTCGGTCTCGATCTTCATCGGCATCAGGTTGAGCAGCCCGATGCGCAGCGGGCGGATGTCCTGCCGCCCGGCCTCGTCCTCGGACATGACCATGACCCCCTCGCGGGTCAGGACATCGTAGGCGGGCAGATTTTCCGGGATCTTGATGGGCATGGTGCTGTGCTTCTGGTCGGGATGCAGCGGTGATAGTCGCTTGCCGCATGACTGCCAAGGCCGTGCCAAGGCAAAAGGGCCGCGCAACGGCGCGGCCCCCCGTTTTGTCGTCGCGTCGCGGCAATCAGCGCTTGGAGAACTGGAAGCTCTTGCGCGCCTTGGCCTTGCCGTATTTCTTGCGCTCGACCACGCGGCTGTCGCGGGTCAGGAAGCCGGCGGCCTTGAGCGATGCGCGAAGCGTCGGGTCGTAAAGCTGCAGCGCCTTCGAGATCCCGTGCTTGACCGCACCGGCCTGCCCCGAAAGCCCGCCGCCCTTGACGGTGGCGTTCACGTCGAACTGGTCCTCGACCCCGGCCACCTGGAACGGCTGGCGCAGGATCATCTGCAGCACCGGGCGGGCGAAATACCGGTTCATTTCCTTGCCGTTTACCGTGACCCGGCCCGAACCCGGGCGGATCCAGACGCGGGCGACGGCATCCTTGCGCTTGCCCGTGGCATAGGAGCGGCCCAGATCGTCGCGCTGGGGTTCGCGGTCGGGCCCGGCCTCCTGCAGCACGGCACCCTCGGTCACGGCTGCCTCGAGTCCCTCGAGTGTCTTGATCTCTTCGGCCATTGTCATGCGCTCCGCGTGTTCTTCTTGTTCATCGCCTTCACATCCAGCACCTCGGGCTGCTGCGCCTCGTGGGGATGGTCGGTACCGGCATAGACGCGCAGGTTGGTCATCACCTTCCGGCTGAGACGGTTGCCCGGAAGCATCCGCTTGACCGCCTGCATGACCACGCGTTCGGGATGTGCACCTTCAAGGATCTGCTGCTTGGTGCGCGACTTGATCCCGCCCGGATGGCCGGTGTGCCAGTAGACATGTTCCTCGCGCTTGCGGCCGGTCATCTGCACCTTGTCGGCGTTGATGACGATCACGTTGTCGCCCATGTCCATATGCGGGGTGAAGGTCGGCTTGTGCTTGCCACGCAGGCGCATGGCGACGATCGAGGCAAGACGGCCCAGAACGATGCCCTCGGCGTCGATCAGGATCCATTTCTTGTCGATATCTGCTGGTGTGGCAGAAAAGCTTTTCATGGCAGGAGATTCCTGTTTGAGAGTCGCATCAAGGCGCCGGGGCCGGCGGAATACGCGGCGCCCCGGTCTGATGGCGGGGATTTACGGCCTTACCGCAACACAGTCAAGGCCGCCCGGGCAGAAATTATCCCGCTTTTCCAGCCACCTGCGTATGGGGTGTCAGATTACCCCACATCCGGGCGCGGCGCGGGCGGAATCGAATAGGTCAGCGTCGCACGTGCCACCGGCGCTTCGTTTCCTTCCGAACGGATCAGCACATCGCCGACCGCAAGCGTGCGGCCGAGCTTGAGCAGCTTCGCCCCGGCCAGAAGATCGCGCCCGGCCGCGGGTTTGCGCATGAAGTCGATCGAGCAGTTCGTCGTCACCGCAAGCGCCTGCCGCCCGATCATGGCCAGCACCAGCGCATAGACCGCCACATCGGCCAGCGCGAACATCACCGGCCCCGAGACCGTCCCGCCGGGGCGCAGGTGACGCTCATCGGTCAGCAGCCGCAGCGTGATCTCGCCCGGCGACAGCCGCTCGATGCGGAAATCATCGCGCACCTGCGGAAACACCTCGTCGAGATAGGCGGCAAGTTCGTCGCGCTCCAGAACCAGCATGGTCGGCCTCCCGTGGTCATTCATGGCTGCTAGGCGCCCCTGTCCCGGTGACATGACCCGCGAGGAGCCTGAATGGCAAGCCGGCAGTCACATCCATCCGGATCGCTGCGAGGCCCGGAAAGCATTGCGCCCGGCCCGGCCACGGCCTAGATGCAGGGCATGAGCGAACCGCTTCATATCGTCGGCGCCGGCATGGCCGGATCCGAGGCCGCGTGGCAGGCGGCGGAGCTCGGCGTGAAGGTGGTGCTGCACGAGATGCGCCCCGCTGTTGCGACCTTTGCCCACAAGAGCGGCGATTTCGCCGAGATGGTCTGTTCCAACTCCTTCCGTTCGGATGACGACGAACAGAATGCGGTCGGCCTGCTGCATTGGGAAATGCGCGCGGCGGGCGGGCTGATCATGACAAGCGCCGACGCGCATCGCCTGCCGGCCGGCGGGGCGCTCGCGGTCGATCGCGAACTCTTCGCCCGGACCACCACCGAAACGCTGCGTGCCCACCCCAACATTTCCGTGTCTTATGAGGAAATTGACGCGCTCCCTTCATCCGGTCACTGGATCTTTGCCACCGGGCCGCTCACGTCCCCCGCGCTGGCCGAGGCGATCATGGCCGAGACCGGGGCCGAGGCGCTGGCCTTCTTCGACGCCATCGCCCCGATCGTCCATTTCGACAGCATCGACATGTCGCGCGCCTGGATGCAGTCGCGTTACGACAAGGGCGAGACCGAGGCCGAGCGCACCGCCTATCTGAACTGCCCGCTCGACCGCGCGATCTATGAAGCCTTCATCGACGCGCTGCTCGCGGCGGAGAAGGCCGAATTCCGCGAAGGCGAGACCGCCGGCTATTTCGACGGTTGCCTGCCGATCGAGGTCATGGCCGAACGGGGCCGCGACACGCTGCGTTTCGGCCCGATGAAACCGATCGGCCTGACGAACCCGCATGCGCCGGACAACAAGCCCTATGCGGTGGTGCAGTTGCGCCGCGACAATGCGCTCGGCACACTCTATAATATGGTCGGCTTCCAGACAAAGATGAAATACGGCGCGCAAGCCGATGTTTTCAGGATGATTCCGGGGCTCGAAAACGCCCGTTTCGCGCGGCTCGGCGGGATCCATCGCAACACGTTCCTGAACTCTCCGCGCCTGCTCGACGGGCAGATGCGGCTGCGCTCGCGGCCCGGTATCCGCTTCGCCGGGCAGATCACCGGGGTCGAGGGCTATGTCGAAAGCGCCGCCATGGGGCTGGTTGCGGGCCGGATGGCGGCGGCGGAGATGCTGGGGCGCGAACTTGCGCCGCCGCCGCCCACCACCGCGAGCGGCGCGCTCATCACCCATATCACCGGCGGCGCCGAGGCGCGCAGCTTTCAGCCCATGAACGTGAATTTCGGCCTCTTCCCCCCGGTCCCGGAAATCAGGGGCGGACGGCGCGGCCGACGTGAACGTTATCGCGCCTATACCGACCGCGCCAAGGCCGACTGGCAGGGCTGGCTGCATCACGCGGCACATGAGCCCGCTCCTGTAACCGACTGACATCGTGATATTCACAACCCGATTTGCACCGTCGCCCACCGGCCCCCTGCATCTCGGACATGCCTATTCCGCATTGCTTGCGCATGACATGGCGCGGGCCGCGGGCGGGCGGTTCCTGCTGCGGATCGAGGACACCGACACGGGCCGCACCCGCCCCGAATGGGAGGCGCTCATCTTCGAGGATCTGCGCTGGCTCGGGCTCGCCTGGGAAGAGCCCGTGCTGCGCCAGTCCGAACATCTGCCCCGTTATGGCGCGGCCCTCGCGCGGCTCGCGCGCGCGGGGCTTCTCTATCCCTGTTCCTGCAGCCGCAGCGACATCCGCGCCGCGCTTGCCGCCCCGCAGGAAGGCGTGCCCGCCGGTCCGGCCTATCCCGGCACCTGCCGCGGGCGTTCCATGGCGGACCGGCGGCCCGGCGATGCGCTGCGGCTCGACATGGCGCGGGCGCTCGAACATGTGGCCGGGCATCCGCCGCCCACCTATCGCGAAAGCGGCCCGTTCGGCCCGGGTGTGCACGAAGTCAGCCCGGACGAACTGCTGATATCGGTCGGCGATCCGGTGCTTGCGCGCAAGGAGATCGGCACCCCCGCCTATGTGCTGGCCGCGACGGTCGATGATGCGCATCAGGGCATCAGCCATGTGATTCGCGGCGCCGACCTGATCCCGACCACGGCGCTCCAGCGGCTGCTGCAGACGCTGCTTGGCCTGCCGACGCCGCAATACCACCATCACCGCCTGATCCGCGACGAATCGGGGCGCCGGCTGGCCAAGCGCGACGATGCCCGCGCGATCGCCGCCTGGCGCGCCGACGGGGCGAGTCCGGTCGACATCCGCGAACGGGTCGGGCTCGGGCGCGGCTAGGGCGTCAGGACTCGGGTGTCATCAGTTCGACCTCGGCCCCGCCCCGCAGCGCCGTATAGAAGCAGCTGCGCCGGTTGGTGTGGCAGGCCGGCCCGTGCTGGCGCACCAGCGCCAGCAGGCAGTCGCGGTCGCAGTCGATGCGCAAGTCAACCAGTTCCTGCACATGGCCCGAGGTCTCCCCCTTGGCCCAGAGCGCGCCGCGCGATCGCGACCAGTAGGTGACACGCCCGCTGTCAAGCGTTGCGCGGATCGATTCGCGGTTCATCCAGGCCAGCATCAGCACCTCGCCCGTGGCCTCTTCCTGCGCGATACAGGGAAGCAGGCCGTTGCCGTCGTATTTCAGCGTGTCTGGATCGAATGGCATAATCGGCCCCCTGCCCTTTTTCCCGATGAGGTTCTGCTCTATCTATGGGGCACAGCGGGAAAGGAACAGCCATGGCCGCCAACAGCGATCTGATCAAGCTCTATTCCGGGCGCATTCTGGCGCTTGCGGCCGATATCCCGCATCTCGGAACGCTTGCCTCACCGGATGCGAGGGTCAAGCGCCGCTCGCCCCTGTGCGGGTCGACCGTGAGCGTGGACCTGCGCATCAAGGACGGGCACATCGTCGAGTTCGCGCAGGACGTGAAAGCCTGTGCGCTTGGCCAGGCGGCCGCGGCGGTGGTCGGCGCCAATGTGGTCGGCGCGACCGAGGCCCGGATCCGCAAGGCGCGCGATCAGCTTCTTGCCATGCTGAAGGACAATGGCCCGGTGCCGGACGCGCCTTTCGACGGGCTCGAGGTGCTGCTGCCGGCGCGCGATTACACGAATCGTCATGCGTCGATCATGCTGAGTATCGAGGCCACGCTCGAAGCCTTCGAAAAGGCCGAGGCCGCCGCCGCGCAAAGCTGCGCCTGACGCGCACGGGGCGGACCTTTTGCGCCGGCGATCCGCCGTTTCCGGGCCACGGTACGAAAGAAAAAGCCGCCGCTTGCCAGACGGCAGCGGCGGCAGGTCAAGCGTCGCGACCCATCGCCGGAGCCGGCACCGCTCAGTGGGCCGGCACGGGCGGCAGGAGACAGGCAGGGGCAGACCGCGACACAGGCAGAAACCCGAAAATCAGAATATGGCCGGAAGGTGCAGCGCGACCAGCAGCATGACCATGAGCGAGGCCGCCCCGATCGCATCCGAAACCAGCGTCACGCGCGAACGCCGCAAGGCCCCTTCGATCTGCTTTCTCATGCTGCGTTCCCTTCCCGTCCGTATCCGTTAAGCATTTGTTGATGGTTTGTTCTCATATTTTTCCCGGGCTGTAAAGAACATTTTAAGAACACTTTCGTCCTGTCCGCCGGTTTCACTGCGACGATGCGGTTTTCCATGGCTTTCGACCCGGCATCGGAGCAGAGTCGGCGCGGCGGCGCGGTTCCGAAAACAGGCAGGCAATGAACGAACGGGAACAGAACACGGACGACATCCACACGCTGGCGCAGGCCGCGCTCGACGCCCTGCCCGCCCCGTTCCGCGATGCCGCGCAGCAGGTCGCCCTGCGCACCACCGACTGGCCGGGAGAGGACATGCTCGCCGAGTTCGGAATCAGCGATCCGCTTGAACTCACCGGCCTGTACGAGGGGATCCCCCTGACCGAGAAATCGGTTTTCGATCAGCCCTCGGCGCCGGACACGATCTGGCTGTTCCGCCAGCCGATCCTTGCCGAATGGCGCGAGCGCGGCGATGTGACGCTCGGCGCCTTGGTCGCGCATGTGCTGGTGCACGAACTTGCCCATCATTTCGGCTGGAGCGACGCCGACATCGCACATATCGACCGCTGGTGGGAATGAATTTGGCCGCGTTTGGCCGCGCTGGGCCTTTCGCCCGGGCGATCCTTGCAGTAAAGGGTGCACGCAACCTGACTGCTGGGGAAATCATCAGATGCAAGAGCCTGACATCACGCCCGACCTGATCGAGAGCCACGGGCTCACGCCGCAGGAATATGACGACATCCTGCGCATTCTGGACCGCACCCCCACATTTACCGAGCTCGGCATCTTCTCGGCCATGTGGAACGAGCACTGCAGCTACAAATCCTCGAAGAAATGGCTGCGCACCCTGCCCACCACCGGCCCGCAGGTGATCTGCGGCCCCGGCGAGAACGCGGGCATCGTCGATATCGGCGACGGACAGGCCGTCGTGTTCAAGATGGAAAGCCACAACCACCCGAGCTATCTCGACCCCTATCACGGCGCGGCGACCGGCATCGGCGGCATCCTGCGCGATGTGTTCACCATGGGCGCGCGGCCCTTCGCGGCGATGAACGCGCTGTCCTTCGGCACGGTCACGCATCCGAAAACCGCCGAACTGGTCCGCGAGGCGGTGGCCGGCATGCGCGACTATGCCGGCACCGTGGGCGTTCCGACTGTCGGGGGCGAACTGCGCTTTCATGCGGCCTATGACGGCAACTGCCTTGTGAACGCCTTTGCCGCCGGGCTCGTCGATACCGACAGCATCTTCTATTCCGCCGCCTCGGGCGTCGGCATGCCGGTGGTCTATCTCGGTGCGCAAACCGGGCGCGACGGGGTCGGCGGCGCCACCATGGCGAGCGCCGAATTCGACGAGGCGACCGAGGCCGCGCCGCCCTCCGTCCAGCAGGGCGATCCCGATACCGAACGGCGCCTGATGGAGGCGACGCTGGAACTGATGGCCACCGGCGCGGTGATCGCGATCCAGGACATGGGGGCCGCCGGCCTCACCTGTTCGGCGGTCGAGATGGGCGACAAGGGCGGGCTCGGCATGAAGCTCATGCTCGACAAGGTGCCGCAGCGCGACGCCGACCTCAACGCCTACGAGATGATGCTGTCCGAAACGCAGGAGCGCATGCTGATGGTGCTGCGCCCCGAAAAGGAGGCCGAGGCGCGGGCGATCTTCGAGAAATGGGATCTGCATCACGCCGTGATCGGCGAAACCACCGCCGATGACCGTTTCGTCGTGCTGCACAACAACGAAACCAAGGCCGACCTGCCGCTTTCGACCCTTGCCGGTTCGGCCCCCGAATACGACCGCGAATGGGAGGCCCCGGCCTTTCCCGAGCCGCTGGAGGAAACCTTCGACATCGACCCGATCGAGGGGCTGCGGGCGCTGATCGGTTCGCCGAACTACTGTTCGAGACAATGGGTCATCGGTCAGCTTGAAAACGAGACCGCCGCGAACCTGCTGCTGCGCGGGCCGGGCCACGGCGCCGGCATCGCCCGGGTTCCGGGCGGCGACAAGCTGCTTGCCTTCACCAGCGACGTGACGCCGCGCTATGTCACGGCGGATCCGCTCGAGGGCGGCAAGCAGGCGGTGGCCGAGGCGTGGCGCAACCTCACCGCGACCGGTGCCGTGCCGCTTGCCTGCACCGACAACCTGAATTTCGGCAACCCCGAACGCCCCGAGATCATGGGCCAGCTGGTCAGCGCGATCCGCGGCATCGGCGCGGCCTGCCTCGCACTCGACATGCCGGTCGTGTCGGGGAACGTCTCGCTTTACAACGAGACCGACGGCCGGGCGATCCTGCCGACGCCCTCCATCGGCGCGGTCGGGTTGCTTGCGGACGAGAGCGAGGTCATCGGCTATGATGTCGGCGAGGGGCATCAGCTGATCGTGATCGGCGAGACCGAGGGTCATCTCGGGCAATCCGCCCTGCTGGCCGAGATGTTCGGCCGTGAAGAGGGCACGCCGCCCCCGGTCGACCTGGCCGCCGAGCGCCGCAACGGGGATTTCATCCGCGAGAACCGCGCCCTGATCCGCGCCTGCACCGATCTTGCCGATGGCGGGCTCGCGCTCGCGGCCTTCGAACTGGCCGAACCCGAGGGGCTTGGAGTCACGCTCGACCCGGTGCCGACCGCCCTGCTGTTCGGCGAGGATCAGGCGCGCTATCTCGTATCCTGCGATTTCGACCAGGCCGAGATGCTGATGATCGCCGCCGGAAAGGCCGAAGTGCCGATCGCCTGCGTGGGCCGGCTTGGCGGCAAGAGCTTCCGCGTCGGCAAGTCCGAGGCCCCGATGGCCGAGCTTTCCGCGCTTTACCGCGGCGCGCTCGAGGGCGCGATCGCCTGACCCGGGGCATCCCCGCGACCCCGTGCCGCCGGCCTTGCAGGCCGCAGCGGCACGGCTTACATCCTTTCCGACTGTGAGGAGTGCATCATGGCCATGGAAGCCCAGGAGATCGAAGACCTGATCCGCGCCACCTTTCCCGACGCCACCATCAGGATCACCGATCTTGCCGGCGACGGAAACCACTTTGCCGCCGAAGTCATCGACGAAAGCTTCCGCGGACAGAACCGGGTGCAGCAGCAACGCGCGGTCTATGCCGCGCTCAAGGGCAAGATGGACGGTTCCCAGGGCGAATTGCACGCGCTGGCGCTGACCACCAAGGCCCCGGACTGACCCATTTCGGCAAAGACACGCAAGAGACGAGGATATTCTCATGACTGCAAAGACCCGGATCGAAGACACCGTAAAGGCCAATGACGTCGTGCTTTACATGAAGGGCACCAAGGACATGCCGCAATGCGGATTTTCCTCGCGCGTGGCCGGGGTGCTGAATTACATGGGCGTCGATTATGCCGATGTGAACGTCCTTGCGGACGAAGAGATCCGCCAAGGCATCAAGGATTACTCCAACTGGCCGACCATCCCGCAGCTTTACGTCAAGGGCGAATTCATCGGCGGCTGCGACATCATCACCGAGATGACCCTTTCGGGCGAACTTGATACGCTGTTCGACGAAAAGCAGGTGACCTACAACAAGGAAGCCGCCGACAAGATCCGCGAAGCCAACAGCTGAGACGGTGAAGCCGGCCCCCTTTCCGGCGATGGCGTTGACTTTCTGCGGGCGGGGCTCGGTGCTTTGCTGCGCGCGGGCCTGATGGTCGAGCCTGCCCCCTGCCGGCGGCCTGATGGGCCCGGTGCTCTGCTGTCGGCGGCTTGATCGCAAGACACCGCAGTGCGCGGGCGCAGCCGGATACCACGCGCAGGCGGGCGGCTGGATGGCAGGTATATCCGAAAGGGCGATATCTGGAACGCCCTTGGGGCGCGCATCTGGAACGGCCCCCTCTTGAGTGAGAGGCGGGCCGTTGGCGGGCATCCGAAGGCCGAATCCGAAAACAGCCCCTCCCGCGTTTAGCGGGGCAGCCCGCCGGAGCGCCCGGATGCCCTGCAACATACTCTGCAACCGGGCGGCATTCCCGTCCGGTCCTGCATGGCGTTACCCGCACCATCCTGTCGAAACGGCGCTGATGGGCACCGACATGCCCGGTTACGGGCCGTCCGGTTGCTTGCCGCGGATGCCGTCCAGCGCATCGCCCGCGGATTCTTCCATCGCATCGGCCAGCGCCTCGATCCGCGCGGCAAGCTCTGCGAGCGTATCGACCACCGCGCCCGGCACCACCGGCACCTCGACCCGTTCCGGGACCGGCGCCGGGCGCGCCTGCAGCCTGGCAAGTTCGGTTTCCGCCGCGCGGGCCCGTTCCTCGAGCGCGACGGTCTTGTCGGCCAGCAGGAGCCCGGCCATCAGCAGCATCCGCGCCTCGGGCATCCGCCCGATCTCCTGCGAGACCACCTGCGCCTCGTTGTCGAGCAGCCGCGCGGCGGCCTCGAGATAGGGTTCTTCCCCGGCCTGGCAGGAGACCTCGAAATCGCGGCCGCCGATCTGGATGATGAGTTCGGGCATCTTCAGTGTTCCTCCCCTTCGGGCAGATCGGCCGTGCCGGCAAGCAGCGATTCAAGCCGCGCCAGCACCGCGTTGGCCTCGGCCAGTTCGGTGGCCCGCGTCGCGCGCAGCCCCTCGATCTCGGCCGCCATGGCCTGATTGACCAGTTCGGGCTCTCCGATCCCCGACTGGTTGGCGTGGCGCAGCGCCTCGTTGCTGGCGCGCAGCGTGTCATTGGCCTTGCGCAGCCGCTGCAGATCCGCGTCGAGCGCGGCCAGCGCCCCGGTCTGCGCCGCGAGTTCCCGGCGCAGTTGCGCAGATCCGGCACCACCACCCTCGCCGCCCTCGCCGCCCTCGTCGTCGCCGTCCTCCTCCCCGGTCTGGGCAGAGGCCAGTTCCTCGGCGTGGCTGGCCCGCTGGCTGCGCAGCCGCTCCTTCAGGCGGCGGACCCGCGCCTCGAGCTGGGCATTGGCGGTCCTTTCCTCGTCAAGAGCCGCCTCGAGCGCGGCGAGTTCCGGCGCCGCACCGAGCGCGGTGTCCGATTCCGCATCCGGACCCGTGCCGCCGGACGGCCCCGCCTGGCTTCTGGCCGCGAGAATGTCGCAGGCCCTGCCGACACGTTCCATGGCAGCCATGACGCGGCGCTGCAAATCGTCGATCTCGCTCATCCCGGCACCTTTTTCCTGCGCCTCGCGTCGATCCCGCAGCCTGGTTCTGTCAGACACGAATCGTCGTCAGGCAGTCTCAATCAGCATTTGCCAATATCTGCTTAAAATGCCTCTCCTTCGCTTTCAACCACTTGGCGCATTCGGCGGCGCCTGCAATGCCGCTTGCGCTTGAACTTTCAGGGGCCGCTGCATATGCAGCAACCACATGCCGACATGGTGAAAGGAAGCGTCCCGTGGATCTGAACGCCCTGCGCAAAGCAAACCCCGACCACTGGTTCAAGGCCGCCGCGATCCGCGCCCTGACGCTCGATGCGGTTCATGCCGCCAATTCCGGCCATTCCGGCATGCCCATGGGCATGGCCGATGTTGCCACGGTCCTGTTCGAGAAGCACCTGAAATTCGACGCGGCCCGCCCCGAATGGCCGGATCGCGACCGTTTCATCCTCTCGGCCGGTCACGGGTCGATGCTGCTTTACGCGCTGCTCTACCTGACCGGGAACCCGGATATCACGCTCGAGGAAATCCGCAATTTCCGCCAGCTCGGCGCAAAGACCGCGGGCCACCCCGAGAACACGCTCGCACGCGGGATCGAGACCACGACCGGGCCGCTCGGCCAGGGGGTCGGCAATGCGGTCGGCTTCGCCATCGCCGAGGAAATCCTGCGCGCCCGCTTCGGAAGCAGGATCGTCGATCATTACACGTACGTGATGGCGGGCGACGGCTGCCTCATGGAGGGCATCAGCCAGGAGGCCATCACCCTGGCCGGGCGGCAGAAACTGTCGCGCCTGATCCTGCTCTGGGACAACAACAACATCACCATCGACGGCAAGCGCGAGCTTTCCGACACCACCGACCAGCCCGGGCGCTTCCGCGCCGCCGGCTGGGAGGTGATCGAGATCGACGGCCACGACCCGGCCATGATCGACGACGCGCTGACCCGCGCGCGCCACAATGACCGCCCGACCATGATCGCCTGCAAGACCCATATCGGATTCGGCCATGTGGCGCAGGACACGGCAAAGGCGCACGGGGCCCTGACCGACGACCAGCAGCTTCTCGATACCAAGGCCGCCTATGGCTGGACCGGCGGCCCCTTCGAGGTTCCGGCCGAGGTGAAATCCGCCTGGGAAGCGATCGGCGCGAAGGGCGCGCCCCTGCGCGACGACTGGGAGGGCCGCCTTGCCGCCCTGTCCGACCGCAAGCGCGCCGAGTTCGAACGTATCGAGGCGGGCGAGGCCCCCAAACGGCTTGCGGCGACCATCCGCGCGCTCAAGAAGCAGATGAGCGACTCCGCGCCCAAGCTCGCGACAAGGGCAAGTTCGGAAAAGGTGCTCGAGGTCGTCAACCCGATCATGGCCGAAACCGTCGGCGGCAGCGCCGACCTCACGGGGTCGAACAACACGCTGACCGCGGATCTCGGGATTTTCGACCTGGACAACCGCAAGGGGCGCTACATCCATTACGGCATCCGGGAACATGCCATGGCCGCGGCGATGAACGGCATGGCGCTGCACGGCGGCATCCGCCCCTATGGCGGCACCTTTCTCTGTTTCACCGATTACGCCCGCCCGTCGGTGCGGCTCGCGGCGCTGATGGAGATCCCGACCGTCTTTGTCATGACCCATGACAGCATCGGCCTGGGCGAGGACGGCCCGACGCACCAGCCGGTCGAACATCTGGCCATGCTGCGCGCAACGCCCAACATGCGGGTGTTCCGCCCCGCCGATACGATCGAGACCGCCGAGGCCTGGGAACTCGCGCTGACCTCGACCCGGACGCCCACGGTGCTGGCACTCACCCGGCAGGGCCTGCCCACGGTGCGCACCGAACACACGACGCGCAACCTGACCGCGCGGGGCGCCTATGTTCTGGCCGATGCGGTGGGCAAGCGGCAGGTGATCCTGATCGCGACCGGATCCGAGGTCGAGATCGCGCTCAAGGCGCGCGACCTGCTGCAGGCGCAGGATATCGGCACCCGCGTCGTCTCGATGCCCTGCATGGAGCTTTTCGCCGAACAGGAGGACAGCTATCGCCGCCGCGTGCTGCCTGCCGGTGCGGTTCGGATCGGCATCGAGGCCGCCGTGCGGCTCGGCTGGGACCGCTGGCTTCTGGGCGAACGCGGGCGCGAGGGCAAGGCCGCCTTCATCGGCATGGACAGCTTCGGCGCCTCGGCTCCGGCCGGTGACCTGTTCCGGTTCTTCGGCATCACCGCCGATGCGGTGGCGCAAAAGGCGCGCGACCTGCTGGGCTGATGCCGGCCCCGGCTAGCGGCGGCTAGCGACCGATGAGCCGCCGCACCCCGCGCGCCGCGTTGCGCGCGAGGGGCATGGCGATCTTCTGAACCAGCGGCAGCAGCACAAGACCGGCCCCAAGCCCGAGCATACCCCCGGCGGCGGCCTCTCCAAGCCACATCCCCGCGGCGGCAAGCGGTTCGGGCAGCGGCGCCGCCACCATCGCCCCGATGTCATGCGCCAGCGCGGCCGGCCCGTCCAGGCCCAGGTCCGCAGACCCGTGCAGCAGGATCGCCCCGCCCACCCAGAGCATCGCCGCCGTGCCGATCGTGCTCAGCAGTTGCAGCGCATGGGGCATTGCGCGCACGATCACGCGCCCCGAGGCCCGAACCGCACCACTGCGGCCGCGCCGTGCGAGGAACAGGCCGAAATCATCGGCCTTCACGATCAGGGCGACGCTGCCATAGACCAGCGCCGTTATCCCGATGGCCACGACGGCGAGGACGAGTGCCTCCTTCCAGATGGTCTCGTGCGGGATGGCGGCCAGGGCGATGGTCATGATCTCGGCCGAGAGAATGAAATCCGTGCGGATGGCGCCCCGGGCTTTCTGCTCCTCGAGCGCGACGGCGCCCGCCACCTGTTCTTCGGCCTTGTCATGGCCAGAGCCGAACGCATGAACGATCTTTTCCGCACCCTCGAGCGACAGATAGGTTCCCCCCAGCATCAAGAGCGGCGTGATCAGCCATGGCGCAAACCCCGAGAGCAGCAGCGCGACAGGAAGCAGATAAATCAGCTTGTTGCGCAACGATCCTCTTGTGATGCGCCAGATCAGCGGCAGTTCCCGCGCCGGCGCGATCCCGTGGACATAGCGCGGCGTAACCGCCGCATCGTCGATCACCACACTTGCGGCCTTGGCCCCGGCCATGCTGGCCTGGCCAGTGATGTCGTCGAGCGATGCCGCCGCAAGCCGGGCAATCGCCGCAACATCGTCAAGCAGCGCGAGCAGCCCGCTCATCGCTGCCCCGCCCTGCCCGCCCGGGGCCGGGACCGGGCCGCGGCTGCCTCTGCGCCGCTCGCCGGGGTTTGCGCTAACACGCTCATAATGCGGCTTTTCCTCCCTTTTTATCCGCGGACCTCCCGGCTATATCCCCAAGGAACCCCGGATCAGGAGCGAACAGAGTCATGACCATCAACGTCGGCATCAACGGATTTGGCCGTATCGGCCGCTGCACCCTGTCATATATAGCCCAGAGCGGACGTGACGACATCCGCGTGGTCAAGGCCAACGCGACCGGGCCGATCGACACGGCGGCGCATCTGCTGCGGTACGACAGTGTGCACGGCCGCTTTCCCGGCGAGATCAGGACCGGCGAGCGCATGCTCGACCTCGGCCGGGGCGAGATCGAGATGTTCTCGACCTATGACCCGAACGAGCTCGACTGGTCGGGCTGCGACGTGGTGCTGGAATGCACCGGCAAGTTCAACGACGGTGAAAAGGCCAATGTGCACCTGCAGCGCGGGGCGAAATCGGTCCTGCTTTCGGCTCCGGGCAAGAATGTGCAGAAGACGGTGGTGTTCGGCGTGAACGAGGACACGCTGGAAAAGGGCGACGTGATGGTGTCGAACGCCTCCTGCACCACCAACTGCCTTGCGCCGCTCGCCAAGGTTCTGGACGAGGCGATCGGCATCGAGCACGGCATCATGACCACGATCCACGCCTATACCGGCGACCAGCCGACGCTCGACCGCCGTCACAAGGATCTTTATCGCGCCCGCGCCGCCGCCATGTCGATGATCCCGACCTCGACCGGAGCGGCGAAGGCGCTGGGCGAGGTGCTGCCGCGCCTCAAGGGGCGGCTTGATGGGTCGGCGATCCGCGTGCCGACGCCCAATGTCTCGGCCGTGGACCTGACATTCCGCGCCGCGCGCGACGTGACGGTCGAGGACGTGAACGCCGCCGTGGCAGATGCGGTCAAGGGCCCGATCGGGCGCGTGCTCGGCTATGACAGCGAACCCAAGGTGTCGATCGATTTCAACCACACCGAGGAAAGCAGCGTCTTCGCCCCCGACCAGACCCGCGTTGTAGACGGGCGCATGGTGCGGGTGCTGGCCTGGTATGACAACGAATGGGGCTTTTCCGTGCGCATGGCCGATGTGGCGGTGCTGATGGGGCAGTTGAACGGCTGACGGCCGTGGCGCCCCGCTCCCGCTCATGGTCCGGGCTCCCGGCGCGGCGACGCGCCGGACAGGCGGCCCGCCCGATGGTGGCCCGTCCGATGGTGGGCCGCCCGATGGTGGGCCGATGACGCTGGTGCGCTGGCTTGCGCTTGCCCTGCTGCTTGGCGCCCTGCTCGCGCTCGAGCTGCTGGTTTTCGGCGGCACGCATCTTGTGTTTCTGGCCCGGCGGCTTTTCGATCTGATCGAGTGGATCGCCTTCTGGCGCTGACGGGCGCGCGCGTAACGCCCGCACCGTCCCCCCGTCTACCATCACCGTCTGGACAGACCCGCCCCGGCGGCGGTCAGCCCCGTCCCAGCCGCTCGAGCAGGGCCGTGTTCACGCGGGGCGTCACGAATTTCGAGACATCACCGCCAAGGCGCGCGATTTCCTTCACGAGCTTGCTCGCGATCGCCTGATGCTTGGCATCGGCCATGAGGAACACCGTCTCAATCGTGTCGTCGAGCACGCGGTTCATGCCGACCATCTGGTATTCATATTCGAAATCGGTCACCGCCCGCAATCCGCGCAGGATGATCTGGGCGCCCACGTCGTTCGCGCAGTCGATCAGCAGGTTCTCGAAGGGATGCGCCACGATCTCGATCCCGGTCTGCCGGCTGAGCGCCTCGCATTCGTGTTCGATCATGGTCACGCGCTCTTCGAGCGAGAACAGCGGCCCCTTGTCCCGGTTGATCGCGACACCGATCACCAGCCGGTCCACGAGCACGGCGGCGCGGCGGATGATGTCCATATGTCCCAGCGTGATCGGATCGAAGGTTCCGGCATAAAGTCCGATGCGCATCCGATGGCCCCCTGTCGGTCAAGCAACGGGGCGCACACGACCACAACCGCCGGCGCGGATCAAGCCGTCTTCGGTCGCCATGCCGGCGGGGGCCGGCATGGCCGGCATCCAAATCACCGTCCCATGATCATCCGTTCCAGCGCCTTCTTCTCCATGGCGGTTTCCGAAAGCAGGGCCTTGATCACGTCGCCGATGCTGACGAGCCCGACCATCCGGCCATCCTCGACCACCGGGATATGGCGGAAGCGGCCTTCGGTCATGCGCTCGAGCAGTTCCTGCGCGCTGGCGCTGGTGGTGCAGGTCTCGACCCGCGCGGTCATGTATTCGCTCACCTTGCCGGACAGGCAGGCCGGACCCGTTCCAGCAAGTTCGCGCACGATGTCACGTTCGGAAAGCATGCCGTCGGGCACCTCGCCATTGGCCGAGACCACGACCGACCCGATCCGGTGCCGGGCGAGAATCACCGCCGCCTCGGCAACGGTCGCATCGGGGCTGACGGTCAGAATCCCGGCCTGCGGCTTTCCCTTCAGGATCTGCTGAACAAGCATGGCGCGAACCTCCGCAACATTATTTCGTGTATGAAATCTTCAGGGCAACAACAGAAAAAGTCAAGCGGTTGTGCAGGTGCAGAAATATCCGGCGGCGCTCCGCGGAGAGCGCCTCCCCTGTTCAGCGGAGTCATGCTCGCCTATCCTCGCCTCATAGCCGAAGGGAAACTGCCATGCGGGAACTGACTCACTACATCGACGGACAGCATGTCACCGGAACATCGGGGCGCTTTGCCGATGTCTTCAACCCGGCGACCGGAGAGGTGCAGGCGCGGGTTCCGCTCGCAAGCGCCGAGGAGGTCGCGCAGGCTGTCGAGGGCGCCGCGCGGGCACAGCAGCACTGGGCCGGCGTCAATCCGCAGCGGCGCGCCCGGGTATTGATGGAATTCGTCCGCCTGCTCAACCGCGACATGGACAAGCTGGCCGAAGCCCTGTCGCGCGAACATGGCAAGACGCTTCCCGATGCGCGGGGCGACGTGCAGCGCGGGCTCGAGGTGATCGAGTTCTGCATCGGCGCGCCGCATCTGCTCAAGGGCGAATACAGCGGCAACGCCAGCCGCGGCATCGACATCTATTCCATGCGCCAGCCGCTCGGCGTGGTCGCCGGCATCACGCCGTTCAACTTTCCGGCCATGATCCCGATGTGGAAAATGGGCCCCGCCATCGCCTGCGGCAATGCGATCGTCATCAAGCCGTCGGAACGCGACCCCACGGTGCCGCTGATGCTGGCCGAACTGATGTCCGAGGCCGGGCTTCCCGACGGCGTGCTTCAGGTGGTGAACGGCGACAAGGGGGCGGTCGATGCCCTGCTCGACAGCCCCGTCATCCAGGCGGTGGGCTTTGTCGGCTCGACCCCGATCGCCGAATACATCTATGCGCGGGGCTGCGCGAACGGCAAACGGGTGCAGTGTTTCGGCGGCGCCAAGAACCACATGATCATCATGCCCGATGCCGACATGGACCAGGCCGCCGATGCGCTGGTGGGTGCGGGCTATGGCGCGGCGGGCGAACGCTGCATGGCCATATCGGTCGCCGTGCCCGTGGGCGATGCCACCGCCGACCGGCTGATGGAAAAGCTCGTCCCGCGGGTCGAGGCGCTGAAGATCGGTCCCTATACCGGCGGCGACGACGTGGATTTCGGCCCCGTCGTCACCGCGGCCGCGCGCGACAATATCGCCCGGCTCGTGCAGTCGGGCATCGACCAGGGGGCGGAACTCGTGGTGGACGGGCGCGATTTTCACCTGCAGGGCTACGAGAACGGCTTTTTCGTCGGTGCGCATCTTTTCGACCACGCCACCACCGAAATGGACATCTACCGCAAGGAAATCTTCGGCCCGGTGCTCACCACCCTGCGCGCGCCCAGCTACGAGGATGCGCTCGCCATGGCCTCGAGCCACGAATACGGCAACGGTGTCGCGATCTTTACCCGCGACGGCGACACCGCCCGCGATTTCACCGAACGGGTGAATGTGGGCATGGTCGGGATCAACTTTCCGATCCCGGTGCCGCTGTCCTATCACAGCTTCGGCGGCTGGAAGAAATCGGCCTTCGGCGATCTGAACCAGTATGGCCCGGATTCCTTCAAGTTCTACACCAGGACCAAGGTCGTGACCTCGCGCTGGCCAAGCGGCATCCGGGAAGGCGGTGATTTCAGCATCCCGGTGATGGAGTGACCGCCCTTAGGGGGTTGAGCCTGGCGCAAATCCGCCACAGACCGGCCCCGCCCCTGTGGGAGAGTTATCACATCCGCGCGAAGCTCCGTTCGTCATGCTTCATTTCCACCGGGCGCAGGAATATATTGCGCAACAATTTCATTGGAACTTCAGGGCAGTCACATGTCAGATTCGCGCTTTTCCCGCCGTCGCGTCCTTCTTGCCGGAGGCGCGGTCCTGTTCACACCCGCCATCCTGCGGGCGCAGGACGTGCCAATGCCGGTCGACGAGGCCTTTCCGGCGGTCGAGCCGGCCATCCGCGACCAGTATCCGGTCAAGCGCAACAGCTCCGCCTTCATCTGGCAGGACTGGCGCGACCATTTCGATTCGCTCGGCAAGGGGGCAATTCTCTGCGACACCGTGAGCCGCGCGGTCCATTACTGGGGCGGGGACAACGAGACCTATCGCCTTTACCCGACCTCGGTTCCCATGAGCGACGAACTGACCAAGCGGGGCTATACCAGCGTCGTGCGCAAGAAGGTCGGCCCCACCTGGACGCCGACCGCCAACATGCGCGAACGCGACCCCTCCCTGCCGGCCTTCATGGACGCGGGCCCGGGCAACCCGCTCGGCACCCATGCGATGTACCTGACCTGGCCCGCCTATCTGATCCATGGCACCCATGACACGCGCAAGATCGGGCGCCAGAGCAGCTCGGGCTGCATCGGGCTTTACAATCCGCATATCAAGCAGCTTTTCGAACTGACCGAGATCGGCACCCAGGTGCGGATCATCTGATCCGCCGCACAGCCGCAAGCGATGGAAAGCGCCCTGTCCGGGGCGCTTTTTTCGTTGCCGGAAACGGGTTGCACGGCGTTCCCCGGACCGGGCCGCCAAGGCCCTGCCCGATGGGCCGGCCCGGACCACGCTAGGACTTTCTTCATTCCTTTGCCGCTAGTGTCGACACTCCATGACTGAAAGGCGCGGCTGATCGTATGAGGGTGACCATGCAGGAGCGGAGTGCAACCACGGACCTGCCCGCGCGCCGGGCGGACAAGGCGGCCGCGGTCGCGGTGCCGCCCGTGTCTTTCGGCCCGAGCGAAAAGGCCGCGATCGTCGTGCGCCTGCTGCTGAACGAGGGCGCGGATCTGCCGCTTGAGGACCTGCCCGAGGATCTCCAGCTGCGCCTCGCGCGGCAGATGGGGCGCATGGGGCTGATCGAGCGTCATGCGCTCGAAGCGGTGGTCGAGGAATTCGCCCAGGCGCTTGACGGAATCGGGCTGACCTTTCCGCGCGGCATCGCCGAGGCGCTTTCCGTGCTCGACGGCACCATCAGCGCCGAAACCGCCGAGCGCCTGCGCAAGGAGGCCGGGGTGCGCCGCGCCGGCGATCCCTGGCTGCGGCTCCAGGCGCTGCCGCTCGACGAGTTGAAAACCATCGCCGAGACGGAAAGCACCGAAGTGGCGGCGGTGCTCCTGTCCAAGCTCGAGACCGCAAAGGCCGCCGAACTGCTGGGCCACCTGCCCGGCCCGCTCGCACGCCGCATCACCTATGCGATCTCGCAGACCGGCGCCGTCACCCCGGATGCCGTTGATCGCATCGGCCTTTCGCTGGCAAGCCAGCTTGACCGGAAACCGCCGGTCGCCTTTGCCCATGCGCCGGACGAGCGGATCGGCGAGATTCTTACCCAGTCGGCAAGCCTCACGCGCGACGACATGCTGAGCGGCCTTGACGAAACGGATGCCGAACTGGCGAAACTCGTGCGCCGGGCCATTTTCACCTTTCCCCATATTCCGGCCCGCGTGACACCGCGCGACGTGCCCCGCGTGATCCGCGCGGTGGAGCAGGACCAGCTGATCGCGGCGCTGACCGCCGCGAAGGACGACCCCGCCAGCGCCGCGGCGGCCGATTTCCTTCTTGCGAATCTCTCGACCCGGATGGCCGATTCCCTGCGCGAACAGATCGAGGAACGCGGCACGGTGCGTCCGCGCGACGGTGAAATCGCCATGGGCGCGGTGGTCGCCGCGATCCGCGACCTTGCACGGGCGGGAGAAATCGAACTGGTCCCTCCCGGGGAAGAGACGCCGGACTGACACCTCCCGCCCCCCGCGCTGCGCCGATTTGAGACGGGCAGACGGCATGGCTTGCCGCATTCACGGCCGGCCGGATCAATCGCGATACGCGACCCGCGACGCAACGCAGCGCAGGCGGGACGGCATCCCGCCGGGGTTGCGGATATGCGGCGTCGCGCGCAGGACCGGCGCCATTCGTCGCTGGCGCATGCGCGCGCGCCCCTTCATGCCTGCCTGGACGATCCACCATCCCCGGGCCGGTCAACCAGTCGCGCAGCGCGGTGCGGTGCGCGCACGCGCCCCATGCTTGTCGTGCCGCTGCTGCGCGTGTATCTGCGGCCTGTCGAATGTTTTCCGTTCCGGGCGATCATGGCGAATGAAACCGAACCCCTTCCCTGGTCGCGGCGTGCGCGTTACTGGACAAGCGATTTTTTCCTGCGGAACCTGATCCGTTTTGCCGGGCTCGTGCCCTATGGCTGGCGGGTGCCGATGATGGGCCGGCTGACCGCGCGGCTGGCCCCGCTTGCGGGTTACGACAAGCGGGTGCGCGCCAATCTCGCCCATGCCTGCCCCGGCCTGCCGGAGGCGGAAATCCGGCGCCTTTGCCGCGCCGTCCCGGACAATGCCGGGCGGTCCATGATCGAGCTTTATGCCGGGCGCCCGTTTCTCGAACATGCCCGGGCCGCGCCGATCACGGGGCCGGGATTTGCCGCGCTCGAAGCGGCACGCGTGGCCGGGCGGCCCGTCATCCTGATGACCGGCCATATCGGCAACTACCTGGCCGGGCGGGCCGGGCTCGCGGCGCGGGGGTTCGAGATGGGGGTGCTTTACCGGCGCATGAGCAACCCCTATTTCAACGCCCATTACGTCGCGGCGCTGCGGCGCACCGGCGAGCCCCTGTTCGAGCAGGGCCCGCGCGGCATGATCGCCATGGTGCGCCACCTGCGGGCGGGCGGGATGATCGCGATCGTGGGCGACACCTATGTCCACGGCGGCGCGCCGCTGCGGTTCTTCGGCCAGATCGCGCCGACATCCACCGTCCCGGCCGAGCTTGCGCTCAAATACGGCGCGGCACTCATCCCCGCCTATGCGCTGCGGGCGGCGGACGGGCTGAATTTCGACCTGGTGGTGCAGGAGGAGATTCCCCACAGCGACCCGCTGACCATGACCCAGGCGATCAATGACGGGCTGGAACAGGTGGTGCGTGCCCATATGGATCAATGGTTCTGGATCCACCGCCGCTGGAAGCCCTGGCTGACGCCCTCTGCCCGGGTGACGGCGCCCGAAGGCTGACGCCGAGACCGCGCCCCCCGCGCCAAGGGGCGGGCGCAAAAGGCCGGCGGGCGAACGCCCGGGTCAGCGCACCCGAGCCGCGGCGATGATCGGGCCCGGCCCCTCGCGCTGGATCAGCACCGCCGCCGCCGCCTCGCCCGGAAGCTCGGTGCTGAGGTCGAGCGGCGCGCGCCCGTCCCAGCGTTCGAGCGTCTCCCATTCCTCGACCACGTTCACATAGTCGATATGGTGCCCGGCATTCTCGCCGCCGGTGATCTCGACCCGCCGCAGCGGCGCATAGCGCACGAGCTGCACCAGAAGCGCCCCGCCCTCGGGCAGGCGGCGCAGCACATGCGCCCGCAGCCGCAGCCTGTGCCCGGTCCGCTCGGCGTTCAGCACCATGCCGACGGGACGGCCGCGCTCGACCATGATCCGTTCGGCCAGTTTCATGGGGCGTGCGCCGGCAATCACATGCTGGCCGCCAACAACGATCTGGGGCGTATAGATCATGCTGCTGCCCTCCATCCGCGCATAGGCTTTCTGCCGCTCGGTGTGATGGGGGCGGGCAAAGGCATCGACCCAGCCGAGATAATCCCAGTAATCCACATGCAGCGCGAGCGGAAGCACATCCTCGCGCCCGGCCAGTTCGGCCAGCATGGCATCGGCCGGCGGACAGCTTGGACAGCCCTGCGAGGTGAAGAGCTCGACGACCACGGGGCCCGCCTGCGCCGCCCCGTCCGGCACCGGGACGATGGGAGCGGCTTCCTGCGCATGAGCGAAGCTTATCAACAGGAAACAGAGGCCGGCGGCAAGGCAGAGGACTGGCTTCATCGAATGCGGCTCACCTTCGTTGCGGTCCCCGGTCTAGCGGTGCGCCTCTGCGGGCACCAATCAATCTTTGTTGAGAAAGGGGGTGGTCGAGAAACGGGCTGGCATTAGTGTATACATTTGCATACATGATAGCGGAAATTACCCGTTGCTATTGAAGCCACGGGCACGTTGATACAGACAAGATACCAGCCAGCCCGGACATTCCCAGAAGAAAGAGACCCGAATCATGCCAATCGTTGTTGGAAAGGAAAGCTCCGCCAGCCGAAGAACCCTGAACGTCAGCGGCCGCGACTATGCCTATTACTCGATTCCCGCCGCGAGCGAGGCGGGGCTTGGCGATTTCACCCGCCTGCCCGCGGTGCTGAAGGTCGTGCTCGAGAACATGCTGCGTTTCGCCGACGGCAAGACCGTCACCCAGGACGACATCCGCGCCTTTGCGACCTGGGCCGAGAACGGCGGCCGCAACCCGCGCGAGATTTCATATCGCCCGGCCCGCGTCCTGATGCAGGATTTCACCGGCGTGCCGGCGGTGGTCGATCTTGCGGCCATGCGCGACGGGATCCGGGCCCTGGGTGGCAAGGCCGAGCAGATCAACCCGCTGAACCCGGTGGACCTCGTGATCGACCATTCGGTGATGGTCGATGAATTCGGCACGCCCCGGGCCTTCCAGGTCAACGTGGAGCGCGAATACGAGCGCAATATCGAACGCTACCAGTTCCTGAAATGGGGCCAGAGCGCATTTGAAAATTTCCGTGTCGTGCCGCCGGGCACCGGCATCTGTCATCAGGTGAACCTTGAATACCTGTCGCAGACGGTCTGGACCGACACCGACCAGAACGGCGAAACCGTTGCCTATCCCGACACGCTGGTCGGCACCGACAGCCACACCACCATGGTGAACGGGCTCTCGGTGCTCGGCTGGGGCGTCGGCGGGATCGAGGCCGAGGCGGCGATGCTCGGCCAGCCGATTTCCATGCTGATCCCCGAGGTCGTGGGCTTCAGGATCACCGGCGCGCTGCGCGAGGGGGTGACGGCGACCGACCTGCTGCTGACCGTGGTGCGGATGCTGCGCGAACATGGCGTCGTCGGCAAGTTCGTCGAATTCTTCGGCGAGGGGCTCGACCACATGCCGCTCGCGGATCGCGCGACGATCGGCAACATGGCGCCCGAATACGGCGCCACCTGCGGCTTTTTCCCGATCGACGACGAAACCCTGCGCTACCTGCGCCAGACCGGCCGCGAGGAAGAACGCATCGAACTGGTCGAGGCCTATGCCCGGGCGAACGGCCTCTGGCGCGACAAGGATTACGAGCCGGTCTATTCCTCGGTGCTGGAGCTTGACCAGGGCGACGTGGTGCCGGCGATCTCGGGCCCCAAGCGGCCGCAGGATTACGTGGCGCTCGACAATGCCGCGAGTGCCTTTCACGATTACGTCTGCAGCACCCGCGACCTGCCCAAGCCCAAGGACGACACCACCTCCCGCTGGGGCGGCGAGGGCGGCGCCTGCAAGCCCGAGCACCTGCCCGGCCACCGCGGCCATTACAAGTCCGGCAAGGTCGAGGGCGAGGATTACTATCTGCATGACGGCTCGGTCGTGATCGCGGCGATCACCTCCTGCACCAACACCTCGAACCCCTATGTGATGATGGCCGCGGGGCTCGTGGCGCGCAAGGCGCGCGCGCTCGGCCTGACGCGCAAGCCATGGGTCAAGACCTCGCTCGCGCCCGGGTCGCAGGTGGTGGCCGAATACCTGCGCAGCGCCGACCTGCAGGAGGATCTGGATGCGCTCGGCTTCAACCTCGTCGGCTTCGGCTGCACGACCTGCATCGGCAACTCCGGTCCGCTGCAGCCCGCGATCTCGCAGTCGATCACCGACAACGATCTCATTGCCGTCTCGGTGCTGTCGGGCAACCGCAACTTCGAGGGGCGCATCTCGCCCGACACGCGGGCGAATTATCTGGCCAGCCCGCCGCTGGTCGTGGCCTATGCGATCGCCGGCGACATGAACATCGACCTGACCCGCGATCCGCTGGCGATGGACAAGGACGGAAAACCGGTGTTCCTCAAGGATATCTGGCCGACCACGAAGGAAATCGCCGAGATGGTGGAATCCACCGTCACCCGCGAGATGTTCATCGACAAGTATTCGGACGTCTTCAAGGGCGACGACCGCTGGCGCGAGATCGAGACCACCGACAGCGAAACCTATGACTGGCCGCCGCAGTCGACCTATGTGCGCAATCCGCCCTATTTCCGGGACATGAGCCCCGAACCCGGCGAGATCGACGACATCAAAGGCGCGCGCATCCTCGCGCTGCTCGGCGACATGATCACCACCGACCATATCAGCCCCGCCGGTTCCTTCCGCGATTCCTCGCCCGCCGGGCAGTATCTGCTGGAGCATCAGGTGCCGGTGCGCGCCTTCAACTCCTACGGGTCGCGGCGCGGCAACCACGAGGTGATGATGCGCGGCACCTTCGCCAATATCCGCATCCGCAACGAGATGCTGGACGGGATCGAGGGCGGCTATACGTTCGGTCCCGACGGCAAGCAGACCTCGATCTATGACGCGGCCATGGCCTGGCAGGATCAGGGCGTGCCGCTCGTGGTGATCGGCGGCGAACAGTATGGTGCGGGGTCGTCGCGCGACTGGGCCGCGAAGGGCACGCTTCTGCTCGGTGTGCGGGCGGTGATCGCCGAAAGCTTCGAGCGCATCCACCGCAGCAACCTTGTCGGCATGGGGGTGGTCCCCTTCGAGTTCACCGGCGGCGACACGCGCGCGACGCTCAAGCTCAAGGGCGACGAGAGCTTCACCATTGAGGGGCTCGAAACCGTGACGCCGCAGGCGGATGTGCCCTGCACCATCACCTATGGCGACGGCTCGACCCGGGACATCACGCTGAAGTGCCGGATAGATACCGCGATCGAGATCGAATACGTCAAGCACGGCGGCGTCTTGCATTACGTGCTGCGCGATCTGGCGAAGGCCTGACCCTGTCGTCATCGGCCTGAAAGACCGAAAAGCCCCGGCAGCGCCGGGGCTTTTTCATTGCGCCGCGAATTCACTGGGGCCCGGTTTCCGTGCCGGGAACCGGTGCCGTCCCGCCCCGCGCGAGGCGCAGGCCGCGCCGCGAGGCCCGGCGTAGGATTCGGCAAGCTACCAGACAGGAAATTCATGGCAGGTAAGGAATCCATGACTGTTTCCCATCACGCAAAAAGCGCATGTTGAAGCTGTTCCGAAGATTACTCTTCGCAAGAGTTACCGGTGAAAGACCCTTGCAATATCAAGGTGTTCTGATCCGGCTCCGGTTCCGGCGCGTATTGCTCCGCGTCGCGGTCGGCATATTTGACTTGCCCACACTCCCCTGATGACACGGGCGGTCAAAAGCGTGCGGGGTTGCATCCGATGGTGCAGCCCCGCATTGCTGTCCGATGGCCGCAGGCGCCGCGCATTCGGGGCATCTGACATGCAAAAGGGCGGCCCGAAGGCCGCCCATTTCATGGCTCCGCTTTGTCGTCGGTCAGCCCTGAACGGCCTTGGCGACCTCGGAGGCGAAATCCTCGTCCTTTTTCTCGATCCCTTCGCCGACGGCCAGACGGGCAAAGCCGGTGATGGTCGCGCCCGCCTCTTTCGCTGCCGCGCCGACGGTCAGGTCGGGGTTGATCACGAAGGACTGGTTGAGCAGGGTCGATTCCGCGACGAACTTGCCCATGCGTCCCTCGACCATCTTTTCGATCACCGCTTCGGGCTTGCCGCTTTCGCGGGCGATTTCCATCTGCAGCTGGCGTTCCTTCTCGACCACCGCCGGGTCAAGCTCCGCCTCGCTGAGCGCGGCCGGGTTCACCGCGGCGATATGCATGGCGACCTGACGGCCGAAGGCCTCGTCCCCGCCGCTCAGCGCCACCACCACGCCGATCTTGCCCATGTCGTCGGCAGCAGCGTTGTGGATATAGGAAACGACCGTGTCGCCTTGAACCTGCGCCATGCGGCGCAGCGTCATGTTCTCGCCGATGGTGGCGATCATCGCGGTCACGGTGTCCTCCACCGTCTTTCCGCCCAGATCGGCCGCTTTCAGCGCCTCGATATCCGCAACATTGACGGCGGCCCCGGCAATGTCGGCCACCATCTTCTGGAAATCGGCGTTCTTGGCGACGAAATCGGTTTCCGAGTTCACCTCGACCGCGACGCCCTTGCCGCCCTCGACCCTGACCGCGACCAGCCCTTCGGCGGCGGTGCGGCCGGATTTCTTGGCCGCCGTCGCCAGACCCTTGGTGCGCAGCCAGTCGATCGCGGCTTGCATGTCGCCACCGGTTTCCGTCAGGGCCTTCTTGGCGTCCATCATGCCGGCACCGGTGGTGTCGCGCAGTTCCTTGACCATGGATGCAGTAACTGCCATCGCTGGGTTCTCCTCAAGACAGCTTGGGGGCAGCCGGGCCGCCCCCTGTTTTCAATAACCTGTCGCGCCCGCAGCGGGCGCGCCGCTGCGCAAGGGGCGCGTCAGCTCCGGGCGGCTTCGGCAAGCGCGCGGGCGGCGGCGTCGATGTCGCTCGCCTCGCCCTCGTCCGCGGCGGGTGCCGCGGTTTCGGCCTCGGCGGCGGTGTCGTCCTCGGCCAGCGCCTCTTCGACCGGGGCCTCTTCGAAGGCGCCGATATCGACTCCGGCGGCGCCCAGTTGGGCGCTCATGCCGTCAAGCGCCGCGCGGGCGACCAGATCGCAGTAAAGCGCGATGGCGCGGGCCGCGTCGTCGTTGCCCGGAATGATATAATCAATCCCGTCGGGCGCGCAGTTCGTATCCACCACGGCCACGACCGGAATGCCGAGCTTGTTCGCCTCGCTGATCGCCAGCGCTTCCTTGCGCACGTCGATCACGAACAGCAGATCGGGCAGCCCGCCCATTTCGCGGATGCCGCCAAGGCTTGCCTGCAGCTTGCCCTGGTCGCGCTCCATCCCGAGGCGTTCCTTCTTGGTCAGCCCGGCAAAGCCCTGCTCGGCCTGCTCGTCGATCTGGCGCAGGCGCTGGATCGACTGCGACACGGTCTGCCAGTTGGTCAGCGTGCCGCCAAGCCAGCGGTGGTTCATGTAATACTGCGCCGACTTCTCGGCCGCCTCGGCGATCGGCTGGCTGGCCTGCCGCTTGGTGCCGACGAACAGCACCCGGCCGCCCTTGGCCACGGTGTCGCGGATCACCTGCAGCGCCTGGTCGAGCATCGGCACGGTCTGCGTCAGGTCAACGATGTGGATGCCGTTGCGCGCGCCATAGATATAAGGGCCCATGCGCGGATTCCAGCGCTGGGTCTGGTGGCCGAAATGCACGCCGGCCTCAAGCAGCTGACGCATGGTGAACTCGGGAAGAGCCATGTTCGTTTCCTTTCCGGTTTGATCCTCGGCGGGGCATCCGACGCGTTTCGCGCCAACCGGCGGACCGGACGGGGATGTCTGTCCCGAACGGCCCAACCCCGCCTGCGGGTTGAATGCCCCCGCTTAGGTCATCACACCGGAATGTGCAAGGGCGCAGCCGTATTTCACGCGCGATCCGGCCGGGCAGGCAGGTGCTCGCGCAATTCGCGATGCCCGGCCTCCACCGCGGCGCCGGCCTGCGCGGCAAGCGTTTTGCGATCCGCGAAATCCCGGACGCGAAGCGGCGCGTGCAGGATCACGCCGACCCGCCCCCCGCGCGGTGCCGCGAGCACCTTGAGAAGATGGGGGGCAAAGTCCATCTCGCCCCACCAGCCATGAAACCGCGGCGAAGCGGCACCGCCCATCAGGGGCGGTGCGGCGTAAAAGACGCTCGCCGGCTGCACCGCGAGCCGATCCTTCAGCGCGGGAGACAGGAACGCCTGAAACAGCGTGCTCTTGAACGGCAGCACCTGCAGGCCGTCGGTCGATGTGCCCTCGGGAAAGAACAGCAGACGATGCCCGGCCAGCAGGCGCGTTTCAAGCAGCGCGGTCTGCGCCCGGGCCTCGCGCCGGTCGCGGCGGATGAACAGGGTGCCGGTC
Source organism: Pontibaca methylaminivorans (assembly GCF_900156525.1). Classification (NCBI taxonomy): domain Bacteria; kingdom Pseudomonadati; phylum Pseudomonadota; class Alphaproteobacteria; order Rhodobacterales; family Roseobacteraceae; genus Pontibaca; species Pontibaca methylaminivorans. Next base: position 417,665 of record NZ_FTPS01000001.1, read on the forward strand.
GCCCGCGCGAGCCAGCCGATGCCGGGCCAGCGCGCGACCTCGGATTTCGACACGAAATAGATGCAGTCCACCGCATTCAGCACGAAGATATCGAGCCATGACGAATGATTGGCCACCATCGCCCCCTGCCCGCCCATGGGATGCCCCCGGATGAGAAGTTCGACGCCGAGGATCCGCAGCGCGTTGCGGCAGACGAATTTCGTGATGTGGGGCGTGACCGGGCGGCGCAGCCCGCACAGCGGCCGCTCGGCCAGCCGCAGAAGAAGCAGCACCCCAAGCCCGCCAAAGACCAGCAGGACCAGCGCCGGGCCGCGAAGGGTCACGCGCAGCCAGCCGGCAAGGCCGGGAGGCGGGGCCGGATCGGGAACGGCCTCGTTCCAGCTTTCGCTCATGCGCCGCGCGCACCCGCGTAGATCCGCGCGCGCGCCTGGTCGAGCCGGCGGGTATCCAGCAGCAGGCAGACATCGGTGGTGTTGAAGGCATGGTCGAGCCAGGCCCCCTCGCCCACCATGCCGCCAAGGCGCAGATAGGCCTTGATCAGCGCCGGCATCGACACCATGGCGGCGCGCCGGTCCAGCTTTTCGGGCGGCAGGCGGTCCATGGCGACGAAGTGATCGGGCCGCGCGCGCACGCGCAGGTCGGGCGGCGCGAGGTGGTGATGATGCAACGCCGAAAGCGGCTGCGCGAGCCGTTCGGGATCGGTGCCGTGAAAGCTCGCCACGCCGAACAGGATTTCGATTTCATGCTCCGCGACATATTCGGCAAGCGCGTTCCAGAGATGATACATCGCCGCTCCGCCCCGGTAGTCGCGATGCAGGCAGGACCGCCCGAGTTCGAGCAGGCGCCGCCCGCCGCGGCGCAGCGGCGCAAGATCATATTCATCTTCGGAATAGAACTGCCCCGCCGCGCGCGCCTGATCCTCGCGCATCAGGCGATAGACCCCGACCACCTGCCCGCTGTCGTCATCCTGCAGAAGCAGATGATCGACGAAAGGATCGAAGCGGTCACGCTCGATCCCGGCCGCGTGATCGACCAGCGTCCCGCCGCCGCCAAGCTCGCGCACGAAGACGTCATAGCGCAGCGCCTGCGCGGCGCGCAGGTCGTCCTCCGTCGCGGCAAGCCGGACGGAAAATGCAGGGGCCTGCGCTGGCATGGCATGTCGCGACACTGGTCTGCTCCGTATTCCCGGGCGCTGATAGCCCAAAGCGGCGGGGCGTGGCAATCGGCTGGACCAAGAGCATTCCATTGCGCCCCAACACGCGCTATGCCAGCAAAAGGCCCGGCCGATTGCGTCGCACACAGACACAAAGGCAGATATCGGCCGCAACCTGTTGTTTTTACCGAGTAAGGGCGCAGCCGCCGGGCAAGGGCGCGGACGCCCGGAGGATACCCCCATGAACGAGGCGCGCTTCAGCCTGGCCGAACTGATCGGCTCGCGCATCTGTCACGATCTGATCAGCCCGGTCGGGGCCATTTCCAACGGCCTTGAACTGCTCGAGCTTTCGGGTCAGCCCCGCAGCCCCGAGATCGACCTGATCGCCGACAGCGTCCGCAACGCCGGCGCCCGGATCCGCTTTTTCCGCATCGCCTATGGTGCGGCCGGCAACGAATCCCTCAGCAGCGGTGAGGTGCGGGACATACTCGCCAGCGCCACTTCCGGCACGCGGTTCACGGTGCATTACGCGCCCGAACGGCCGCAGCCGCGCGCCCTGCTGCGGCTCGCGTTCCTTGCCATGCAATGCTGCGAGACGGCCATGCCGCGCGGCGGCGATCTGACCATCGGGACGGCGGGCGCCTCCTGGCAGGTCACGGGCGCGGGCCCGCGGATCGAGCCCGATGCCGCGCTCTGGGCCCTGCTCGGGCGGGACGCAGACCCCGCCGCGGGAGATCCGGGGCGGGCGATCACGCCGGCGCAGGTGCAATTCGCGCTGCTGCCGGCGCTGGTGAGGGCGGCGGGGCGCGCCCTCGTGCCCCGGATGTCGGACCAGGCGGTTTCGCTGCGGTTCTGAGCCGCGCCGGCCCGCTCAGGGCCGCGTGGTGCCGTTGCCGCGCACGAGATACTTGAAGCTGGTCAATTGCTCGGCACCGACCGGACCGCGCGCATGCAGCTTGCCGGTCGCGATCCCGATCTCGGCCCCCATGCCGAATTCACCGCCATCGGCGAACTGGGTCGAGGCGTTCTGCATCAGGATCGCGCTGTCGAGCCGGGCAAAGAAGTGCTCGGCCGCCGCCTTGTCCTCGGTCACGATGCAATCGGTGTGGCCGGACCCGTATCGGCGGATATGGGCGATCGCCCCGTCGATGTCATCGACCACCCGCGCCGCCATGACGGCATCGAGAAACTCCTGCCCCCAGTCGGAATCGGTCGCGGCAGTGGTTCCCGCCACCCGGTCGAGCGGCGGGGCGACGCGCATCTCGATCCCGGCGGCGATGAGCGCCGAAACCGCATCGGCCCCGATCGTGTCGGCGATGTCGCGGTGCACGAGCAGGCATTCGGCGGCACCGCAGATCCCGGTGCGGCGGGTCTTGGCGTTCAGCACCACGGCGAGTGCCTTTGCCGGATCGGCCTTCTTGTCGAGATAGACATGCACGATGCCCTCGAGATGGGCAAAGACCGGCACGCGGGCCTCGCGCTGGACCAGCCCGACCAGCCCCTTGCCGCCGCGCGGAACGATCACGTCGATATGGTCGGTCATGGCCAGCATTTCGGACACCGCCGCGCGGTCGCGGGTCGGGACCAGCTGGATCGCGTCCTCGGGCAGGCCGGCGGCGCGCAGCCCCTCGATCAGGCAGGCATGGATCGCCCGCGCCGAATGGAAGCTTTCCGAGCCGCCGCGCAGGATCACCGCGTTCCCCGCCTTGAGGCAGAGCGCCCCGGCATCCGCCGTCACGTTGGGGCGGCTTTCATAGATCACGCCGATCACGCCGATCGGGGTGCGCACCCGCTGGATATGGAGCCCCGAGGGCACGGTCCATTCCGCGATCACCGCGCCGAGCGGATCGGGCTGGGCCGCGACATTGCGCAGCCCCGCGGCGATCGCTTGCACGCGGGTCGGATCCAGCATCAGCCGGTCGAGCATCGCCGCCCCGAGCCCCTTGTCCCGCGCAAAGGCCAGATCCTGACCGTTGGCGGCGATGATCGCGTCCGCCTGCGCCATGATCGCATCGGCCGCGGCATCGAGCGCGGCGGCGCGCGCCTCGCCCGGGGCGGTCGCAAGCTGGGCGGCAGCGCTGCGTGCACGGGCGCCGATGTCGGTCATCAGCGCATGGATGTCGTCGAGATCTTTCATGCGTTTCACCTCATGAGCACCGTATGAACACCGTATGAACACCGTCGCGTCGTCAACTTTACGCCTCCGGCGGGGATATTTCGGGCCAGAAGAAGCCTCTGGCCGGGGCATCAGAGCGCCATGTCGTCGCGGTGGATCAGCACCGCGCGGCCCGGATAGCCGAGTATGGCCTCGATCTCGTCGCTGTGGCGGCCGCGGATACGGGCCGTTTCGGCAGAGGTATAGCGCGTGAGCCCCTGCCCCAGCTTGTGCCCGTCCGGGTCGAGAATGGCAACCGGCTCGCCGCGCCCGAAGCGCCCGCTGAGCGCGGTGATGCCGGCGGGCAGCAGGCTCTTGCCGTTCTTCAGCGCCGCCGAGGCGCCGGGGTCGATGGTGATGGTGCCGCGCGGTTTCATCGCCGCGATCCAGCGCTTGCGCGCGGTCTGCGGGTCGAGCTGGGCAAGGAACCATGTGGCAGGCGCGCCTTCCGCAAGCTGCCGCAAGGGGTTGTCGCGGGATCCTTCGGTGATCGCCATGGCGCAGCCCGCCGCGGTGGCAAGCTGCGCCGCCAGCAGCTTGGTCTTCATCCCGCCCTTGGAAAGGCCCGACCCCGCATCGCCGGCCATGGCCTCGATCTCCGGCGTGATATGGTCGATATGGTCGAAGCGGCGCGCGGCCGGATCGCTGCGCGGGTTGCCGGAATAGAAACCGTCCACGTCGGAGAGCAGGATCAGCTGATCCGCACCGAGCGTCACCGCGACCTGCGCGGCGAGCCGGTCGTTGTCGCCATAGCGGATTTCGTCGGTGGCGATGGTATCGTTTTCGTTGACGATCGGCACGGCCCCGAAGCCGAGCAGCGCCTCCATGGTGGCGCGGCTGTTGAGATAGCGCCGCCGGTTGCTGCTGTCGTCGAGGGTGACGAGAATCTGCGCGGCGGTGATGTCGTGGCGGGCGAGCGCCTCTTCATAGGCGCGGGCAAGGCGGATCTGGCCGACCGCGGCGGCGGCCTGCGACTGTTCGAGCGCCAGATCGCGCGCGCCGAGCCCGAGCACCCCGCGCCCGAGCGCAATCGAGCCCGAGGAGACCAGCACCACGTCCTTGCCCTGCGCCTTCAGCCAGGCGACATCGTCGGCCAGGCCGCGCAGCCAGCCGGCCCGCAGCCGCCCGCTCGCCCCTTCGACCAGCAGAGCCGAGCCGACCTTGACCACGAGGCGGCGCGCGTCACTCAGGGCTGCCATGGGTGATCCTCTCCGGCCTGTTCCCGCTCCGCGGGCCTGATATGGGGGCGCAGCGCGCGCAGAAGATCGCGGATCCCCTCGCCGCTCGCGGCCGAGATCGCGAATACCGCCTGTCCGCTCGCCGCCTCGAGTGCGGCCTGCGCCTCGGCCCGGGCCCCGGCATCGAGCGCGTCGATCTTGTTCAGGGCGATGATGCGGGGTCTTGCGGCAAGACCCGCGCCATAGGCGGCAAGCTCCTGCAGGACCACGCGATAATCCTGCGCGACCCTGTCCGATGTCGCATCGACCAGATGCAACAGCACGCGGCAGCGTTCCACATGGCCGAGAAACCGGTCGCCGATGCCGCGTCCCATATGGGCGCCCTCGATCAGGCCGGGAATGTCGGCGATGACGAACTCCGCGCCGTCGACGGCCACGACCCCGAGATTGGGATGCAGCGTGGTGAAGGGATAATCGGCGATCTTCGGCCGTGCGTTCGAGGTGGCGGCGAGAAAGGTGGACTTGCCCGCATTCGGCAGGCCAACGAGCCCCACATCGGCAATCAGCTTGAGCCGCAGCCAGAGCGTCCGCTCGACCCCGGGCTGGCCGGGATTGGCGCGGCGCGGCGCCTGGTTGGTCGCGGTCTTGAAACGCAGGTTGCCGAACCCCCCGTTGCCGCCACCGGCCAGCAGGACGCGTTCGCCGGGGCGGGTCAGGTCGGCGATCACGGTCTCCTGGTCCTCGTCGAGGATTTCGGTGCCCACCGGCACCTTCAGGACAATGTCGGCGCCGTTCCGGCCGGTGCGCTGGCGCCCCATGCCGCCCTGCCCGTTGCCGGCAAAGAAATGCTGCTGATAGCGGAAGTCGATCAGCGTGTTCAGCCCCTCCACCGCCTCGGCATGGACCGAGCCGCCGTGGCCGCCGTCCCCGCCGTCGGGCCCGCCGAATTCGATGAATTTCTCGCGGCGGAAGCTGACCGCACCCGCGCCGCCGGCGCCGGAGCGGATATAGACCTTGGCGAGATCGAGAAATTTCATGCCGATGCTCCGAATATGCGCGCGATGTCAGCGTTTCAGCCGGCAGCTGTAGGTCCAGGTCGGCACTGTTTCATTGCGTGCCACGCAGAAGCTTTCGGCATCGCCCAGATACTCGAACCCGCAGTGGATCAGCACCCGCGCCGAGGCCGGGTTGTCCTGGAACACCGATGCGAACATGGTCTCGCTGCCGAGCGGATTGGCATTCACGAGCGCCTTGACCGCATCCGAGGCGAGCCCCGTGTTCCAGTAAGCCGGCGCGACCCAATAGCCGACCTCGGACTGGTTGCGGTCGAGCTTGGCCAGCGAGACGACACCCATCACCTCGGCACCGCCGGATTTGGTGCCGTCCATGACCCAGACATCGCTCGGCCGGTCGCGGGCCATGGAGCGTGCGACAAAGGCTTCGGTCGTGCCGGACGGGAGCGGATGCGGAATCGCGGTGGTCATCCGCGCGAGCCGCTCGTCGCTCGTGTGGCGCTCGATCAGGTCGGTGTCCGTGCACCGCAGCGGGCGCAGGTCGAACCGTTCGGTCCTGATGACGGGCTGCGGTATGATCGTCTCGATCTTCATACGGTGTTGTCCTCCCTTGCAGGCGGGTCGTCGGCACTGCGGCCGCGCGCCATGCCGAACGTCGCGCGCCTGTCCTTTCGGGGGTCGGCAAACGAAAAAGGACCGGCGCCGCCGGTCCCCGTTCGCAAGCTTGCCGATGGCGGCTTATTCGGCAGCGGGTGCGGCTTGTGGAAGCACGGATACGAAGGTGCGCCCCTTCAGGCCCTTGTGAAAGGTCACCGCGCCGGATTCGGTGGCAAAGATCGTGTGATCGCGCCCCATGCCGACGCCCTCGCCCGGCCAGAAGCGGGTGCCGCGCTGGCGCACGATGATGTTGCCCGGAATGGCCGATTCGCCACCGAAGAGCTTGACGCCAAGGCGCCGGCCGATGGAATCGCGGCCATTGCGCGACGAACCGCCTGCTTTCTTGTGTGCCATGGTCTCTCTCCTTATTCCTTGGCCAGCGATCTGGCCTGTTCGACCCAGCCGTCACGCTCGATCCGCCCGCCGAGCGAAAGCTGCTCGTTGATGGCGGCGATGTCGGCGTCGTTCCAGCCGGCGATCTGGGCAAAGCTGGTGATGCCGGCCCCGTGCAGCTTTTTCTCGAGCGCCGGCCCGACGCCGGTCAGCTTCTTGAGATCGTCGCTCCCGGCAGCGGTGTCAACGGTGCCCTTTGCCGCGCCGCTCGATGCCGAACCGTCCGCCGCACCGCGCGGAGCCGAGCCCGCGCCCACCGCGGCCTTGACGCCCGAATCGGCCGCACCCGCGGACAGTATATCGGTCACGCGCAGCAGCGTCAGCTTCTGGCGGTGGCCCTTGGTGCGCTGGCTGCCGTGCTTGCGGCGGCGCTTGACGAAATGGATGAGCTTCTCGCCCTTGATCTGGTCGATCACCTCGGCCTGGACGGCCGCGCCCTCGACCAGCGGCGCGCCGATCACCGGGCTGTCGCCGCCAAGCATCAGAATTTCGTTGAACTGGACCTTCTCGCCCGCCTCGGCGGCGAGGCTCTCCACCCGCAGCACATCGCCCGGGTGCACCCGGTACTGCTTGCCGCCGGTCTTCAGAACCGCAAACATGGTCTTTTTCCCTTTGCTCCGCGTCCTGCGGTCTCCGGCTTGCCGGATGTTCGCGGCCCTGACGGCCACCTCGGACAGCGCGCCCCGCCGAACCGCGAAGCGAATGACATGAAACCGGGCACGGCAGAGCGCGACCCGGTGCGCAGCTTATGACGGCCGGACGCGGTGCTGTCAACTGCGCCGTCACAAGCTGCGATCAGATATCCTGCTGCGGGCGCTGATCGGCCATGCGGCCGGCCAGAACCTCGAAGCGGTTGGCCAGGATCTCGAACTGGACCGCGTTCAGCAGGCGATAGACCTCCTGCATCTCGGGCTCTTCCAGAGCTTCGGCATAGGCGCGCAGATCGGTATCCGGGAACTCCGCATAAGTCCGCGCCGCATTGGCGAGTGCGGAGCGTTCGAGCACCGCGCCAAGCTCGTCCGCCTGTTCCTCCATCAGCGCGCGCAGCCCGCCTTCGTCCATGGGCAATTCGATCACCCCGGCATCGCGCGCCGCCAGCATGAAGCGGATCTGGATCTCCTGAAGCGCGCGCAGGCTGGTGCCCGAACCGTCGATGGCATCGTTCATCCGCGCCAGAATCTCGACCCGCGCCGCATCCCCGCGCTCGAGCTGCTGCAGGGCCTGTTCGCCCTCGGCCTCGTCCGCCGCGTCGTTTCCGCGCATATGGGCGCGGTTCTCGGCCTCGACCAGGCGCTTGCCGAGATCGCCGCCATAGAACCCGATCGCATGGTCGAGCGGCCCATCCCCGAGCGTCGGCTCAAGCAACTCGAGCGCAAGCTCGCGCATGGTGGCGGTGTCGAACACCTCCTGCGCGAGATGATCCCAGTCGGCACCGAAGGAATCCTCCTCGAGCCCGAGCATCGCCGGCGCGTTCTCGGCCGCCTGCGCAAGCGAATCGAGCGCGACGTCAAAGCCGGTGACGGCCAGGAAATCCTCGACCCGTTCGCGCTCGGCCGCCGCAAGGGGCAGCGCCGCGGCCAGGGCGAGCATCAGACCGGCCGCGAACCGCAGCAGCAGGTGCTGCGCGGGGCGCAAATGGGGGGTGGCGATCGTTATCGGTGTCATGATCCGGCAGCGTAGCGGTTTTGCCCGGCCAGACAAATGAAATCGTCCGCGCCCCCGGCGCAGGCGGGCCGCAGACCGGCTGCGGGAGATTGGCCGCAGGAGACCGGCTACGGGCGGATGACAGGACGGCGGCCGGCAAAGCCGGAAATCTCCCTTGCCAGGCGCGGCGATCCCGTTTAGAGGACGGCCAGCCAGACTCCCGCGGAGAGGTGCCGGAGCGGTCGAACGGGGCGGTCTCGAAAACCGTTGACCCTTCACGGGGTCCCAGGGTTCGAATCCCTGTCTCTCCGCCACTTCGGTATAAAACCGGGAACGCCGATTGCCGCCCCCGGGTGGCGGGCGACGGAAGGCAGCGCCGCAGATGCGCGGGGGATGGCCGCAGTCGTGCCGTGCGGGTCTGGTCGCGCTTCCGGCCGACCTTCCGGCCCGCGGATGACGGCGCTGCCGGCGGAGCCGGGGCTGTCCCTGCCCTCGCGCCGGCCGCCGGCTGTCAGCCGAGCGCGTAGCCCATCCCGCGCACCGTGCGCAACGGGTCGGCGCCGCCATGCCGGCAAAGCGCCTTGCGCAGCCGCCCGATATGAACATCGACCGTGCGCTCCCCGACATGGATCTCCTGCCCCCAGACCTGGTCAAGCAGGCGTTCGCGGCTCAGCACGCGGCCCGGCTTTTCCATCAGTGCGGCCAGGAGCCGGAATTCGGTCGGGCTCAGCTCCAGCTCATGGCCGGCCCGGGTGACGCGGAAGGTGCCGCTGTCAAGACGCAGATCCCCGTATTCCAGCGCCCCGCCCGCCGAGGCAGGGCGCACCCGGCGCAGGCCGGCGCGGACCCGGGCCATCAGTTCGGCCATGGAATACGGCTTGCTGACGTAATCGTCGGCGCCGGTCTCCAGCCCGCGCACGCGGTCAGGCTCGTCCGAGCGGGCCGAGAGCATGATGACCGGGATCGTCCGTGTCGCGGGGTCGGCCTTCAGGCGGCGGCAGACCTCGATCCCCGACAGGTTGGGCATCATCCAGTCGAGGATGACCAGATCCGGCGCGGCCTCGCGGATCAGCAGCATCGCCTCCTCGCCATCGCCGGCCTCGGCCACGCGGTACCCTTCGGCGGCAAGGTTATAGGCCACCACGTCGCGCTGGGCGGGCTCGTCCTCGGCCAGCAGGATCAGCGGCGTCACGGGGTCGACTGCCATATGCCCCCCTGCGGCTGCGCGTCCGGCGGCTGCGAGGTATGGTCGGCCTTCGGGCGCTCGTCATCGGGCAGCGCACCGGTGACAAGATAGATCACCTGCTCGGCGATGGAGGTGACGTGATCGCCCATGCGCTCGATGTTCTTGGCGATGAAATGCAGGTGCATGCAGGCCGAGATGGCGCGCGGATCCTCCATCATGTAGGTGAGGAATTCGCGGAACAGGGTGTTGTACATCTGGTCGATGTCATGGTCGTCCTGCCGCACCCGCTCGGCCAGAACCGCATCGCGGCGGATGAAGGCATCGAGCACGTTCTTCATCTGCAGCCGCACCGCGTCGCCCATGCGCCGGATGGAGCCTGCCCCGCCCTCGATCGCCGGCAGCGCGGCCAGCACGGTCGAGCGCTTGGCGAGGTTCTTGGCATAGTCCCCGCAACGTTCCAGCGCGGCGGCGATCTTCATCGCGGCCAGCACGGTGCGCAGATCGGCGGCCGCCGGTGCGCGCAGCGCGATCAGGCGCGCGGCCTCGGCGTCGATCTGCTGTTCCAGCGCGTCGATGGCCTTGTCTCCCTGGCGCACCGCCGCGGCGAGTTCGGCGTCGCGGGTCTCCAGCGCGCGGATGGCGTCCATGATCGCCACTTCGACCAGCCCGCCCATGCGCGCCAGCAGGGCCTCGATCGTCTCGAGGTCGCGGTCGAAGGCCGTGGCGATATGTTGTCCCTTTTCCATCAAAGCCTCCGTCAGCCGATTCGGCCTGTAATATAGTTTTCCGTGCGCGGATCGACAGGGTTGGTGAAGATCGCGTCGGTCTCGCCGTATTCGACCAGCTCGCCCAGATGGAAGAAGGCGGTGCGCTGGCTGACCCTTGCGGCCTGTTGCATCGAATGGGTGACGATCACCACGGAAAAATGTTCGCGCAACTCGTCGATCAGTTCCTCGATCTGGGCGGTGGCGATGGGGTCGAGCGCCGAACAGGGCTCGTCCATCAGCAGCACCTCGGGCGCGGTGGCGATGGCGCGGGCGATGCACAGGCGCTGTTGCTGGCCGCCCGAGAGGCCGGTGCCGGGGGCGTGCAGGCGGTCCTTGATCTCGGTCCACAGCGCGGCGCGGCGCAGGGATTTTTCCACGATCTCGTCCAGTTCCGCGCGCGACGCCGCCAGCCCGTGCAGCTTCGGCCCATAGGCCACGTTGTCGCGGATCGACTTGGGGAACGGGTTCGGCTTTTGAAACACCATGCCGACGCGGGCGCGCAACTGCACCGGGTCGACGCGCGGGTCGTGGATATCCTCGCCGTCGAGACGGATCTCGCCCGCGACCCGGCAGGTGGCGATGGTGTCGTTCATCCGGTTCAGGCAGCGCAGGAAGGTGGATTTCCCGCAGCCCGAGGGGCCGATGAAGGCCGTGACCGTCCGGTCGGGGATGTCCACGCTGACATCCCGGATCGCGTGGGTGTCACCGTAATGGACCTGCACCGACCGGGCGGTGATCTTGCTGAGGGTGGCGCCTGTCTGCGCCTGTGGCATCCGCATGTCGTTCATCCGGGTCTCCATGTTACCAGCGGCGCTCGAAACGCCGGCGCAGCAGGATGGCCGCTGCATTCATCACCAGCAGAAAGACCAGCAGCACGATGATCGCGCCCGAGGCACGCTCGACAAAGGCCGGGTCGCTGCGCTGGGTCCAGTTGTAGATCTGCGCCGGCAGGGCCGAGGCAGGGTCGAAAAAGCCCTCGGGCGGGGCGGCGGGGAATTCGCGCACAAAGGCCACCATGCCGATCAGCAGCAGCGGCGCGGTCTCGCCCAGGGCCTGCGCCAGACCGATGATGGCGCCGGTCAGGATGCCGGGCGCGGCCAGCGGCAGCACGTGGTGGAACACCGCCTGCATGCGCGAGGCCCCCACCCCCAGCGCCGCGTCGCGGATGCCCTGCGGCACCGCCTTGAGGCTGGCGCGGGTCGCGATGATGACCGTGGGCAGGGTCATCAGCACCAGCACCAGCCCGCCGACGATGGGCGCCGATTGCGGCAGCCCGGCGAAGTTGATGAAGATCGCGAGCCCCAGCACCCCGAACACGATCGAGGGCACCGCCGCGAGGTTGGCGATGTTGACCTCGATCAGGTCGGTCCAGCGGTTCTTTGGCGCGAATTCCTCCAGCCAGATCGAGGTGGCCACGCCCAAAGGCAGCGCCAGCCCCAGCACGATCAGCATCATATAGGCCGAGCCGATGATGGCGACGCCCAGCCCCGCCGCCTCGGGGCGCAGGTCCGAGGCATCGCCCGCGGTCAGGAAGGCAAAATTGAAATCCTTGGACATCATGCCCCCGGCCACCATCGCATCGGCCAGCAGCAACTGGCCGGGCGTGACGTTGCGGTCAAGCTGGGCGCTGTCCATGGTCACCCGGCCCTTCAGATAGCCGTCGATGCGGCCATTCGCCAGCAGCGAGGCGTCGATGGTCCGCCCGACCAGATCCGGGTCGGCCAGCACCTTGGCGCGCAGTTGCGCCGGGGCCTCCTTGGACAGCATGGCGGCGATCTCGGCATCCGTCAGGCCGTCGATGGCGATGCCGGCATCGGCGACGGCCTGCTTCAGCGCGGCCTCGATCACCTTGGCATAGGACAGCGTGGTGACCTTCCTCATCACCTCCGGGTCGCGGGTGCCGGCGGGGTCCAGCACCGAGGCCTCCAGCGCCACGGGGATGTGGACATGGGTCTGGCGAAACGCCCCCAGACCCGAGGACAGCACCGACGTCAGCAGCATCAATAGCGCCGCCACGCCGATCAGCACCGCCGCCAGCCCGAAGCCGCGAAAGCGGGCCTCGGCCGCCCGGCGCCGCGCGGTGCGGGGGTCGCGGGTGAACAGGGACGGATGGGGGGTCATTCGTATTGCTCCCGATAGCGGCGCACGATCACCAGCGCCAACACGTTCAGCGCCAATGTGATGACGAACAGCGTCAGGCCCAGTGCAAAGGCAACCAGCGTTTCCGGCGCGGCAAAGTCGCTGTCGCCGGTCAACTGGCTGACGATCTTGACGGTGATGGTGGTCATGGCCTCGAACGGGTTGAGGCTGAGGCGGGCGGCCGCCCCCGCCCCCAGCACGACGATCATCGTCTCGCCAATGGCGCGGCTGGCGGCCAGCAGCACCGCGCCGACAATGCCCGGCAGGGCGGCGGGCAGGATCACCTGGCGGATGGTCTCGGACCGGGTGGCGCCCAGCGCCGAGGCCCCGTCATGCAGCGCACGCGGCACCTGGCTGATGATGTCGTCCGACAGCGACGACACGAAGGGGATCAGCATGACCCCCATCACCAGCCCCGCCGTCATCACCGAGGACGCGCTGGTGCCCAGGCCCAGCGGCTGCGCGAACCAGTCCCGCAGCAGGGGGCCGACGGTGATCAGCGCGAACAGGCCGTAGACGATGGTCGGGATGCCGGCCAGCACCTCCAGCGCCGGCTTGACCACCGCACGCATGCGGCGGCCGGCATATTCGGACAGGTAGATCGCCGCCAGCAGCCCGACCGGCACCGCGAAAGCCAGCGCGATCAGGCTGATATACAGCGTCCCCCACAGCAGCGGCAGGATGCCCAGTTGCGAGTCCCCCTGAAACTGCGGCGCCCAGGTGGCCGAGAAGAAGAAATCCCGCCAGTCGTAGAGGGCAAAGAAGTTGCGGGTCTCGAACAGCATCGACAGCACGATCCCCGCCGTGGTGGCGATGGCGATGGTCGAGGCGAGGATCAGGAACCCCATCACCCCGCGCTCGACCGCGTTGCGGGCGCGAAAGCGGGCGGTGCCGCGATGCAGCGACCAGCCAAGGCCGGCCAGCGCCGCCACCCCCATCGCGACCGCGACGGCCGGGCCGGACCAGCCGGCCAGCCGCGCCAGCAGCAGAACCGCCAGCGCCGCGCCCAGCGTGGCCTGCACCGCCGCCCAGCCGTAATGGCCGGGCAGCGAATGCAGGGCGCGGATGTCGCCCCCGGCGCTGGCCAGCGCGCGGGCGCGGCCAAGACCATAGGCGCAGGCGACCAGTGCAAGACCCGCCGCGAAAAGCCAGAATTCGGACATGGTGCCTCCGGTCGGCGGGGGCGGTCCGGGCTGGTGCCGGACCCGCCCCGCTGTCTCAGTCCAGCGTGACCTCGTCGGCGACGGCGGCCTGCGCCCTGGCCAGCTCCGGGTCGGGCACCAGCCCGTATTCGGCCAGCGGGCCGCCGGGGCCGGCGATGTCGTCGGCGACGAAGAATTCCGCATAGTCTTTCAGGCCGGGGATCGCGTCGATGTGCGCCTTCTTGACGTAGAAGAACAGCGGGCGCGAGACCGGGTATTCGCCCGAAGCGATCGTCTCGGTCGAGGGGCTGACCCCGTTCATCGTCGCAACCTGCAGTTTCGAGGCGTTGTTTTCATAGAAGGACAGGCCAAAGACGCCGATGCCGTCCTTGTCGCTGGCGATGCGCGAGAGCGTCTCGGTATAGTCGCCGTCGATCTCGACCGCGCGGCCATCGGTGCGCAGGGCGGTGCAGGTCTTGCCGGTATCGTCGCCGACCAGCGCCGCCAGTTCCTCTTCGGCGCCGCTGTCCTTGCAGCCGCGCTCGATCACGTTGAGGTCGAAGACCTCGCGGGTGCCGTGCTTGGTGCCGGGGATGAAGGCCATGATCGGCTGCGCCGGCAGGTCCGGGTTCACCTGGTCCCAGGTGGTGGCGGGGTTGGCGACCAGTTCCCCGTCGACGACGACCTGCGCGGCCAGCGCCCTGTACCAGTCCTCGGGCGTGAAAGCGAAAGCCTCGCCGTTGATATCCGACGCAAACACGATCCCGTCATAGCCGAACCGGACCTCGATGATGTCGGTCACGCCGGCGCTCGCGCAGGCCTCGACCTCGCTATCCTTGATGCGGCGCGAGGCATTGGCGATGTCGATGGTGTTGTCGCCCACACCCTCGCAGAACTTCTTGAGCCCGGCGGAGGAGCCGCCCGATTCGATAACCGGGGTGGGGAAATCGGTGTTCTCGCCGAAGATCTCGGCCACGATCGCGGCATAGGGCAGGACGGTGGACGATCCGGCGACCTGCACCTGATCACGGGCGGCGGCAGCGCCGCCGGTCAGGGCCGTCGCAAGAGCGAAGAACGAAAGGGTCTGCTTCATGCGGGACATGCTGTCTCCTGTTGCATCATGTCGATCGCCGGGATGGCGACCGTCACGCACAGCCCTAGCCGCGTTTTGTAACAGTCTGATGACAGTCCGGTAACGTTTCGATAAAGTCTGTCCGCCTCAGCCCCGCGGCAGAAAGACCGAGACCCGCGTGCCCTCGCCGAGCGTGCTGGCGATGCCGAGCCGGCCGCGATGGCGGTGGATGATATGCTTGACGATGGCCAGACCGAGCCCGGTGCCGCCCTGCCCGCGCGAACGTGACGGATCGACGCGATAGAACCGTTCGGTCAGACGCGGCAGATGCTGCGGCTCGATCCCCTGCCCCTGGTCAACGATGTCGATGCGCAGCATGTCACCGGTGTCGTCCGGCAGGACGGCGATGGTGACCCGCTTTCCCCGCCGGTCGTATTTGATCGCATTCTCGACCAGGTTCTGGACAACCTGCGTGATCTGGTCGGCATCGGCGGGAATGGGCGGGACCGGCGTGTTTTCGGCAATCTCCAGCGTCACGCCGGCGGTTTTCGCGACCGGGCGCAAGGCATCGACGACCCCCGCGACCAGCCGGGGGATATCCACCGGCATCTCCGGCCGCTCGCGCTCCCTGGCCTCGGCCTGCGAAAGCGACAGCAGGTCGCGCACGAGGCGGGACATCCGCGCAGCCTCGGCCTTCATGGTCTTCAGGAACCGTGTGCGGGCCGCCGGATCGTCGCGGGCCGGCCCTTCGAGGGTCTCGATGATTCCGACGAGCGCGGTCAGGGGGCTGCGCAGTTCATGGCTGATATTGGCGATGAAATCGCGGCGGAACTGGGTGACGAACTCCCGTTCCGTGATGTCCTCGAAAGCGCAGATCACCATGGTTTCGGAAGCGATGCGAACCGGTGTGACGGTGACGAGATAGCTGATCGCATGCGGGGCCCTGAGAACCTCGTACCGGATCTGTTCCCGGATCTGTTCGGGCCCGCCCCCCTGCAGCGCCCTCTGGATCGCGGCCAGCAGGGCCGGCTGACGCAGCCCGATGGCATGGTCCCGCCCGATCTGTTCCGCCCCCAGCAGGTCGGCGCCCGGCGCGTTGGCGGCCGCGATCCTGCCGTCCGGGTCGATGACCACGAGCGGCAGCGGAACGGCGCCGAGAACCTCGCCAAGTTCGCGACTGTTCATCTGGTCCATCCGGTGGCCTCTTCGGGACTACGGTTTCCGCGCCAGCCCGCGCATCACCCGCCGTTCCGGCTGCGCGATGTTCCTGACATGGGGCTCCGGGATTGGTAACGGCGGGTTCCGTGTCCGGCAAGTTCTCCTGCATTCGCCGCGCCCCGTCATCGCGGCGCGCCCCCGGGGGGTGCACCCGGCCGTCCTGCGGCCGAGGTGCTCCGGCCTTCCGCCGGCCCGCCAGGTGGCGTCGAAGCGCGGCCGCCCGGTCAGGCCGGCGCCTCGTCCCCTTCGGCCGGTTCCGGGTTTTCGGCGCGGGCGAGCGCCTCGGCCTTCGGCACCGAGAGCCAGACCGCGAGGATGAAGCCGGACACCCCGCCCAGCAACTTGCCCAGCACCAGCGGCAGGATCATGGTCGGCTGGAAATTCGCGGAAAAGGCCAGGTGATCCCCAAAGGTAAAGGCCGCGCAGACCGCGAAGGCGATGGCCAGCACCTTGTCGCGCGGACGCATCATGCCGACCAGCCGATACATGGCGAGGATATTCGCCGCCGCCGCCAGAAGCCCCGCCGTCCCTTCGGGCGAAAGCCCGATGCGCGAGCCGACCGCCTTCATCGGCCGGTCCAGATATTTCGTCAGCAGGTAGACCATCGGAAAGGCCCCGGCGAGCATGATCCCGATATAGCCCGCGATCTCGAGCGCGCGGAACTGGTCCGCCTCGTCGGCGATGATCGGGTCGAACCCCCAGTGCCCCAGCACCGCGCTGAAGAAGCCCGTGAAATATTCGACGATCGAGGCCACCAGAACCAGCGTGATGCCGGCATACATGATGCGCCCGAACCACAGGAACCCGGCGATCATCGCATCCGGCGCAAAGCGCAGGCCGAGCGCGATCGCGACGCAGAAGGCGATGAGCGGCGCAAGATTGTGCAGGATGCCGCCAAGACCCATGGTGATCTGGTGCGAGGCGGCGGCGGTGGTCGAGACCTCGGGCCGGATGTCGAGCCCGGCCAGAGAGATCAGCGCACAGGCGATGAACACCCCGATCGGCACCGAAAGGATCCCCGACATGATGCCGAGCGCCATGTACTTGTGGTCGCGCTTTGCCAGCATGGCCAGCCCGACCGGGATCGAGAAGATGATGGTCGCCCCGGAGGTGAAGCCGACGATGGTGGCGACCATCCACGCATCGCGCGACCCGGCAAGCGCATCGGCAAGCTGATAGCCGCCCATGTCGACCGCGATCACCGTCGTCGCGGCGATCGAGGGATCGGCCCCGATCAGGGCAAAGAGAGGCCCGACCGCCACGCGGATGAACTCCGACAGATAGGGGATCGACGCCATGATCCCCGCCACCGGAATGAAGATCGGCCCGATGGAATGAAGCCCCTCGATGAATTCCTTGCCCAGCCCGGTTTCCGAATTCCGGATCGAGGCGATGGCCCCCGCGACCGCGCAGGCCATGATGATATAGATCACGTAGGTTCCGATCGATGCCATGGTTCCCTCCCTGATGGCGTTCAGTCCCGGACAGCCGGTGCTCCCTATCGCCGGCAGGCCGGTTTGTCGTCAGATCCTGATGCGTTCTCCCTTCGGGTCGTAGAGGCTCCGCATATGCAGGTCGGCCGGGACCGTTTCGTTCGCAACGACAAGCTCGTAGCGCCCCGCGCCGAGCCAGGCGTCATCGACCCCGCCGGGATTGCGCAGATAACCATAGCCGATCGGATGGCCGACCGTGTAGCCGAAGCCGCCGCTCGTCAGATAGCCGACCGGTGCGCCGTCGCGCAGGATCGTCTCGCGCCCGAGCAGCACCACATCGGGGTCGCGGGTGGTGAAGCAGACCAGCCGTTTCGCAAGCGGGGCCGCCGCCGTGGCCGCAGCGGCCTCGCGGCCGATGAAGGGCGTGTCCCGCCCGAGCTTCACCGCCCAGCCGAGCCCGGCCTCGAAGGGTGAATCGTTCGGCGTGATGTCGGACCCCCAGGCACGATAGCCCTTTTCAAGCCGCAGCGATTCGATCGCACGATAACCGGCCAGCCCGAGCCCGTGCTGCGCACCCGCCTCCATCAGCGCGTCGAACACATCGCCGGTGCCTTCGAGCGGCACGTGAAGCTCCCAGCCGAGCTCGCCGACATAGGTCACCCGCAGCGCCCGCAACCGGTGGCCGGCGACAGTGATCTGCCGCATATGGCCGAACGGAAAGGCGCCGTTCGAGACATCGGCATCAGTCACCGCCGACAGCACGGCGCGCGCGCGCGGCCCCATCAGCGAAAGCGTGCCCCAGGCTTCGGTCACGTCCTCAAGCGTCACATCGGCATCAGCCGGCAAGTGATTGTTTATCCAAGCGAAATCATGCGTTCTGGAACCGGTTCCGGTGACGACATAGAAGTGGTCCGGCGCAAGCTGCGCCACGGTCAGGTCGCATTCGATCCCGCCGCGGCTGTTCAGGATCTGCGTATAGGTGAGGCACCCGCCCCCCCGCGCCACATGGTTCGCACAGACATGTTCGAGCGCCGCCGCCGCATCCTTTCCGCGCAATTCGTATTTCGCAAAGGAGGACTGGTCGAACAGCCCGGCGCGCTCGCGCACCAGCGCATGTTCCGCCCCCACGGCCCCGAACCAGTTCGCCCGCCCCATCGCCGGAATGTCGCGCGCCTCGAACCCCGCCGGCGCGAACCAGTTCGGCCGCTCCCAGCCGAGCTTGGACCCGAACACGGCGCGGTGCTGTTCCAGGCGCTCGAAAAGCGGCGAGATGATGCGCGGGCGCGCGCTTTCGTATTCCGCATGCGGATAGCCGATGGCGTAGTGCTTGCCATAGGCTTCGAGCGTGCGCTCGCGCACCCAGTCGCGGTCGCGGTGCAGGCCGGAAAAGCGGTTGATGTCCACGACCCAGAGGTCGAGCGGCGCCTCGCCCCGGATCACCCATTCGGCAAGCGCCCAGCCGGCGCCGCCCCCGGCGGCGATGCCGAAGGCGTTGAACCCGGCGCCGACGAACATGTTGGCACATTCCGGCGCCCGGCCAAGAATGAAATTCCCGTCCGGCGTAAAGCTTTCGGGACCGTTGATCATCTGTTTCAGCCCGGCCTCGGCCAGCACCGGAACGCGGGCGATGGCCTGCGTCATGTGCTGCTCGAAATGGTCGAAATCGTCGTCGAACAGCTGGAATTCCCAGGGCTCGGGCACATCGCCCCCGGGCAGGCCCGTGTTCCATGCCTGCGGGTCCGGCTCATAGCCGCCCATCACCAGCCCGCCGACCTCTTCCTTGAAATAGACCCGCCGGTCCGGGTCGCGCACGGTCGGCGTGTCGCTCGCCAGCCCGTTGATCCGTTCGGTGATGATATACTGGTGCTTCACCGGCTGCAGCGGCACCGAGATCCCGGCCTTCGCGCCGATCTGGCGCGCCCACTGCCCGCCGCAGTTGACCACCGTTTCGCACTCGATGCGGCCCTGGTCGGTCAGCACGGCGCGGATGCGATCCTTGTCCATCTCGAAGCCGCTGACATGAACGCCCTCGAAGATGCGCGCCCCGTGCATCTTCGCCCCCTTGGCCAGCGACTGCGCGATGTCCGAGGGGTTTGCCTGCCCGTCGGTCGGCAGCCACGAGGCCCCGATCAGATCCGACACATCCATGAGCGGCCACATGCGGGCGACCTCTTCGGGCGAGACAAGATGCATCTCCATGCCGAAGCTGCGCGCGGTGGTGGCGAGGCGGCGATATTCGGTCCAGCGTTCCTCGTTGGTCGCAAGGCGCAGGCAACCGGTCATCTTCCAGCCGGTCTCGAGCCCGGTCTCGTCCTTCAGCCGCTTGTAGAGATCGACCGAATATTTCAGCACCTGCGTGATCGAGGCGGAGGACCGCAACTGCCCGACCAGCCCCGCCGCATGCCAGGTGGACCCGGAGGTGAGCTTGCCCTGTTCGAGCAGCACGACTTCGGCCTTGTGATCGCGGGCCAGGTGATAGGCCGTCGAACAGCCGACGATCCCGCCGCCGATGACGACGATCCGGGCATGGGTGGGAAGGGCAGTTGTCATTCTTCGCGTCCGTATTCCGTGTGATAGGCATCAAGCGCGGCGGCGAGCCGCTCGAGGTTTTCATCCGTATAGGCGACGTAATCGGTGCCGGGAGCATCGAGATGATGTTCGGAAACCATGCTCCACATCGCCTCCCGCAGCAGCGAGACGCATTGCATCGCCGCGAGCGAACGCTTCAGGTCGCGATCCGGGCTCCGGTCGAAATAGATGCCGAGCAGTTCCTCGGATTCCTCCCGCGAGAAGGAGGCATTGGACGACAGCCCGGCAAGGTCGAACATGGGGGTGGAAAATCCGGCATATTCGAAATCAATGATCCAGAACCGCTCGCCGTCATCAAGCAGGTTCGTCGGCAGGAGGTCGTTGTGACCGAACACGATCGGCAGCGGCATCTGCGCCGCCTCGAGTTCGTTCGCCAGCGCGACGAATTCGCCCAGGCGCGGTTTCATCCGGCTGTTTGCGGCCTCGAGCGTGCGCGCATAATCCCGCACCACGTGAAAGGGCCAGAACAGGAAAGCCGTGCCCGAGACATGATGGGGCATCTCGTGGTGAAAGCGGCGGATGATGTCGGCAATCCGGCCGAGATTGGCGCGCACGGCGGGCTCGTCGCAGGTCTTGGCATCAAGATAGCGGCTGACCAGAACCCCGTCCCCGTGGTATTCCACCGGCGGTGCAAAGCCCGCCGCCTCGGCGGCGCAGGCGGACATGATCTCGCGCTCGCGCTGGACGTGATGAAAGGGGTAATCCTCGCCAAAGCGCACCACGTGACCGCCCGCCTCGTCGCGCACCAGCCAGTTTTCGTTGCTGATGCCGCCCATGAGCGGTTGCACCGTGATCGCGCCCTTCCACAATGGCAGATCGCGAATCCGTGCGAATGACACCTCGGGGATTTCCTCGTGACCCGACATGCGCCCTCCCAAGCCTGACGTTCAGGAATATCAGGACCAAGCGTCGGTCAAAAACGGTCACAGGTCAACAGATTTTGTGGTATTTCAGTCATGCCCTGATCCGGAATTGCCGGCCGGTCCGGCTCTCCGTTGTCAGGGCGACCGGGAATTACGACAGTTGGCATGACACGGCAGCCAATTCGGACAGGCAGCGACAGGCAGAGGGCGACGCCATGAACCACTCCCCCCGCCACGACCGGATCCTTGCCCTTCTGCGCGACCGGGGCACCATCGGCATCACCGAGCTTGCCGGGTTGCTCGGTGTTTCGGCCGAGACGGTGCGCCGCGACATCCGGGCGCTTTCGGCGCGCGGCGATGTGTTGCGGATGCACGGGGCGGTGGGGCTGCGGGCGATGATGGGCGAGGCTCCGTTCGAGCGGCGCATGCGCGAAAACCCCGAGGCAAAGCGACTGATCGCCGCCACCATTGCCGCCACCATCAGCGACGGGGATTCGGTCATGCTGGACACCGGCACCACCACGAGCTTCCTGGCGCAGGAACTGCTCGGCCACCGCCGTCTGACCGTGGTCACCAATTCGTCGGATGTCGCGCGCACCCTCGCCACGATGAACGGCAATCGGGTGCATATGGCGGGCGGCGAACTGCGCAGCGATTCCGGCGCGGCCTTCGGCATGGCGGCGCTTGAATTCATCGCCCGCTTCAGCGTCGATCACGCGATCATTTCGGCCGGGGCGGTGGATGCCGCGACCGGGATCATGGACTACGCGCTGGCCGAGGCGGAATTCGCCCGCGTGGTGCTTGCCCGCGGAGCGCGCCGGGTGGTGATCACCGATTCAAGCAAATTCGGACGCCGCGGGCTGGTGCAGGTCTGCGATTTCAGCGGCATCGACGAGCTTGTCACCGAAGCCCCGCCCCCCGCCGCGATCGAGGACGCCCTTGCCCAGGCGGGCGCCGAACTCGTCCTGGCCGCAACGGGCTGACGTGCGCCGCACACCGCCGTCACGCCGGGCCGAAATGCGGCAGGGCGCGCGATCGTGTTACCCAGATGCGTAATAAAGGCCATATTCTGGCGGAAATTTTTATGATCAAAGGGCACAAAGCCCCTTATATCATGCACTTTTCCAGAAACCGGCGAAAAATTCATGGTGCGGGTGGTCGGAGTCGAACCGACACTCCTTGCGGAAAGGGTGTTTGAGACCCTCGCGTCTACCATTTCGCCACACCCGCGGACCCAGGCGCAGCCGCGCCCTGTCCTGACTGCGCATTCTCTAGCCCCGCTCCCATCGCAGGTAAACAGGGAAGTGACCGGCGCCGCCCGTAACCACCTTCGCGCAGCGCGCTTGACCGCGGGCGCATGGCATGCTTCCTGCCGCTGATCCACCTGCGGAGGTCTTCATGCTGCGGCGTCTTTATGATCGGACCATGCGCCTTGCGGATCATCCGCAAGCGCTCTGGTGGCTGGCGCTGGTCGCCTTTGTCGAAAGCTCGGTCTTTCCGATCCCGCCCGATGTGCTGATGATCCCGATGATCCTCGCGCGGCCGTCAAGGGCCTGGCTGATTGCCGGCGTGGCGCTGGGCGCCTCCGTGCTCGGAGGAGTGCTGGGCTATGCCATCGGCGCGCTCGCCTTCGAGACCATCGGCCGGCCGGTGCTCGAGGCACTCGGGCAGACCGAGGCCATGGCCCTGTTCAACGAGCGGTTCAACGAACACGGGTTCTGGGCGGTGCTGATCGCGGGCGTGACGCCCTTTCCCTACAAGGTGATCACCATCATGTCGGGCTGGACCGGTCTGCCGCTCGGCATCTTCATCGCCACGTCGCTGCTGGCGCGGGCCTTGCGTTTCTTTGCGGTTGCCGCTTTGCTGCAGGTTTACGGCGCCCCGGTGCGCCGGTTCATCGAACAGCGGCTCGGGCTCGTGTTCACGGTCTTTGTCGCCCTGCTTCTCGGGGGATTCATCGTGGTGCGGTATCTGTGACGCGCAATCTGCTGATCCTGCTTGCCGGGCTGGGCTCGGCGGCCCTGCTGCTCGGCGCGCTCGCCTTTCAGTACCTGGGCGGCATGGCGCCCTGTTCGCTGTGCATCTGGCAGCGCTGGCCGCATGGAATCGCGATCCTGATCGCAGCACTGGCGCTGATGTGGCCGGGCCGGCTCCTGCCGGCGCTCGGCGCGCTTGCGGCGCTCGCCTCGGCGGTGATCGGGCTCTATCACACCGGGGTCGAGCGCGGCTGGTGGGAAGGGCCGGCCACCTGCACCGCCAGTTCCGCCGACGGCATGAGTTCCGCGGAGCTGATGGCGCATATCATGGCCGCGCCGCTCGTGCGTTGCGACGATGTCGCCTGGGAGATGTTCGGCCTCTCCATGGCAAGCTGGAACGCGGTGGCTTCGCTCGTGCTGGCGGCGCTCTGGCTTATGGCTGCGGCACGGCGACCGGCCCGCGCCTGATCGCCCTGCGCGTTTCGCCCCGGACCGCCGCCCGTCCGCCGTCAGCTTCCGCTGCGCCGTGCGGCCGGTGATCCGCCCCGGCCATCTGCCTTTCCCTGGTTCTTGCGGCGGCCCTCGATCAGCCCGTGCAGCAGCGGGATGATGTAATCCTCCATGAGGTCTTGCGAGGCTTCGGGAAGCGCCATCTCGCCCAAGGGCGCGTCGGCCGGCGGCAGGGGGTCTTCGAACAGCGTCGCGCGGTCGAAATAGCGTTGCGCGACCGCGCGGTTTCCGGGTTCGAACTCTGCCATCACGCGCTCGCGCTCGGGCCGCGCCATCAGCAGGCTGCTGTGCCGGTTGCTGTTTTCGCGCAGCTCCGCGTCGATCCGGTAAAGGACGCGGATCAGTTCGCGCCGATAGGGGCTGGGCGCCCGGTCCAGCGGCATCCGGCGGGCAAACTCCGCGACCGGCGGTGACAGGCTCGAATTCACGCGCCCCGGCTGTGTGAACCCGTCCAGGTCGTCAAGGCCGAGGTGACGGCAGAAGGCGGCAATCGGCCCGCCCGGCATCTGTGCGCGCTCATGCACCGTGAGGCGGATATTCTCGCCCCCGAACAGGGTTTCGAGATGGCGGATGTAGGAATCGTAATGAATCCAGTGAAATTCATGGCGCCGATCCATGAATTCGGGAAAGGTCAGGTGGCTGAAACGCGGTTTCCACTGCCATTTGATGTTCTGGTAATACCAGCTTTCCAGCCAGAGATCCTGCCGGCGCAGGGTAAAGATGACCCGGACATCGAAATGCTCGCGGAAGCGCGCAAAGATGGAGAGGTCCTTCTGGAAACAGATGTTTTCGTCGCTGATGATCGCCGAGTGGATGGCCGGCCCGGCCTCGGCCTGCTGCCGGATCATCCGGGCGGCATCCGCAACCGGGCGTTCCCCCTCGACAAGGGCTTTTACCAGCGCCGTCTGCCGTCCGACGCCGTTGACCGGCAGATAGCCATGCTCGCGAAGCCTGTCGTTGTTGCGGGCGAGAAAGCTCTGGGTTGCCGAGGTCGCGGTTCGATGTGCTCCGATATGCAGATAAAGCGTGCGCACGATAGGGCATGGTCCTTGCTGGACGATCCGCAAGGCGCGGGCGTTGCGGCTGCAAGGGCGAAAACCCAAGGCAGCCGGCATCTGCACCGTGCAGACCATCGGGTTCCGTTTTTCCAAAACCGGAAACTATTTACCTGAAAACCGACCCTTTGCGCCGCCCTGGCGGCAGGTCATCCACGATCAGCGCCGCAAAAGGCGCAGCAGGCGCATGGTCCGGCGCTGGTTGCCGAAGGCACCACCGGCCCTGCCCCGGGTCACATCATTCGCAGCCGCACGACCGCCCCGCGATGCAGCCGCCCGGATCCCGTGATTGACACCGGAACTCACCAGCCGGCGCAGAGCGATCCGCAGGATCATGGTCACGAGGCGATTCATCTCTCGAAACTCCGGGCTCACCGCATGCCGCCAAGACTGTCATGCCCGGGCGGAAATTTCAATTCCCGTCCCGTCCATCGGCGGTTTTCAGTCTTCGAAAAGCTCGCTCTGGCCGCGGCCCGCCTCTTGCGCCTCGGCATCGTCCGCATCCCGGGGCATGAGCGGCACCATGCCGGGCGGTGCGGTGCTTTCCAGCAGGCCGGCCGCGCGCAGTTCGGCCAGCCCCGGAAGGTCGCGCGCGGATTCCAGGCCGAACTGATCGAGAAACGCCTCGGTCACCACGAATGTCACCGGGCGGCCCGGGGTCATCTTGCGCCGGCCAAGGCGGATCCAGTCGAGTTCAAGCAACTGGTCGATGGTGCCGCGCGACACCGAGACGCCGCGGATCTCCTCGATCTCGGCGCGGGTGACCGGCTGGTGATAGGCGATGATCGCCAGCGTCTCGATCGCGGCGCGGCTCAGGCGGCGCGTCTCGACGCTTTCCTCGCGCATGAGAAAACCGAGGTCCGGCGCGGTGCGCAAGGCCCAGGCATCGCCCACGCGCACAAGCTGCACACCCCGCCCCTCGTAACGGCGGCGCAGGAGCGCCAGCGCCTCGGCCGGGTCCGAGCCGGCGGGCATCCGCGCCTCGAGCAGGCGCAGGGTGACGGGCTCGGTGCTGGCGAAAAGGATCGCCTCGACCATGCGTTCCTGCTCGGCCATGGGCGGGATGGTGAAATCGGGTTCGCTCATGCCGGCCCGGCCCGGCTGCGCAGCTCGATCGCGGCGAAATGTTCGCTCTGGCGCAGTTCCGCGCGCCCCTCTTTCACCAGTTCGAGCGAGGCGGCGAAGGTCGCTGCCGTTGCCGAGCGCCGACGCTTCGGGTCATTACCCCATCCGTCGGGAAGGTAGCTCGTCAGGTCGGTCCAGTCGCCGGCGAAGCCAAGCAGCGGGCGCATCCGGTCGAGCGCCTGCTCCATGGTGAAAAGGTTGTCGCGATCCATGACGAAGGGGCGGAAATCGTCGCGGGTGCGGATCCGCGCATAGGCCTGCATGAGATCGAGCAGCGTCACCGACCACTGCGTGCTGCGCCGGCGCACGACCGTTTCCGGCACGCCCCGGGCAAAGAAATCGCGCCCGAGCCGGTCACGCCCCATGAGCCGCGCCGCCGCATCGCGCATGGCCTGAAGCCGCTCGAGCTGGAACGCGAGATGCGCGGCCATCTCGTCCCCGCTCGGCCCGTCTTCCTCGGGGTCGGGGGGCAGCAGCAGGCATGATTTCAGAAAGGCGAGCCAGGCGGCCATGACCAGATAATCGGCAGCCAGTTCAAGCCGCAGCGCCTTGGCCTGTTCGACAAAGGTGAGATACTGGCGCGCCAGTTCAAGGATCGAGATGCGGCGCAGGTCGACCTTCTGGTTGCGCGACAACGTCAGCAGCAGATCGAGCGGCCCCTCGAAACCGTCCACATCGACGATCAGCGCCTCGGCCGCCATGCGCTCGGCCACCGACACCGGCGTGCCGGTGAGCGGCCCCGTGCCCTGCTCGGTCACGAGCCTGCTCCGGGTGGCAGCGGGGCCAGCGCCGCAAGTTCGTCCCAGGCGGCCTTGATGTCGAAATCCAGAGGTGCATGGCGTTGCGACAGCGCCGTTTCGGCGCGGTGCAGGCTGTCCGCCCCCATCCGCCCGGCGGCGTGGGCGACCCGGTCGCGCTCGGCCAGCGTCCCGTTGCAGAACAGCGCGATGTCGCAGCCGGCGGCGATACAGGCGCGGGCATTGTCCTGCGGCGTGCCCGTGAGCGCCTTCATCGAGATGTCGTCGCTCATCAACAGCCCGTCAAAGCCGATGCTGTCGCGGATCAGCGCGATCACATGCGGCGATACCGTCGCCGGCAGCGGGTCGAGCGCCTCGTAGACCACATGGGCGGTCATCCCGAGCGGCAGGTCCGCCAGCGCACGGAAGGGGGCGAAATCCCCGGCCTCCAGCAGATCGAGCGGCGCGCCGACGCGTGGCAGTTCGTGGTGGCTGTCGGTCCGCGCGCGCCCGTGCCCGGGGATATGTTTCACGACCGGCAGCACGCCGCCATCCACAAGACCCTGCGCCACGGCGCGACCCAGTTCCGCGACCCGGGCGGGCGTGTCGCCGTAGCAGCGGTTCCTGAGAAAGGGGTGCGTCTCGTCAAGCGCCAGATCCGCAACCGGCGCGCAGTTGCCGTCGATCCCGAGCATCCGCAGTTCATGGGCAATCAGCCGGTAGCGCAGATACAGCGCACGCACCGCCCCGTCACCGGCGGCGGCAATATGGTCGAGCGGCGCGGGCCAGTCACGGGCCAGCGGAGGGCGCAGGCGCTGCACCCGCCCGCCCTCCTGATCGATCAGGATCAGCGCCTCGCGCCCGACGGATTCGCGCATCTCGCCACACAGCGCCGCGATCTGATCCGCGCTTTCGAGATTGCGGCCAAAAAGAATGAAGCCGAACGGATCCGTCGCCCGGAACAGCGCCTTTTCCGCCGCGCTGAGCCGTGTCCCTTCGGCATCGAGAATGACCGCCGAGGGGCTCATCGCGCCGCCACCGGGATACATTCGGCCTCTTCCGCGAGCAGGGCGGCGCAGAACCTGCGCGCTTCGGCCATGTCGGCAAATCCGGCCGCACGCAAACGATAGAAGCTGTGCCCGCCGCTCGATGCCTGCTGGATCACCCGGTCCTTGCCGGCAAGATAGCTGTCGAAGCGCCCGGCAAGGCGGCTCCATTCGGCACGGGCGGCATCCATGCTGTCCAGCGCGCCAAGCTGCACGAGCGGCGTCCCGGGTTCGAGCGTGTCGGGCGAAATCTCGCGGGTCTCGGGCGCCGCGTCGCTACGGGGCAGCGGATCGGTGAAGGCGGCGCGCGACGCCGCTTCGGATGTATCACCCGGGCGGATCTGCGGGCGGCGCGTGGCCGGCGACTCCTCGGCACCATCCGCCGCCCCGCCGCCCATTGCCTCTGCAAGCAGCGCGTCGATCGCCCCGGCCGGGATGGAGCCGGGGCCGGTTTCGCTCTCGCCTTCTTCGGTCTCGGGGGTGCTTTCGGTGATGACCGGCTCGTTGATATGGGGGATGGGGTCGGCTTCGCCCGTGTCCTCCTGCGGCGCGGCAATCCCGTCCGCGTCCGGGCCCGCCGCGGCAGGAGCCAAGTCGTCATCCTGATCCATTTCGCCCCGATCCGTCACCGGGGCCGGCGCGGACTGTTCCGGTTCGCTCTCGTTGACAACGTCTGCGGCGTCGGGGCGCGCGTCCTCTGCCCCGGATTCGGCATCCGCATCGGGCTGGAGGCTCGCCATGGGCAGGTCTTCGGGATCGAGCGTGATCGGGCGGGGCGCAAGGCGCAGGGTATCGGCGGTCGGCGCGGCGGTGCCTTCGGCGGCGATGCGGTTCACCGCCAGCCCCTGATGGCTTGCGGATTCGCCGCCCGGGTTCTCGGGCTGGACCCGCAGCGGCCCCTCGATCGCGCGCACCACCGGCACACCATGGACATCGCGCATGACGAGCTTGTAGCCCCAGATGACGATTCCGATCACCAGAGCCAGCGAGGCAAGCGCGCCGAGCGCATTGGCAAGACGGCGCAGCCCGGCAAAGCGTCGGGGCGGTGACGGCTGCGCGTCCGGCGCATCCCATTCCTCCACCTCGTCATCCCATGCCATCACTGCCTCGCTGCCCGCCGTCGGTTCTGTCTGGCTGCGGCTTCGGTCGCCCCTGCTGACGGTCCTGCCTTGTCCGGCACCGGTGCGGCCTTGTCCCTACCGCATCTCCTGCGCCGGAGTGACGCCGAGAATACCAAGGCCCGAGGAAATGACAACGGCAACAGCCTGCGCCAGTGCGAGTTTGGCCCGGCTGGCGGCAACATCGCCCTCCTGCAGGAAGCGCAGTTCCGGCCGGTCATTGCCCAGGTTCCAGAACGCGTGAAGTTCTCCAGCAAGTTCATAGAGATAAAACGCGATGCGATGCGGCTCGTGGCTGCGGGCGGCGGTCTCGACCAGGCGGGGCCATTCGGCAATCTTGCGCGCAAGGTCAAGCTCGGCCTCGTCCGACAGCCGCCCGAGATCGGCATCAGTCAGCGTTGCCGCATCGGTCGCAATCCCGGCTTCGGCGGCGCGGCGCATCAGGCTCATGATCCGGGCATGGGCATATTGCACGTAGAACACGGGATTGTCGCGGCTCTGTTCCAGCGCCTTGTCGAAATCGAAATCGAGCGGCGCATCGTTCTTGCGCGTCAGCATCACGAAGCGCGTCACATCCGGCCCCACCTCGTCGACCACGTCGCGCAGCATGACGAAATTGCCGGCGCGTTTCGACATCTTGTAGGGTTCGCCGTTCTTGAACAGGCGCACGAGCTGGATCAGTTTCACGTCAAGCGGCACCTGTCCGCCGGAAAGCGCCGAGACCACCGCCTTCATGCGCTTCACATAGCCGCCGTGATCGGCGCCGAAGATGTCGATCAAGACATCGAAGCCCCGGGCGATCTTGTCGTGATGATAGGCGATGTCGGGGGCGAAATAGGTCCAGCTTTCATCGGACTTGCGGATCGGACGGTCCACATCGTCGCCATGATCGGTCGAGCGGAACAGGGTCTGTTCGCGCGGCTCCCAGTCCTCGGGGGTCTTGCCGCGGGGCGGCTCCAGCACGCCGCGGTAGATCAGGCCCTTTTCGTCCAGGTCGCGGATCGCCGATTCGATCCGCCCGGTCCCGTAAAGCGACCTTTCGCTGAAGAACACGTCCATCTCGACCCCGAGCGCGGCCAGATCGGCGCGGATCAGATCCATCATCGCTTCGGTCGCGCGTTCGCGCAGTTCGGCCAGCCAGACCTCTTCGGGCTGGCCCACCCAGGCATCGCCCTTTTCGCGCGCCACCGCCTCGCCCACGGGGATCAGGTAATCGCCGGGATAGGTGCCGTCCTCGAAGGCGACCTCCTGCCCCAGCGCCTCGAGGTAACGCAGATAGACCGACCGGGCGAGCACATCGACCTGCGCACCGCCGTCGTTGATGTAATATTCGCGCGTCACGTCAAAGCCCGCATAGGCCAGCAGGCTGGCCAGCGCATCGCCGAACACCGCGCCGCGGGTGTGGCCGACATGGAGCGGGCCGGTCGGGTTGGCGCTCACGTATTCGACGTTGACGCGCCGCCCCTGCCCGAAGTCCGAGCGCCCGAATTCATCCCCCGCACCGAGCACATGGCCAATCACCCCCTGCCAGAGCGACGGCGCAAGGCGCAGGTTCAGAAAGCCGGGGCCGGCGACCTCGGCGCTCAGGAACCGCGGATCCGCGGCCAGCCGCGCCGCCAGCGCCTCGGCGATCTCGCGCGGCTTCCGGCCTGCGGGTTTCGCAAGCACCATGGCGGCATTCGTGGCCATGTCGCCATGCGCCGGATCGCGCGGCGGCTCGACCGTCACCGCATCGAGCCCCAGCCCGACCGGCAACGCGCCCTCCGCCTGCATCGCTTCGAGCGCACCGATCACGCTTGCACGGATATCGCCGAACAGATTCATCGCCTGGCCCTTTTTCTGCTGTTGCCGGCGGTTTAACACGGGCGAGGCGCGCGTCAATGGCGCTCGCCCTGCTCTGCCTGCGGGGATTCCGGGGGCTGGACTGCCCGGCCCGCGCCCTGCCCCGGCGGTTCCGGCGGATACAGCGCAACCAGCCGGTTGCCCGGCGGCACGGCAAGCTCGGGTCCCTCCTCGAACACGTGGAGCCCGCCCTTCCCGTCATAGGCGGCCATGGGCAGGGCCTCGGGGTTCTTCTGGCGCCAGTCCGCGAGGGAAAATTCCTCGGTCAGCTTGGTGACGCGGAACTTCCAGCCGATCGCGACCAGGTGGTTGTGCTCGTAATAGGACATGTTCCCGCGCAGGATCCGCCCGCCCAGCGTCGCCGGCAGCTCGTGACGGCGGCTCTCCTGTCGCACGCGGTTGGGCTGGAACACGTATTCGCGCCCGTATTTATGGCCGAAATCGGTGCAGACCAGCGTGTTGTACGCATCGTTGTCGGTGATCGCGATCACCTGGTGATAGGCAACGAAGTCGAGATTGTGCTCGGCCGCTTCCGAGAGGATGTCGCCGAAGTAATGTGGCAACCCCGCGCTGCGCACACCGCGCAGGTGGCCGTGGTTCGTATCGGCGATCAGCACCGGAAGTTCGAGCTTCTGCAGCACCTCGCCGAAGGCGACCGACCAGGGCGATCCCCCGACGATCAGCACCCCCGGCGTGCCGGTCGCGGTGGCGCCGAGCAGCCGCGCAAGCGGCGTCAGGCCAAAGCCGTGCACGATCACCGTGACCAGCACCAGCGCAAAGGACAGCGGCGCGATCAGCACCGCGTCCTCGATCCCCTGCGCGACCAGCCGGTCGCCGAACAGCCCTGCGACCGCCACCATCACCACCCCGCGCGGTCCGGTGAAGGCCACGAGCAGGCGCTCCTTCCAGGGCACATCGCCGAAGGCCAGCGAGATCAGGACCGTCGCCGGGCGCACGAGGAGGATCACCACGAGGATGAACAGCCCCGCGCGCCAGTCGAGCCGCCCCAGTGTCTCGAGGCTCATCCCCGCGCCCATGAGGATGAACACGCCCGAGACCAGCAACAGCGTCGCGTGTTCCTTGAACCGGCGCAATTCGGTAAAGCTGGCAAGCCCCGCATTGGCGATCCAGAGCCCCATGATCGTGACCGCGAGCAGCCCGCTTTCATGGAGCCCGAAATCGGCGAGCGCAAACACCGCGAGCAGCACCACGAACAGCACCGGCACCTTCATGTATTCGGGCACCTTGGCACGGGAAAACGCCCAGGTGATCAGCTTGGCCGCCAGCAGCCCGAGAAGCGTCGCCGCAAGGATGCCGATGCCGAGGTCGCGCATCGCCTGCGCCCGCGTCGCGTCGGCCTCGAGCACCAGCACCACCTGCAGCGCGAGCACCGCGACCATGGCGCCGACCGGGTCGTTGACGATGGCCTCCCACTGCAGGAAGGCGGCCGGGCGGCGCTTCAGCCGCGCGTGGCGCAGAAGCGGCGCGATCACCGTCGGCCCGGTCACGATCATGAGCCCGCCAAAGACCGCCGAACTGGGCCAGCTGAGCCCCGCGATCCAGTGCAGCGCCAGCGCCGAGAGCACCCAGCCGATCGGCGCCCCGATCACCACGAGCCGCACCACCCCCCGCGCCGCATCGCGCAGCGAACGGTAATTGAGCGTGAGCCCGCCCTCGAACAGGATGATCGCCACCGCGATCGAGATCATCGGCGCGACGATCGGCCCGATGTCGCGCTGGGGATTGAAAATCCCGAGCACCGGGCCGACCAGCAGGCCCACCCCGAGCATCAGCACGATGCCGGGAATGCGCAGCCGCCAGGCGATCCATTGCGCCCCGACACCCAGCACGCCGACCAGGGCGAATGCCGTGATCGGGGTCATCTGGGCCGGATCGGTCATGTCCATGGCAGGTCTCTCCGCTTGGTTCGGCACATGAGGAAGGGGTTCGGCAACCTTCAGCCGTGGGGCGGGGTTCCGGGTTCGGCAATCGGCGCGCCGTTGCAGAGGCGCGCATGCTGCTGCAGGGCGAAGCGGTCGGTCATGCCGGCGATATAGTCGCAGACGATGCGCGCAAGCGCGGTCTCGCCCTTGCTGCGCTCCACGTCGCGGCGCCATTGCGGCGGCAGCAGGTCGGGGCGCGACAGGAACAGCGGAAAGAGATCGCAGAGCACCGCCGTCACCTCGTCGCGCATCACCATGACCCGCGGCGCGCGATACATGCGCTCGAACAGGAAATCCCGCACCGCGCCCAGATCGCGGCGCAGCGCAGGCGAAAAGGCGACGACCGGATCCGCCGCCATGCGGATGTCATCGGCGCTTGCAGGTGCAAGCGCATCGAGCCGCGCGCGCGAACAGTCGATCACGTCCTCGACCAGCAGGCCGAAGAACCGGCGCAGCGCCTCGTGCTCGCGCCGATAGGGATCGAGCCCGGGATGGGCGCGGTCCACCGCTGCGAAACAGTCGCCCAGCAGCGGCAGGCGCGCGAGTTCGTCAGCGGTGAACAGGCCCGCGCGCAACCCGTCCTGCAGGTCGTGGCTGTTATAGGCGATGTCATCGGCGATCGCCGCAACCTGCGCCTCGCCCCCCGCACGGGTG
Source organism: Pontibaca methylaminivorans (assembly GCF_900156525.1). Classification (NCBI taxonomy): domain Bacteria; kingdom Pseudomonadati; phylum Pseudomonadota; class Alphaproteobacteria; order Rhodobacterales; family Roseobacteraceae; genus Pontibaca; species Pontibaca methylaminivorans. Next base: position 450,273 of record NZ_FTPS01000001.1, read on the forward strand.
CCGAGCTCCAGCGCGTGGCGGGCGTCGTATTCGGCAAGCGCCCAGGGAATCGGCGGGCGCACCGGCCCGTTGTGCTTGGCCAGCCCCTCGAGCGTCTCCCAGGTCAGGTTCAGCCCGTCGAACTCCGCATAGTGACGTTCGAGCCAGGTGACGATGCGGATCGCCTGAGCGTTGTGGTCAAAGCCGCCATGGGGCGCCATGAGCGCGGCCAGCGCCTCTTCGCCGGTATGGCCGAAGGGCGGATGGCCAAGGTCATGCGCCAGCGCCACCGCCTCGGTCAGTTCCACGTTCAGCCCGAGCGCCCCGGCAATCGTGCGCGCCACCTGCGCCACCTCGATCGAGTGGGTCAGGCGGGTGCGGAAATAATCGCCCTCGTGTTCGACAAAGACCTGGGTCTTGTGCTTGAGACGGCGGAACGCGCTGGAATGGATGATGCGGTCGCGATCGCGCTGGAAGCACGAGCGAAACCGGCTTTCCTCCTCGCTGACCAGCCGCCCGCGGCTCTGCGCCGGATCGGCGGCATAGGCTGCCCGCATCATGCCCGAACCTTGTTGCACGCCATCTCCGCGTCTATATTGCATCCGAACCGGTTATATAACCGGCCGCAAGCAGAAATCCCATGGGCTGGAGACGTAGTAATGAACCTGCCACCGAAGGTCACGGATCGTGCGTTTTCGCGCCTGGCCGAGATCCGTGCGCATGATCAGGGAAAGGCCCTGCGCATCGCCGTTGATGGCGGCGGCTGTTCGGGGTTCCAGTATGACATCGCGCTGGACGAACCGCGGGGCGATGACCTCGTGCTCGAGGGCCAGGGCGAGAAGGTCGTGATCGACGCGGTCTCGCTGCCGTTCCTGGAAAACGCGGTGATCGACTTTTCCGAGGAACTGATCGGCGCGCGTTTCGTGATCGAGAACCCGAATGCCTCGTCCTCCTGCGGCTGCGGCACCTCGTTTTCCATCTGACCACCCCTGCGGGGGCACGTGTTCCCGCTCTAAAGCCGCACGCCGCGCAGGCCGACCCGGGCGAAGCCGGCAAAGAAGGATGCGAAATCGCGGCTGCTGCGCTCGGCCTCGGCAAGGATCGCCTGGCCGCGCTCGTCCAGCGCAGCGGCGATGCGGGGGCGCATGACCTCCCAGTCGTCGCTGCGCAGATCCCCCATCCGCCACAGCAGATCCGACATTGCCCGCAGCGGCCCGGCCGCAACACGGACGCGGCGAAAGCCCGCGCGCCCCGGGGGAATGTCATCGGCAAAGGCGCGCCGCCCCGAACTCGCCATGGCCCAGTTGCAGAGCAGATAATCGCGATAGTCGTCGCCATGCCAGCCGCCCGATGCCCGGTCGCCGGGCGCGAAAGCGGCGGTCTCCCGGATCAGCCAGCCCTCCCACGCCGGCGGAGGATCGAGCCCGCCAAGCCGGAGCGCGATGCAGACCTCGGCAAGAAGCGCGGCGTCCTGATCGAGATAGGCCAGCAGCCCAGCGTGTTCGAGGCTCCGCCCCGCGGCCGGTGAAAGCCCCGGATCGCGCCGCCCCCGCGCGCTCAGGTGCAGGACGATACGGGTCAGGCAGCGGGCCGCGCGGGCATCCGGCAGGGCAAAGGCATGGCTGCGGTCGATAAAGGCGCGCACGCGATCTTCGAGCCCGCCATCTTCGGGCAGCGGGTCGATCCCGCGCCGCAGCAGCAGCGCCTGTGCCGCCAGCCGGTGCAGATCCGAAAGCTCCCTGTCGACGAGCCCTTCGCGCGCCGCCCAATGGGCCAGCACCTCGCCCTTGTTGCCCGGCAGCCCCAGATCCTCGAGATCCAGACAGATCGACAACAGCAGGCGATAATGATGCGGGAAAAACCCGAGCCGCTGTTCGAGCGTGGCATGGAACGGCTCGTGCAGGTCGAGCATGCCCCGTTCCGGGCAAAGGCGAATGGCTCCGAGAACGGCCAGCAGCGCCGCATTCTCGCGCAGCCAGGGAAGGTCGCCCCAGGGGTGGCGTGCAACGGCGACCGTCTCGATCAGGGCCGCTCCGCGATTGAGCGCGCGCCGGTATCGGGCACCGGTCTCGAGACGGATGACATTCGACAAGGCGCGGTCCTTTCCGAGATGCCGGGCACGGGGTTGCGGGTCGCCCTCATGATGCCTGCATTTGACGTCTCATTTCCAAACATTTTTCACGCAATGATTGTATCCATGCGCGGCAGGGACAACTTTCGCGCGGCCCCGGGGGGCATTTCCGTCCCTCTCTTGCCCCGCACGGCGGCATCGGCGATAGCTGTTCCCGGTCGCCGGCCCCTGTCTCGGAAGCGGGAACACACGAATGAAAATCGCCACCTTCAACATAAACGGCATCAAGGCCCGCCTCGGGGCGCTGCTCGAATGGCTTGACGAGGCGCGGCCCGATGTCGCGCTGCTGCAGGAAATCAAATCGGTGGACGCGGCCTTTCCGCGGCAGGACATCGAGGATCGCGGCTATGAGGTCGCGCTGCACGGGCAGAAATCCTTCAACGGCGTCGCGATCCTGTCGCGGTTCCCGCTCGAGGATATCCAGCGGGGCCTGCCGGGCGACGATGGTGACGATCACGCCCGCTGGATCGAAGCCACGGTGGTCGGGAAGGCGCGCGCGCTGCGGCTCTGCGGGCTTTACCTGCCGAACGGAAATCCGGCGCCGGGGCCGAAATTCGACTACAAGCTGGCCTGGATGGAGCGTCTGCGCGTCCGCGCGCAGGAACTTCTGGCGGCTGAACAGCCAGCCCTGCTCGGCGGGGATTTCAACGTAATTCCGCAGGACGAGGATGCCGCCCGCCCCGATGCCTGGCGCAAGGACGCGCTCGCCCGCCCCGAAAGCCGCGCCGCGTTCCGCCGCATCGTGAACCTCGGCTATACGGATGCGTTCCGCGCCCGGCACCCTGAACCCGGACAATATACGTTCTGGGATTATCAGGCCGGCGCCCGCCGGCGCAATGACGGCATCCGCATCGACCATATGTTGCTGACGCCGCAGGCGGCCGACCTGCTGCGCGACACGGGGATCGACGCCCATCTGCGCGACCGCGAAAAACCGTCGGATCACGTGCCGCTCTGGGTCGATCTCGATCTCGACGGCTGAACGTCCGCGCCGCGATCCGCACTGACGGGGGACCGGATCGCCGGCAGACCGGCCGGAACGGAAACAGGGCGGACCTCACGGCCCGCCCTGTCGCATCCTGGTCAGTCTCCTGCGGCGTGGCGCCGGATCAATGCGTGACCGCGCCGCTGCCCGAATCGGGCTTGGCAAGTGCCGCCTTCGCGGCGGCGGCCTCTTCCTCGGCGGCCTCGTCCCATTCGATCGGTTCGGGCTTGCGCACCAAGGCATGTTCGAGCACTTCCGAGACGTGCCTGACCGGGATGATCTTCAGCCCTTCCTTCACGTTCTCGGGGATCTCGGTCAGATCCTTTTCGTTCTCGGCCGGGATCAGCACCGTCTTGATGCCGCCCCGGAGCGCCGCGAGCAGCTTCTCCTTCAGCCCGCCGATCGGCAGCGCATTGCCCCGCAGCGTGACCTCGCCGGTCATGGCGACATCCTTGCGCACCGGGATATGCGTCAGCACCGAAACGATCGACGTCACCATCGCCAGCCCCGCGCTCGGCCCGTCCTTGGGGGTCGCGCCTTCGGGAACGTGGACGTGGATGTCCCATTTCTCGAACTGCGGCGGCTTCACCCCGATTTCGGGCGCGATCGAGCGCACATAGCTCGCCGCGGCGTCGATGCTTTCCTTCATCACATCGCCGAGCTTGCCGGTGGTCTTCATCCGGCCCTTGCCCGGCAGGCGCAGCGCCTCGATGTTCAGAAGCTCGCCCCCGACCGAGGTATAGGCCAGCCCGGTGACGACCCCGATCTGGTCCTCCTCCTCGGCAAGGCCGTAGCGGTATTTCGCCACGCCGAGGAAATCCGACAGGTTCTCGGGCGTCACGGTGACGCTCTCGGCCTCCTTGCGGATGATCGAGGTCAGCGCCTTGCGGGCCACCTTGGCGATCGCACGCTCGAGCCCCCGCACCCCCGCCTCGCGGGTATAGGTGCGGATGATCGCGGTCAGCGCCTCGTCGGTCAGCTCGAACTCGCCCTTCTTGAGCCCGTGATTCGCAACCTGCTTGGGGATCAGGTGGCGGCGCGCGATCTCGTGCTTTTCGTCCTCGGTATAGCCGGCCAGCGGAATGATCTCCATCCGGTCAAGCAGCGGCTCGGGCATGTTGTAGCTGTTCGAGGTGGTCACGAACATGACGTTCGACAGGTCGTATTCGACCTCGAGATAGTGATCGACGAAGGTCGAGTTCTGTTCGGGATCCAGCACCTCGAGCATGGCGCTCGCCGGGTCGCCGCGGAAATCGTGCCCCATCTTGTCGATCTCGTCGAGCAGGATCAGCGGATTCGTGGTCTTGGCCCGTTTCAGCGCCTGGATGATCTTGCCCGGCATGGAGCCGATATAGGTGCGTCGGTGCCCGCGAATCTCGGATTCGTCGCGCACGCCGCCCAGGCTGATGCGGATGAACTCGCGCCCCGTGGCCCGCGCGACCGACTTGCCGAGGCTGGTCTTGCCCACGCCCGGAGGACCGACCAGGCAGAGGATCGGACCCTTCATCTTCTTGCTGCGCTGCTGCACGGCCAGATATTCGACGATCCGCTCCTTGACTTTCTCGAGCCCGAAATGGTCGTTGTCGAGAACCTCCTGCGCGCGGCCGAGATCCTTCTTCACGCGGCTCTTCACACCCCAGGGGATGCTCAGCATCCAGTCGAGGTAATTGCGCACGACCGTGGCCTCGGCGCTCATGGGAGACATGTTGCGCAGTTTCTTCAGCTCGGCCTCGGCCTTTTCGCGCGCTTCGTTGCTGAGTTTGGTCTCGGCAATGCGCGCCTCGAGCTCGGCCACCTCGTTCTGGCCTTCCTCGCCATCGCCCAGCTCCTGCTGAATGGCCTTCATCTGCTCATTCAGGTAATATTCGCGCTGGGTCTTCTCCATCTGGCTCTTGACGCGGGTCTTGATCTTCTTCTCGACCTGCAGAACGCTCAGTTCGCCCTGCATGAAGCCATAGACCTTCTCCAGCCGCTCGCTCACCACCAGCGTCTCGAGCAGATCCTGCTTCTGCTGCACCTCGATGCCCAGGTGCCCGGCAACCAGATCGGCCAGCCGCGACGGATCGCTGCTCTCGCCGACGGCGGCAAGCGCCTCCTCGGGGATGTTCTTGCGCACCTTGGCATAGCGCTCGAATTCCTCGGCGACGGTGTTCAGCAGCGCCTTGATGGTGTCGTCGTCGCCCGCGGTCTCCTCCACCGGCTCGACGCTCGCCTCGAAAAACGCGTCATTCTCGACGAATCCGGTGATGCGCGCCCGGTCCTGGCCCTCGACCAGCACCTTCACGGTGCCGTCCGGCAGCTTCAGAAGCTGCAGCACATTGGCCAGAACGCCGGTGCGATAGATCCCGTCCGCATCCGGATCGTCGACGCTCGCGTCGATCTGGCTCGCCAGCAGGATCTGCCTGTCGTCGGCCATCACTTCCTCGAGCGCGCGCACCGATTTCTCCCGCCCGACGAAAAGCGGAACGATCATGTGCGGGAACACCACGATGTCGCGCAGCGGCAGCACCGGGTAGGATGTATTGATTGGCTCTTGCATGCTCGTTTCCTTATCCGTGGCAGAGGATGGCCGCCCCGATGACCGGCAGCATCGCATCCTCTCCTCTCTGCGGCGTAATCTGGTGGGCAACCCGCCCCGTTTCAACCTTCACCCTCTCGGAACGGCGACCATGCCCGCCGATTCCGCCGCAGACAAGCCCTCTCGCCGCGCCTTCTTCCGGCCCCGCCCCGTCTTCTGGCGGGAAATATCCCCGCCGGAGGCTTCGCGCCCTCCTGGGGGCGCGAATTCCCGGTTTCAGTTCGCTCAGATCGGCTCGATATCGCCCCGCGTGCGGGCCGCATGAAACTCCGCACTCCAGGCCGCAAACCCGCCCTCGGCGATCGCGGCGCGCATTCCGGCCATGATCTGCTGATAATAATGCAGGTTGTGCCAGGTGAGCAGCATGGCGCTGACGATCTCGCCGGAGCGGAACACATGGTGCAGATAGGCCCGGCTGTAGCTGCGGCAGGCCGGGCAGGTGCAGGTGTCGTCCAGCGGGCGCGGATCCTCGGCGTGACGGGCGTTCTTGATGTTCAGCGCACCAAGGCGCGTGAACACCTGCCCGGTGCGCCCGGAACGCGACGGCAGCACGCAGTCCATCATGTCCACCCCCCGCGCCACCGCGCCGACGATATCCTCGGGCTTGCCCACCCCCATCAGATACCGCGGCTTTTCGGCCGGCAGCATGTCCGGGGCATGGTCCAGGACCGAGAACATCGCCTCCTGCCCCTCCCCGACCGCGAGCCCGCCGATGGCATAGCCGTCGAATCCGATCGCGCGCAGCGCCTGCGCGCTTTCCTCGCGCAGCTCCCGGCTGATTCCGCCCTGCTGGATGCCGAACAGCGCATGTCCGGGCCGGTCGCCGAAGGCCTCGCGCGAGCGCGCCGCCCAGCGCATGGAGCGGCGCATGCTGCCGGCCACTTCGGCCTCGCTCGCCGGCAGCGCGGGACACTCGTCAAAACACATCACGATGTCGCTGCCGAGCAGGCGCTGGATCATCATGCTGCGCTCGGGGGTCAGCATGTGGCGCGAGCCGTCCACATGCGACCTGAAGCGCACCCCTTCCTCGGTCAGCTTGCGCAGCCCGGCGAGGCTCATGACCTGGAACCCCCCCGAATCGGTCAGGATCGGCCGGTCCCAGTTCATGAAGCGATGCAGCCCGCCCAGCGCGGCGATACGCTCCGCGCCCGGGCGCAGCATCAGGTGATAGGTGTTGCCAAGCAGGATATCGGCCCCGGTCGCGGCCACGCTTTCGGGCAGCATCGCCTTGACCGTGGCGGCGGTTCCGACCGGCATGAAGGCCGGGGTGCGGATCACCCCGCGCGGGGTCGTGATCATGCCGGCGCGGGCCTTTTCGTCGCTTGCCTGCAATGCGAATGTGATTCCTGCGCCCATGCCAGCCCGTTTCCGCCCGCTCTATATTAATCCGAATATTAATCCGATATTGCCCGCCTGCCCGCGTGCCGCGCGCTGTCTGCGCCAATTCCCGGCGATTGCCAAGCCGGCGGCAGCCGCAGGACAGGCCCGGACGCCCCCGGAACCACCCGGCCCGGCCGCGGCTGCGACAATGCGGATCACCGGCCGGGACTGGACGGGGCGGCGGCGGTTCCTTATATAATCTCTCGGAAAACATCCGCGAAAACTCCGCGACGACTCAGGCGAGGCCCGCATGACACAAGCAAGCGAACCGCTGGAGGGTGCCCCGCTGATCGCGCCCTCGACCACCGACCATCCGCTTTACGAACCGATCGTCGAAGCCTGCCGCAGCGTTTATGACCCGGAAATCCCGGTCAACATCTATGACCTCGGGCTGATCTACACGATCGAGATCTCTTCTGAAAACGACGTGAGCGTCATCATGTCTCTGACGGCGCCGGGCTGTCCGGTGGCGGGCGAGATGCCGGGCTGGGTGGCGGACGCGATCGAGCCGCTTCCCGGCGTGCGCTATGTCAACGTGCAACTGGTCTGGGATCCACCCTGGGGCATGGACATGATGAGCGACGAGGCGCGTCTCGAGCTCGGCTTCATCTGATCGTTTTCACTCATCTTGCATCTTGCCGCTTGCCCCTGATTCCCGCCGGGAAACGGGGCACGCGAGGTGCTTGCCTTTCGGGCCGGATCGCCGGAAAGTTCCCGGCAGGCGGACCAGTTGTGGCCGGTTCGCTCCGAACCTGCTGGAAAAAGGTCCGCCCGTCGCCATGACCGAACGATTTGCCGTCCTCACCGGCGATCTCGTCGCCTCGACCCGGCTGAGCGATGCCGAGCTCGACCGGGCGCTTGAGGTGCTCGCGCAGGCCGCGCGCGATGTCACGGACCGGGGCGGGCGCATGGAGGGAACCGCTGCGGAGCTCCCGGATTCTGCCAAGGGCATCCGGGGCGGGTTTGCACGGCGCGGCGGCGACGGCTGGCAGTTCGCGATGAACCGCCCGGCCCTTGCCCTGCGCGCGGCACTGTTCCTGCGGGCACGCCTGCGCGAGCTCGGCAAGCCCTATGCAACGCGCATTGCCATCGCCGCCGGGCCGGGACGGATGCCGGCCGATCTTGATCCAAATGCCGCGCACGGGCCGGCCTTCGTCGTCTCGGGCCGCCTGCTCGAGGAACTGCCGGCCCGCGCCGGCATGGCCCATGCCGGGCGGGGTGCGCTCGGGGCGGTCCTGCGCCTTGCCGATCACATCAGCAGCGGCTGGACACCGGCCCAGGCCCGCGCCGTCGCGCTCATGCTCTGGCCGCCCGGACGGACCAATGCCGAGACCGCCCGCGAACTCGGCATCACCCAGCAAAGCGTGAACGAAAGCCTGAAACGCGCCGGGTTTCCCGCCCTTGCGGATGCGCTTGCGCTGATCGAATCCGGGTCAGAGTCAGGCTGATATGCCTGTTTTTATAAATAACAGGCGATTTAGCCTGATACTGGGGCGGACAAAGCCGTGATCGAGACCCTGACGGCCCTCTTTTTCGCCCATGTGTGCGCGGATTTTCTGCTCCAGACCAAAAAGCCGTGATCGAGACCCTGACGGCCCTCTTTTTCGCCCATGTGTGCGCGGATTTTCTGCTCCAGACCAACTGGATCCACGCCAACAAGCATCGCGCCCGGGCGCTGCTCCTGCACGGGGTGATCGTGCTTGTCTGCGCGCAGGCGGCGCTCGGGCGGGTCGATTCGGTCGAACTTCTGGCGCTCGCGCTGGCCCATATCGCCATCGACGCGATCAAGACCCGGCTGCGCCGGCCGGGGCTTGCCGCCTTTCTGCTCGACCAGGGGGCGCACCTGGCCACGCTCGCGGCGGTTGCCTTCTGGTCACCCGATCTCTGGGCCGGGGGGATCTGGGCGCGCTGGCCCGGCCTTCTGCCGCTCATGGCGCTTGCCGGCGGAGCGATCACGGCGCTGATTGCCGGTCAATATGCCGTCGGGCTCTTGATGCGGCCCCATGCGTCACGAATCCGCGATCAGGGGTTGCGCCGGGGCGGACGGCAGATCGGGCTGCTTGAACGCGCGCTGGTCTTCGTGCTGCTGCTGGCCGATCTGGCCGCCGGCATCGGCTTTCTCGTGGCGGCAAAATCGCTGCTGCGCTTCGGGACCGCCGCGCGGGACCAGCGCAGTGCCGAATATGTGATCATCGGCACGCTCGCCTCTTTCGGCTGGGCGCTGCTCGCGGCACTTGCCACCCGTGGCTGGCTCGATCTTCTGCCGCCGCTCGCGCTTGTCGCCCGATAACGGCCCGCCCCCTTGTGGGAACCATCCGGCGGCAATAGATTACCCTTGAAAACAAGGAGTGACGCCCATGTTCGGAATTCCGGGGAAGGCCCCGATCACCATGACCCCCGCCGCAACCCGGCAGATCGCCCGCCTGATGGAGCGCGACGGCCGCGCCGGCCTGCGCATCGGCCTCAAGAAAGGCGGCTGCGCGGGGATGGAATATACGATGGATTACGTGGACGAGGCCGATCCCAACGACGAGGTGGTGGAACAGGACGGCGCCCGGGTCTTGATCGCGCCCATGGCGCAGATGTTCCTTTTCGGCACCGAGATCGACTATGAGATCGGGCTGCTCGAATCCGGTTTCCGCTTCAACAACCCCAATGTTTCCGAAGCCTGCGGCTGCGGCGAATCCATCAAGTTCGATCCCGTCGGCAAGGCGGCCGGCTAAGCGCCACGGCGCAACGCCGCCGGCGTGCGGCGCGCCATGATTGTCCGCCCGCGCCACCGATGCTAGGAGCGCTCCCGGAGCTTCATGATCGGAGAGCGGGACAATGCGGCGAAAACTTGCAGCCGGAAACTGGAAGATGCACGGCACGGGCGCGGATCTTGCCGAGATCGCCACGCTGGCCCGCACCCATGCCGATCCGGCCTGCGAGGTGCTGATCTGCCCGCCCGCGACGCTGATCGAGCGCGCGGCGCGCGAGGTCCGGGGCAGCGCCCTGATGATCGGCGCACAGGACTGCCACAGCGCGCCCCAGGGCGCCCATACCGGCGACATCAGCGCCGCCATGATCCGCGATGCCGGTGCGGGCCATGTGATCCTCGGCCACTCGGAGCGCCGCCAGGATCACGCCGAGACCAGCGCGGTTGTCCATGCCAAGGCCACCGCCGCGCTCCACGCCGGGCTCATAACGATCATCTGCCTGGGCGAGACCCTGGCCGACCGCGAACGCGGTGCGACCCTCGACGTCATCGGCCAGCAGCTTGCCGGCTCCACCCCCGATGCGGCGCGGGGCGAGAACACCGTGATCGCCTATGAGCCGGTCTGGGCCATCGGCAGCGGCCACGTGGCGCATCCCGACCAGATCGCCGAGGTGCACGGCTTTCTGCGCGAACGCCTCGCCCATCGTTTCGGCACAGGTGTCGCCGCCATGATCCGGCTGCTTTACGGCGGTTCGGTCAAGCCCGCGAATGCCGCCGGGATCTTTGCCATTCCCGATGTGGACGGTGCGCTCGTCGGCGGCGCCAGCCTGCGCGCGGAAAGCTTTTCCCCCGTCATCTCCGCACTGGAACAGGCCGCCGCCTGATCCTGTCATCGCGCGCCTAGAGCGGCAGCGCCGTGGTGAACTTGATTTCCTCCATCGACAGGAGCGCGGTCACGTTGTGGATGCGCACGTCTGAAATCAGCCCCTGATAGAACACGTCATAGGCGCGGGCGTTCCTGACCCGGACCTTCAGGATATAGTCGATGTCGCCGGCAAGCCGGTGCGCCTCGAGCACTTCGGGGCGGTTGCGCAGCGCCTTCAGAAAGGCCGCCTGCCACTCGGCCTCGTGCTCGGACGTGCGGATCAGAACGAAGAAGCAGGCCTCGAACCCCAGCGCCTCGGGATCGACGAGAACGGTCTGCGCACCGATCACCCCGCCCTCGCGCAGCTTGCGAATCCGGTTCCAGACCGGGGTCTTGGAACTGCCGACCTCGCGCGCGATCTCGTCCAGCGACTGCCCCGCATCGCGTTGCAGCTCGGACAGGATCTTCCTGTCCAGATCATCAATCCGCACCGTCATTCTTCACCTCTTCGCCGTTCCGGGCCGATTCTCGCCAGACCCGTCCGGGCCGGAACATACGTTCTTATTCCCCCGAAGGTCTAGCAGTCAGATGGGATATTTTTCTATAACAGCCCCGAAACCTAACGTGAGAGGGCAATCATGGTCAGCGGCATCACCGTCCATCCCATCGAGTTCACCGGCGCCGGCCCGGGCGATCCCGGGCTGCTGACGCTCGCCGCCCTGCGGGCGCTGGAGCAGGCCGATATCGTGCTGCACGACAGCCTCGTCGCGCCGGCGATCCTTGCCCTTGCCGGGCCGCAGGCCAGACTGATCGACGTGGGGAAACGGGGATTCGGCCGCTCCACCCCGCAGCAGGACATCAACCGCCTTCTGGTCGAACATGCAAACCGGGGCGCGCGCGTCGTGCGGCTGAAGGCCGGCGATCCGACCATATTCGCCCGCCTCGACGAGGAACTGACCGCCTGCGAGGCCGCCGGCATCCCCTGGAACATCACCCCCGGCATCACCGCCGCCGCCGCGGCTGCCGCGAGCCTCGGGCAAAGCCAGACGCAGCGCGGGCGCAACCGTTCTCTGCGCTACCTGACCGGCCACGACGCCGAGGGGCTGGCCGAACACGACTGGGCCATGCTCGCCCGCCCCGGTGCGGTCGCGGCGCTTTACATGGGCAAGACGGCCGCGCGCTTCGTGCAGGGGCGCCTGCTCATGCACGGGGCCGGCCCTGAAATCCCGGTCAGCGTGATCGAGAACGCCTCCTGTCTGGATGAGCGCATCCTCGCGACGACGCTCGCCGCCCTTCCCGAAACCCTTGCCGCGGCCCGCATGGACGGCCCGGCGCTGATCTGGCTCGGCCTTGCGCCCCGCGCTGTCCGGGCCGAACAGAAACGAAAGGAATCTGCCTGATGGCTTCCCGTCCCTTCACCCCCAAGGTCGTCACCGCCAATGATCTTCTGATCGGTGACGTGATCTACCAGACCGCCGACGACACATGGACGCGCGAGCTTGCGCTGGCCGAAGTCCTTACCGACGAGGCCGATGCCCAGCTGCGCCTGCTTCATGCCGAACGCCAGCAGCATCGCCTGTCCGGCGCCTATCTGGCCGATGTCGTCGCCACGCCCGAGGGCCCCCGGCCCGCGCATTTCCGCGAAGGCTTTCGCGCGCGCGGCCCCTCGAACCGTCCGCACGGCAAGCAGGAGCATCTTTCCCATGTATGAGCAAAGCGAATTCGACGCGGCCTTTCTGGCCCGGCGCACCAGCCAGTTCCGCGCACAGGCGGAACGGCGGGTCAGCGGCGCGCTCACCGAGGGCGAATTCCTGCCGCTGCGTCTCAAGAACGGGCTGTACCTGCAGCTTCACTCCTACATGCTGCGGGTGGCGATCCCCTACGGCACGCTGAGCGGCCCCCAGCTGCGCGCGCTCGCCCAGGTGGCCGAGCAGTGGGACAAGGGCTATGGCCATTTCACCACGCGCCAGAACATGCAGTTCCACTGGCCGGCGCTTCAGGATGTGCCCGACATACTCGCCACGCTCAATTCGGTCGGGCTGCATTCGGTGCAGACCAGCGGCAACACGGTGCGCAACACCACCTCCGACCCCCATGCCGGCGCGGCGGCGGATGAAGTGACCGATCCCCGCCCGCTGGCCGAACTGATCCGGCAATGGTCCACCGACCACCCCGAATTCCAGTTCCTGGGGCGCAAATTCAAGATCTGCGTGATCGCCAGTCCCGCCGACCGGGCGGTGATGCGCTCGAACGACATCGGGCTGCGCATCGTCGAACGTGACGGCGCGCGCGGGGTGCAGGTCTTTGTGGGCGGCGGGCTTGGCCGCACACCGTTCCTCTCGACCGAGATCAGCGATTTCGTTCCGCTCGACGATCTGCTCGCCTATATCGAATCCATTCTCTACGTCTACAACCGCTTCGGGCGGCGCGACAACAAGTGGAAGGCGCGCATCAAGATCCTGGTGCAGGAGATGGGCATCGAGCGCCTGCGCGAGAAGGTCGAGGAACAACTGCCGCTGCGCCGCAGCCTCTATCCGGGTGATACGGTGCGCCGGGAACTGGCCGTGATCGAGGCACGTTTCGCGCGCCCCGATCTGCGCAGCGCGCCGCTCGACGGCTTTCACGCGGCCTATGATGCGGACCCGGTGTTCCGCTCCTTCGTCGATACCAACGCCGAGGCGCACCGTGACCCGCAACATGCGATCGTTGCCATCAGCCTCAAGGCGCCGGGGGCCACTCCGGGCGACGCGAGCGCGGAACAGCTGCGCCTGCTTGCCGATCTGGCCGAGCAGTATTCGCATGGCGAACTGCGCGTGACGCTCGACCAGAACGTGGTGCTACCGCATGTGCACCGCGCCGATCTGCCGGCGCTTCACCGGGCGCTGAAGCCTGCGGGGCTCGCCACCGCGAATATCGGGCTTGCAACGGATATCGTCTCCTGCCCGGGCATGGATTACTGCACGCTTGCAACCGCGCGCTCGATTCCGGTCGCACAGGCGATCGCCGCCCGGGTCGAACAGCTTCGGCTGGAGCACGCGGTCGGATCGTTCAAGATCCGCATGTCGGGCTGCATCAATGCCTGCGGGCACCACCATCTTGGCCATGTGGGCATCCTCGGGCTCGACCGCGCCGGCGTCGAAAACTACCAGATCACGCTCGGCGGCGATCCCGGCGAGACCGCGGCGCTCGGCGCCCGCATGGGGCCGGGATTTGCCGCAGACGAGGTCGTGCCCGCCATCGAGCGGCTGATCATGGCCTATCTCGACTTGCGTATCTCTTCGGAGGAGAGCTTTATCGAAACCCTGCGGCGCCTCGGGGTCGAGCCGTTCAAGGCGGCCCTCTACCCCCCGGCCGCCATGGCCGCCGAGTAAGATCCATGCTTCAGATACTCAACAACACGAACGCTCCGCCCGACACGGCGGATCCGCCCGCCCTTGCGGCACGGGTCGCGGCGCTGAACCACAGGTTCCGCCACCACAGCGCTCATGACGTGCTGACCCATGCCCTGCACGGGATGGAGCGGATCGCGCTGGTTTCGAGTTTCGGCGCCGAATCGGTGGTGCTTCTGCATATGGCGGCGGTGATCGACCAGGCGACCCCGGTGCTGTTCATCGACACCGAGATGCTGTTCACCGAAACGCTGGTCTATCAGCGCGAGGTGGCCGAGCGGCTCGGCCTCAGCAACCTGCGCATCCTGCGCGGCGCCGACATCGCCCGCCACGACCCGGACGGCACGTTGCACCTGCGCGACCCCGACGCCTGCTGTGCGCTGCGCAAGACCGCGCCGCTCGAGGCCGCGCTCCAGGGGTTCGAGGGCTGGATCACCGGGCGCAAGCGGTTCCAGTCCAGCACCCGGGCCCGGCTCGATTTCTTCGAGGTCGAGAAGGGCGCGGCGCGGATCAAGGTCAACCCCCTCGCCTGGTGGAGCACGCAGGATCTGCGCGATTACATGGAGGAAAACCGCCTGCCCCGGCATCCGCTGGTTGCGCGCGGCTATGCCTCGATCGGCTGCGCCCCCTGCACATCGCCCGTCAGCGCCGGAGAGGATCCGCGCGCCGGCCGCTGGCGGGGCCGTGACAAGGAAGAATGCGGCATCCACTTCGTCAACGGACGGGCCGAACGAGAGGAGACCCCGAAATGAGCGTCATCGTCACCGACGACGGCTTTGCGCCGGACAACTGGAGCGGCGGCTTTGCCGATCCGGCCGATCCGGGCGCACGGGCCATCGAGCTTGATCCCGAGGCCGACCTCGAGGCACTGGCGCCGCGCTTTGCGTCGCTCGAGATGATCCGCGTACAGTTCCCCGTCTTTCGCGACGGGCGCGGTTTTTCCATCGCGCGGCAGTTGCGGCTGCTGGGTTATCGCGGGCGGCTGCGCGCCGCCGGACATGTGCTGGCCGACCAGTACGCCATGGCGCGGCGCTGCGGTTTCGACGAGATCGAGATCGACGCGGACCTGGCGGCGCGCCAGCCCGAAGAGCACTGGCTGGCCCGCGCCGACTGGGCCGTGCTCGACTATCAGGAGCGCCTGCGGCGCGACGCCGCGCTTATCGGCTGGCAATCCCCCGCCTCCATGACTTATATCAATGACTGAAGGAAAGGGTCGGGTTATGCCCGGCCGCATAGGAAAATGACCGAGCTGACCGAATTGAACCAGGCCACCGCAACCAAGATCGCCACCCTGCCCGATGCCCAGACCGTGACCGAAGTCCGGCACTGGAGCGACCGGCTGTTCTCGTTCCGTGTGACGCGGCCGCGCTCGCTGCGCTTCCGCTCGGGAGAGTTCGTGATGATCGGGCTGCTTGGCGATAACGGCAAGCCGCTGCTGCGGGCCTATTCCATCGCCTCGCCCTCCTGGGACGAGGAACTTGAATTCTACTCGATCAAGGTGCCGGACGGGCCGCTAACCAGCCGGCTCCAGCATATCCAGCCGGGCGACGAGATCATCCTGCGCCCCAAGCCCGTCGGCACGCTGGTGCATGATGCGCTGCTGCCCGGAAAACGCATCTGGTTCTTTGCCACCGGCACCGGGTTTGCGCCCTTCGCCTCGCTGCTGCGCGACCCCGAGACCTATGAGAATTACGACGAGGTGATCATCACCCACACCTGCCGCACCGTGGCCGGGCTGGAATATGGCCGCCAGTTGATCGAGAAGCTGGAAGAGGATCCGCTGATCGGCGAGATGGTCGCGGGAAAGCTGCGCTATTACCCGACCACCACCCGCGAGGACAGCCCGCATATGGGGCGGATCACCACCCTGCTGAAGGACGGCACCGTGTTCCGCGACCTCGGGATCGACCCGATCAGCCCCGAGACCGATCGCGCGATGGTCTGCGGCAGCCTGAACTTCAACCGCGACCTCAAGGAACTGCTGGAAAGCTACGGGTTGCGCGAAGGCGCGAATTCCGAGCCGCGCGAATATGTGGTGGAAAAGGCGTTCGTCGGCTGACAGGCGGTTCCCGCCCGCCCCGCCGGGGCGGATGCGACAACCGGCAAGCATATGTGAAAAGGCCGCGGCAACCGGATGCCGCGGCCTTGATCATTTCTGTTCCCGCCCGCCCCGGGCGCGCGGGACCGGCTCAGCGGGCAACCGCGGCGCGGATTTCGCTCAGCACGGCGTTCAGGGCGACGGGGTTGTCGCGGGCTGCGGTCACGGCCGACTTCAGCGACTCCTTGCGGGCCTCGTCGAGATCCGAGTCGTCGATCGTCTGGATCACCTGGTCGTAGTCGAAGCCTTCTTCCGTCATCGCGGCGTCTTCATCCGCATCGACCGCATCATCGGTCGCGCCGGTGTCGGTGTCTTCGGTGTCGACGGTATCGGTTTCGACGGTATCGGTGTCGATGGTATCGGTGTCGGTCGTCACGTCGTCCGTGGATTCGACATCTTCGGGCTCGGTGCCCGCGGACGAGGTCACGTCGTCGGCGGCCGCGTCGTCGGCGGGCGCGGTATCGGCGTCGTCAAGGTCGCTCCCGGTGTCGATTTCGTCGTTTTCCAGGGCATCCGCATCCCCGGTGTCGTCGATCAGGCCCGGCTCGTCGGTGGTGGCTTCGGGCTCCGTGGTCTCGATCACGGAATCGGTGCCCTGCTGGGTCTGATACCAGTAGATGCCGCCGCCAATCACGATCACGGCAATAATGATGGCAATGATGCCCCTCATCGTCGTCACTCCTGTGTCATTATTGTCCCCGCGACAAGCGGGTCCGCAGTTGCAACAATTTCCCTGTCATATCCCATGACGCGAATTGTCATGATGCGAATGAGCGCCTGGAGCCGCTTTGTAAAGCAATATTGCAGCTTGAACCGGCCAACCGGCAAAGTTAGGCTTGCGCGCAGGTGTCACCACCCGTTTTTCGTCCCAATCAAGGAGCAAATCCATAGCCCGCAGACCCCACAACGCGCCGCCGACCCGCGACACCGGCCCGCGCGTGAACGAGAAGATCCGCGCCCCTGAAATCCGTCTGATCGGGGCCGAAGGCGAAAATGTCGGCGTGGTCACGCCGGAACGAGCAATGTCGCTGGCCGAGGAAGCCGGTCTCGATCTGGTCGAGATTTCCCCGAACGCCACTCCGCCCGTTTGCAAGATCATGGATTTCGGCAAGTTCAAATACGAACAGCAGAAACGTGAGAACGAGGCGCGCAAGAAACAGAAGACCATCGACATCAAGGAGGTCAAGTTCCGCCCCAACACGGACAAGGGCGACTATGACGTCAAGATGCGCAACGTCACACGGTTTCTGGAAGACGGTGACAAGGTCAAGATCACGCTGCGGTTCCGCGGCCGCGAGATGGCGCACCAGAACATCGGGCGCGAGCTGCTCGAACGCGTGGCCGAGGACACCAAGGACATCGGCAGGGTCGAGAACTTTCCCAAGATGGAAGGCCGCCAGATGGTGATGCTGATCGGCCCGCTTCCGCAGAAAAGCTGACGCCGTCTCGGGCGGGCGCCCGGCCAGGATCCGCCCGGCGATGCCCACAAAATGCCACCGCCCCGGAGATTTCCCCGGGGCGGTTTTCTTTTGTCCGTGCCGGACGGGGCCGGTGGCCCCGCCGCGCCGCTTACTGCAACAGCGTCGTGATGTTGCGCACGAGCGCACGGCGGTTCGCCGGCTCCGCCTTTTCGGTCCGCACCTTCAGGTAGTGCTCGCCATAGCCCTGCGTGATCATGTTCTCGGGCGGCACGTCGAAATACTGCGTCAGCGCCAGCGCCACGGTTTCCGCCCGCCGGTCCGACAGCGCGAGGTTATAGGCGTCGTCCCCGACCGCATCGGTATGTCCCTCGACCAGCAGCACGGTGCGGGGCTCGCGGCGGATCAGGTCCTTGATCGCGCTGCCCAATGCTGCGAGTTCCCGCGCCTTGTCGGGCGAGATCGCGGCCGAGCCGGTGGCAAAGGTGATCGTCTCGACCTCGATTTCGGGGGCCAGTTCGCGCAACTGGCGGATCGAGCGCACCTGCTCGAGCGAGAAGCTGCGGTTCACATCGCCGCGCAGCTCGGCCTCGAGCGCCCGGGCCAGCTGTTCCTCACGGCTGCCCCCGGGCGAGGCGACAAAGGCGTTGCGGCGGCTGTCGGCCCGGGGCAGTTCGGAAACGGTGATCGGCGCGATCTCGCGCGTGTCGTCGAAAAGCAGGTATTCCTCGCCGCTGGCCAGGATCTTCGACCGGCGCAGCACCGTGCCGTCGGCGCCCCGGATGGTGACGACGCGGCTGCCATCCGTGTTGACCACGGTGTTGCGCGTCGATCCGTCCGCGAAGGTCTCGGTGCCGACATTCGCACCGGGCCGGCGCAGCAGCGCATCGTCGTCCTTGAGCACGGCCAATTGCCCGTCCCGGTCCACCACCACACGGTCCCCGGAGTTGGACACGACCTTGTCGCCATTGGTCAGCACCGCGCCGACCGCGGCCGCGCCGAGCCCGAGCAGCAGCGCCTTTTCAAAGGTGCTGAAACGGTCCTTGTCCTCTTCCGGGGCCTCGGCCTCGGTCGCGCTGCCGGCGCCGAGCAGGCGGGTCGCGAATTCCTCGCTGGCCGAGCGCACGTCGCCTTCCTCGATGGTCCGGGTCTCGACCTCGCCACCGTCCTCGGCCTCGTCGTCGCCGGCGGCTGCGGCTGCGGCCGGCTCCTGTTCGGCACGGCGCTCGGCGGCGCGGGTGGCGCGCTCGACCTCCTCGCGGATTTCTTCCTCGGCTTCCTCTTCGGATTGTGCCTCATCGGCATCCGCGTCGGCCTCGGTCGCGCCGGTGGCTTCGTCCGTTCCGGTGGCTTCGTCCGGCTCGCCGGATTCGGACTGGTCGCCGCCGGGCTCTGCAGCGGAATCCCCGTCCTCGACTCCGGGCTCATCGGCGGCGTCGCCTTCCGCCGCACCATCTTCCGCCGCACCGTCTGCGGTGCCGCTTTCGGTGCCATCCGTCCCGGCGTCTTCCGTTGCGCTCTGGTCGTCTGCCGCACCATCGCCCTCGGCGCTGGAATCCTCCGTGGCGGAGTCCTCCGGATTTTCCTCGGCCTCGCCTTCGGCGCCCGTTACCGCCGCGCCGGATTCCGCGCCGGTGGTTGCGCCGGATTCCGCCCCGTCCGCCGGGGCCTGGTCCTCGCCCTGCTGTTCAAGCTGCTTGCGCAGTTCGCTTTCAAGGTCGCCTTCTTCGGGCTCCGCGCCGCCGGATGCCTCGGCCTCATCGGCGGTCACGCCGTCATCCGTTCCGGTTGCCGGGTCAGTTCCCGGATCTGCCGCCGGATCGGATTCGGTTTCAGGCGCGGTTTCGGCCTCTTCGGCGGCCGCCGGTTCATCTGCCGGCATCTCCGCAGCCGGGTCGGATTCGGGGGCGCTCTGCGGCTCCGCTTCGGGTTCGGGTTCGGCTTCGGCCTCGGTTTCCGGCGCACTTTCGGGGGCCGCCTCGGGCTCCGTATTCTCCGATTCCGCGGGAGCGGCCTGCGCATCATCCGGCTCCGCGGCGGGGGCCGGCTCATCTTCCGGCGCGCTCTCGTCCTGCGGCGCCTCCTCAGGCGCATTCTCATTACTTGGTGCGTCCTCGGCAGCCTCAGACTCGGCAGCCTCGGGCTCGGCCTCCCCCTCGGCCTGCGGTTCCTCGTCACCCTCGGCTTCGGATGCCTCCTGTTCCGCTTCGGTCTGTTCCGCTTCGGTGCCCTGGTCGGAGGCTTCGGGCAGGATTTCGGTCTCGGCGTCGCGCGCCTTGGGCGCGGTCTGCTGGGCCGGGACCGGCAAGGCGAGGCTGATGCTCAGGACCAGCGAAAGCGCCGTCGAAGAAAGGTAATTGTGTCGCATAGGGAGTTCCTGCGTGAACGATCAACATGGCAGGCAATCTAATGCCCCCAATGGCGCTTTCCACTTCCCGCGCGCAACGCTGGCGCGAATCCCCCGTTTCACGGTGTCCGGGCGGCGGAAACCGGCCGGTCGCGGCAGGGTTGCATGGAACCGCCCCCGGTCAAGCGGCCTCTGGCGGCGACAGGCGACCTGTGCTAGCGCGAGCCCATGAGCGAGACCATCACCATCCCCTGCCCCGACGACTGGCACCTGCACCTGCGCGACGAAGCCATGCTGCGCGCCGTCGCGCCCGAAAGCGCACGCCATTTCGCCCGGGCGATCATCATGCCGAACCTCGTGCCGCCGGTGGTGACGGGGGCCGACGCGCGCGCCTATCGCGACCGCATCCTCGCCGCCCTGCCGGATGGGCGCTTCACCCCGCTGATGACGCTCTACCTGACCGAGGACACCGACGCGGATGACGTCGCCGCCGCCCATGCCGAGGGGCTGATCACGGCGGTCAAGCTCTATCCGGCCGGCGCCACCACCAATTCGGCCAGCGGCGTGCGCGATTTCGACCGGGTGCGCGGCGTTCTGGAGCGCATGGCGGACATCGGCCTGCCGCTCTGCGTTCACGGCGAGGTCACCGACCCCGACGTGGACATCTTCGACCGCGAGGCGGTGTTCATCGAGCGTATCCTCGACCCGATCCGCCGCGCGACGCCGGGGCTGCGGGTCGTGCTCGAACATGTCACGACGCGCGACGGCACCGATTACGTGCGCAGCGCCGAGACCGGCCTTGCCGCCACGCTGACGGCGCATCACCTCGTGATCAACCGCAACCACATCTTCGCCGGCGGGATCCGCCCGCATTACTATTGCCTGCCGATCGCCAAGCGCGAAACCCACCGCCGCGCGCTGGTCGAGGCCGCCACCTCGGGCGATGCGCGGTTCTTCCTCGGCACCGACAGCGCGCCCCATGCCGATGCGATGAAGGAATCCGCCTGCGGTTGCGCCGGCTGCTTCACCGCGCCGAACGCGATTCCCCTGCTGGCCGAACTGTTCGAACGCGAAGGCGCGCTCGACCGGCTTGAAGGATTCGTATCGCGCCACGGGCCCGCCTTTTACGGGCTGCCGGTGAACCGCGAGACGCTCACGCTCAGGCGCGGCGCGCCGTTCACCTGGCCCGGGCGGATCGAGACCGGCGACGGCCCCGTGACCCTGTTCGATCCGGGTTTTCCCCTGCACTGGCACGCAACCCGCAACGAGGATTCCGCATGATCCCGACCTCTTTCCCCCCGGCCGGCGAGATGGCGCGGCTCACGGCGCGGATGCTGCTGGAAATCGACGCCGTGCATCTGAACGCGGCCGAGCCCTTCACCCTTGCGAGCGGCCTGCCGAGCCCGACCTATATCGACTGCCGCAAGCTGATCTCCTATCCCCGTATCCGCGCGACGCTGATGGATTTCCTTGCCGTCACGGTGCTGCGCGACGCCGGATTCGAGGCCTTCGACAACATCGCCGGGGGCGAGACCGCGGGCATCCCCTTTGCCGCGCTGGTGGCCGAGCGGCTGGGCCTGCCCATGACCTATGTGCGCAAGAAGCCCAAGGGCTACGGGCGCAACGCGCGGATCGAGGGCGAGATGCGCGAGGGCCAGCGCGTGCTGCTGGTCGAGGATCTGGCCACGGACGGGGGATCGAAACTTTCCTTCGTCGACGCGATCCGCGACACCGGCGCCACCTGCGCCCATACGGCGGTGATCTTCTGCTACGGCATCTTTCCCGAAGGCATCGCCCGCCTCAGGGAACACGGCGTGACCCTGCATCACCTCTGCACCTGGTGGGACGTGCTGGCCGAGGCGAAACGCTCGGGCCGCTTCGATTCGGCCACGCTCGAGGGGGTCGAGGCCTTCCTTCGCGCGCCGCGCGAGTGGCAGGACGCTCGTCAGCGGACATAGGCGGCGCGACGTCGCAGCTTGCCGGCGCCCGCAGCCACATGTTGACGCATGGCCCCCACATGCAGCAGTATGCGGTGGAAAGACGGGCCGGCGATCTATCCACAGGTTATACAGTTTGCCCGTCGCCGCCGCCCCCTGCTATGGCGCGGTCAGAGGCATCCGGCATCGCGCCCGCATGACCTGACTTCCCGGCAGTCCGCCTGCGGGCGGTCATGGGCAGCGGCAGGCGGCGCAAAAGCGGCAGACGGGCGGATCACCACGAGGAAACGGGCAGCATGACCACCATCACCAGCATCGGCCGCCCCGCCACGGAGGCCACCCCCGCCGAGGCGGCGCCGCATTCGATCGAGGCCGAACAGCAGCTTCTCGGCGCCCTGCTCACCAACAACGAGGTCTTCGACCGCGTCGCGAGCATCATCCGGCCCGAACATTTCTATGATCCGGTCCATGCCCGCATCTTCGAGACCGCCGCCGCCCGCATCGCCAAGAACGCGCTCGCCTCGCCGGTGACGCTCAAGGCCTTCATGGAACATGACGAGGGGCTGAAGGAACTTGGCGGCGCGGCCTATCTGGTGCGGCTCGCGGGGGCGGCGATCAGCACCTTCGCCGTGCGCGACTATGCGCAGATGATCTATGACATGGCGATCCGGCGCGAACTGATGGCGCTCGGGCGCGAGATCAGCGAAAAGGCGGCGCGGGTCGAGGTCGAAAGCGAACCCCGCGCCCAGATCGTCGAGGCCGAGCAGCGCCTTTACCAGTTGAGCGAACAGGGCCAGGTCGAAAGCGGCTTTCAAAGTTTCCTGCGCGCGGTCACCGATGCGGTCAATGTCGCCAACGCCGCCTATCAGCGCGACGGCGGGCTTGCCGGGCTCTCGACCGGGCTGTCCGACATCGACCGCAAGCTTGGCGGGCTGCATCGCTCGGATCTGCTGATCCTGGCCGGGCGGCCTTCCATGGGCAAGACAGCGCTGGCGACCAACATCGCCTTCAACGTCGCCCGCTGCTATCGCCGGGGCCGGCTTTCGGACGGCACCGAGGGCGCGGTGGATGGCGGCGTGGTCGGGTTCTTCAGCCTCGAGATGAGCGCCGAACAACTGGCCGCACGGATCCTGTCCGAGGCCGCCGAAGTGCCGAGCGAACAGATCCGCCGCGGCGACATGACCGAGGCCGAATTCCGCCGCTTCGTCGAGGCGGCGAAGGCGCTTGAGGCCTGCCCGCTTTATATCGACGACACGCCGGCGCTGCCGATCAGCCAGCTGGCCGCGCGGGCGCGGCGGCTCAAGCGCACGCACGGGCTCGACCTTCTGATCGTCGACTATCTCCAGCTCGTGCGCGGCGCCGGGCGCAGCGAAAACCGGGTGAACGAGATTTCCGAGATCACCATGGGGCTCAAGGCCATCGCCAAGGAGCTTGATATTCCCGTGGTCGCGCTCAGCCAGCTTTCCCGTCAGGTCGAGTCCCGCGACGACAAGCGCCCGCAGCTTTCGGACCTGCGCGAATCCGGCTCGATCGAACAGGATGCGGATGTGGTGATGTTCGTCTTCCGCGAGGAATATTACGTCGAGCGCGAAAAGCCATCCGAGGACCGGCTCGATGAAATGGTCGGCTGGCAGGAACGCATGGAGCGCCTGCACGGCAAGGCCGAAGTCATCATCGGCAAGCAGCGCCACGGGCCGATCGGCACGGTCGAACTCAGCTTCGAGGGCCGCTTCACCCGGTTCGGCAACCTCGCCAAGCCCTGGCAGCAGGGCGACTCGGGCGGGTTCTGACCGGCCCCGCCCTGCCCGTCCGCCTGCGCGGGCCACACCCCGCCGCGGGCCTCTGGACCCTGTTCTTTGCCCTTGACGCCGTGAGAGGCCATGTCATGAACGACGCCATGGATGCCGCAATGTTCCAGGCGCCCCGACCGGGGCCGACCGTCATTCGTCCGCACCGGTGCGGATGCAGGGCCGCCGGCCCGAAAGGCGGCGGGCGATGATCCTGCTGTCGCCGCTTGGTTGGGTTGGCCGCGCGCTGCTCGGGTTTCTGGCCGCGACGGGGCGGCTTGCGCTGTTCAGCATCGAGGCGATCAGCCATTTCTTCCGCCCGCCCTGGTATCCGCGCGAGATCCTGGGTGCCCTGATGCAGGTCGGCTGGCTGTCGCTGCCGGTGGTCGGCATGACGGCGCTGTTCACCGGCGGGGCGCTCGCGCTTCAGATCTATTCGGGCGGCGCGCGGTTCAGCGCCGAGGCCGTCGTGCCGCAGATCGTCGCCATCGGCATGGTGCGCGAGCTTGGCCCGGTGATGGCCGGGCTCATGATCGCGGCCCGCGTCACCTCCTCGATCGCCGCCGAGATCGCCACCATGAAGGTGACCGAGCAGATCGACGCGCTGGTGACGCTGTCGACGCATCCGATGAAATACCTGACCGCGCCGCGCGTTCTCGCCGGGCTCGTGACCGTGCCGGTGCTGGTTGCCGTCGGCGACGTGATCGGCATCGCCGGCGGCTATACGGTCGCGGTCTACAGCCTCGATTTCAATGCCGGCACCTATCTGCGCAACACGGTCGATTTCCTCGAGCCGCTCGACATCATCTCGAGCCTGGTCAAGGGCGCGGCCTTCGGGCTGATCGCGACCGCCATGGGCTGTTATTTCGGCATGAACTCGGGCCGCGGTGCCATGGGCGTCGGGCGGGCCACCAAGGACAGCGTGGAAATGGCCGCGGTGCTGATCCTCGCCGCGAACTTCATCCTGACCGGAGTGTTCTTCTCGCTATGATCCGGCTCGAGAACGTCACCAAGGCTTTCGGGCCGAAACATGTCCTGCGGGGGCTGTCGCTCGAGATTCCGCGCGGCACCTCGATGGTCATCATCGGCGGTTCGGGCACCGGGAAATCGGTCACGCTGAAATGCATCCTCGGCCTGATCGAGCCCGACTCGGGGCGCATCACCGTGGACGGGGCCGAAGCGAGCGCCGGCGACCGCGACGCCTTCCTGGCCCGTTTCGGCATGCTGTTCCAGGGCGGCGCGCTGTTCGATTCGCTGCCCGTCTGGCAGAACGTCGCCTTCCGCCTGCTGCGCGGCAGCCTCAAGCGCCCGGCCCATGAGGCGCGCGAGATCGCGGTGGAAAAGCTGCGCCGCGTCGGGCTGACGCCGGATGTGGCTGACCTGCTGCCGGCCGAGCTTTCCGGGGGCATGCAGAAGCGCGTCGGGCTGGCCCGCGCCATCGCCGCCGATCCCGAGATCATCTTTTTCGACGAACCGACCGCCGGGCTCGACCCGATCATGTCGGGGGTGATCAACGACCTGATCCGCGAGATCGTGGTCGAGATGGGCGCGACCGCCATGACCATCACCCATGACATGACCAGCGTGCGCGCCATCGCCGATAACGTGGCCATGCTCCATGACGGGGTGATCCAGTGGACCGGCCCGGTGGCGAAGCTCGACGAGTCGGGCGATCCCTATCTCGACCAGTTCATCCACGGTCGCGCCACGGGCCCGATCGAAGCGGTAAGATAGACGCCCGATCAAGGGCTTGCGTCCGGTTCCTCAACAGGCGAGCAACCTTTCTCATGGCCAATGCACCCGCCTTTGTCTGTACTGCCTGCGGCGCCCGTCACGGCAAATGGTCGGGGCGCTGCGAGTCCTGCGGGGAATGGAACACCATCCGTGAAGAGACGCCGCTTGCCGCCGGGCCCGGCAGCCGCAGCCTCGGCGCCGCGCGCGGCCGCGCGATCGAGCTCAGCGACCTGTCCACGACCGAGACGCCGCCGCCCCGCACGCTGTCGGGAATCGCGGAATTCGACCGGGTGCTGGGCGGCGGGCTGGTTCCGGCTTCGGCGCTGCTGGTCGGGGGCGATCCGGGAATCGGCAAATCGACGCTGCTGCTGCAGGCGGCCGCCCATTTCGCCCGTGCGGGACTCAAGGTCATCTACATCAGCGGCGAGGAAGCGGCAGCACAGGTGCGGATGCGGGCGCAGCGGCTCGGCCTTGAACAGGCGCCGGTGCGGCTTGCCGCGGAAACCAACCTGCGTGACATCCTGACCACGCTCGATGCCGAGCGCCCGGACCTTGTGATCATCGATTCGATCCAGACCATGTGGGCCGACAACGTGGAAAGCGCGCCCGGTTCGGTTACGCAGGTGCGCGCCGCGGCCCATGAACTGACCGGCTTTGCCAAGCGGCGCGGGCTGTCGGTGGTGCTGGTCGGCCATGTCACCAAGGAAGGGCAGATCGCCGGGCCGCGGGTGGTCGAGCACATGGTGGACACGGTGCTTTATTTCGAGGGCGAGCGCGGCCATCCCTTCCGCATCCTGCGCGCGGTCAAGAACCGCTTCGGCCCCGCCGACGAGATCGGCGTGTTCGAGATGACCGGCACCGGCCTTGCCGAAGTCGTGAACCCGTCGGAGCTGTTCCTGTCCGAGCGCGGCACGCCGAGCCCCGGCTCGGTGGTCTTCGCCGGCATCGAGGGCACGCGCCCGGTGCTGGTCGAACTGCAGGCGCTGGTGGCGCCGACGCCCCATTCCCAGCCGCGCCGCACCGTGGTCGGGTGGGACGGCGGGCGTCTTGCCATGGTGCTGGCCGTGCTCGAGGCGCGCTGCGGCATCCCCTTTGCCGGACTCGATGTCTATCTGAACGTGGCGGGCGGGCTGCGGATTTCAGAGCCCGCGGCCGACCTCGCGGTGGCCGCTGCCCTGCTCAGTGCGCGCGAGGACGCGGCGCTGCCCGCGGAAACCGTGGTTTTCGGCGAGATCAGCCTGTCGGGCGCCCTGCGTCCCGCGCCGCAGACGGAAAACCGATTGAAAGAGGCGCGAAAACTTGGTTTCACCACCGCGATCCTGCCCGAAGGCGGCAAGACCGGCTTTGATCGTGGCATTCGGCGCACAGCCATCGCCGATCTGACCGGCTTCGTTGGCCAGGTCTTCGGTACCGGTTAGGATCGCGACCTGCGGAAACGAAAGAATCGGCGAGGGACATGGACGGATTTACCATCATCGACGGCGTTGTTGCCCTGATCGTCGTGCTGTCGGCGCTCCTGGCCTATGCGCGCGGCATGGTGCGCGAGGCGCTGGCCATCGTCGGCTGGATCGTGGCTGCGGTGCTCGGCTTCCTTCTGGCGCCGCAGGTCGAGCCGCTGATCAGGGAAGTGCCCGTGATCGGAGATTTCATCGCCGACAGCTGCGAACTTTCGCTGGTCGCCGCCTTTGCCGCGGTCTTTGCCGTGGCGCTGATCCTGATGTCGTTCTTCACGCCGCTGTTTTCCTCGATGATCCAGCGCTCGGCGCTCGGCGGGCTGGATCGCGGGCTCGGCTTCCTGTTCGGCGTGGCGCGGGGCGTGCTGCTGATCGCGATCGCCTTTTTCGTCTACGATACCGCCTTCGGCGGCCAGAATATCGCCATGATCGACGACAGCCGATCGGCGCAGGTCTTTGCCCGCATGACCGGCCAGATCGAGGAGCGCAACCCCGAACGCGCGCTCGGCTGGCTCACCCGCCAGTACGAGGAACTCGTGGCCGGCTGCA
Organism: Pontibaca methylaminivorans; assembly: GCF_900156525.1. Lineage (NCBI taxonomy): Bacteria > Pseudomonadati > Pseudomonadota > Alphaproteobacteria > Rhodobacterales > Roseobacteraceae > Pontibaca > Pontibaca methylaminivorans. The sequence continues at coordinate 477,602 of NZ_FTPS01000001.1, forward strand.
ATGCCGGCAGCGGCGCCAGCAACGATGGTGGCGCAAGCGCAACGTTGCCCGTCAACGAATCGTGATCCGTGGGTGACATCGCCCCGGCGAAGGTTTAAGTGAGGCTCACGTTCCTGCCACGGATTCGGATTTATTCCCGTGCCTGCATCTCGCACCCCCCCCTCGCTTCCCTTCGACGACGACGCCCTGCACGAAGAATGCGGCGTTTTCGGCGTGATCGGCGTCCCCGACGCCTCGACATTCGTCGCACTTGGTCTGCATGCGTTGCAGCACCGGGGCCAGGAAGCCGGGGGGATCGTCTCATACGATCCGGACCGCGGCTTCAACAGCGCCCGCCACTTCGGTTACGTGCGCGACAATTTCACCTCTTCCGAGGTGATCGAAACGCTTCCCGGCGCGGTGGCCATCGGCCATGTGCGCTATGCCAAGTCGGACCAGCCGCGCCCGACGGCAATCCGCGACGTGCAGCCCTTTTTTGGCGAATTCGCCATGGGCGGGGCGGCGCTTTCGCATAACGGCAACATCACCAATGCCAATGCGCTGCGGCGCGAACTGATCGAACACGGCTCGATCTTCCAGTCCTCCTCGGACAGCGAATGCATCATCCATCTGATGGCGCGTTCGCTTCAGCGCGACATCCCGAGCCGCATGGAAGACGCGCTGCGCCGCGTCGAGGGCGCCTTTTCCATCGTCGCCATGACCCGCACCAAACTGATCGGCGTGCGCGATCCGCTCGGGGTGCGCCCGCTCGTGCTGGGCCGGCTCGGCGATGCCTGGGTGATAAGTTCGGAAACCTGCGCCTTCGACATCATCGGTGCCGAATTCGTGCGCGAGGTCGAGCCCGGGGAACTGGTGATCGCGACCCGCGAAGGCATCGAAAGCCGCTTTCCATTCCGGCCGCGCAAGCCGCGGTTCTGCATCTTCGAACATGTCTATTTCTCGCGCCCCGACTCGATCCTGGGCGGACGCAGCGTCTACGAGACCCGCGAGGCGATCGGGCGCGAACTGGCGCGGGAAAACCCGGTCGAGGCCGATCTGGTCTGCCCGGTGCCCGACAGCGGCACCCCGGCGGCGATCGGTTACAGCCTCGAAAGCGGGATCCCCTATGCCATGGGCATCATCCGCAACCAGTATGTCGGGCGCACCTTCATCGAGCCGACCGAGCAGATCCGCAACATGGGCGTGCGGCTCAAGCTGAACGTGAACCGGGCCCTGATCCGGGGCAAGCGGGTGGTGCTGGTGGATGATTCGGTGGTGCGCGGCACCACCAGCCGCAAGATCAAGGAAATGATCTGCGACGCCGGCGCGCGCGAGGTCCATTTCCGCATCGCCAGCCCGCCGACCGCCTGGCCCTGTTTCTACGGGGTGGATACGCCGCGGCGCGACAAGCTGCTGGCGGCGACCATGTCCGAGGACGAGATCTGTGCGCATCTCGGCGCGGACAGCCTCAAGTTCCTGTCGCTCGACGGGCTTTACCGTGCCGTCGGGGAAGCGAACGGGCGCAACAACGAATCGCCCCAGTATTGCGATGCCTGTTTTTCGGGCGATTATCCGGTCGCGCCATCGGACATGATCGAACAGGGCTTCAGGATGGAAACCCCGGCCCGCCGCAAGAAAAAGACCCCGGCCGAATAATCCCGCGCGCAGGGTCCGGGCCGGTCCTTGCGCGGGCTGCCCCCCCGGGCCGGCGCGCCGGAAATGACGGATCCCGCACGTCCCGCGCCAAGGGTCTTGACGGGTCGCCCGCAAGCAGCCACACCCGCCCCATGGCAGATGAAGACAGAACCGAAAACGGCAGGATTGCCCTTGTCACCGGCGCTTCGCGCGGGCTCGGGGCGGCCCTGGCCGAAGCGCTCGCACCCGCGTTCCATGTGGTGGCGGTCGCCCGCACCACCGGGGGGCTCGAGGAACTCGACGACCGCATCAAGGCGCGTGGCGGCAGCGCCACGCTCGCGCCCATGGATATCGCCGATGCCAAGGCCATGGCCGCGCTCTGCCGCAGCATTCACGACCGCTGGGGCAAGGTCGATCTCTGGTGTCATGCGGCGATCCATACCGCCCCGCTCGGCCCGGTGCCCCATATCGACGCCCGCCAGTGGGAAAAGTCGCTGAAGGTGAACGCCGGCGCCACGGCGACGCTGATTGCCTATCTCACGCCGCTGCTTGGGCGCGACGGGCGGGCGGTCTTCCTTGCCGACGATCGCGCGGGGCAGAAGTTCTTCGGGGCCTACGGCGCGAGCAAGGCGGCGCAGATGGCGATGGCGCAAAGCTGGGCCGAGGAATCCCGCCGCACCGGCCCGGACGTGGTGATCGCCGCGCCCCGCCCCATGCGCAGCGCCCTGCGCGCGACCTTCTTTCCCGGCGAGGACCGCTCGGCTCTGGCCGATCCCGCCGAGGAGGCGCGGCGGATCCTGGCGGAACTCGGCCTCTGAGCCCCGAATGAGCCCGCAATGGCCCGCCTCCGCGGGCCATGCCTCCGGCGGGGATATTTCCGGCCAGAAGAAGCACCTGCGCCTTGTTCCCGAACCGGGGCCCGTCTATCAAGGGCCGCAAAACGGCGGCGGTTCTTGCTGACATGCGCATATTGATCACCAATGACGACGGCATCAACGCGCCCGGCCTCGAGGTGCTGGCCGCGATCGCGGCCGGGCTCGCCGGCGAGCGGGGCGAGGTCTGGACCGTCGCGCCGGCGTTCGAGCAGTCGGGCGTGGCGCACAGCATCAGCTATACAAGACCGATGATGATCGCCGAGATGGGCGAGCGCCGTTTCGCCGCCGAGGGCAGCCCGGCCGATTGCGTGCTTGCGGCGCTTCACGACGTGATGAAGGATGCGCCCCCGGACCTCGTGCTTTCGGGGGTGAACCGGGGGAACAACTCGGCAGAGAACGTGCTGTATTCCGGCACGCTCGGCGGGGCCATGGAGGCGGCGCTGCAGGGGGTTCCGGCGATTGCGCTGTCGCAGTATCTCGGGCCGCGCAACCGTTCGCTGGCCGATCCCTTCGAGACGGCGGCCCGGTTCGGGGTCGATGTGATCCGCCGGATTCTTTCTGCAGATGTGCCGAACGGGATGGATTACGGATTGTTCTACAACGTGAATTTCCCGCCCCTGCCCGCGGCCGAAGTCAAGGGCATGCGGGTCGCCCGCCAGGGCGCCCGCCCAGGCACCACCTATGGGGTCGAGCCCTATTCCTCGCCCTCGGGGCGGCGGTTCCTGTGGATCCGCGGCACCGACCAGCATCGCCCGGCCGCGGGGGGGAGCGATGCGACGGTGAACCTCGAGGGCTATGTTTCGATCACGCCAATGCGCGCGGACCTGACCGCCCATGACGCGCTCGAGGCGCTGAGGGTGATCGAATGAGCCCGGAGCCGCGCCCCGATCCCACGCCCGAGACGCGCATGCAGTTTCTTTATGCGCTGCGCTCGCGCGGGGTGACCGACGCCCGCGTTCTCGACGCCATGGAGCGGGTGGACCGGGGGCCCTTCGTGCGCGGTCTTTTCGCCGGGCGCGCCTATGAGGACATGCCGCTGCCCATCGCCTGCGGCCAGACCATCAGCCAGCCTTCGGTGGTGGGGCTGATGACGCAGGCATTGCAGGTGAGCGCGCGGGACAAGGTGCTCGAGGTCGGAACCGGGAGCGGCTATCAGGCGGCGGTGCTCGCCAAGCTGGCGCGGCGGGTCTATTCCATCGACCGCCATCCCCGGCTCGTGCGCGAGGCGCGCGAACTGTTCGAGGCGCTGGACCTTACCAATATCACCGCGATCACCGGCGACGGCTCGCACGGGCTGCCCGAGCAGGCGCCCTTTGATCGCATCATCGTCACCGCCGCCGCCGAAGATCCGCCGGGCCCGCTCTTGGCGCAACTGAAGATCGGCGGTATCATGGTGGTCCCGGTCGGCCAGTCCGACGCGGTGCAGACGCTGATCCGGGTGCGGCGGACCGAGGACGGATTCGAATATGACGAACTGCTCCCGGTGCGTTTCGTGCCCCTTCTGGAAGGGCTGGCCAGAAATGGATAGGCAGGCAGGCCGAAATCGTCCGGCACGAGACGGTGGCGCAACAGGCAAGCGAGGGATGGCGAGCATGGATTTTCCGGTGGCGAGAGTGACGGGCTTCGGGCTCGGTGTGGCGGCATTGGCGCTCATGGCGGGTTGCGGAGGCAATCCGTTCGACATCGACCTGCGCGGGCATACCGGCCAGTTTTCCACCGCGGAAGCCGCGCAATCCATCGCCTCGCGCCCGGCCGCCGACAGCCGCGGGGTGATTTCCTATCCCAATTACCAGGTCGCGGTCGCACAGCAGAACGACACGGTGGCGGCGATCGCCGGCCGGGTCGGCATCCCGGCGGACGAGCTTGCGCGCTATAACGGGATCGACCCGAACGTGAAGCTGCGCGGTGGCGAGATCATCGCCCTGCCGCGGCGCGTTGCCGAAAGCTCGGGCCAGTCCGGCGGCACCGACATCGCCTCGCTCGCGGGCAGCGCGATCGACAGCGCCGCGCCGCGGTCGTCGGTCATCACCTCGCCGCTCGACCCCGCGCCGAGCGCCGCCCCGGCCCCCGCGGCGGCCGAGGGGGCCGAACCCGCGCGCCACAAGGTCGCCCGGGGCGAGACCGCCTATACCATCGCCCGGCTTTACGGGATCCCGGTCAAGGCGCTGGCGGAATGGAACGGGCTCGGCTCGGATTTCGCGGTGCGCGAGGGGCAGGTCCTGCTGATCCCCGAGGCCGGCACCGCGCCGCAGCCCGACAGCACGCCGTCCTCGACGCGGCCCGGCGAAGGGTCGCCGACCCCCACGCCCCCGAGTTCCTCCAAGCCCTTGCCCGAGGACAAGCCCGAGCCCGAGGCGCCGGCAATCAAGGTTCCGGAACCGACCCTCAGCACGAGCAGCAGCAGCCGCATGGATTATCCCGTCAAGGGAAAGATCGCGCGCGCCTATTCCAAGGGGCGCAACGACGGCATCGACATCGCCGGCGCTTCGGGCGATCCGGTCCATGCCGCCGCCGATGGCACCGTGGCCGCGATCACCTCGAGCGCCGACCAGGTGCCGATCATCGTCGTGCGTCACCCCGACAGCCTGCTGACGGTCTATGCCAATGTCGAGCAGATCAAGGTCCAGAAAGGCGATTCGGTGAAGCGCGGGCAGCAGATCGCGCAGCTGCGCGGCGGCGACAATTCCTACGTTCACTTCGAGGTGCGCAACGGTTTCGACAGCGTCGATCCGATGCCCTATCTGGAATAGGCCGGCGCGGCCGGCCGCGGGCGTCAGCCCCTGACCGCCACGCCGTGCCGCGCCGCAAGGTCGGTGAAAAACTGCCAGGCCACGCGCCCGGAGCGCGCACCGCGTGTCGCCGCCCATTCGATTGCCTCGGCGCGCAGAATCTCGGGGTCGACCTCGACACCATAGGCGGCGCAGTAACGGCCGACCATGGCAAGATATTCGTCCTGGCTGCAGGGGTGGAAACCAAGCCAGAGGCCGAAACGGTCCGAAAGCGAAATCTTTTCCTCGACCGCCTCGGAGGGATTGATCGCGCTTGAACGTTCGTTCTCGATCATGTCGCGCGGCATCAGGTGGCGCCGGTTCGAGGTGGCGTAGAACAGCACGTTTTCGGGCCGCCCCTCGATGCCGCCGTCCAGCACGGCCTTCAGCGACTTGTAATGTTCATCGTCGTGGCTGAAGGACAGGTCGTCGCAGAACAGCAGGAACCGCTGGCCGGAGCCGCGCAGAAGCGAAAGCAGCCGCCCGACGCTGGGCAGATCCTCGCGCAGCAGCTCGACCAGCTTGAGCGACGGGTGATCCTTGTGAACTTCGGCATGGATCGCCTTGACGAGGCTTGATTTTCCCATGCCGCGCGCACCCCAGAGCAGCGCGTTGTTGGCGCTGAACCCTTCGGCAAACCGGCGCGTGTTGGCGATCAGCGTATCGCGCGAGCGGTCGATACCCACCAGCAGGTCGAGCGGGATCCGGTTGACCTGCGCCACAGGCTGCAGCCGGTCGGGATCCACATGCCAGACGAAGGCCGCGGCGGCGTCGAGATCGGGCGCCGGGAGCGGCGCCGGAGCGATCCGCTCCAGCGCCCCGGCGATCCGCTCCAATGCGTCACCGCCCGCCCTTGTCACCATTTCCGTCGTTGCCGTCGCCGTTGTCGCCATCGTCATCGCCGCCACCGCTTTCGTTGCCGTCCCTGCCGTCATCCTCCTCGGGCTCGTGATCGTCAAGCAGGTCGTCGGTGAGGTCGTCGGTGAAGTCATCGGCAGCGGCCGGCGCCTCTCGCCCGGCGGGGGGCGTGGTTTCGGACACGACCGGCAGCCCCTCGTCCAGGTGGTCCTCGGCCTCGAATTCCTGCTCGCGCTTGCGCTCGGTCCGGGCCACCAGCAGGATCGAGACTTCATAAAGCCCGTAAACCACCACGAAAAGAACCACCTGGCTGATCACATCGGGCGGCGTCACCAATGCGGCCAGCACGAGAATGCCGACCATCGCATATTTGCGCACGCCGGCCAGCGCTTCGGAACTGACCAGCCCGGCCTTGCCCATGAGCGTGAGCAGGACCGGCAGTTGAAAGCACAGGCCGAAGGCGACGATGAACTTGATGGTGAGGTTCAGATATTCCTGCGCCGAACCCTGGAACACCACGCTGAGCGGCACGGTGCCGTCGGGGACCGCCTCGCCATGGGCACCGAACTGCTGGAAGCTCAGGAAGAAACTGTAGGCCATCGGCGTGATGACGTAGAAGGCAAAGGCCGCCCCCGCCAGAAACATGAAGGGCGAGGCGATCAGGAAGGGCATGAACGCCCCCTTTTCGGACTTGTAGAGCCCCGGCGCCACGAAACGCCACATCTGCAGCGCGATATAGGGAAAGGACAGCATCAGCCCGCCAAGCAGCGAGACCTTGATCGCGACGAAGAAGCCTTCCTGCGGCGAGATGAAGATCAGGTCGCAGTCCTGCCCGCGATTCGCGAGCTCCTTGCACAGCGGATCGGTCAGGAAATTGAAGATCGGCGTCGCCACGGTGAAACAGATCACCATGGCGATGATAAAGGCCACGACCGCATGGATAAGCCGCGTGCGCAGCTCGGCCAGATGCTCGATCAGCGGCGCGCTGGTTTCGTCAATCTCGTCCGCCTGGCTCATGTCTGCCCGCCTGTTCCGTCCCGTCCGTTTCCGCCGGCATAGCCGTCGGCAGGTTTTCCGCAACCCCGCCCGGGGCGGATGCCTTCGGCGCGGATGACGTATCCGTTGCCGCGCCGGTATCCGGTTCCGCCGCCGCCGGCATCCGTTCCACCTTGTCCTCGGGTGCCTTGTTACGGGGGGTGATCGGCGGTGCATCATCGGCCTGCCCGTCGAATCCGCGCGTCATGTCGCGCGCCGCCCCCTTCAGTTCGTCCAGCGCCGAGCCGAGCGGGTTGGTCGCGGTCTTGAGGCTCTTGCTGACATCGCGCAGGCCGGATTCATCCGCCGCCTCGTTCATGGCATTGGTGAACTCGCGCGCCATCCCCTTGGCCTTGCCGATGAACCGTCCCACGTTGCGGAACAGGACCGGCAGATCCTTGGGACCGACCACGATCAGCGCCACGATTCCGATCAGAAGCAGCTCGCTCCAGCCCAGATCGAACATGGCGGATCAGACCTTGTCCTTGTCGGCGGCAGTCTCGGTGACGTCGCGGGCATTGGCCGCGCGCTCGTTCTCAAGCTCGTTCTGGCCCTCGTTGACGCCCTTCTTGAACGAGGTGATGCCCTTGCCGACCTCACCCATGATCGAGCTGATCTTGCCGCGCCCGAACAGCACCAGAACCACGATCGCGATCAGCAGGAGGCCCGGAAGACCGATGTTGTTGAGCATGTCCTTCTCCTTGCGAAGCCGGGCGCTCCAGCGGCGCCCTGTCTGCTCCTGTTCTAGGCAGAGCCGGCGCGCACGGGAAGATGCGCAAGCGCCCGGGTGCCGCCCCCGACTGTGGAAACAGCGCCCGCGGCATGGGCCGAATGTTCAACTGACATGTTTTTGACAGTATGTCTCGACCCGGACCCCGAGACATGCCAGAATGGCGCCATGAGCCAAAGCCAGCGTCTTTTCGATCTGCTGCGGATCCTGCGCGGGGGCGGCCTGCACCGCGCCGAGGATCTCGCGCATCACCTCGGGGTGTCGCAACGCACGCTCTATCGCTATATCGACCGCCTTGCCGAGGCCGGCGTGCCGGTCGAGGGCAAACGCGGCGTCGGCTACCGGCTGCGCGAGGAGATCCTGATCCCGCCCCTTTCGCTCGCACCGGACGAGTTCGAGGCGCTCCAGCTCGGCATCGCCATCGTCGCCGAAAGCCCCGATCCGGGATTGCGGGGCGCGGCGCTCGCGCTGGCCGGGCGGCTCGATGCCGCGCTCCCGGCCGAGCCGCTGCCGCAGGAAGCCGCCTGGACGGCCGAATTTGCGCCCCGGCTCGGGATCGCGCGGGGCCTGTCGCAGATGCCGCTCATCCGCAACGCGATCCGCGGGCGCCAGAAACTGCGGCTCGGGCTGGCGGGCGGCACGCTCACCGTGCGCCCGCTGCGGCTCGACCACGTGGGGCGGATCTGGATGCTCACGGTCTGGAGCGAAGAGGACGGGGCCTTCCGCGACCTCCGCCTCGACCTGATCGAAGCGGTGACCGCCCTCCCCGGCCTGTTCGTCGATGAACCGGGCAAGCGGCTGCGCGACCGGCCCTGAGGCGCAGCCCCGCGCGCCGATCGCATGGACACTTGATCACATGGTCAGGTTGGTCGCCCCGCCATCGGCAAGGATGTTCTGCCCGACGATATAGCCCGCGTGCTGCGAACACAGAAAGGCGCAGGCGGCACCGAATTCGGCCGTGGTGCCGTAGCGTCCGACCGGAATCGTGTCCTCGCGCGCCGCGCGGGCCTCGGCAATGGTGCAGCCGTCGCTGCGCGCCACGTTCTCGTCAAGCGCCGCGGCGCGGGCGGTGTCGTGGATGCCGGGCAGGAGGTTGTTCACGATCACCCCCTGGCGCGCCACCTGCCGCGCGGTGCCGGCGACATAGCCGGTCAGCCCCGTGCGCGCCGAATTGCTGAGCCCGAGCGCCGGGATCGGGGCGCGCACCGACTGGCTGGTGATGTTCACGACCCGGCCCCAGCCGCGCTCGATCATCCCCGGCATGAGCGCGCGCATGAGCGCGATCGGCGCCAGCATGTTCGCATCCAGCGCGGCGATGAAGTCGTCGCGCCCCCAGTCCGACCAGAGCCCGGGCGGCGGCCCGCCGGCGTTGGTGACGAGGATGTCCGCCCCCGCCGCCGCCTCGATCGCCTGGTCCTGCCCGGCCCCGGTGGCGATATCGGCGGCAACGGTGGTCACGGCCACGCCATATCGGTCGCGAATCGCCTGCGCCGCCGTTTCGAGCGCCTCGGCGCCCCGCGCGTTCATCACCAGATCGACGCCCGCCGCCGCCAGCGCCTCGGCGCAGCCGAGCCCGAGGCCACGGCTGCTTGCGCAGACGAGCGCCCGCCTGCCTGCGATACCCAGATCCATCCCCCGCTCCTTCCCGGTTCGGTCCCGTTGCATTCCGGCGCGCGGGCGGCATCGAATTGACCGCCCCGCCGGCGCGGCCTAACCTGCCGCAGTGCAATCGGGCGTGCAAGCGCATGACGAGTTCCAGTTGTTGTGTCCAGACTGTTCAGGTTTACCGCTCCCGCTGGTTCCGCGTGGTGCTTGGTGCCAACATGGGTGATGCGATCGCGCCGATGCGCGATCTGGTTGCCGACGACATATACATGCTGTCACCCGATGCCTCCCGCGAGCGTCTGTCCATTGATACCGACGCGGCCGGCCGGCTTTCGGTGGCACCCGGTTCCGAAGCGGGCGGTGCCGGAGCAATGCTGCATCTCGACTGCGCGGTGACGCTCATGGCGCGCAGCGGCGAACGGGCCGAGGCAATTCTGCTGGTGGAACTCGACAATGCGGGCTTTGTCGCCGAGACCTATCTGCTGAGCTTTACCCCCCTCGCCACCGAAACCGGATATGCGCTGGTCGCGGTTGACCGCGCCGGGGCGGCGCGGCTTTTCGCCGGCAGCGCCATGACCTCATTCGCGCGCGGCACCCATATCACGCTCGGGTCGGGGCGGCAGGTCAGGATCGAGGATCTGCGCATCGGCGACATGGTGCTGACCCGCGATCACGGGCCCCGGCCGCTGCGCTGGATCGGGCAAAGCACCCTGCGCGCGGTGGGGGCGCTGGCGCCGATCCGCATCACGGCCGGGGCGCTCAACAACACGAACGATCTTGTGCTTGGCCCCGATCACCGGTTGTTCGTCTATCAGCGCGACGATCACATCGGCGCCGGCACGCCGGGGCTGCTGCTGCGGGCGCGCCACCTTGTGAACGGCACCAGCGTGACCGTGCAGCCCGGCGGTTTCGTGGATTATTTCCAGTTGCTCTTCGACCGGCATCACCTGATCTATGCCGAGGGGATCGCCGCCGAATCGCTCCGGGTCGCACCGGATATCCGCGCAGCGCTGCCGGCGGCGCTGCTCGACCGGCTGGGGCCGGATCCGGCAGGTCATGGCGAAGGCGCCTTTCACGGCTTCGAAGTGCCGGAAACCATGCTCGGCGCGCCCGGAAGCCTTGAGCGGCTGCGCCGTGCCTCGCTGATCTGAACCCGCGCCATGCGCACAGCGATCCGGCCCGGCGGGCACGAGCCCGCTTGCCGCCTTCCCCGCCAACGGCTAAAGCCCGCCCATGCGTGACACCATCCCCAACCGCCCCGACCTGCCCGCCGAAATCGCGCGGCGGCGCACATTTGCCATCATCAGCCACCCGGACGCCGGCAAGACCACGCTGACGGAAAAATTCCTGCTGTACGGCGGCGCGATCCAGATGGCCGGACAGGTGCGCGCCAAGGGCGAGGCGCGGCGCACGCGATCGGATTTCATGCAGATGGAAAAGGACCGCGGCATCTCGGTCTCGGCCTCGGCCATGTCCTTCGATTTCGGTGAATTCCGGTTCAACCTCGTGGACACGCCGGGACACGCGGATTTTTCGGAAGACACCTATCGCACCCTCACCGCGGTCGATGCGGCGGTCATGGTGATCGACGGCGCAAAGGGGGTCGAGAGCCAGACGCAGAAGCTGTTCGAGGTCTGCCGCCTGCGCGACCTGCCGATCCTGACCTTCTGCAACAAGATGGACCGCGAATCCCGCGACACCTTCGAAATCATCGACGAGATTCAGGAAAACCTGGCCATCGACGTCACCCCGGCAAGCTGGCCGATCGGCATGGGGCGCGATTTCCTTGGCTGTTACGACATGCTGCACGACCGGCTCGACCTCATGGACCGGGCGGACCGCAACCGCGTGGCGACGTCGATCCGCGTCGAGGGGCTGGACGACCCGGAGCTTGACCGCCACATCCCGGCACATCTGCTGGAGAAGCTGCGCGAAGAGGTGGAGCTTGCCCGCGGGCTGCTGCCGGTGCTCGACCCGCAGGCGGTGCTCGAGGGGCACATGACCCCGATCTGGTTCGGCTCGGCGATCAATTCCTTCGGGGTGCGCGAATTGATGGAAGGTGTCAGCACCTACGCCCCCGAGCCGCAGCCCCAATCGGCCGAGCCGAGGCAGATTTCGCCCGAAGAACCAAAGGTTTCCGGCTTCGTGTTCAAGGTTCAGGCGAACATGGATCCGCGTCACCGCGACCGGGTGGCCTTTGTCCGCCTCGCCTCGGGCCATTTCGCGCGCGGCATGAAACTGACACATGTGCGCAGCGGCAAGACGATGACCGTGGCCAGCCCGGTGCTGTTTCTCGCCGCCGACCGCGAACTGGCCGAAGAGGCCTGGGCCGGCGACATCATCGGCATTCCGAACCACGGTCAGTTGCGCATCGGCGACACGCTGACCGAGGGCGAGGCGCTGCGCGTGACCGGCATCCCCTCTTTCGCGCCCGAGTTGCTGCAAAGCGTGCGCGCGAATGACCCGCTCAAGTCCAAGCACCTTGAAAAGGCGCTGATGCAGTTCGCCGAGGAAGGCGCGGCCAAGGTGTTCAAGCCGCTGATCGGCTCGGGATATATCGTCGGCGTGGTCGGGCAGCTTCAGTTCGAGGTGCTGGCAAGCCGGATCGGGCTGGAATACGGGCTGCCGGTGCGGTTCGAACCGACCCAGTTCACCTCGGCCCGCTGGGCCAGCGGCGAGCGTCGCGCGCTCGACAGGTTCGTCGAGTCGAACAGGCAGCACATCGCCCACGACCATGACGGCGACGTGGTTTACCTCACGCGCCTGCAATGGGATATCGACCGGGTGGTGCGGGACTGTCCCGAGATCGCGCTTGCCGCCACCAAGGAGATGCAGACGCCCTGAGCACCGCGCCCGCAGCCCTGCCCCGCTGGGGCATCGTCGCCACGGTGAAGGCGCCGCTCGGGCAGGTGCTCGATTTCGCGGCCTATCACCTCGACCTTGGCGCGCATCGCATCCATGTCTGCCTTGACGAGCCCGATCCGCGAATCCGCGCGGCATTGCTCAGCCATCCGGCGCTGCGGGTGCATGACTGCGACCGGGCCCACTGGCAGCGGCTCGGCATCCAGCGCCCGCGCAAGCATCAGGTGCGCCAGAGCGCGAACGCCACCCATGTTTACGGGCTTGCCGATGATCTCGACTGGCTTGCCCATATCGACGTGGATGAGTTCCTCTGGCCGGTGAACGGGGCCGGGATGGCGCGGCTCCTCGGAACGCTGGACAGCGACACGCTCTGCACGCGGCTGCGCCCGGTCGAGGCGCTTGCGGGCCTTGGTAACGCCTTCAAGGCCATGCCCGCCACGGCGGGGCGCGCGCGGGTGCTCCGCTCCCTTTATCCCCGTTACGGGCAGGAGGTGCGGGCCGGGTTTCTCAGCCACGTCGCGGGCAAGCTGATCGCGCGCACGGGGCTTTCGGGGGTCGAGTTCCGGATTCACAACTTCCGCCAGGCAGGGGCGATGAACCCCGGCGGGATCGAATTTGATGCGGTAGAGCTTTGCCACCGCCATGTCACCGACTGGCCGGAATGGATCGCCGCCTATCGCTACCGGCTGGAGAAAGGCGCCTACCGGGCCGAGCTTGCCCCGACCCGGCCGCGCGAACAGGGCGGGCGCACACTGCACGAGCTCCTGCAGGAGATCGAGGCACAGGGCGGAGAGGCCGGCCTGCGCGGGTTCTTCGACGAGATCTGCGCTGATACGCCGCGCCTGCGCCATGCGCTCGACAAGGCGGGGCTGCTGCGCATCCGCGAGCTGGGGCTTGCGGACAAGCGACGGCGGCATTTCCCGGATTTCGCTTGATCCGGGCGGCAAAAGACGGCACTGCGGATCATGCGGCCCGGTCTGTCCGGGGCCGCGTTTCACGCGCCGGGTTTGACCGCCGCCCGGCTTCTTGTTAAGAGGCCGGGATGCACCGGGCGACACGAATGGCGTGGGGTCGGCCGGCGGCGGTTCCCACCTGATGCGCGGGCCAGTGAAGTGTCCGCAAGACGCGGATATAAATGACAAAATTCTCTGATCTGAATCTGGGCCCCAAGGTCCTGAAAGCCATCGAAGAAGCCGGATACGAATCGCCCACGCCGATCCAGGCCGGCGCGATCCCCCCGGCGCTCGAGGGGCGCGACGTGCTCGGCATCGCCCAGACCGGCACCGGCAAGACGGCAAGCTTTACCCTGCCGATGATCACGCTCCTGGCGCGCGGGCGTGCACGGGCGCGGATGCCGCGCAGCCTGGTGCTTTGCCCGACGCGGGAACTTGCCGCGCAGGTTGCGGAAAACTTCGACACCTATACGAAATACACCAATCTTTCCAAGGCTCTGCTGATCGGCGGCGTGAGCTTTTCCGAACAGGACCGGCTGATCGACAAGGGCGTTGACGTGCTGATCGCGACGCCCGGGCGGCTGCTTGACCATTTCGAGCGGGGCAAGCTGATCCTCTCGGACGTCAAGGTCATGGTGGTGGACGAGGCCGACCGGATGCTCGACATGGGTTTCATTCCCGATATCGAGAAAATCTTCGGCCTGACCAACCCCCTGACCCGGCAGACGCTGTTCTTCTCGGCCACCATGGCGCCCGAGATCGAGCGCATCACCAACACCTTCCTGTCCAACCCGTTCCGCATCGAGGTCGCCCGTCAGGCCACCACGGCGGAAAACATCCGCCAGGGCGTGGTGATGTTCAAACCCTCGCGCAAGGACCGCGAAGGCAGCGAAAAGCGTCGCCTGCTGCGCGAACTGATCGCCGCCGAAGGTGACGCCTGCAGCAACGCGATCATCTTCTGCAACCGCAAGAGCGACGTGGACATCGTGGCCCGGTCGATGAAGAAATACGGTCTCGATGCCGCGGCGATCCATGGCGACCTCGACCAGAGCCACCGCACCCGCACGCTGGACGCTTTCCGCGCCGGCCAACTGCGCTTTCTGGTCGCCTCCGACGTGGCCGCGCGCGGGCTCGACGTGCCGGCGGTGAGCCATGTGTTCAACTACGACGTGCCAGGCCATGCCGAGGATTACGTGCACCGCATCGGCCGCACCGGCCGCGCCGGGCGCGACGGGGTCGCGATTATGATCTGCGCGAGCCGCGACGAAAAGAACCTCGCGGCAATCGAATCTCTGGTGCAGAAAGAGATCCCGCGGATCGACAATCCGCTGCGCAGCCCGGAACCCGCGGCCGACACGGCTAAAGGGGACACGGCAAAAGGGCAAAAGGCGAAGGGCGACAAGGCCGGGGCCGAGACGGCATCAGGCGATGCGGGCCCGAAACCTGCCCCTGCAGCAGAGCCCGCCGCACCCGAAAAGGCCGCAAAAGCCGAAAAGGGCGAGGCGAAAAAGGACAGCCGCGGCCAGTCCCGGGACAGCCGGCAGGCGGCGGCCGAGAAAACCCAGCCCCAGAAACAGGGCGAACGGCACGAGCGCAAGCAGGGCTCGGCGAAGGGCGGAGAGCGGAATTCGCAGCATGCGGCCGTTGTCGGGATGGGCGATCACCTGCCAAGCTTCATCGCGCTCAGCCTCGAAGAGCGGCGCGCCCACTGACAGCACTGACATGACAGGCGGCGGCCCGGTGCAAACCGGGCCCGGCCATGTATCGCGGCGCGCGACCTGCCCTTTGCCCGGACAGGCCATGCCCCTGCGGCTCGCCGCTTAACGCATCCGGCTGATGATCACGGTCACTTCGGGTTTCTTGCCGATCTCGTTTTGCGCCTTCTGACGCAGGTGCCGCTGCAGCATGTCGCGCAGCCCGTCGTCATCCGCGAGGATCTTGCGGTCGGCACGGGCGACCTGGCGCGCGATCTCGGCCTCGAGCACCTCGACCAGCGGCTTGCGGCTGATGCCGGCATCGGCAAGCCCCATGGTCTCGCACCAGGGATCCCCGAGCATCGCATCGCGCTCGTCCAGGATCAGGGTCAGCGTCACATGCCCGTTCAGCGCCATGCGGATGCGGTCGCGGACCACCCCGTCAAGCGCGCCGATCAGCACCGAACCGTCCAGATAGCTGCGCCCGGTTTCCACGTAATCGACGGTTTTCGCGCCGCCCTCGCCCAGTTCGAGCATGGTGCCGTTCACCGCAAGCGCGGCGGCAAAGCCCCCGGCCTCGGCCAGCCGCACATGTTCGCGCAGGTGGCGGTGCTCGCCGTGCATGGGAATCACGATCCCCGGCTGCACGATCTGATGCACGCGCTCAAGATCCGGGCGGTTCGCATGGCCGCTCACGTGGTAGCGCCCGGAATCGTCATCGACGACCTCGACCCCCTTTTCGCTCAAACCGTTCATGATGCGGATCACGTCGCGTTCATTGCCCGGGATGGTGCGCGACGAGAACAGGAACAGGTCGCCCTCCTCCAGCGTGATGCCGCGGTACTTGCCGCGGGCCAGTTGGGCGCTCGCGGCGCGGCGTTCACCCTGGCTGCCGGTCGCAAGCAGCATCACCTGTTCGCGCGGCAGTTCGAGCGCCTCTTCGGCGCTGATGGTCGGGGGAAACTCGGTCAGCACCCCGGTTTCGACCGCCGCTTCGATCATCCGGCGCATGGCGCGGCCGAAAAGCACGATCGAACGCCCCGCGCGGCTGCCCGCCTCGGCCAGGGTCTTGAGGCGCGCAACGTTGCTGGCGAAGGTCGTCGCGATCACCATGCCCCCCGCACCGGCGACAAGCGCCTCGATCTCGGTGGCAAGCCCGGCCTCGGACCGCCCGGGTTCGGGCGAGAACACGTTCGTGCTGTCGCAGACCAGCGCCCTCACCCCGCCGCGGGCGACCTCGGCCCAGAGCGCGGGATCGAACGCTTCGCCGACGATCGGGGTCGGGTCGATCTTGAAATCGCCGCTGTGCACCACCCGCCCGGCCGGGCTGTCGATCACGAGCCCGGCGCTTTCCGGAATCGAATGCGACACCGGCAGGAAGGCCACCGAAAACGGACCGGCAGTGATCATCTGCGGCCAGGGACCGGCGACCTGCACGATCTCGGGCGCGAGCCCGTATTCGGCCAGTTTGCCGCGCGCGATGTTGGCGGTGAAGGCGCGCGCATGAACCGGCGCGCCGAGCGCATGGGCGAAATGCGCAAGCCCCCCCACGTGATCCTCATGCGCATGGGTGATGAACACCGCTTCAAGCCGGTCCTTGCGCTCGATCAGCCAGCTCATGTCGGGCATGATCAGGTCGACCCCCGGCGTGCCGTCCATCTCGGGGAAGGTGACGCCCAGATCGACCAGGATCAGCCGCTCCGCCCCGGGGGCACCATAGCCATAGACATAGGCATTCATGCCGATTTCCCCGGCGCCGCCCAGCGGCATGTAAATCAGTCTTTCTCGGCTCATGATGTCACGGAACTTCCCTGGTTGAACTTGTGGATGACGATCAGCCCGTGCATGGTCAGATCCTCTTCGAGGGCATCGAACAGTCGTTCCCCCTGTTGCAGCAGCGGGGCGAGCCCGCCGGTGGCGATCACCTTCATGGGCTGCTCCCGTTCGGCCTTGATGCGGTCGCAGATCTCGCGCACGAGCCCCACATAGCCCCAGAAGATTCCCGACTGCATGCAGGCGATGGTATTCGTGCCGACCACCTTTTCCGGCAGGGTGATGTCCACATGCGGCAGCGCCGCCGCGGCCATGTGCAGCGCCTCGAGGCTGAGGTTCACGCCCGGCGCGATCGAGCCGCCGACATAGGCGCCGTCGCCATCCACCACGTCAAAGGTGGTGGCGGTGCCGAAATCGACCACGATCAGATTGCCCCCGTGGCGGTCATGGGCGCCCGCGGCATTCACCAGCCGGTCGGGACCGATCAGCGTGCCGGCATCGACCCGGGGCGGCTGCGGCAGGCGGCATTCGGGCTTGCCGACCACCATCGGCCGGACGCCGAAGAAACGGTCGGAGAACACCCGCAGGTTATAGACCACGCGCGGCACGGTCGAGGAAATGATCACCTCGGTGATGTCGGGCTCGATGCCGTAATGGCGCAGCAGGGTCGAGAACCAGGTGAAATAGGCATCCGCCGTGCGCGCATGATGGGTCGATGTGCGCATGGTGCAGATGATGCGCTCGCCGTCCCATACCGCGAATACGGTGTTGGTGTTTCCGCAATCAATCGCCAGCAACATCGGGCATGGCCTTTCAGAAGAACACTTCGGCCGCGGGAATGGAGATCTCTCCGGCCCGGGTCTCCAGCACCAGGTTCCCCGCGTCATCAATGGTGCGGAAAATGCCGCTGGTCATGACCTTCCCGCGTTTCGCGGTGATTTCCTCGCCAATCCGCGTCGCATGGGCCAGCCAGTCCGCACGGATCGCTGCAAATCCCCCGGCCCGGAACTGTGCCTCTCGCCGCGCGAAAGCCGCCGCGAGATGCACGAGGAAGGTTTCGGGCGCGATATGCACGCCCGTCTCGCCAAGCAGGGATACCGGACGCAGCGCACCGTCTTCGACCACTGACGGGGCCGCGACCAGATTGACCCCGATCCCGACCGCGAGGTGGCGCACATCCCCCTGCCCGTTCCCGGCGCTTTCCAGCAGAATGCCAGCAAGCTTTCCGCCGTTCAGCAGCACGTCATTGGGCCATTTCAGCGCGAGCTCCGCCCGGCCTTCGCCGCCGATCACGGCCGCAAGCGCATCGCGCAGCGCCAGGGCGGCGACAAAGCTGCGCAGACCGGCTTCCGCAAGCGATCCTCGCGGGAAAAGCACCAGGGTCGAGGCGAGGTTGCCCTCCGGGTCGGTCCATTGCCGGCCCCGGCGCGCGCGCCCCTGCAACTGGCGATGCGCCATGATCCAGGTCGGGCGCTCGAGCCCGGGCGCGATCCGCGCGGCCTCGTCCAGGGTCGAGTCGACCTCGTCCAGACGGCGCAGATCGTAATCCGCGGGCCAGATGGCGCCGTCATTCATGCGCCGCCGCGCCCGCTCCGCGCC
The DNA here is from genome assembly GCF_900156525.1 of Pontibaca methylaminivorans. Taxonomy (NCBI): domain Bacteria; kingdom Pseudomonadati; phylum Pseudomonadota; class Alphaproteobacteria; order Rhodobacterales; family Roseobacteraceae; genus Pontibaca; species Pontibaca methylaminivorans. The sequence continues at coordinate 495,968 of NZ_FTPS01000001.1, forward strand.
GCGGCCGCGCGATGTTCCCGGTCAGTTGACAAGGAACGCTGCCGCTGCCGCTGCCGCGGTCTCCACCCCGAACATGTTGACGATGCCAAGCAGCATCACCGCCGCCGAGATCATCAGCGCGCTCCACAGCGCGGGCGAGGCCGGGGTGTCGACGGTTTCGCCCTCTTCGCCGAAATACATGTAGAAGACGATGCGCAGGTAATAATAGGCCGCGATGACCGAGGCGATCACCCCGGCGATGGCCAGCCAGACCAGCCCCCCCTCATAGGCGGCGCGCAGCACGTAAAGCTTGCCGAAGAAGCCGAGGAACGGCGGCACGCCGGCCAGGCTGAACAGCAGCATGAGCAGCGCCAGCGCCTTGCCCGGCTCGCGCTTTGCATACATGTTCAGCGCCCGGATGTCGGTCATGGGCGCACCGTCGCGCTCCATCATCAGGATGAAGGCGAAGGTGCCGACGCTCATGACGAGGTAGATCGCCATGTAGATCAGCATGGCCTGCACCGCGAATTCGTCACCCCCCGCCAGCCCCATCAAGGCAAAGCCCATGTGCGCGATCGAGGAATAGGCCATGAGACGCTTGAAATCCCACTGCCCGATCCCGCCGATCGACCCCAGGAACATCGAGAACAGCGACAGGTAGGCGATCACCAGTTGCCAGTCGGCGACCGCATTGCCGAAGGCATCGAACAGCAGCCGCGCGAACAGGCAGATCGCCGCGAGCTTGGGCGCGGTGGCGAAATAGGTCGTGACCGGCGTCGGAGAGCCCTCGTAGACATCGGGCGTCCACATGTGGAAGGGCACCGCGCTGACCTTGAACGCCAGACCGGAGATCAGGAAGATCATCCCGAACAGCAGCGCCACCGAGACCTCGCCATGGATCGCGGTCTGGATGATGCCGCTGAACAGCGTGGTGCCGGAATAGCCATAGACCAGCGAGGCCCCGTAAAGCAGCATCCCCGAACTGAGCGCGCCCAGAACGAAATACTTGAGCCCGGCCTCGGTCGATTTCACGCTGTCACGGCGCAGCGAGGCGATGATGTAAAGCGACAGCGACTGCAGCTCGAGCCCCATGTAGAGCACGATGAGATCGCCCGCGCTCACCATCATCATCATCCCGATGGCGGAGAAGGTGACCAGGATCGGGAATTCGAACCGCAGCAGGCCGCGTTTCTGCATGTAGTCCTGGCTCATCACCAGCACCACCCCGGCCGACAGCAGGATCCCGACCTTGGCAAAGCGCGAGAAGCCGTCCTCGATGAAGGCGCCGCCGAAGGCGGTGCGCCCGCCCGCGCCGTAAACGATGATCCAGACCGCGATCACCGCCATGACGATGCCGGTCAGCCACGTCAGCGGCACCGCCACCCGGTCGCGCCCGGTAAAGACGCCGCCGAGCAGCGCCGCCATGGCAAAGAGCGCCAGGATGATCTCGGGCAGAAGCGTGAGGAGATCGGCCTCAATCGACATGTCCATTCTCGGGGCTCCCTCAGTTCGAGGCGTGCTGGGTGGCGGCCGCAGCCGCGTTCAGCGCAGTTTCGTGATTGGCGACCAAAGCGGCGGTGCTCGTGCCGATGATGTCGATGACCAGCGACGGATAGATCCCGAGCACGAGCGTCACCACCACCAGCGGCGCAAAGATCAGCCGTTCGCGGGCCGACAGGTCGCGGATGGTCTTGAGCCCTTCCTTGACCAGATCGCCGAAGACGACGCCCCGATACAGCACCAGCGCATATCCCGCGCTGAAGATGACGCCGCTGATCCCGAAGAAGGCCACCCAGGTGTTGACCTGGAACGCGCCGGCCATGGTCAGGAACTCGCCGACGAAACCGCTCGTCCCCGGCAGGCCGAGGTTGGCCATGGTGAACAGCATGAACACCAGCGCAAAGGCGGGCATGCGGATCGCGAGCCCGCCATAGGCGGCGATTTCGCGCGTATGCATGCGGTCGTAAAGCACGCCGACGATCAGGAACAGCGCCGCCGAGATGAAGCCGTGGCTCAGCATCTGGAACATGGCCCCGTCGATCCCCTGCTGGTTGGCGACGAAGATCCCCACGGTGACAAAGCCCATATGCGCGACCGAGGTATAGGCGATCAGCTTTTTCATGTCGGTCTGCACCAGCGCCACGAGCGAGGTATAGACCACCGCGATGGCGCCGAGCCAGATCATGAAGGGCCCGAGCACGTCGCTCCCGATCGGGAACATCGGCAGCGAGAAGCGCAGGAAGCCGTAGCCGCCGAGCTTGAGCAGGATCGCGGCCAGCACGACCGACCCGGCGGTCGGCGCCTCGACGTGGGCATCGGGCAGCCAGGTATGCACCGGCCACATCGGCAGCTTGACCGCGAAACTGGCGAAGAAGGCCAGGAACAGCAACGTCTGCACCCCGCCGATCACCGGAATCCCGAGCACCGTGAAGCTTTCGCTCGCGAACTGGTGCAGCATCAGCTGCTCGATGTCGGTCGTGCCCGCATCGGCGATCATCACCACCAGCGCCACCAGCATCAGCACCGAGCCGAAGAAGGTGTAGAGGAAGAACTTGAACGAGGCATAGATGCGGTTCCTGCCGCCCCAGATGCCGATGATCAGGAACATCGGCACGAGCCCGCCCTCGAAGAACAGGTAGAACAGGATCAGGTCGAGCGCCGCAAAGACCCCGATCAGCAGCGTCTCGAGCACGAGGAACGCGATCATGTATTCCTTGACGCGGGCAGTGACGTTCCAGCTCGCCAGGATGGTGAGCGGCATCAGGAAGGTGGTCAGCATGACGAAAAGCACGCTGATTCCGTCCACCCCCATCTTGTACTGCATCCCGAGCAGCCACTCGTACTGTTCGACGAACTGGAACCCGGTCTCGGCGGGGTCGAAGCCGAACAGGATGAAAAGCGACAGGACGAATGTCACCACCGAGGCGAACAGCGCCACCCACCGCGCATTGCGGTTCGCGGCCTCGTCGTTGCCGCGCAGGAACACGGCAAGGATGATCGCCGCGACCGTCGGCAGAAAGGTGACGATGGAGAGGATATTATCCATTTATTTCACTCCCCAGCCAAGGGTCATCCAGGTGACAAGCAGAACGATCCCGAGCACCATCCAGAACGCATAGGTAAAGATGAAGCCCGACTGCATCCGCCCGGCGAGCCGGGTGAAGAAGGGCACGATTCCCATGGCCACGCCGTTCAGGAACCCGTCGATCACGTTGCCGTCGCCGCGCTTCCAGAACAGCCGGCCGATGCCGACGACGGGCCGCACGATGATCGCGTTGTAGATTTCGTCGAAATACCACTTGTTCTTGAGGAACAGATAAAGCGGGCGCTGGTTCTCCGCGAGGCGCCCCGGGATCGAGGGGCTGAGGATGTAGAACCAGATCGCGAACAGCAGCCCCGCCAGCATGGCGATGAAGGGCGATGCCTTGACCCAGGCCGGGGCGGCATGGGCGGTTTCGAGGATCTGGTTTTCGGGTCCGAAGTAAAGCGCCCCCGCCCCCGGCGCGCCGCCAAAGGCATGGCCGTCAAGCGGAATGCTGTAGAAGGCCGCGACCTGATCGGCATGGCCAAAGAAATCCCCCTGCCAGATCATGCCGGCAAAGACCGCGCCGAGCGACAGAACCCCGAGCGGGATCAGCATGGTCAGCGGGCTTTCCTTGGCATGGGCGTGGGTTTCGGCATTGCCGCGCGGCTTGCCGAAGAAGGTGAGGAAGATCAGCCGCCACGAATAGAAGCTCGTGAGCGCCGCCGCCACCACCAGCAGCCAGAAGCCGTGACCGGAACCGGCGGCCCAGGCGCTCTCGATGATCGCATCCTTGGACTGGAACCCGGCAAAGCCGATCGTGGTGAGCGGAATGCCGACCCCGGTGATGGCCAGCGTTCCCATCATCATCGCCCAGAAGGTCAGCGGGATCTTCTTCCGCAATCCGCCGTAATGCATCATGTCCTGTTCGTGGTGCATGGCGGTGATGACCGAACCCGCGCCAAGGAACAGCAGCGCCTTGAAGAAGGCATGGGTGAACAGGTGGAACATCGCCGCCGAATACATCCCGACGCCGGCGGCCACGAACATGTAGCCAAGCTGCGAACAGGTCGAATAGGCGATCACCCGCTTGATGTCGGTCTGCACGAGCCCGATCGTCGCCGCGACGAAGGCGGTGAGCGCGCCGATGACGGTGACGAATGCCATGGCCTGCGGCGCCTGCTCCATCAAGGGCGACATGCGCGAGACGAGGAACACCCCCGCCGTGACCATGGTGGCCGCGTGAATGAGCGCCGAAACCGGAGTCGGGCCCTCCATCGCGTCGGGCAGCCAGGTGTGCAGGAACAGTTGCGCCGATTTGCCCATGGCGCCGATGAACAGCAGCAGCGCGACGATGTTCGCGGCGCTCCACTCGCCCCAGAGGAAGGTCAGCTGCGTTTCGGCAAGCTCCGGCGCGGCGGCGAAGATGTCGTCGAAGCGGATGCTGTCCACCAGGAAGAAGATCGCGAACATCGCCAGCAGGAAACAGAAATCGCCGACCCGGTTGACGATGAAGGCTTTCATCGCCGCGGCATTGGCGCTCGGCTTGCGGTAGTAGAACCCGATCAGCAGATAGGAGGCGAGCCCCACGCCCTCCCAGCCGAAGAACAGCTGGATGAGGTTGTCGGCGGTCACCAGCAGCAGCATCGCGAAGGTGAAGAACGACAGATAGGCAAAGAAGCGCGGCTTGTAGACCTCGCCTTCCTTCCACTGGGGATCGTCGGCCATGTAGCCGAAGGAATAAAGATGCACGAGGCTCGACACCGTGGTGATCACCACCAGCATGATCGCGGTCATCCGGTCGAGCCGGATCGCCCATTCGGTGCTGAGACTGCCGCTTTCGATCAGGCGCAGGATCTCGATCTTTTCGGGGGTGCCGTCATAGCCGAGGAACACCACCCACGACAGGACGGCGACCAGGAACAGGAGCGCGGTCGCGACCCAGAGCGCCGCCGTCTCGCCGATCAGCTTCCAGCCGAAGCCGCAGATGATGGCCCCGACGAGCGGGGCGAGGAGAATGATGGTTTCCATGTCTGATCACCCCTTCATCATGTTCACGTCTTCGACCGCGATGGAGCCGCGGTTGCGGTAGAAGCAGACCAGGATGGCAAGCCCGATGGCCGCCTCGGCCGCGGCCACGGTCAGCACGAACATGGCAAAGACCTGCCCCGCGAGATCGCCGAGAAAGCTCGAGAAGGCGACGAGATTGATGTTCACCGAAAGCAGGATCAGCTCGATGCTCATGAGCAGGATGATGACGTTCTTGCGGTTCAGGAACAGACCGAAGATGCCGATCACGAACAGGATCGCCGCCACGGTCAGATAATGTTCAAGTCCGATCATTGCTCAACCTTTCGCATTCCGGCTTTCGTATTCCGGCGCCCGTATCCCGCGGTGGCCGGCGCATGTCCCGCATCCGCCTGCATCAGCTTTCCGGTCCGCGCAGAGTGGCCGCGGGCGCCGTCTGCAGCCCCTGCCCCGGCTGCACGCCCTGCCCCGGCGCAACGTCGATCAGTTCGACCGCGGTTGCCGGATCACGCCACATCTGGTGCAGCACGTTCTGGCGCTTGACGTCGGTGCGGTGGCGCAGCGTCAGCACGATCGCCCCGATCATTGCCACCAGCAGGATCAGCCCGGCAAGCTGGAACATCAGGAAATAGCGGTCATAGATGATCTGCCCGAGCGCCGCGGTATTGTGCACGTCCACCGGCGTCTCGTGCAGGCGCAGGGTCGCGGCGGCCTCGTTGCTTTGCCAGACACCGAACGCCATGGCGAACTGCATCAGCAGGATCAGCGCCATCAGCAGCGCAAGCGGCATGTATCGCGCCATCTCGGCCTTCAGCGCCGCGAAGTCGATGTCGAGCATCATCACCACGAAGATGAACAGCACGAGCACCGCGCCCACATAGACGATCACCAGCAGCATGGCGAGGAACTCGGCCCCCAGCATGACGAAAAGCCCGGCCGAGGACAGGAAGGCCAGGATCAGCCACAGGACCGAATGCACCGGGTGGCGGCTCAGCACCGTGAACAGCCCGCCGGCGATCGCGCAGAGGGCGAAAAGATAAAAGGCAAATACGGTCATGACTCGTCATCCTTTGGCTCGCCCATGGCTTCGCGCGCCAGCGCGAGCGCCCGTGCGGTGGCGGGAACGCCGGCAAAGACCGACACCTGGCCGATCGTCTCGACGATCTCCTGTTTCTTCGCCCCCGCCTCGAGCGCATGGCGCACCGTCTGCCGCAGCGCGGTATCGGCCTGCGCCCCGTGTATCGTCAACCCGGCGAGGATCAGCAGCAGCCGCGTACGCGCGTCGAGCCCGTCCTTGTTGACGGTCCGCCCGAACATCATCTCCATGGCGTCCCGGGTCATGGTGGGCCAGAAGGCTTCCAGTTCCTTGAAGGAAAACGCCTCGAGCGCCGGATTGAGGGTCCGCGCCATCTCCTGCGCCTGTTTCATCATGGCGTCGAAAGGGTTCTGGGGGCTCTCGTCGGTCATCGGTAGGGCGCGTCCAGTTCGATATTGCGCGCGATCTCGGCCTCCCAGCGGTCGCCGTTGTCGAGCAGCTTGGCCTTGTCGTAGTAAAGTTCTTCGCGCGTCTCGGTGGAGAACTCGAAATTCGGCCCCTCGACGATGGCATCGACCGGGCAGGCCTCCTGACAGAAGCCGCAATAGATGCATTTCGTCATGTCGATGTCGTAACGCGTGGTGCGGCGCGAGCCGTCCTCGCGCGGTTCGGCGTCGATGGTGATTGCCTGTGCCGGGCAGATCGCCTCGCAAAGCTTGCAGGCGATGCAGCGCTCCTCTCCGTTCGGATAGCGGCGCAACGCGTGTTCACCGCGGAACCGGGGGCTCAGTTCGCCCTTTTCGTGGGGATAGTTCAGCGTCGGCTTGGGCTTGAAGAAGTATTTCAGCCCCACCTTCATCCCGAGGATGTAATCGCCGAGGAGGAAATACCACGCGGCGCGGCGGTAATCTATCTGTTGTGACATGCTCATCCTCCCACGGTCCAGCGGGCGAAGAAGCCCCAGAACCATTCGAACCTGGTCGCGAAGGCCACGAACAGCACCCAGCCGAGCGACATCGGCAGGAACACCTTCCAGCCGATGCGCATCAACTGGTCGTAGCGATAGCGCGGCGTGATCGCCTTGATCATCGCGAACATGAAGAAGGCGACCAGCATCTTGAGCACGAGCCAGCCGATCCCGTCGGGCAGGAACGGCACCGGCGACAGCCAGCCGCCGAAGAACAGGATCGACACCAGGGCGCACATCAGCACCACGGCGACCAGTTCACCGATCATGAAAAGCAGGAAGGGCGTGCTCGAATATTCCACCTGATAGCCGGCCACCAGTTCGGATTCGGCCTCGGGCAGATCGAAGGGCGGGCGGTTGGTTTCCGCCAGCGCCGAGACGAAGAACAGGAACAGCATCGGGAAATGCGGCAGCCAGAACCAGTTGAAGACGCCCCAGCCGCCCTCCTGCGCGCGCACGATGTCGCCGAAGTTCAGGCTCCCGGTCGAGATGATGATGCCGATGATGATCAGACCGATGCTGATCTCGTAGGAGATCATCTGCGCCGCCGAACGCATGGAGCCGAGCATCGGATATTTCGAGTTGCTGGCCCAGCCGCCCATGATCACGCCGTAAACCTCGAGCCCCGAGATCGCGAAAACGTAAAGGATCGCCACGTTGATGTCGGCCAGAACCCAGCCGTCGTTGAAGGGGATCACCGCCCAGGCGACCAGCGCCATGACCATGGTGATCATCGGCGCCAGCAGAAAGACGACCTTGTTCGCCCCGGCCGGAAAGACCACTTCCTTGACGATGTATTTCAGGAAGTCGGCAAAGCTCTGCAACAGGCCGAAAGCACCGACCACGTTCGGGCCCCGCCGGATCTGCACCGCGGCCCAGACCTTGCGGTCGGCATACATCAGGAACGCCAGCGCCACCAGAAGCGGCACAACCAGCAGAAGGATCTGACCGATGATCAGCAGTGCGATTCCGAACGCATTGTTGGTAAAGAAATCAGCCATTGGTCCTCACACCGTGGGTATGTCGTGTTCCGCGCAGGTCTCGACAGCGTCTTTCGTGTCGATCATGACCAGCCCGCGAGGCTTGTCCGACGAGAGGGTGTAAACAGTATCCGCGCTCGATACGCCACCCCGTTCCTGCAGCCTGGTCCGCAAATGCCGCGCAAAGCCGTATCCTTCATCGACCGCAAGCTGCGCCATCGCGCAGGCCGCGTAATCCTCCACGTCGCCGGTGGTGCGCGCACCTCGCATGGCCGCGCTGACCTGCACCAGCCCGGCCTCGCCCGCCCCCTCGTCGCCGTCGCCAAGCAGGGCCGCCTCGGCCCCGAGATAGACCGGCGCATAGGGGCGCACGGCACTCTCGGACGCCGCGCAGGCCGCGAGCATCAGGGGCGATATGAGCACGATCCGGGTCACTCGGCGGCCAGCCCCTCGGCCGCGCGGGCCGCTTCGCGGGCCGACATCAGCGCCATGAGTTCGGAGGCGCGCGCGATCGGGTTGCTCAGCCAGAAGTCGCGCAGCGGATTGATGAAATCTCCGCGCCCGAGTTCCCCGGCCGCGAGCGGCTGCCAGTCGTTCTCCGCCACCTCGTCGATGTCACCGAGATGCGGAACCGCCGCGACCAGCGCAGCGCGCAGCGCCGCAAGCGAATCGAACGGCAGAGCGGCGCCAAGCTCGCCCGAAAGGGCGCGCAGGATGGCCCAGTTTTCCTTGGCCTGCCCCGGCGGGAAAGCGGCGCGCAGGGCCAGTTGCGGGCGCCCCTCGGTATTGACGAAAAGCGCGCTTTCCTCGGTATAGCAGGCCGCCGGCAGGATCACGTCGGCACGGTGCGCGCCGCGGTCGCCATGGCTGCCCTGATAGATGACGAAGGCGCCCGGCGCGATGTCGATCTCGTCGGCGCCAAGGTTATAGATCACGTCCGCCCCGGCGATCGCCTCCATGCCCCCCTCGCAGGTCGCGCCGACATCCATCGCGCCGACCCGGCCGGCGGCCGTGTGCAGGACGAGCAGGCGCGCGCCCGCATCCGCGGCCAGCTTCATCGCATGGCCAAGCACCGCCTCGCCGTCGTCACCGATAAGCGCGCCCTGGCCGATGACGACAATTCCGGCGGAACCTTCATTCGCGCCCGGAAGCCCCTGGCCCATCTGGTTTTCCAGCGCCGCGCGATCGGTGCCGAGGTGGGTGTAATCATAGGTCAGGTCCACCGCCTCGCCGATCAGGCTGATGGTCGCGCCCCGCAGCCAGGCCTTGCGGATCCGTGCGTTCAGCACCGGCGCCTCGACCCGCGGATCGGTGCCGATCAGCAGGATCGCCCGGGCGGTATCCAGATCCTCGACCCGCGCCGTACCCACATAGGCCGAGCGGTTGCCGGCCGGCAGCTTCGCGCCGTCGGTGCGGCACTCGACCGCGCCGCCCCGCCCCTCGATCAGTTGCTTGAGCGCGAACGCCGCCTCGACCGGGGCCAGATCGCCGATGATGCCGGCCGGTTTCGCCGCCCCCTTGAGCGCAGCCGCGGCCACCGCGAGCGCCTCGGGCCAGTCGGCCTTGCGCAGCCGCCCGCCCTCGCGGACATAGGGCATGTCGAGGCGCTGACGGCGCAGCCCGTCCCAGACATAGCGGGTCTTGTCCGAGATCCATTCCTCGTTCACGCCGTCATGGTTGCGCGGCAGGATGCGCATGACCTCGCGCCCCCTGGTGTCGACGCGGATGTTGCTGCCGAGCGCATCCATCACGTCGATGCTTTCGGTCTTGGTCAGCTCCCACGGCCGCGCGGTGAAGGCATAGGGCTTGTTGGTGAGCGCGCCCACGGGGCAGAGATCGACGATATTGCCCTGCATGTTCGAGCCGAGGCTCGAGCGCAGCGCCGCCGTCACCTCGTCATCCCCGGGCTCTCCGGTCTCGTTGCCGTAGGTGACGATGCGCATGTCCTCGCCCCGGCTGACGGTGCCCATTTCCCGGGTGCCGGCGACCTCGGTCATGAAGCGCACGCAGCGGGTGCAATGGATGCAGCGCGTCATGTAGGTGGCGATGAGCGGCCCGAGATCGAGCGGCGGCACCGCGCGCTTGGGTTCGCGGAAACGCGAGGCGTCCATGCCATAGGCGATGGACTGGTCCTGCAGGTCGCATTCGCCCCCCTGATCGCAGATCGGGCAATCGAGCGGATGGTTGATCAGCAGGAATTCCATCGCCCCCTCGCGCGCCTTGCGCACCATGGGGCTGTTGGTCAGGATTTCGGGCGGCTGGCCCTCGGGGCCGGGGCGCAGGTCGCGCACCTGCATCGCGCAGGAGGCCGCCGGCTTGGGCGGGCCGCCCACCACCTCGACCAGGCACATGCGGCAGTTGCCCGCGATCGAAAGACGCTCGTGATAGCAGAATCGGGGAATCTCGATCCCCGCGTCGTCGCAGGCCTGGATCAGGGTCATGGCCCCGTCCACCTCGAATTCGAGGCCGTCGATGATGAGCTTGCGCAGGTCAGCCATGGTCTATCTCGCCTTCAGCAGCGCACCGATGGCGCTGGAGTTCCTGATTTCTTCGCGCCCGAACACGCAGTAGGTCTCCGGCTCGCCGATCACCACGCCGCGGGACTTGAGATAGGCCTCGCCCTTCGCGCGCATCCAGGCCTTTTCTTCCTTGGATTCGATCTGGGCGCGGATCTCGTCGTCGCTGTAGCCAAGCTTGTTGGCATGGGCGCGCAGGTTCAGCAGGATGCTGAGCCCCTTGAGACGGCGCGGCGTGATGGTCGGGCAGATCTTGGCGACCTCGTTCGCCACCGCGACGATGAAAAGCGTATCCACGATCTCGGGCACTTCGCGCAGCGGCGGTTTGGCCGTGGCGGCGCCGAAGGGCAGCATCAGCGCCATAAGCCCGGCCAGCACAACGCGATTCACCATGCCGCCCCTGCCATGCCCGTTTCTGTACCGGTTGCGCATCATGGGTCGCATGTCCCCTGCAGTGTGAGCATGTCGGCCTCGGAAATGCCGGCCGTCTCCGGCCCCGCCGACCAGAGAATGTCCGAGGTGCCGTAATTCTCGATGCAGTAGCGCGTCGCCTCGTATTCGCCGGCCCGGCGCGCCCCGTCGAGCGATTGCGACGCCTGCGCCACGTTCACGAAGAAGACCGCGCGCGTCTGCTTCTTGTCGACCGGCCCGGCCTTGGCGTCGAAATAGGCCCCGTTGAAGGGATAGCGTTCGGCGCCGCCGCTGCAGGCAGCAAGCAGCCCGGCCAGCGCCAGTGCAAGAACAGGGATCGCTTTTTCCATGCTGTCTGCCTTTCCTTCGTGTTCGCTCGCCGGCCTTTTTACTGCGCGGCCATGACGGTGATGCCGCGCCCGGTCTTGTGGCGGCGGATGCGGTCCTCGATCTCGTCGCGGAAATGGCGGATCAGCCCCTGCACCGGCCAGGCCGCCGCATCGCCAAGCGCGCAGATCGTGTGCCCCTCGACCTTTTTCGAGATGTCGAACAGCATGTCGATTTCCTCGATCTCGGCCTCGCCCCGCACCAGGCGGTCCATGATCCGCATCATCCAGCCGGTGCCCTCGCGGCAGGGTGTGCACTGGCCGCAGCTTTCGTGGCGGAAGAATTTCGACAGCCGCCAGACCGCCTTGATCACGTCGGTGTCCTGATCCATGACGATCATGCAGCCGGTGCCGAAGGACGACTTGTGCTCGCGCATCCAGTCGAAATCCATGATCGCGTCCTCGAGTTCGCTTTTGGGCAGGATCGGACAGGAGGCGCCGCCGGGGATGATCGCCTTGAGATTGTCCCAGCCGCCGCGCACTCCGCCGCCGTGCTTTTCGATCATCTCGCGCACCGAGAGGCTCATTTCCTCCTCGAAGACGCAGGGCGTGTTCACATGGCCGGTGAGCGCGAAAAGCTTGGTGCCCGAGTTGTTCTGCCGCCCGAAGCCCGCGAACCATTCCGCCCCGCGGCGCAGGATGGTCGGCACCACGGCGATCGATTCGACGTTGTTCACCGTGGTCGGACAGCCATAGAGCCCGGCGCCCGCGGGGAACGGGGGCTTCATGCGCGGCATGCCTTTCTTGCCCTCGAGGCTTTCGAGCAGGCCGGTTTCCTCGCCGCAGATATAGGCGCCGGCCCCATGGGTGAGGAAAAGGTCGAAATCCCAGCCCGACCCGGCCGCGTTGTCCCCCAGCAGCCCGTCTTCATAGGCTTCGTCGATCGCCGCCTGCAGCGCCTCGCGTTCGCGGATGAATTCGCCGCGGATGTAGATGTAGGAGGCATGCGCGCCCATGGCGAAACCGGCGATCAGCGCCCCCTCGATCAGCGTATGCGGATCGTGGCGCATGATCTCGCGGTCCTTGCAGGTCGCGGGTTCGGATTCGTCGGCGTTGATCACGAGGTAAGAGGGCCGGCCGTCGCTTTCCTTGGGCATGAAGGACCACTTGAGCCCGGTCGGGAACCCCGCCCCGCCCCGGCCGCGCAGCCCCGAATCCTTGACCTGCTGGATGATCCAGTCGCGCCCGTTCTGGATCAGCCCGGCCGTGCCGTCCCAGTGCCCGCGCGCGCGGGCGCCCTGCAGGGAACGATCGCCCATCCCGTAGAGGTTGGTGAAGATCCGGTCCTCATCTTTCAGCATGTGAGCTTTCCCCGTGCTTCCGGCGCAGGCGCCAGAGTTGGTAACTGTTGATCAGGGCCCAGACGAACCCGCCGATGGCGCCGAAGTAGAACAGCATTTCATATCGGACCGGCAGGGCCAGAAGCTGCACCAGGATCGGGGCCAGGATGGCCGCAAGCCCGCTCAGCGCGATCACCACGGCGATGACCCGCCCCCTGCGCGAAATTCCGATGTCGCTCTCGCCCGTCATGTCGTCCTCGTTGCGCGCCCCCATGCGCGAGCGGCGGTCGGGGGCGGATGCGTCAGTCTTTCGGCGCCCCGTCTCCGGCCGCGCCCTGTGATCCCTTGCCGCGGCCGAGCCAAGGCGCGCGCAGCGGTGTTTCGGTCCCGTCAATGCGCTTCACCGTGTCGCCGAGCGCGAGCGCGAGCGCGACCGAGGCATTGTGGTCTTCGCGTTTGCCCCCGGTTCCCTTGCCCGCGATTTCGGTAAGCGTGGTCGGCCCGCCCGCCGCCTCGGACGAGAACCGCCCGTTCTGCGGCCCCGGCGCAGGTACCTTCCCGGCGGCGAGTTCGTCGATGATCCCGGCCAGACGCTCGGCGGTCAGATCCTCGTAGTAATCCTTGCCGATCATGGCCATGGGCGCATTGGCGCAGGCGCCCTGGCATTCGACCTCTTCCCAGGAGAACTTGCCGTCCGCGCTCAGCGTATGCGGGACCGGGGCGATCTTTTCGCGGCAGACCCCGATCAGATCCTCGGCACCGCAGATCATGCAGGTGGTGGTGCCGCAAATCTGGATGATGGTCACCTCGCCCACCGGCTGAAGCTGATACTGGAAGTAGAAGCTCGCGACCTCGAGCGCGCGGATATGCGCGACACCGAGCATGTCGGCCACATGTTCGATCGCCGGCAGGGTAAGCCAGCCTTCCTGTTCCTGGGCCCGCCAGAGCAGCGGAATGATGGCGCTGGCCTGCCGCCCCTCGGGGAACTTGGAGATCTGCGCCCGGGCCCATTCGAGATTGGCCGGGGTGAAGGTGAAGCTTTCGGGCTGGTCGGGATGAACGCGGCGAAGCATCAGGACGTTCCTCCTTGCAGGTGGGGGCGCCCGGGGAAGCGCGGGCAGCGCCGGTTGCGGGCGGCGGAGCCTCCGGCGGGGATATTTCCGGCCAGAAGAAATGCGGGTGTGGCGCTCAACGGTCGACCTCCCCGAAGACGATGTCGAGCGAGCCGAGCGCGGCCGAGACATCGGCCAGCATATGGCCGTTCATCAGCCAGTCCATCGACTGGAGATGCGCGAAGCCGGGGGCGCGCAGCTTGGCGCGGTAGGGCCGGTTCGTGCCGTCGGCGACCAGGTAGACGCCGAATTCGCCCTTGGGGGCCTCGACCGCGGCATAGATTTCGCCCTCCGGGACGTGGAAGCCCTCGGTATAGAGCTTGAAATGGTGGATCAGCGCCTCCATCGAGGTCTTCATGTCGGCGCGCGCGGGCGGGGCGAGCTTGCCGCGCGCGAGCACCGGGCCCGGCTCGGCACGCAGCTTTTCGACCGCCTGGCGGATGATTTTGGTCGATTCCAGCATCTCGTCCATCCGCACGAGGTAGCGGTCGTAGCAGTCGCCGTTGCGTCCGACCGGAATCCGGAAATCGAATTCGTCGTAGCATTCATAGGGCTGCGAGCGGCGCAGATCCCAGGGGAGCCCCGAACCGCGCACCATCACGCCGGAATAGCCCCACTCGAGCGCATCCTGTTCGGTGACGATGGCGATATCGACGTTGCGCTGCTTGAACACGCGGTTCTCGGTCAGCAGCACGTGCAGGTCCTGGATCACCGAGGGGAACTGCTCGGCCCAGGCGTCGATGTCGTCGAGCAGGTCGGGCGGCAGGTCGCGATGCACGCCGCCGGGGCGGAAATAGGCCGCATGTAGGCGGGCACCGCAGGCGCGCTCGTAGAAGATCATGAGCTTTTCGCGTTCCTCGAACCCCCAGAGCGGCGGGGTGAGCGCGCCCACGTCCATGGCCTGGGTGGTGACGTTGAGCAGGTGGTTGAGAACGCGGCCGATTTCCGAATAAAGCACCCGGATCAGGCTGGCGCGGCGCGGAATCTCGACCCCGATCAGGCGTTCGATGGCCAGGCACCAGGCATGTTCCTGGTTCATCGGCGCCACATAGTCGAGCCGGTCGAGATAAGGCAGGTTCTGGAGGTAGGTGCGGCTTTCCATCAGCTTCTCGGTGCCGCGATGCAGCAGGCCGATATGGGAATCGACCCGCTTCACCACCTCGCCGTCAAGCTCCAGCACCATGCGCAGCACGCCGTGGGCCGCCGGGTGCTGGGGCCCGAAGTTGATGTTGAAGTTGCGGATCTTCTGCTCGCCGGACAGCACGTCCTGACCGCCGCCCTCGAAGCTTTTCTCGCGGATGTCTCCGTCCATGGGCCTAATCCTCCAACCCGAGCGATGCGCCCTGCCTGGCCAGCCGGGCGTCGAACTCCGCCCGCCTGATCAGCGCGCGGCGGTGGCGCCCCCGGCAGATCTCGTTCGCCCCGTCGCGGGCGTTGACGCGGAACCATATGAATCGTCCGTCGATGTCCTCGACCTCGCTCTCCACGGTCACGGTCTGACCCGGCAGCGTGGGCGCGCGGTGGTCGACATCCACGTGCACGCCGACCGATTGCTCGCCGCTCTCGTAGAACGGGCGCAGCTGCTCGACGCAGGCCCATTCGACCAGGGCCACCATCTGCGCCGTGGCGAAGACGGGCGGCATGTCCGCAAAGGGCCGCGTTTCGGGAAACAGCGCCGGCACAAGATGGCTTTCCCGCACCGTCATCGCATGGCTTGCCGTCGCACCGATGGTCAGGCCGGGCGTCATGCGCCGCCCTCCTTCTGATGCTTCTCGTCACCCGGCAGGATATATTCCGCCCCTTCCCAAGGGCTCATGAAATCGAACTGACGGTATTCCTGCACAAGGCTGACCGGCTCGTAGACGACCCGTTTCACGGTCTCGTCATAGCGCACCTCGGTATAGCCGGTGGTCGGGAAATCCTTGCGCAGCGGATGGCCGCGGAAGCCGTAATCGGTCAGCAGGCGGCGCAGGTCGGGGTGGCCCGAGAACAGGATGCCGAACATGTCGAAGACCTCGCGCTCGAACCAGTCGGCGGAGGGGTGCAGCCCGGTGATCGAGGGCACCACGTCCTCCTCGCGGATCGCGGCGCGGAGCCGGATGCGCTGATTCTGGTACATCGACAGGAAATGATAGACCACGTCGAAGCGGCGGGCGCGCTCGGGGTGGTCGATCGCGGTGATGTCGATCAGCGTCGAGAAACGGCAGGAGGAATCGCGCTTGAGGAAATCCACGAGCGCCGGGAGATGCACATGCGCCACCTCGAGCGTGAGCTCGCCGCGCGCCACCTTGTAGCCGAGCACCGCATCGGGGCGGGCCTGCTCGACATGGGCGCCGAGATGATTCAATGCGTCATTGGTCACTGCGTCATCGCTCATCGTCTGATCGTCCCCGTGCGCCGGATGCGGCGCTGCAGTTGCAGGATCCCGTAAAGCAGCGCCTCGGCCGTGGGCGGACAGCCGGGCACGTAGACGTCAACCGGCACGATGCGGTCGCAGCCGCGCACCACCGAATAGCTGTAGTGGTAATACCCCCCGCCGTTGGCGCAGGAGCCCATGGAGATGACATAGCGCGGCTCCGGCATCTGGTCATAGACCTTGCGCAGCGCCGGCGCCATCTTGTTGGTCAGCGTTCCCGCGACGATCATCAGGTCGGACTGGCGCGGGCTGGCGCGCGGCGCGGTGCCGAAGCGTTCCAGATCGTAGCGCGGCATCGAAAGCTGCATCATCTCGATCGCGCAGCAGGCCAGGCCGAAGGTCATCCAGTGCAGGCTGCCGGTGCGGCCCCAGTTGACCACGTCCTCGAGCGACGTGACGAGGAAACCCTTGTCCTGAAGGGTCTTGTTCACCGCGCCCATGGTCGCTTCGCGATCGGCCCCGGCGGTATTGGCTCCGGTCATCACTCCCATTCGAGAGCCCCCTTCTTCCATTCATAGGCAAAGCCGACGGTCAGCACCACGAGAAAGACGATCATCGACCAGAAGCCGACGAGGCTGAGATCCTTGAAGGCCACCGCCCAGGGAAACAGAAAGGCGATCTCGAGATCGAAGATGATGAAGAGGATCGCCACGAGATAATAGCGCACGTCGAATTTCATCCGCGCATCGTCGAAGGCGTTGAAGCCGCATTCATAGGCGCTGACCTTCTCCGGGTCGGGGTTGCGCACCGCCAGCACCACCGCCGCAAGGATCAGGATCAGCCCCAGCGCGATGGCCACGGCGAAGAACATAAGAATAGGGAGGTATTCCCGCAGCATCTCTTCCATGAATCGGCTCCTCGCTTGTCTGCGCGCAGACGTGCCGGCAACTGGCTTCCACGGGCCTCATGGCCTTTCCCGCTGTCTATCCCTGCGCGGCACGAGGGTCAACGGTGGCCGAGGGCGAAACCGCGTCGCAAATGCCGCAGTCCGCAGCCCTCTAACCCGAGGGTTTCACTGCGTTACTCGCCTGCCGTCGCGGCAACCACGACCCCGCGATGCCCCGGGGCCGGGACAGCCCGCCGCGAGTCGCGTCGTATTCCTCGCTTCATCCCCGAGAGAGAGGCATTTTCGTTGGGCGCCCGGCCAACTCGATCCGCTCACGCCCGGCCGGCGCCGGCCCGCCCTGGATCGGCGCTCCCACGGCTGGCAGCGCCTACCCCGCCCCGCCGAAGGCGCGTGCCGCTTCCTCGCGGATGATGCGCGCGACCTGCGCGCAATCCGCGAGGCTGAAGGCCAGCGGAATGCGCATGTCGAGGGTGGCCCGGATGATCCGGTCGCTTTCGGGCAGATCGGGCACCGGGGCAAAGCGCCAGCTGTCATAGCGCGAGGTATAGCCCTCGGGCTCGGGTGCGCCGAACCAGTTGAGCACGACCCCCCGCGCGGCACAGCCCGCAACCAGCGCCGCGATCGCTTCGGGGGGCTGATCCAAGGCAAGGAACTGGATCGAGGATCCGGTGAATCCGGCCTGCGGATGCTGCACGACCGGCACCAGCCCCGCTGCGTCGCGAAGCCCCTCTTCCAGCACGCGGTAACGGCTGCGCCAGGCTTCAACGCGCTCGGGCAGCTTTCGCAACTGCGGGCGCAGGATCGCGGCGCGCAGGTTGTCCATGCGCCCCGAGACATTCGGAACCTCGTAGCGCAGCGCGGCAAAGGCTTCGGCCGGCGGTGCCGCAAGGTGGCGGCCAAAGTGCATATAGGAACCGGACAGAAGTATCGCGCGCGCGGCGATGTCGGCGTCGTCGCTCACCAGCAATCCGCCCTCGCCCGAGTCGAGATGCTTGTAGCTCTGGGTCGAATAGCAGCCGATGACGCCGTGCCGCCCCGAGGGGCGCCCGTTCCAGGTGGCCCCCATGGTATGGGCGCAATCCTCGATCACCGCGACGCGCGCCCGCGCGCAGATCTCGGTCAGGCGATCCATGTCGCAGATATGGCCACGCATGTGGCTCAGCAGCAGAACCCGCGCCTGCCCGGCCTTTGCCGCAAGATCGTCAAGGTCGATGGTCAGATCCGCGCTCGTCCCGACATAGACCGGCACCGCACCGACCGAAGCGATCGCCCCCGCCACCGGCGCAAGCGTGAAGGCGTTGCATAGCACGGAATCACCCGGCCCGACCCCCAGTGCCCGCAGCGCCGTGGAAAGCGCATAGCCCCCCGAGGCCAGCGCGACGCAATAGCGCGCCCCGACAAAGGCCGCGAATTCCCGCTCGAACAGCGCCACCTCGCCCGGCTCGTCGTCGCCGGCGTCGCCGTAACGGTGCAGCCGCCCGCTGCGCATGAGCGCCACCGCCGCCGCGATACCTTCTTCGGGGATCGGCGCGGGCTCGGTAAAGCTGCGGGAAAAAGCCCCGGCGGTATCGCCCTTGCGGGTCATGGCACCCGCGACATCGCCGGGGGGCGCGTTCCGCTCTCGCCGGTCAGGCGGGTGACGAGGCCCGGCAGTTCCGCGAATGATCCCAGCAGCGCCTCGGGCTTCAGCGCCGCCACGCTGTTTCCGGCCGGTCCGAAGGTCACCAGCACCGAGGGCACCCCGGCCGCGCGGGCGGTGGCGTGGTCGGTGTCGCTGTCGCCGACCAGAAGGCAAAGCGCGGGATCGCCCCCGGCGCGGCGCACGGCCTCGCGCAGGGGTTCGGGGTCGGGTTTGCGCACCGCGAGCGTATCGGCCCCGACCAGCGAATCGAACACGCCCCGGATGCCGAGCCGTCCGAGCAGGAGCTCGGCCAGCGCCTCGGGCTTGTTGGTGCAGATGCCGACCCGGTGGCCCGCGGCTTTCAGCGCGCCGATGGCGGTTTCGACGCCCGGATAAAGCACCGTGTGCACGTCGATCGCATCGCGATAGCATTCCAGCAGCCGCGGGTAATAGCGTTCGACCAGATCCGCGTCGAAACGCCGGTGCCGGCGCAGCCCCTCGGCCAGCATCGGACGCCCGCCGCGCAGGGCGATGCCGGCGTCGCGGGAATGATCCAGCACATCGCCAAGCCCCATCTCGCGGAAGCAGGCATTGGCCGCGGCCAGAAGGTCGCCCGAGGTATCGGCAAGCGTGCCGTCCAGATCGAAGATCACCGTGTGCACGCCCAAATCCCCTCCTGCGCGCATTTCTGCCATTGTTTCAGGGCGCAACCTAGTGTGACCCTGCTGCGGCTTGCGCCGTCTTCCCCAGCGGATAGAACGGGCCTGCCCGAAAGACAAAGGAAAACACATGTCGCTTGCCCTCATCATTCTCGCCGCCGGTCGGGGCACGCGGATGAATTCGGACCTGCCCAAGGTGCTGCACCCAATCGCCCAGGCGCCAATGCTCGCCCATGCGATGGCGGCCGGACGCGCGCTCGCGCCCGAACGGATCGTGGTGGTGGCCGGTCACGGGGCGGAGCGCGTGCGCACAGTGGCGCAGGATATCGACCCGGCGGCCGAAGTGGTGATCCAGGACCGGCAGAACGGCACCGCCCATGCGGTCATGCAGGCGCGCGCGCCGCTTGCCGGTTTCACCGGCGATGCCATCGTCCTTTACGGCGACACCCCCTTCATCAGCGCCGAAACACTGGCGCGGATGCGCGCCGCGCGCGGCAGCGCCGACATCGTGGTGCTGGGGTTCGAGGCGGCGGATCCGGGCCGCTACGGGCGGCTCGTGATGGACGGCGATGCGCTGGAGCGGATCGTCGAATACAAGGATGCGACAGATCAGGAGCGCGACATAAGCCTTTGCAACAGTGGACTTATAGCCGCCGATGCGGGGGTTCTGTTCGATCTGGTCGAGGCGGTCGGCAACGACAACGCAGCGGGCGAATACTATCTTACCGACATCGTTGCCCTGGCGCGGCAGAGAGGGCTGCGCAGCGCGGTCGTCACCTGCCCCGAGGACGAGACGCTCGGCGTCAATTCCCGCGCCGAACTCGCCACAGCCGACCGCGTGTTCCAGACCCGCGCCCGTGCCGAGGCGCTGGAGAACGCCGTCACCCTGATGGCGCCCGAGACGGTCTATTTCGCCTTCGACACGGTGATCGGGCGCGACAGCGTGATCGAGCCGAATGTCGTCTTCGGCCCGGGCGTCACGGTTGAATCCGGCGCGACGATCCGGGCGTTCTCGCATCTCGAGGGCTGCCATGTGAGCCGGGGCGCGGTGGTCGGCCCCTATGCGCGGCTGCGGCCGGGGGTGGAACTGGCCGAGGACGTGCGCGTCGGCAATTTCGTCGAGATCAAGAACGCCACGGTCGATGCCGGGGCCAAGATCAATCACCTGACCTATATCGGCGACGCCCATGTGGGCGCGGGCGCGAATATCGGCGCCGGCACCGTCACCTGCAATTACGACGGCGTTGCGAAACATCACACCGAGATCGGCGCGGATGCCTTCATCGGTTCAAGCACCATGCTGGTTGCGCCGGTAACGGTCGGCGCCGGCGCCCTGACCGCGAGCGGATCGGTCATCACCCGCGATGTGGAGGCGGGCGCGCTCGCCATCGGGCGCGCGCAGCAGCAGAACAAGCCGCATTGGGCAGAGCGGCTGCGCGAACTCGCGAAACTCAAGAACACCAAAGAGGCAGGAACAAAATAATGTGCGGTATCGTCGGAATCCTGGGCAGGCACGAGGCCGCGCCCATCCTGGTCGAGGCGCTGAAGCGGCTGGAATACCGCGGCTATGACAGCGCCGGCATCGCCACGCTGAACGACGGTGCCCTCGACCGGCGGCGCGCGGTCGGCAAGCTTGCGAATCTGAGCGACCTGCTGGTGCACGAGCCGCTGCGGGGGAAATCGGGTATCGGCCATACCCGCTGGGCCACCCATGGCGCGCCCTCGGTCGCCAATGCCCACCCGCACCAGACCGGACCGGTCGCCGTGGTGCATAACGGCATCATCGAGAACTATCGCGAGTTGCGGGCCGAACTTGTGGCAGAGGGTGCCGCGTTCGAGACCGAGACCGATACCGAGGTGGTGGCGCAATTGACCGCATCGCACCTGCGGCAGGGTGACGAGCCGGTGCAGGCGGCCTTCCGCACGCTCGACCGGCTGGACGGGGCCTTTGCGCTTGCCTTCCTGTTCGAGGGTCACGACGACCTCATGGTGGTCGCGCGCCGCGGCTCGCCGCTGGCGATCGGCCATGGCGAGGGCGAAATCTATATCGGCAGCGACGCGATCGCGCTGGCGCGCATGACCAGCCGCGTCACCTACCTTGATGAAGGCGACCGCGCCGTGCTGACCCGCGAGGGCGCACGGATTTTCGACGCGCAGGGCATGCCGGTGGACCGCCCGGAAAAGACCATCGAAGCCTCCGCGACCAAGGCGCACAAGGGCGGCTACAAGCACTTCATGGCCAAGGAGATCGCGGAACAGCCGGTGGTCATCGCCGAAACCATCCGCTGCTACCTGCCAAGCGGGGGTGACATGATCGACCTCAAGGAGGCCGATCTCGATTTCAGCAAGGTCAGCCGGCTGACCATGGTCGGCTGCGGCACGGCTTATTATGCGTGCCTGACGGCGAAATACTGGTTCGAACAACTGGCGCGGCTGCCGGTCGAGATCGACGTGGCCTCGGAATTCCGCTATCGCGAGCCGCCGCTTCCCGAAGGCTCGCTCGCCCTGTTCGTGAGCCAGTCGGGCGAGACGGCCGATACGCTCGCCGCGCTGCGGTATTGCCGGGGCAAGGCCGACCACATCCTTTCGGTCATCAACGCAGCCGAAAGCACCATGGCGCGGGAAAGCGACATCGCCCTGCCGATCCATGCCGGGGCCGAGATCGGCGTCGCCTCGACCAAGGCCTTCACCTGCCAGTTGGTGGTGCTCCTGATCCTCGCGCTCAAGGCCGCGGCCGACCGTGGCACCATGAGCGCGGCGCAGATCGCCGAACACGTGGCGGCGCTGCGCAGCCTGCCGGGGGCGGTGAACTCGGCGCTCGAACAGAGCGAGGCGATCCGCAGGGTGGCCCGGCACCTGAGCGAGGCAAGCGACGTGCTGTTCCTCGGGCGCGGCCTGATGTATCCGCTCGCGCTTGAAGGGGCGCTGAAACTTAAGGAAATCAGCTATATACATGCCGAAGGCTATGCGTCGGGAGAACTCAAGCACGGGCCGATCGCGCTCGTTGATACGGACCTTCCGATCGTGGTTCTGGCGCCGAGCGACGGGCTGTTCGACAAGACCATGTCGAACATGCAGGAGGTGATCGCGCGCAAGGCGCGGGTGCTGCTGATCACGGACGAGGCGGGCGTGGCCGCGGCCGGCGGGGACGTCTGGTCCACCATCGCCATGCCGGCCATCCATCCGGCGCTCGCCCCGATCCTCTACGCAATTCCGGCACAGTTGCTGGCCTATCACACCGCCGTCGCCAAGGGCACCGACGTGGACCAGCCGCGCAACCTCGCGAAATCCGTGACCGTGGAATAGTCGCGGCGGGATCGGCCGGAGCGATCAGAGCGGTCAGCCGCCGGCGGTCACGTCGAGCTCCACGAGATCGCCGGGCGACACGCCGAGCTTCTGCATCGCCTCGAGCGATATCCGGCTCCCGGCGCTTGCGGCGCCCGGAATCGGGATCAGCGTGACCTCGGCGCTCCCGCCGGTCCTGACGGCGCTGAGCCTGCCGGGCATTTCGCTTTTCACCAGCGGCGTTTCCAGCCACAGCCCGCCGCGCGCCGGATCGCCAAGGCTGGCGATGGTGCGCTGCGTCTGGCCGCTGGCAAGCACCGCGCCCGCCGTCTCCGTATCGTTCGCGTCCGCGCCGCGTTCCGAAACGGCCCCGGCCCCGGTCCCGGTCCCGGTCGCATCCGCATCAGCGGCCCCGGCCGCATCCGGGGACTCGGCGCCGTTCCACGCCGCGCAGCCCATGAGCAGGATCGGAAAGGCGAAATGTGCGAGTTTCATCGGATATGTCTCACTGTTTCACAATGTTTTGCGACGGCCCTCTTGTAGATGCGCAGGGCGAGTATTACCACATGCAGCATGAACGCTCCTTTTTCCAGTCCGGCCCCGCTGACCGATCCTTTTGCGCGCCCGATCACCTATCTGCGCGTTTCGGTCACCGATCGCTGCGATTTCCGCTGCGTCTATTGCATGTCCGAGCACATGACCTTCCTGCCCAAGAAGGAACTTCTGACGCTCGAGGAACTCGATCGCATGTGCAGCGCCTTCATCGCGCTCGGGGTCGAAAAGCTGCGCATCACCGGGGGCGAACCGCTGGTGCGGCGGGGGATCATGTCCTTTTTCGATGCCATGTCGCGCCATCTGGACAGCGGCGCGCTGCGCGAACTCACGCTGACGACCAACGGATCACAGCTTGAACGCTTCGCGGGCGATCTTGCCGCCGCCGGGGTGCGCCGCGTCAATATCTCGCTCGACACGCTCGACGAGGCGAAATTCGCCGAGATCACCCGATGGGGGCGCCTGTCCCAGGTGCTGCGCGGTATCGACGCGGCACAGAAGGCGGGGCTGCGGGTCAAGATCAACACGGTCGCGCTGCGGGGTGTGAACGAGGACGACCTTCCCCGTCTAACCGAATGGTGCGCGAGCCGCGACATGGACCTGACCTGGATCGAGGTCATGCCCATGGGAGACATCGGCAACGAGGACCGGCTTGGCCAGTATTGGGCGCTCGACGATCTGCGCCGCAAATACGAGGCCGCCTATACGGTCACCGACCTTGCCGAGCGCACCGGCGGCCCGGCGCATTACGTGCGGCTCGAGGAAACCGGCCAGAAGATCGGTTTCATCACGCCGCTCACCCACAATTTCTGCGAAAGCTGCAACCGCGTGCGCCTGACCTGCGTGGGCGAACTGTTCATGTGTCTCGGGCAGGAAGATCGCGCCGACCTGCGCGGCCCGCTGCGCAACCACCCGGACAGCGACGCGCCGCTCAGGGCCGCGATCCGCGCGGCGATCGCGCGCAAGCCCAAGGGGCATGATTTCGACTATTCGCGCCAGCGCCTCGACGGGCAGATGTCGCGCCACATGAGCCATACGGGCGGCTGATGGCACAGCGGCCCGGGGCGCCGACCGCGCTGTTCCGGTTCTATCGTGCCGCAAGCACCGCCCTTGCCCCGCTTGCCTTCGCCATCGCCTCGCGCAAGCTGCGCCGGCACGGCGTCACAGCCACGCGGCAGCGCGAGCGGCTGGGCCATGCCACCCTGCCCCGTTCCTCGGGACGCCTGATCTGGTTCCATGCGGCCAGCGTCGGGGAAAGCCTTTCGGTGCTGACGCTGATCGCCCGCATGGGCGCGCGCCTTCCCGATGCGGAGTTCCTTGTCACTTCGGGCACCGCGACCTCGGCGCGGCTGATCAATGAGCGCCTGCCGCCGCGCTGCCGGCACCAGTTCGCCCCGCTCGACGCGCCCCGGATCGTGGCGCGGTTTCTCGATCACTGGCGCCCGGATGCGGGCATCTTCGTCGAAAGCGAACTCTGGCCGGTGATGCTCGCGGCGGCAGGCGCGCGGGGCATTCCGCTTGCGCTGCTGAATGCGCGGCTGTCGCCCCGCTCCGCCGCGCGCTGGCAGCGCCACCCTGAGACGGCGCGGTTCGTGCTTGGCCATTTCGCACTGATCCTGACCCAGAACCGCGACAGCGCCACGCGGCTTGCGGCCATGCAGGCGCCGCCCGAACGGCTGCGCGAGGGCAGCAACCTCAAGGCGCTCTCGGCCCCGCTGCCGGTCGATCACGGGGCGCTCGACACGCTTCGCGCCGCGCTTGGTTCCCGGCCCCACTGGCTGGCAAGCTCGACCCACGAGGGCGAGGAAAGGATCGTGCTGGCCGCCGCGCAGGAACTTCTGCGCAGCCACCCGGATCTGTGCCTGCTGCTCATGCCCCGCCACCCCGAGCGCGGCGATACGGTCGAGGCACAGATCCGGGCCGCCGGGCTCACCTGCACCCGCCGCAGCCGGGGCGAGCTGCCGGGGGAAGCGCAGGTTTACCTTGCCGATACGCTTGGCGAAACGGGCACCTTCTATGCGCTTTGCCCGCGCGTGTTCCTGGGCGGCTCGCTGCTGCCGATCGGCGGGCACAACCCGTTCGAGCCCGCACAGGCCGGGGCCGCGATCGCGAGCGGCCCGCATGTGGCGAATTTCGCCGAGACCTACGGCGCGCTTGCCGATTGCGGCGCCGCACGCATGGTGCGCGACGGCGACGAGCTTGCGCAGGTGATCGGCACCTGGCTGGACCGGCCGCAGGATCTTTCCGCCGCGCGCGGGGCCGCCACCCGTTTTGCCGCCGCGCGGGCAGAGGAACTCGACACGGTGGCCGAACGGCTCTGCGCCGCGCTCGGCCTCGATGCGCGCCCCGCGCCCTAGTCGATGAGCGGCAGGAGCTTGTTGATGCTGTCCTTGGCGTCGCCGTAGAACATGCGCGTGTTGTCGCGGTAGAACAGCGGGTTCTCGATCCCGGAATAGCCGGTGCCCTGCCCGCGCTTGCAGACAAAGACCTGTCCGGCCTTCCAGACCTCGACCACCGGCATGCCGGCAATCGGGCTGTCCGGATCCTCGGCCGCGGCCGGGTTCACCGTATCGTTGCTGCCGATCACGATGGCCACATCGGTTTCGGGAAAGTCGGCGTTGATCTCGTCCATTTCGAGCACGATGTCATAGGGCACCCGCGCCTCGGCCAGCAGCACGTTCATGTGCCCCGGGAGCCGCCCGGCGACCGGGTGGATGGCAAAGCGGACCTCCTTGCCGGCGGCGCGCAGCTTGGTGACAAGCTCGCTCACCGCGTTCTGGGCCTGGGCGACGGCCATGCCGTAACCGGGAACGATGATGATGCTGTTCGCCTCGTTCAGCGTCTCGGCCACCGCGCCGGCCTCGATCGCGACCATCTCGCCCTCGACCTCGGCCGCGGCGGCCGAGGTGCCGCCAAAGCCGCCGAGGATCACGTTGACGAACTTGCGGTTCATCGCCTTGCACATGATGTAGGACAGGATCGCCCCGGACGAGCCGACCAGCGCCCCGGTGACGATCAGCAGATCGTTCCCGAGCGTGAACCCGGTCGCCGCCGCCGCCCAGCCCGAATAGCTGTTCAGCATCGAGATCACCACCGGCATGTCGGCACCGCCGATGCCCATGATCAGGTGCCAGCCGATGAACCCCGCGATCAGCGTCACCAGCACCATGGTCCAGATGCCGGCACCCCAGAAATACAGCAGGCCGAGGATCAGCGCGAGGATCGCCAGACCAAGGTTCAGCATATGCCCGCCGGGCAGTTGGCGGGGCTTGCTCGCGATGCGCCCGGCCAGCTTGCCGAAGGCCACGATGGACCCGGTGAAGGTGACCGCGCCGATGAAGATGCCGAGGAACACCTCGACCTTCAGCACCGCGATTTCCGCGGCATCCTTGAGCCAGAGCCGCGTCTCGAAGCCGGTCAGCCCCTCCACGACCGAGAAATCCCCGGTCGCCTTCAGCGCCGTCACATGACTCAGCATGATGTCGGCATTGAGCCCGATGAACACCGCCGCGAGCCCGACGAAACTGTGCAGGGCGGCGATCAGTTGGGGCATTTCGGTCATCTGCACGCGCTTGGCGATCACCCAGCCGGCGGCCGCGCCGATCGCCGCCGCGATCAGGATCAGCCACAGGTGGCGCACACCGGGGCCGAACACGGTGGCAAGCACGGCGATGGCCATGCCGATGATGCCATACCAGACCGCGCGCTTGGCGCTTTCCTGGTTCGAAAGTCCGCCCAGCGACAGGATGAACAGCACGGTGGCGGCGATATAGGCGGCGGAAGCCAGTCCGAGGCTCATGGTGCGGCCCTCCTCACGACTTCTGGAACATGGCGAGCATCCGGCGCGTGACCAGGAAACCGCCGACGATATTGATCGACGCGATCAGCACCGAAACGAATGCAAGGATCACCACCAGCCAGTTGCCGGCGCCGATCTGCAGCAGCGCACCGACGATGATGATCCCCGAAATCGCGTTGGTGACCGACATGAGCGGCGTATGCAGCGCATGGGCCACGTTCCAGATCACCTGGAAGCCGATGAAGCAGCCGAGCACGAAAACGATGAAATGCTCCATGAAGCTCGCCGGCGCGAAGGCCCCGACCAAAAGCACGAGCACCGCCCCCGCGGCCAGCAGCGCGACCTGCTGACGGGTCGCCTTGCGGAAGGCCGCGACCTCCTGCGCGCGCTTTTCCTCGCGGGTCAGTTCGCGCGGCGCCTCCTGCGGGGGCCGGGCGGCGATCGCCTGCACCTTGGGCGGCGGCGGCGGATAGGTCACCTCGCCGTCATGGGCAATGGTGGCGCCACGGATCACGTCGTCTTCCATGTCGTGAGTGATGCGCCCGTCCTTGTCCGGCGTAAGATCGGCCAGCATGTGCCTGATATTCGTCGCGAAAAGCGTGCTTGCCTGGTTCGCCATACGGCTCGGGAAATCCGTATAGCCGATGATCGTCACCCCGTTTTCGGTGGTGATCTTCTGGTCGGGGACGGTCAGCTTGCAGTTGCCGCCCCGCTCGGCCGCGAGGTCGACGATCACGCTGCCGGGCTTCATCGCCGCCACCATGTCCTCGGTCCAGAGTTCGGGCGCCTCGCGGTTCGGGATCAGCGCCGTGGTGATGACGATATCCACATCCGGCGCAAGCTCGCGGAACTTCGCAAGCTGCGCCTCGCGGAATTCGGGGCTCGAGGGCGCGGCATAGCCGCCGGTGCCGGCACCATCCGCCTGTTCGCCCCTGAAATCGAGATAGACGAATTCGGCCCCCATGGATTCGACCTGTTCGGCCACCTCCGGGCGCACGTCGAAGGCCAGCGTGACCGCGCCGAGGCTGGTCGCCGTGCCGATCGCGGCAAGCCCCGCCACCCCGGCGCCGATCACCAGCACCCGGGCCGGGGGCACCTTGCCCGCCGCCGTCACCTGCCCGGTAAAGAAGCGCCCGAAATTGTTGCCGGCCTCGATCACCGCGCGATAGCCGGCGATATTGGCCATGGAGGACAGCACGTCCATCTTCTGCGCGCGGGAGATCCGCGGCACCATGTCCATGGCAATCACGGTCGCGCCGCGCTCGGCGGCCTGCTTCATCAGCGCCTCGTTCGCCGTCGGATAGAACAGCGAAATCAGCGTCTGCCCCTCGCGCAGGCGGGCGATTTCATCCTCGTCCGGCGGGCGCACCTGCGTGACCACATCGGCGGCGGCCACGAGCGCCCCGGCGTTCTCGGCGATCTCGACCCCGGCCTCGGCATAGGCCGCATCGGTAAAGCCGGCGGCCGCCCCGGCGCCGGTTTCGATCATGCAGTCATGTCCGAGTTTCTGAAGCTGGCGGGCACTTTCGGGCGTCATCGCCACGCGCGCCTCGCCGGGCCGGGTTTCCTTCGGTGCGGCAATCTTCATCGGTCTGCCCCCTTTTCCTTCGTCATGTGCTGCGGGTCGCAGCGAGCGCGAATTGGAGAATCAGTAGCGCGTGAACGGCCACGCCACAAGCAAAGCCGCGGAATCACGACAAGATCGGGACAATTTACCGGCCCCTTCCGGGCGGGATTTCCCGTATGAAAAAGCGGTTTTTCCCGGATTTCGGGCGAAACTCAGGCGATCCGCTCGATCGCCGCGGGCCGGCGCGCCGTCACCCAGGCTCGGGCGGCCTCGCCAAAGGCCCGGAACAGCGGCCGCGACACCGGGTCGTTCGCGGCGTTCCATTCGGGGTGCCACTGCACGCCCAGCGCAAAGCCGGCAGCATCGCGGATGTGGATCGCCTCGGGGGTGCCGTCGCCCGCAACCCCGTCCACCGATACCCGCTCGCCCGCGCGTTTGATCCCCTGCCCGTGCAGCGAATTGGTCATGACCTCGGTCCGGCCGAACAGACGGTGAAACACGCTGCCCTCGGTAAAGGTCACGGGATGGCGCAGGGCGAAACGCTCCTCGAGCGTCCCTTCGGGGGGCATCCGGTGGTTCATCCGCCCCGGCAGGTCGCGGATCTCGGGGTGGAGCGAGCCGCCCATGGCCACGTTCATTTCCTGAAAGCCCCGGCAGATGCCGAACACCGGCTGTCCGCGCTCGACGCAGGCGCGCACCAAAGGCAGCGTCACCGCATCGCGGGCACGGTCAAAACTGCCGTGCGCCTCGGTCGCGCTCTCGCCGTATTCCTCGGGGTGGACGTTGGGGCGCCCCCCGGTCAGCAGGAAGGCATCGCAGGTCGCCAGCAGTTCCTTGGTCGAGACGAAACGCGGATCGGCGGGGATGATCAGCGGGATGCAGTCGGCCACCGCCGCCACCGCCTCGGAATTGATGGTTCCGCCCGCGTGAACGGGATATTCGTCGTTCTCGAGATAGGAATTGCTGATGATACCGACAACGGGACGCATGACCGGGCCTTTCTGGTTCATGCATCCTGAGATAATGCCTTGGACGACGGGAATAAACACCCCTCTTGGTGCGCGCGCCCATCCACCGGCGGCGCGTGACCCGCGCCGGGCGTGTTAGCAGGCGCGTTATTCGGTGGCCGGCGCTTCCCGGGTCGCGTCCTCGCCCTCGGTCGCGGGCGCGCCCGTATCGCCCCCTTCGCCGGCGCCTTCGGGGGCGGCCATCTCCTCGCTGGTGGTGGTGCCGGGTTCGGTATCGGCGGCCTCGTTCTCGGCCTTGGGCCCGGCGACGAGCCAGACCGCGAGCAGGAGCATCAGCAGGATGATCCCCAGCGCCATGCCGATCAGTGACCAGCGATGGCGGCGGGCCTGTTTCTCGACGTTGGTTCTGGGTGCGGACATGAGGCGCCCTCCTTGTCGATCGTTCGGTCGGATGCGGTCCCGTGCGGATGGTTGCGCAGCACCGGCTACGGACTTAACGTCTGCGGATTCGGATTTGTTCCATGGCGGAGAAGATCAATGAAGGATTCGGCCCCCGGCACGGTTTACCTGTCGGATTACGCCCCGTTCGGCTGGCTGATCGAAAGCGTGCATCTGGAGTTCGACCTCGACCCGGATGCGACGCGCGTCAAAAGCCGCATCGTCTTCAGCCCCAACCTGAACTCGCCCGAGCAGGAGTTCTTTCTTCATGGCGAGAATCTCAGGCTGATCTCGGCCCGGATCGACGGCACCGCGATTTCGCCCCGGATCACCAGAGAGGGGCTCACCTGCCCCGTGCCCGAAGGCGAATTCCTGTTCGAGGCCGAGGTCGAGATCAACCCGGGCGCCAATACCGCGCTCGAGGGGCTTTATCTGTCGAACGGCATGTTCTGCACCCAGTGCGAGGCGGAAGGATTCCGCAAGATCACCTATTATCCCGACCGTCCCGAGGTGATGGCGGTGTTCACGGTCGAGATCAACGGCAGCGCGAGCGTGCTGCTGTCGAACGGCAATCCCGGGCCGCGGGGACCGGGCCATGCACTCTGGCACGATCCCTGGCCCAAGCCCTCCTATCTGTTCGCGCTGGTCGCGGGCGATCTTGTCGCCCATTCGGACCGCTTCACCACCGCGAGCGGCCGGCGGGTCGATCTCAACCTCTGGGTGCGCCCGGGCGGCGACGAGGACAAATGCGCCTTTGCCATGGAGGCGCTCAAGCGGGCGATGCAATGGGACGAACAGGTTTACGGCCGTGAATACGACCTCGACGTGTTCAACATCGTCGCGGTCGATGATTTCAACATGGGCGCGATGGAGAACAAGGGGCTGAACGTGTTCAACTCCGCCGCCGTTCTGGCAAGCCCCGAGACCAGCACCGACGCCAATTTCGAGCGGATCGAGGCGATCATTGCCCATGAATATTTCCACAACTGGACCGGCAACCGCATCACCTGCCGCGACTGGTTCCAGCTTTGCCTCAAGGAAGGGCTGACCGTCTTCCGCGATGCGCAGTTCACCGCCGACATGCGCTCGGCCCCGGTGAAGCGCATCCGCGACGTGATCGACCTGCGCGCGCGCCAGTTCCCCGAGGACAACGGCCCGCTCGCGCATCCCGTGCGCCCGGATCATTTCCAGGAGATCAACAACTTCTACACCGCCACCGTCTATGAAAAGGGCGCCGAAGTGATCGGGATGCTGAAGCGCCTCGTCGGGGACAAGGCCTATGCCGAGGCGCTCGAGCTTTATTTCGCGCGGTTCGACGGGCAGGCCATCACCATCGAGGACTGGCTTTCGGTGTTCGAGGACGTGACCGGGCGCGAGCTCTGCCAGTTCCTGCGCTGGTATACGCAGGCGGGAACGCCACGCGTAGCGGTGAAAGAAGAATACGATTCAGGCACCTACACGCTGACCTTCACGCAATCCACACCGCCAAGCGCCGCCTCGCCCGTGCAGCGCCCGCAGATCATTCCGATCGCGGTCGGCCTGCTCGGCGCGAATGGCGACGAGGTGGTGCCGACGCAGATGCTGGAACTGACGAAGGACAGCCAGAGCTTCACCTTCGAGGGGCTTTCCGGGCGGCCGGTGCCTTCGATCCTGCGCGATTTCTCCGCCCCCGTGATCCTCGAACACGAGATCAGCGATGCCGAGCGCGCCTTTCTGCTGGCCCATGACACCGATCCGTTCAACCGCTGGGAGGCCGGGCAGGCGCTTGCCCGCGAAACGCTCTGCTACATGGCGACGAGCGATGCGCGCCCGAACCCGGATTACCTTGAGGGGCTGCGCGCGGTGCTGCGCGACGACTCGCTCGACCCGGCCTATCGCGCGCTGATGCTGGGCCTGCCCGGCGAATCCGAGATCGCGCTCGCGCTTTCGGCCCATGGGATCATCCCCGCCCCCGAGGCGATCCATGCCGCGCGCGAGCGCCTTCTGGATGCGCTTTCCGAGACGCTGGCCGACGATCTTCCGGCGCTGCTCGATGCGAACGCGGTGCGCGAGCGCTACAGCCCCGATGCCGCGCAGTCGGGCCGGCGCGCGCTGTTCACGGCGGCGCTTGCGCTCTGGTCGCGCCGCGACGGGGGGGCGCGTGCCGCATCGGAATATGCGGCCGCCGACAACATGACGCTGCAACTTGGCGCGCTCGGGGCGCTGCTCGCGATCGGCCGGGGAGAGGCCGAAACGGCTGCCTTCTACGAGCAATGGCGCCATGAGCGGCTGGTGATCGACAAGTGGTTCGCGATCCAGATTTCCCACGCGGCCCCGGACGCGGCGGTCGCGAAAACCCGCGCCCTGGTGCAGCACCCGGATTTCAACTGGAAGAATCCGAACCGCTTCCGCGCCGTGCTCGGGGCGCTTGCGGGCAACCACGGCGGCTTTCACAGCCGCGACGGCCGCGGCTATGCGCTGTTTGCGGACTGGCTGCTGACGCTCGACCCGGTCAATCCGCAGACCGCCGCCCGCATGTGCACCGCCTTCCAGAGCTGGCGCCACTATGACGGCGGACGCCAGATGCTGATCGGGGCCCAGCTCGACCGGATCGCCACCGCCGGCGGGCGCTCGAAGGACATGGGCGAGATGATCGCCCGCATCCGCGCCGCCCGCCCGCAATAACCCGCATCACGTGATCGGCAGCGCCCTTGCCCAGAACCCGGCGCTGCCGTAAAAAGCAGGCCACGCATGATGCGAATGGAAAGGCAGGGCAAGATGCTCGATCTGGTTTATGACACCCCGGCCCCCAAGGTCTTTTCGGGGGCGAAACACGATTGGGAAGTGGTCGTCGGCATGGAAATTCATGCCCAGATCACCAGCAATTCCAAGCTCTTTTCCGGCGCTTCGGCCCGGTTCGGGGCCGAGCCGAACGCCAGCGTCGCCTTCGGCGATGCGGCCATGCCCGGAATACTGCCGGTGCTGAACGAATACTGTATCGAACAGGCGGTGCGCACGGGGCTTGGCCTCAATGCCCGGATCAATCTCTATTCGTCCTTCGACCGCAAGAACTACTTCTATCCCGACCTGCCCTCGGGCTATCAGATCAGCCAGCTTTATCATCCGCTCGTCGGCGAAGGCGAAGTTCTGGTCGAGCTTGGCGAGGGGCTTGCGCGCCATGTGCGGATCGAGCGGATCCACGTGGAACAGGATGCCGGCAAGTCGATCCACGACATGGATCCGCACATGTCCTTCGTCGATCTGAACCGCACCGGCGTCGCGCTGATGGAGATCGTCAGCAAGCCCGACATGCGCAGCCCCGAAGAGGCCGCGGCCTATGTCGGCAAGCTGCGCCTCATCATGCGCTATCTCGGCACCTGCGACGGCAACATGCAGCACGGCAGCCTGCGTGCCGATGTGAACGTGAGCGTCTGCCGCCCCGGCGATTACGAGAAGTTCCGCGAAAGCGGCGATTTCAGCCATCTCGGCACCCGCTGCGAGATCAAGAACATGAATTCGCTGCGCTTCATCCAGCATGCGGTGGATTACGAGGCACGTCGCCAGATCGCGCTGCTGGAAAGCGGCGAGACCTTCGGGCAGGAAACCCGCCTCTACGATCCCGACAAGGGCGAGACGCGCTCCATGCGCAGCAAGGAAGACGCACAGGATTACCGGTATTTTCCCGACCCGGACCTGCTCCCGCTTGAAATCGAACAGGCCTGGGTGGACGAGATCCGCGCCGCCCTGCCCGAACTGCCCGACGCCAAGAAGGCGCGGTTCATGGCCGACCTCGGCCTCAGCGACTATGATGCGGCTGTGCTGACGGCGGAAGTGGAATCCGCCGCCTATTTCGAATCGGTGGCCGAAGGGCGCGACGGCAAGGCGGCCGCGAACTGGGTC
This sequence comes from Pontibaca methylaminivorans, assembly GCF_900156525.1. Classification (NCBI taxonomy): domain Bacteria; kingdom Pseudomonadati; phylum Pseudomonadota; class Alphaproteobacteria; order Rhodobacterales; family Roseobacteraceae; genus Pontibaca; species Pontibaca methylaminivorans. The sequence goes on from NZ_FTPS01000001.1 coordinate 529,716, forward strand.
ATCAACGAACTGTTCGGCAGGCTCAACAAGGACGACCGCCGGATCACCGAAAGCCCGGTTTCGCCCGCGCAGCTTGGCGCCATCATCGACCTGATCGCGAGCGGCGATATTTCCGGCAAGATCGCCAAGGATCTGTTCGAGATCGTCTATACGGATGGCGGTGACCCGGCCGAGATCGTCGAATCGCGCGGCATGAAACAGGTGACCGACCTCGGCGCGCTCGAAGCGGCGGTGGACAAGGTGATCGCCGAGAACCCCGAACAGGTGGAAAAGGCCCGCGCCAATCCGAAACTCGCCGGCTGGTTCGTCGGCCAGGTGATGAAGGCGACCCAGGGCAAGGCCAACCCGAAGGCGGTGAACGATCTGGTCGCGGAAAAGCTCGGCGCCCAGGGATGAGCGCCCGGGGATGACCACCGACTTTCCCGCCCCGGCATTTTCCAGCGAGATGGTGATCGAACCGGCCTGGATCGACTATAACGGCCATCTCAACATGGCCTATTACAGCCTGCTGTTCGACCGCGGCAGCGAGGAGATCTATGGCGACCTCGGCCTTGGTGCGGAATATGCCGCCGCCACCGGCTGCACCACCTTCACCGGCGCGATCCAGATCCGCTATCGGCGCGAGCTGCACGAGGGCGACCGGGTGCGCGCGCGCCTGCAACTGCTCGATCACGATTCCAAGCGGTTCCACTTCTGGCAGGAGCTTTACCACGTTGACGGCTGGCTCGCGGCGACGGCCGAGACGCTCGGGCTGCATGTGGACCGCAGCGGGCCGAAGGTCGCTCCCTTCCCGCCCGAAGTGTCGGCCCGCCTTGCGGCGATGAAGGCGGCCCATGACCGGCTTGGCTGGCCGGCGGGTGCGGGCAAGGCGATCGGCATCGGCATCCGGCGCAACTCTGCCGGCACGGGCTGAGCAACGCGGGAACGGTTGCAAAACACGAGGGAGCGGCCATATGACATCGTGCCGCGTGACACAGGAAACAGGCCCCGCAGGCGGCCCGGCCATGGGCCGGCGAACGCGGCCGGGCAAAGCCGCAGGTTCTGGCGAATGTATGAATACAAGGTGATACCGGCCCCCGAACGGGGCGAGAAATTGCGCAACGTGAAGGCGCCCGAAGCCCGCTTCGCGCTGACCATCGAGGGCACGCTGAACGGCATGGCCGCCGAGGGCTGGGAATTCCTGCGCGCCGAGACGCTGCCGAGCAGCGAACGCAGCGGCTTTACCGGCTCGAGCGTCCATATGCGCAGTCTGCTGGTGTTCCGGCGCGCAAGCGACGAGGCGGTGGAGCAGTTCCAGCCGCGCCGGCTCGATCCGCCGGCCGTGCCCGAAGGGCCGAAGGCACCGTCAGCACCGCGCCCGGCAGCCGAAGCCGCGGGCGGCGGCGCCATGCGGGCCGAACCGGCCCGCGGCGGGCGCAACGGCGCAGCCGCGGTCCGGCGCGAGCCCACGCTCGGCGCCGGTCCCGACAAGGGTGCGGACCGCTAGGCGCGCCTCTAGGTGCCGATGTCGAGCGCCAGCGCGTGGATCCGCCCGATCAGTTCGGGCCCGAGCGCGTCGTGAACCGCGCGGTGCCGCGCAATGCGTGAACGCCCCTCGAAGGCCGCCGCGCGGATGCGCACGTCGAAATGGCTTTCGCCGCCTTCGCGGTAGCCGGCGTGACCGCGATGGCTTTCGCTGACATCCGCCACCTCGAGTTCGCGCGGTGAGAACGCGGCCTCGAGCCGCCCGCGGATCTGTGCGGTCACGGAGATGGGATCGGGATTGGAATCGGGATGCGTCAATTTGTTCGCCTCGGCCTCTGTTATCCTTTGTCCGTTAGCTTAAACTGCACGATCCGAATCTTGAAGGCATGTCCAGGGAGGATCAGTCCATGACAAGACCAGACCCGTTCGGTTTCGACATGTCCGTCTCGTCGGCCAAGAAACGCGGTTCACGCACGAGGCGGGGAATGTCCGGCGCCTCGGAAACCTCGGTGCGCCGCTGCGAGGCCGAGGGCTGCACCGAACCGGGCCGCTACCGCGCGCCCAAGGCGCCCGATGTGCTCGATGAATATTACTGGTTCTGCCAGCAGCACGTGCGCGAATACAACCTGAGCTGGAATTTCTTCGATGGCACCACCGAGGCCGAAATCAACGCCCAGCATACCCGCGATCGCGTCTGGGAGCGCAAGACCCGCCCGCTGAACGACCCGGAGGCGCGCGCCTGGTCCCGGCTTGGCATCGAGGATCCGCACCAGGTTCTGGGCGAGAATGCGACCCGCAATCCCGGGCGGCGCGGCCAGACCGGCCGCCGCCTGCCGCCGACCGAACGCCGCGCGATCGAGATCCTCGAGGTCGCCGAGACCGCCAGCAAGGCCGACGTGCGCCGCGCCTACAAGGCGCTGATCAAGGTGCTGCATCCCGACATGAACGGCGGCGACCGCAGCCAGGAAGAACAGCTGCAGCTTGTCGTCTGGGCCTGGGACCAGTTGAAGGGCAGCCGCAATTTCAAGGACTGATCCCTTGCCCTTACCCGCCGTTTGTTGCACCACCCCGGGAACCGCGCGCAAGACCCGCGCCCTGTTTGAAAGAGGACGACGCAAATGGCCGATGGCATGATCGACGCCGCCGAAAAGCCGACCGAGGAAATCTCGGTCTCGGAAGTCTTCGGGATCGACACGCCGATGCGGGTGAAGGGTTTCGCGCAGCGCACCGGCCGCGTGCCCGAGCTGGACCCCAACTACAAGTTCGATCCCGACACGACGCTGGCGATCCTCGCCGGGTTCACCTACAATCGCCGCGTCATGATCCAGGGCTATCACGGCACCGGGAAATCGACCCATATCGAACAGGTGGCGGCGCGGCTGAACTGGCCCACGGTGCGGGTGAACCTCGACAGCCATGTCTCGCGCATCGACCTGATCGGCAAGGACGCGATCAAGCTCGTGGACGGCAAGCAGGTGACCGTGTTCCAGGAGGGGATCCTGCCCTGGGCGCTGCGCAACCCGACCGCCATCGTGTTCGACGAATATGACGCCGGCCGTGCCGACGTGATGTTCGTGATCCAGCGCGTGCTGGAACATGACGGCAAGCTGACGCTGCTCGACCAGAACGAGATCATCACCCCCCACCCCTCGTTCCGCCTGTTCGCGACCGCGAACACGGTCGGGCTTGGCGACACCACCGGGCTTTATCACGGCACCCAGCAGATCAACCAGGCGCAGATGGACCGCTGGAGCCTGGTCGCCACGCTCAACTACCTGAGCCACGATGCCGAATGCGCGATCGTCCTGGCCAAGGCCCCCCATTACAACACCGAAAAGGGGCGCCGGACCGTCAGCCAGATGGTGCGCGTCGCCGACCTGACCCGCACCGCCTTCATGAACGGGGAACTGTCCACGGTGATGAGCCCGCGCACCGTCATCACCTGGGCGCAGAACGCCTCGATCTTCCGCAACGTGGGCTATGCCTTCCGCCTGTCGTTCCTCAACAAGTGCGACGAGCTCGAGCGCCAGACCGTGGCCGAGTTCTACCAGCGCTGCTTTGACGAGGAACTGCCCGAAAGCGCCGCGAGCGCCTCGCTGGTCTGACGGACGACAAGACCGCGGTGCACCGGCGAGAGGGCCGGGACAGCACCGGCGGCGGGGCCGGATCTTCATGCCTCCGGCGGGGATATTTCCGGCCAGAAGAAGGCCCGGGGCGGATTGTTTTGCAGGCCCGCGCGCGGCGTTCGGGGCGCGGGGCGGCGGCGGAAATCCGGCGAAGCGGCTGGAGTTTGCCGGACCGGGCCTCTAGATATGTGGGGATGAGACCCGTTCCCCAAGATACAGGGCGCTGTTCATGACCCGCGCGAGCGACAATCCCGCCGATCCCTTCAAGAAGGCACTGGCCGGCGCCACCCGGGTCATGGCCAACGACCCCGAGCTTTCCGTCAGCTATACCGTGGACCCCTCGGGCCTGTCGGGAGAGGCGATGCGGCTGCCGCAGGTGAGCCGCCGCATGACCCGCGACGAGGTGGCGCTGGCCCGGGGCACCGCCGATTCGCTGGCGCTGCACCGGCGCTATCACGACCCCGGCACCCACAACCGCTATGTTCCGCCCATGGGCATGGCGCGCGATCTTTACGAGGCGCTGGAAACCGCGCGCTGCGAGGCCATGGGCGCGCGCGAGATGCCGGGCACCGCGCGCAACATCGACGCACGGATCGGCCACGAGGCGAAGCAGCGCGGCTATCACGAGATTACCGATTCGAGCACGGCACCCCTGCCGGTGGCGGCCGGTTACCTCGTGCGCGAAGTCGCCACCGGGCGCGACCTGCCGCCGGCCGCGCATCACCTGGCCGGTCTGTGGCGCGATTTCATGGAGCAGCACGCGGGAGAAACGCTCCGGGATCTGCCGGCGGCGCTGTCGGACCAGACGGCCTTTGCCCGGCTCGCACGCCAGATCATCTCGGACCTGGGCTATGGCGACCAGCTTGGCGATGACCCGGACGCGCTCGACGACATGCAGGACGACGAGGCCGAGGAGGAGCCCGGGGCCGAGGACGACACCCCCGACAGCACCGGCAACGACGAGGAGGACACCGCCGAGGCGGAGGAGTCCGAGGCCCAGCAGCCCGAGCTCGATGACTCCGAGATCGAGGTCAGCATGGACCAGTTGCAGACCGAGGCCGATGTCGATGACGCCGAGACGCCCGAGGGAGAACTGCCACAGGAGCTCCCCGAGCCGGGCCCGAGCGAGGCCGACCCCGATTACCGCGTCTATCTGGCGGCCCATGACGAGGTGGTGCGGGCCGAGGAACTGGCCGAGCCGGTCGAGCTCGAGCGGCTGCGGGCCTATCTCGACCAGCAGCTCGAACTGCTCAAGGGCGCCGTCTCGCGCCTTGCCAACAAGCTCCAGCGCCGGCTTCAGGCCAAGCAGAACCGCGCCTGGGAATTCGACCGCGAGGAAGGCATTCTCGACGCCGGGCGGCTGGCGCGGGTGGTGGCGAATCCGACCACGCCGCTCAGTTTCAAGATCGAGACCGAGACCGAGTTCCGCGACACGGTGGTGACGCTTCTGATCGACAATTCGGGCAGCATGCGCGGGCGGCCGATCTCGATCGCCGCGACCTGCGCGGATATCCTTGCCCGCACGCTCGAACGCTGCAACGTGAAGGTCGAGATCCTCGGCTTCACCACCCGCGCCTGGAAGGGGGGGCAGGCGCGCGAAGCCTGGCTCAAGGAGGGGCGCCCCGAACAGCCCGGGCGGCTGAACGACCTGCGCCACATCATCTACAAATCCGCCGATGCGCCCTGGCGGCGCAGCCGCAACAACCTCGGCCTGATGATGAAGGAGGGGCTACTCAAGGAGAACATCGACGGCGAGGCGCTGGAATGGGCGCATCGCCGCCTGCTCGGCCGCCCCGAAGCGCGCAAGATTCTCATGGTGATTTCGGACGGGGCGCCGGTCGATGATTCGACCCTGTCGGTCAATCCGGCGAATTACCTGGAAAAGCACCTGCGCGACGTGATCGCCATGGTCGAGCGGCGCCACGGGGTCGAACTGATCGCGATCGGGATCGGCCATGATGTGACGCGCTATTACCAGCGCGCGGTGACCATCACCGATGCCGATCAGCTGGCCGGCGCCATCACCGAGCAGCTGGCGGCGCTGTTCGACACCGATCCGCGCCAGCGGGCACGGGTGCTCGGGATCCGCAACGTCGCCTGAGCCGGCACTGGCGTGCCGGCGGATATTTATGGCCAGAAGAAGGATCGGGCGATGTTCCAGACATTCGAGGCCGCGACCCGTCCCGAACAGGGGCCGCCCCGCGTCGCGGCGCTGCGGCGCGAGATGGCGGCGGCGGGGCTGGACGGGTTCCTCGTGCCGCGTGCGGATGCGCATCAGGGTGAATATGTCGCCCCGCGCGATGCGCGCCTGGCCTGGCTGAGCGGATTTACCGGCTCGGCCGGGTTCTGCGCGGTGCTCGGCCATGTTGCGGGGCTTTTTGTCGACGGGCGTTACCGCACCCAGGTGAAGGCGCAGGTCGCCGACTGTTTCACCCCCCTGCCCTGGCCCGAGGTCACGCTTGCGCCCTGGCTGCGCGAGCAACTTCCCGAGGGCGGAAAGATCGGCTATGATCCCTGGCTCCACACTGCAGGGGAGATCGCGAAGACCTGCGCCCTGCTCGAGGGGTCGGGAATCACCCTGGTTGCCGGCGAGAACCTCGTGGACCGCATCTGGCCCGATCAGCCCGGTCCGCCCATGGCGCCGGTCACGGCGCATCCGCCGGAATTCGCCGGCGAAAGCAGCGCAGCCAAGCGCGAGCGTCTTGCCGGGATCCTGCGCAAGGCGGGGCATCGCGCCGCGGTGCTGACGCTGCCCGATTCGATCATGTGGCTTCTCAACATCCGCGGCGGCGACATTCCCCACAACCCTCTGGCCCATGGCTTTGCGATCCTGCACGAGAGCGGGCGGGTCGAACTTTTCATGGCGGAGCAAAAGCTTGTGCATCTCGCGCCGCCGCTCGATTCCGGGGTGGTCCTGCATGAGCCGGGGGCGCTCCTTGCCGCGCTCACGGATCTGGACGGGCCGGTGCGCATCGACGAGGGTAGCGTGCCGCAGATCGTCGCCGAGACGCTGGGCGAGCGCGCCGTGGCGGGACCCGATCCCTGCGCCCTGCCCAAGGCGCGCAAGAATGCGGCCGAGATCGCGGGCAGCATCGCCGCGCATCTGCGCGACGGCGCGGCGCTGGTCGAGACGCTCGCCTGGATCGACGCGCAGGCGCCGGGCACCATCAGCGAGATCGACGTGGTGCGCCGCCTCGAGCAGGAGCGCCGCAAGGATCCCGCCCTGCGCGACATCAGCTTTGAAACCATCGCCGGGACCGGCGCGAACGGGGCGATTATCCATTACCGCGTGACCGAAGCCACCAATGCGGTGCTGGACGCCGGGGATCTGCTGGTTCTGGACAGCGGCGGGCAATATGTCGACGGCACCACCGACGTGACCCGCACCATCGCCATCGGCAGCCCCGGCGGCGAGGAACGCGCGGCCTTTACCCGGGTGCTTCAGGGCATGATCGCCATGAGCCGGCTGCGCTGGCCCGGGGGGCTTGCCGGGCGCGACATCGAGGCGATCGGACGCATGCCGCTCTGGCTTGCGGGGCAGGATTTCGGCCACGGGCTCGGCCACGGGGTCGGCGCCTATCTCTGTGTGCACGAGGGGCCGCAGCGCCTGAGCCGCGCCAGCACGGTCGCGATCGAGCCGGGGATGATCCTCAGCAACGAGCCCGGCTATTACCGGGAAGGTGCCTTCGGCATCCGCATCGAGAACCTGCTGGTGGCGGAGCGGTCCGATTCGCCGGGCGCGGATCCGGCGCGCGAGTGGCTGTCGTGGCGCACGCTCACGCTTGCGCCGATCGACCGCCGGCTGATCCTGCCCGAGATGCTGACTGAGGCGGAGCGCGAATGGCTCGATGCCTATCACCGCGAGGTGGCGGCGGAAATCGCGCCCCGCGTCAGCCCGGCGGCACGGGACTGGCTGGCAGCAGTGACCGCGCCGCTTTGAATTGCCGCGAATTGCTGCGTGCCCCGGGTTGCGCGGCGGGGCGGCCCTGCCCTAAGGTCAGCCCCTGTCCCGCACTCGCGCGCGCCCTGCCGGGCATCCGCCGCAGAAGGAGAAGACATGGCCCGATCGCTCACCATCCGCCGGCTTGACGGACTCTGGAGCCTGCGTGCCGGCGGTGCGGTTCTCGGTGAAAGCCGCGCCGTGCTGGAGTTGGCCGAAAGCGGTCACCTGCCGGTGCTTTACGTTCCCCGCACGGACATCGCGATGCAGTTCTTCGAGCCGGGCGAGCGCCGCTCGGTCTGTCCGCTCAAGGGCACGGCGCGCTATTATTCGATCATCACCAAATCGACAGTGCTGCGAGATGCCGCCTGGAGCTATGAGGAGCCGACCGTGGAGGCCGAGGCGCTGCGGGATCATCTTGCCTTCGAGGCCGATCGCGGCATCACGCTCGAACAGCTTTGAACCGGCATAGCACGCTTGCGCGCCGCCCGCCTCTTCGGGCATGAACGGAAGGCCGGTTCCACTGTCCTGATTGCCATGCCATGCTGCGCTTTCCGCACCGCCCGACGGCCATAGCGGCCCCTGCCCTTGCCCTGCTTCTGGCGGGATGCGCACCGCCGCCCGAACTCGATGCCACCATCTCCCCGGAGCTGGCGGGCGCGGCCTATCCCGATTTCGCGCCGGTCGAGCAACTTCTCGGGCCGACGCGCGAGCCCCCCGGGCAGGCCGCCGCAGCGACCGAGGCCGAACTGCTCGCCCGGCGCGCGCAGTTGCAGGCGCGCGCCGAGCGGCTGCGCGGCGCTGCGATCGGCGCCACCCCCGCGCGGCCCGGCGGGAACAGATCCAGCGGGCGCTGACCCCTGACGCTCACACGTTGCGCCGCTGCGGCGAACCCGATAAAGCCCGGCAGGAGAAGCCTGACGGGAGATCCTGCATGACGGAACCATTGCGCATCGGAATAGCCGGGCTCGGGACGGTCGGGGTCGGCGTGCTGCGGATCGCGCAGAAGCGCGCGGCGCTGCTCGCGGCACGCACCCGGCGCGAGATTGTCGTGACGGCGGTTTCGGCACGGGATTCGTCCCGCGACCGGGGCGTCGATATTTCGGCCTATGACTGGGAGGACGACCCGGTTGTGCTGGCGCGCCGCGACGACGTGGACGTGTTCGTCGAGCTCATGGGCGGGCCGGACGGGCCGGCCAAGGCCGCGACCGAAGCCGCGCTCGATGCCGGCAAGGACGTGGTGACGGCCAACAAGGCGATGCTTGCGATTCACGGGCAGGCACTGGCGCAGCGCGCCGAGTCGCAGGGGCGCGTGATCCGCTACGAGGCGGCCGTGGCGGGCGGCATCCCGGTCATCAAGGCGCTGACCGAGGGGCTGGCCGGGAACGAGATCACCCGCGTCATGGGGGTGATGAACGGCACCTGCAACTATATCCTCACGCGCATGGAAAGCGCCGATCTGCCCTATGACATCGTGCTGCAGGAGGCACGCGACCTCGGCTATCTCGAGGCCGACCCCCAGCTTGACGTGGGCGGAATCGACGCCGCGCACAAGCTCGCGCTGCTGTCGGCGATCGCCTTCGGATCGCGCCCCGATTATGCGGGGATCTCGGTCGAGGGAATCGAGCGCATCATGATCGACGACATCCGGGCAGCGGCCGACATGGGGTTCCGCATCAAGCTGCTTGGCGTGGCGCGGCGCACCGATCGCGGGCTCGAACAGCGGGTGCAGCCCTGTCTCGTGCCGGCGGAATCGCCGCTCGGGCAGCTTGAGGGCGGCACCAACATGGTGGTGATCGAAGGCGATTCGGTCGAACAGATCGTGCTGCAGGGCCCGGGCGCCGGCATGGGCCCCACCGCAAGCGCGGTCATGGGCGATATCTGCGACCTGGCGCGCGGCAGCCGGGTTGCGACCTTCGGTCAGGCGGCGCAGAGCCTCGAGGCGGTGCCTTCGGCGAAGAACGGCGTGCCCGCGCCCTATTACCTGCGCATGGGGCTGATCGACCGGCCCGGCACGCTGGCCCGGATCGCGGCGATCCTCGGCGAGCACGGCATCTCGATCAACCGCATGCGCCAGTATGGCCATGGCGGCGAGACGGCGCCGATCCTGATCGTGACCCATCAGACCACGCGCGATTCCCTCGACGCGGCCCTGCGTGCCATGCGCGGCACCGACGTGATGCACAGCCCGCCGGTGGCGCTGCGGATCGAACGCATCTGACCCGTTTCGCGCGGCTCGCGCCTTGTGCCGCCGGCCCGGCGCCGTTAAACCCGGCACGAAGCCGGGCCGCCCGGCCACCTGCCCGCAACGAGGATCGCGCGATGCCCGCATCACTGGATTTTGACGACCGTCTGCTTTCTCTGGGCCTGGCCCGCGTGGCCGAACAGGCCGCGCTGGCGGCAGCGCCGCTGATCGGGCGCGGCGACGAGAAAGCCGCCGATCAGGCGGCGGTGAACGCCATGCGCGAGCAGCTGAACATGCTCGATATCCGGGGCGTGGTGGTGATCGGCGAGGGCGAGCGCGACGAGGCGCCGATGCTGTTCATCGGCGAGGAGGTCGGCACCGGCCAGGGCCCGGGCGTCGATATTGCGCTCGACCCGCTCGAGGGGACGACACTCACGGCCAAGGACATGCCGAACGCGCTCACCGTGATCGCCATGGGGCCGCGTGGTTCGATGCTGCATGCGCCCGATGTCTATATGGAGAAACTGGCGATCGGTCCGGGATTCGCGCCGGGGGTCGTGTCGCTCGACATGGCGCCGGCCGAACGGGTCGAGGCGCTGGCGCGCGCGCGCGGTTGCGAGACACGGGATATCACCGTCTGCATCCTCGAGCGTCCCCGCCACGCGGCGATGATCGCCGAGGTGCGCCGGACCGGGGCCGCGATCCGGCTCATTCCCGACGGCGATGTCGCGGGTGTGATCCATTGCGCCGACCCTGACGCGACGGGCATCGACATGTACATGGGTCAGGGCGGCGCGCCCGAAGGCGTGCTGGCGGCAGCGGCGCTTAAATGCATGGGCGGGCAGATCATGGGGCGGCTCGTGTTCCGCAACGCGGATGAGGAAGCGCGGGCGGACAAGGCCGGGATCACCGATCTCGACCGGGTCTATACCCGCGACGACCTGGTGCGCGACGATGTGATCTTTGCCGCGACCGGGGTGACGGACGGCAACCTGCTGTCGGGAATCCGGCGCGAACCCGGCTGGCGGACCACGGAAACCCTGCTCATGCGCTCGAAAAGCGGCTCGGTGCGGCGGATGCAGTACCGCGCGCCGCTGCGCTGACGGGACGCGTCGGGGCGGGATTCGCGCCTTCGGCGCGAAGCCTCCGGCGGGGATATTTCTCGCCAGAAGAAGATCCGGGAGAGTTGGATTGGCCTTTCTGGGTGTCGAGGAGTCGCTTTGCGGACGGCGCTGGGTCGGGCCGGGGCTCGAGGCGGAGCGCGCGGCCGCCGCTCTGGCGCAGGGGGCCGGGCTGCCGGATGCGCTGTGCCGGGTGCTGGCGCGGCAGGGCGTCGATGGCGAGGCGCTCGAGGGGTTTCTGGCCCCGACCCTGCGCGATCTGCTGCCCGATCCCCGGGGACTGCGAGACATGGAGATCGCGGCGGAGCGGATCTGCCGTGCGGTGAGGGCCGGCGAGCGGATCGCGGTCTTTGCCGATTACGACGTGGACGGCGGTGCCGCGGCGGCCCTTCTGATGCTGTGGCTGCGGGGGGTCGGGCGCGAGGCGACGCTTTACGTTCCCGACCGGGTCGAAGAGGGCTATGGCCCCAACGAGGCGGCGATGCAGCGCCTTGCGCGCGAACACCGGCTGATCGTCTGCGTCGATTGCGGAACGCTGTCCCATGCCGCCATCGCCGCCGTGAACGGGGCGGCGGATGTGGTCGTCGTCGACCACCATCTGGGCGGCGAGACCCTGCCCCCGGCGCTTGCCGTGGTCAATCCGAACCGGCAGGACGAGAGCGGCGAGCTTGGTCATCTGTGCGCGGCGGGGGTGGTGTTCCTGCTGCTGGTCGAGTTGCGCCGCCAGATGCGCGGTACGGGCGCGCCCGAGGGGCCGGACCTTCTGGGCATGCTTGACCTCGTTGCGCTTGCGACCGTGGCGGATGTGGTGCCCCTTGTCGGCGTAAACCGGGCGCTGGTGCGCCAGGGGCTCAAGGTCATGGCGCGGCGCGAGCGGCCGGGTCTTGTTGCGCTGGCGGATCTGGCCCGGCTCGATTCGCCGCCCGAGAGCCATCACCTCGGCTTTGTCTTCGGCCCCCGGATCAATGCCGGCGGCCGTATCGGCGCGGCCGATCTGGGCGCGCGCCTGCTGATGGCGCAGCAGCGGGACGAGGCCGAATCGCTTGCGCTGCGGCTTGACGCGCTGAACCGGGAGCGCCGCGCCATCGAGGACGAGGTCCGCCGCTCCGCGCTGGCTCAGGCCGAGGCGCGCGGGCTTGATGCGCCGCTGGTCTGGGCCGCCGGCGAGGGCTGGCATCCCGGGGTGGTCGGGATCGTTGCCGCGCGGCTCAAGGAGGCGACCAACCGGCCGGCCATCGTGATCGGGTTCGACGGCGAGACCGGCAAGGGATCGGGGCGTTCGATCCCCGGGGTCGATCTTGGCGCGGCGATCCAGCGCCTTGCGGCCGAGGGGCTCTTGCTGGGCGGTGGCGGGCACCGGATGGCGGCGGGGCTTACGGTGGCGCGCGGGCAGATCGAGCCGGCGATGGCGCGGCTCGGCGAACTGCTGGCGCGCCAGGGTGCGGGCGCCGCCCTGCCCCACGATCTTGCGCTTGACGGGATGCTGATGCCCGGTGCGGCGGATACCGTCCTGATCCGCGAGATCGAGCGCGCGGGCCCGTTCGGGGCCGCCGCGCCGGCGCCGCGCTTTGCCTTTCCCGATCTGGTGGTTCACCACCAGCGCCGGGTCGGGGATGCGCATCTGCGGCTTTCGCTTGGCGACGGGCTTGGCGCGCGGATCGAGGCGATCGCATTCGGGGTCTGCGAATCCCGGCTGGGCCATGCGCTTCAGAACCACGGCGGGGCGCGGTTCCATGTGGCGGGGCGGCTCGAGGTCAACCGCTGGAACGGGCGTGAGCGGGTGCAGCTGCGGCTCGAGGATGCAGCGCCCGCAAGCGAAGGGTGACGGAGCGCGCGAACTTTGTGCTTGCGCAGCCGCACGGGATTTCCTAAAGACCCGCCTGTGCAGCGTGGCCCGTTCGTCTATCGGTTAGGACGCCAGGTTTTCAACCTGGAAAGAGGGGTTCGATTCCCCTACGGGCTACCATTTTTCTCTTGATACCTCTGATCCGCACGGGGGCATTTCGCCCCCACCCCCGGGATCGTCGCGGCTGACAATCCTGTGCCCGCCGGCTCTTTCCGGGCGGCGCGACACATCCCGCAGTTGCACCCCGGACCCCCTGCCCGCCGGTAAAAGCGCGGTTTCGATCGGCGCCCGCCGGTTCCCGTCCGAAGATGCGTCATATGGCCGCGCAAGGTGTTTTGAAGCGTTCAAAACAGTGCGTGGCATGGTCGCAGGCTGTATGGGTGCTGCTTGACTTTGATCGCTCTCCTGTCTGATCAGGGCGCGACAACATGCAAGATACGTTCCGCTTCCGGCGCGAAGGCGGGGCGTGAGTTTTTGTCGGGGGAAACCACTCCAATGAGATACGGACAAGAGATCGTCTTCTCGGCGCTGCTGGGCATTCTTGTTCTGCTCGGCGCGGCCTTTGCGGTCGACAAGGCGTTCGAGCAGCAGATGTGGATCGCCTTCATCGCGATCGGGCTTTTCACCATCGGACTGCTGCGCAACACGAGCTTCCTGCCGGCGGCACCGGTGGACCAGTCGTCCTACATGGACGGCCCGATCCGTTACGGGGTGCTGGCCACCGTGTTCTGGGGCGTCGTCGGTTTCCTCGTCGGCGTGATCATCGCCGCGCAACTGGCCTTTCCGGACCTGAACCTCGAACCCTGGTTCAACTTCGGCCGGATGCGGCCGCTGCATACATCGGGAGTGGTCTTCGCCTTCGGCGGCAACATCCTGATCGCGACGTCGTTCTACGTGGTGCAGCGCACCTGCCGGGCGCGGCTCTGGGGCGGCAACCTCGCGTGGTTCGTGTTCTGGGGCTATCAGCTGTTCATCGTGCTCGCGGCCTCCGGCTATCTTCTGGGCGTCACGCAGAGCCGCGAATATGCCGAGCCGGAATGGTATGTGGATCTCTGGCTGACCATCGTCTGGGTCGTCTACCTGATGGTGTTCATGGGCACCGTGTTCCGCCGGAAGGAGCCGCATATCTATGTGGCCAACTGGTTCTACATGTCCTTCATCATCACCATCGCCATGCTGCATATCGTCAACAACCTGGCGATCCCGGTGTCGATCGTGGGCTCGAAGAGCTATTCGGCCTTCTCGGGCGTGCAGGACGCGGTGACGCAGTGGTGGTACGGCCATAACGCGGTGGCCTTCTTCCTGACCATCCCGTTCCTGGCGATGATGTATTACTTCGTCCCCAAGCAGGTGAACCGGCCGGTCTATTCCTACCGGCTGTCCATCGTGCACTTCTGGTCGATCATCTTCCTGTATATCTGGGCCGGGCCGCACCACCTGCATTACACGGCGGTGCCGGACTGGGCGCAGACGCTGGGCATGGTGTTCTCGATCATGCTGTGGATGCCGTCCTGGGGGGGCATGATCAACGGGCTGATGACGCTTTCGGGCGCCTGGGACAAGATCCGCACCGACCCGATCGTGCGCCTGATGGTCACCGCGATCGCCTTCTACGGCATGGCGACCTTCGAGGGGCCGATGCTGTCGATCAAGGCGGTGAACTCGCTGTCGCACTACACCGACTGGACCATCGCCCATGTCCATGCCGGCGCGCTTGGCTGGAACGGGATGATCTCCTTTGCGGCGGTCTATTTCCTGGTGCCCAAGCTCTGGGGGCAGCCGCGCCTTTATTCGATCCGCATGGTCAACTGGCACTTCTGGCTGGCGACGCTCGGCATCGTCATCTACGCCTCGGCCATGTGGGTGTCCGGCATCATGCAGGGGCTGATGTGGCGCGAATATGACGATCAGGGCTTTCTGGTCTATTCCTTCGTCGAAACGGTCGCCGCCATGCACCCCTATTACGTGATGCGCGTCCTGGGCGGGCTGCTCTATCTCGCCGGCGGCGTGGTGATGGTCTGGAACGTCTGGCAGACCATCAAGGGCCGGACCCGCAACGAATCCCCCATGGGCGGTGGCGAACGGCCTTCCGCCCCGACCAGCACGCCCGCGGCGACCCCCGCCGAGTAACGAGCAAGGAGCACGATCCATGTCCATTCTGAACCGACACTCCAAGCTCGAACGCCATGCGACGGCTCTGCTGGTCGGGGCGCTCGCCGTGGTGACCATCGGCGGCATCGTCGAGATCGCACCGCTGTTCTACCTGCAGAACACAATCGAAAAGGTCGACGGCATGCGCCCATATACGCCGCTCGAACTGGCGGGGCGGAACGTCTATGTGCGCGAGGGCTGCTATACCTGCCACAGCCAGATGATCCGCCCCTTCCGCGACGAGGTGGAGCGTTACGGCCACTACAGCCTGGCGGCGGAATCGATGTATGACCATTCGTTCCAGTGGGGATCGAAGCGCACCGGGCCGGATCTGGCGCGCGTCGGCCAGCGCTATTCCAACGAATGGCATGTCGAGCACCTGATCGAGCCGCGCGCCGTGGTGCCGGAATCGGTGATGCCCTCGTATGCCTTCCTGATGGAGCGGCCGCTGAACCCGAGCGACATCACCGCGCATCTGACCGCCAATATCAGGGTGGGCGTGCCCTATACCGAAGAGATGGTCGCCAATGCCGCCGCCGACATGCGCGCCCAGGCCTCGCCCGACGCCGATACCAGCGGACTGGAAGAGCGCTATCCCAACGTCAACTACGGCGATTTCGACGGCCAGCCCGGCCGCCTGACCGAAATGGACGCGCTGGTGGCCTATCTGCAGATGCTCGGCACGCTGGTCGATTTCTCGACCTACGACGAATCCACCGGTTATCGCTGAGGAGGGAACGGCATGGAAACCTATACCGCCATGCGGCACTTTGCAGATGTGTGGGGTCTGGTGGGCATGACCCTCTTCTTTGTCGGCGCCATCATCTACTCCTTCCGCCCTGGAAGCCGGGAGCTTTCCGATGATGCGGCCCGCATCCCCTTCAAGGACGAAGACTGACATGAGCGACAAGCAGATCGACGATGTAACCGGGGTTTCCACCACCGGACATGAATGGGACGGCATCAAGGAACTCGACAACCCGATGCCGCGCTGGTGGCTGTGGGTATTCTACGCCACCGTCGTCTGGGCCGTCGGCTATGCCGTTGCCTATCCGGCATGGCCGCTGATCAACTCGGCCACTTCGGGGCTGCTCGGCTATTCGAGCCGCGCCGAGATGCGCGCGCAACTGGATGCGATCGAGGCCGAGAAGTCCGGCTATCTCGCCACCATCGCCGACAGCAGCATGGACGAGATCTTGGCCGACGACGCGCTTTACACATTCGCGGTGTCGGCGGGTGCGGCGGCGTTCCGGGTCAACTGCGTGCAGTGCCACGGAACCGGTGCGCAGGGCTCTGCGGGTTATCCGAACCTCAATGACGACGTCTGGATCTGGGGCGGAACCGCCGAGGACATCCGCCAGACCATCGCCCATGGCGTCCGTTTCGAACAGGACGACGACACGCGGTTCTCGGAAATGCCGGCCTTCGGGGACATGCTGGACACGAGCGAAATCAACCAGGTGGCAACTTTTGTTGCATCGCTTTCGGGCGAGCAGGGCGACGCGGATGCCGAGGACATGGCGGCAGGGGCCGAGGTCTATGCCGACAACTGTTCCGTCTGCCATGGCGAGACCGGCGAAGGCGACCGCAATGTCGGAGCCCCAGCGCTCAACCACGCGATCTGGCTTTACGGCTCTTCGGTGGAGGACATCGCCCGTCAGGTGCGCAACCCGCGTCACGGCGTGATGCCGGCCTGGCAGGCGCGGCTCGGCGATGCCACGGTCAAGGAACTGGCCGCCTATGTCCATTCGCTCGGCGGCGGCGAATAGGCGGCAGGCCAGCACAAGACCGGAGCCCAGACAGGGACAATCCGGCGCCGCATCAAGAGGGACGACACTATCGCGGGGCCTGATCGGGGTCATGCGCCCCGCGACCTCTTTGGATGAAATATGTGCCGGCATGGCCCCCAAGGCCCCGGCAGGAGGAAGACGACATGTCCGACGCGTCGGAAATCGAAACCTTTGACGCCGAAGCGGTTAACTCCGCCACGAACCGCACCCCCCTCTATGCCGCCCGCAGGAAGATCTTTCCCCGGAGGGTGAAAGGCCAGTTCCGCCGCTTCAAGTGGATCGTGATGCTGATCACCCTCGGCATCTATTATATCACCCCGTGGCTGCGCTGGGATCGCGGCCCCCATGCGCCCGATCAGGCGGTGCTGATCGACCTTGCGAACCGGCGCTTCTATTTCTTCTTCATCGAGATCTGGCCGCAGGAATTCTATTTCATCGCCGGCCTGCTCATCATGGCCGGCTTCGGGCTGTTCCTGCTGACGTCCTCGGTGGGACGCGCCTGGTGCGGTTACACCTGCCCGCAAACGGTCTGGGTCGACCTGTTCCTGGTCGTGGAACGCGCGGTCGAGGGCGACCGCAACGCCCGCATGAAGCTGGACGCGGGCCCCTGGTCGGCCAACAAGCTGTTCAAGCGGGTGATCAAGCACGGCACCTGGCTGCTGATCGCCATATCGACCGGCGGCGCCTGGATCTTCTATTTTGCCGATGCACCGACACTTTTCGTCGATTTCTTTACCGGCTACGCCTCGCCCGTGGCCTATATCACGGTCGCGATCCTGACCGCGACGACCTATGTTTTCGGCGGGCTGATGCGCGAACAGGTCTGCACCTACATGTGCCCGTGGCCGCGCATCCAGGCCGCAATGCTGGACGAAAACTCGCTGACCGTCACCTATAACGACTGGCGCGGGGAGCCGCGCACGCGTGGGTCCAAGAAGGCCGCCGCCGCCGGGCAGGTGGTCGGGGATTGCGTCGACTGCAACGCCTGCGTAGCGGTCTGCCCGATGGGCATCGACATCCGCGACGGCCAGCAGCTCGAATGCATCACCTGTGCGCTCTGTATCGACGCCTGCGACGACGTGATGGACCGGCTTGGCCGGCCGCGCGGGCTGATCTCCTATGCGACGCTCGCCGAATACCAGTCGAACATGGACCTCGCGACCGAGGGCGGCAGCCAGCCGATCGACCCGCGCCGCGTGCATGACGCAACCGGCGGGATCCTCGACAAGGTGCAGCGCTTCCGCCTGCGCAAGCTGCTGCGGCCCCGCACCATGGCCTATTTCGGCGCCTGGTCGCTGGTCGGCGTCGGGCTCCTGTTCGCGCTGACGACGCGCGACCGGCTGCAGGTGAACGTGCTGGCCGACCGCAACCCGCAATACGTGGTGCTGTCGGACGGGTCGATCCGCAACGGCTACACGGTCAAGCTTCTGAACATGATCCCGGAGCCGCGCACCTTTGTGGTGTCGCTCGACGGGCTGCCCGAAGGGGAGATGAGCATCTCGGGTTTTGATGCCCCGGTCAGCGGCTCCTACGACGTGGAGGTCGAACCGGACCGCCTGCGCACGCTGCGGGTCTTTGTGCGCCAGCCGTCCGAGGCCGTCGCCGGGCCAAGCCAGTCCTTCACCTTTACCGTGACGGATCGGGACGGAAGCGAAAGCGACACCTACAACGCAACCTTCGATGCACCAGCAGGAGCGGGAAAATGAGCACGACGAAACGCAAGGGCGAATTCACCGGCCGGCACATGCTGGCAATCATGGTGGTGTTCTTCGGCGTCGTGATCGCCGTGAACCTGACCATGGCCTTCATGGCCCGCAAAAGCTGGACCGGCACCGTTGTGGACAACACCTATGTCGCCAGCCAGGAGTTCAACACCCGCGTCGCCGAGGGCCGCGCCCAGGCCGCGCTCGGCTGGGACTCCGATCTGGCGATCAGGGATGGTGTCCTGACCTACCACCTGACCGATGCCGCGGGCGAGGCGGTCATCACCCCGGCCGACACGGCAACCGCCAGCTTCCGTCACGCCGCCTACGAGGCCGACGACCGGAGCGCGGTGCTGGTGCGCCAGCCCGACGGGACATTCTCGGCCCCGGTCGACCTGCCCGATGGCCAGTGGATCGTCGAGATCACGACCGAGGTCCGGGGCCTTGACCATCCCTATCGCGACGCGCAGCGCATCGTCATGGCCGACGGGGTGATGAAATGACCTGCTGTGCCTCGGGCGTGGAGCATTTCGCAAAGGGCGCGGGGGCGGGCCCCTCCGCCGAGGAACTGCACCACGCGGCGCGCAAGCTTGGCGACGGCACCGTCCAGCTTGAACTTTCGGTGCCCGACATCCATTGCGGCGGCTGCATCCGGTCGGTCGAACAGGGGCTTGGCCGGCTCGACGATGTGGTGAGCGCGCGGGTGAACCTTTCCACCAGGCGGGTCTCGATCCGCTATCGCGAGGACAGCCGTCCGCCGCTGGTCAAGACGCTGACCGATCTCGGCTATCCGCCGCATCTGTTCGACGATTCGGCGCTGACCCGGGACCGCACCCTGCGCGACCTGCTGATCGCGGTCGCGGCGTCGGGGTTCGCGACAGCCAATATCATGCTGCTTTCGGTGTCGGTCTGGTCCGGGGCGGACGGGGCGACGCGCGATCTGTTCCACTGGATCTCGGCCCTGATCGCCCTGCCCGCGCTGGTTCTGGGCGGGCGCATCTTCTATCGCTCGGCCTGGCGGGCGCTGCGTCATGGCAACATGAACATGGATGTGCCGATCGCGATCGGCGTCACGCTGGCCTATGCCATGAGCCTTTACGAGACCGTCCACAGCGGCGAACACGCCTATTTCGACGCCTCGGTGTCGCTGCTGTTCTTCCTGCTGATCGGGCGCACGCTCGACCACATGATGCGCGACCGGGCGCGATCGGCGGTGCTTGGCCTCGCGCGGCTCGCACCGCGCGGGGCCGTGGTGCTCGGGGCGGACGGCAGCCGCGAATATCGCCCGGTCTCCGAGATCCGTGTCGGAGAGCGGCTGATGATCGCGGTGGGCGAACGCATCCCCGTCGATGCGCGGGTGGTCAGCGGCGGCTCGGACCTCGACTGTTCGCTGGTCAATGGCGAAAGCGAGCCGCAGCCGGTCGCGGCGGGCTCCGACGTGCGGGCCGGCACGCTGAACCTGACCGGGCCGCTCGTGCTCGAGGCGACGGCGGCGGCCGAGGATTCCTTCCTTGCCGAAATGATGCGGATGATGGAGGCGGCCGAGGGCGGGCGCTCGCGCTATCGCCGCATCGCCGACCGCGTGTCGTCGCTTTATGCGCCGGTCGTGCATCTGACGGCGCTGTTCACCTTCATCGGCTGGGTGATCATCGGCGGCGACTGGCGCCAGGCCATGACCATCGGCATCGCGGTTCTCATCATCACCTGCCCCTGCGCGCTCGGCCTTGCGGTGCCCATCGTGCAGGTGGTGGCGGCGCGGCGCCTGTTCGAGCGCGGCGTGATGGTGCGCGACGGCTCGGCCACGGAACGGCTGACCGGAATCGACACGGTGATCTTCGACAAGACCGGCACGCTGACGCTCGGACGTCCGCGGCTGGTCGATGCCGCCCGCATCGCCCCCGAGGCGCTCGATATGGCGGCGGCGCTCGGCGCGCATTCGCGGCACCCGTTCTCGCAGACCATCGCCGCCGCCGGGCGCAATGCCACGCCGGTCGCCTTCGACGAGGTGGCCGAGGTTCCCGGCGCCGGGGTCGAGGGGCGGATCGGGGCCACCGTCTGGCGGCTCGGCCGCGCCGGCTGGGCGAGCCATGAGGGCAGCGAGACCGGCACCATCCTGACCCGCGACGGCACCGAGGTCGCGCGCTTCACCTTCGAGGACGTGCTGCGCTCCGGCGCCGCGCAGACGGTGGCGGCGCTCAGGCGCGCGGGGCTGAGGGTCGTGATGCTGTCCGGCGATACCGAAGCCGCCTGCCGTGCCGTGGCCGACGAGATCGGTATCGACGATTATGCCCCGGGCCTGCTGCCGGCGGACAAGCTTGCGCGGATCGAGGCGCTGACCGCCAAGGGCCACCAGGTGCTGATGGTCGGTGACGGGCTGAACGACGCGCCGGCGCTTGGTGCCGCGCATGTGTCGATCGCACCGGCGACGGCCGCCGACATCGGGCGCAACATCGCCGATCTCGTGTTCCTGCGCGAAAGCCTCGACGCGGTGCCGCTGGCGATTGATGTCTCGCACCGCGCCGGGCGGCTGATCCGGCAGAACATCGGCCTTGCGCTGATCTATAACGTGATCGCCGTGCCGATCGCGATTCTCGGCCATGTGACGCCGCTCGTGGCCGCGATCGCCATGTCGGGCTCTTCGATCCTTGTGATCTCGAACGCGCTGCGGCTTGGATGGAAGGGGCGGCGCACGCCGCGCGATCGCATGGCCGAAGCGCCCGCGCAGGTGGTGCAGGCCGGGTGACTGCGCGCCCTGCCCCGCGCGACGCATTCGCCCGCCGTTCGCGCGCAAATCCTGTAGCGCGGCCGGGGGCGGCGCTGTAACATCGGCAGTTCGTGACACGCGGGACCACCCGAATGGCCGGTCCCATTCAATATCAGGAGCGAAAATTGCGCCGACGTGATCTGATTCTTGCCGCCGGTGCCGCGGGCGGGCTGGCCGTATTTCCGGGCCAGGCATTCGCCGCGCCCGAGAGCGGCACAAGCGGCCTGCGCATCGTGCAATCCGGCCACAGCCTGACCGACGGCATCCTTGAGCCGCTTGCCGGCATGATCCGGCTTGGCGGCATCCGCGGCGGCACGCTGGTCAAATCCACCATTCCCGGCAGCCCGATGGAGTGGCGCTGGAACAATGCCCCGGGCGGGGACGAGCCGGACATCCGCGACCCCGACGTGATGGCCGGGTTCGACGTTCTGGTGATCACCGAGCGGGTCTCGCTCGCGAATACGGCCGGTTATCACGACAGCAGCGGCATGGCGCTGCGCTGGGCCGAACATGCCTGGCGCTACGGGAACAGCGGCAAGGGCGCACGCAGCATCCTTTATGCCACCTGGGTCTCCGTGACCTCGGGGCCCGACTCCGACAACCCGCACAACGACCCCGAGGCGCATCTCACCTTCCGGGAACGGCTGCCGCTGGAAATGGCCGGCTGGGAGGAGATCCGCGCTTACGTGAACCAGAACCGCCCGGACGACATGCCGGAGATGGAGATGATCCCCGGTCCGCTGATCATGGCCGCTGCCGATGACGACATCCGGGCCGGAAAGGCGCCGGGCCTATCCGATCTGACAGAGCTTTTCGCCGACGACATCCATCTGAACGAACGCGGGAACTACATGATCGCGCTGGCCCATTATGCGGTGATCTTCGGGCGCGATCCGCGCGGCCTGCCGGCGAATATCCCGCCCCGCAGCGGCCCCGGCAAGGAACAGGCCGCCTGGATGCAGGATCTGGTCTGGCGCGTGCTGCGCGATTATCGCGGCGGGGCCTGACAGCGCCGCAGCGTCCGGCCCGGCGACGCCGCATCAGAAGCGCATGAGCACCATGCCGGAGAGGATCATCACCGCCGCCAGCACCTTGGGAAGGTCCATACGGTCGCGGAACACGAGCCAGCCGATCAGGAGCGCGAACAGGATCGAGCTTTCCCGCAGCGCCGCGACCAGCGCGATTGGCGCCTGCGTCATGGCCCAGATCGCGATCACATAGGCCCCGTAGGACGCCGCCGCCGCCACCGTGCCGCGCAGCCATTCGCGCCCGTCCTGCGGCAGCAGCTCGCGCCCGCCCATGAATAGGCTGATCGGCAGAAAGAACACCGCGTTCAGCACGAACAGCCACGAGGTGTAAAGCACCGCATCGCCGGCCGCGCGCGCCCCGAGCCCATCAACCAGCGAATAGCCCGCCGTCATCATGGCCGAGCCCAGCGCCAGCGGCACGAGGCGGCGGTTTTCATCGTTGCGGAATGCCCCCTGCGCCATTACCGCGACGCCGAGCCCGAGCACGATGATGCCAAGATATTCAAGCGGCGCGATCCGGTCGACCAGCGCAAGGACGCTGACAAGGGTCACGACCATCGGCGCCGCTCCCCGGGCAATGGGATAGACGCGGCTCAGATCGCCCTTTTCATAGGCAAGGGCGAGGAACAGCATGTATGAGGTATGGAAAAGCCCCGATCCCACCAGCCAGTACCAGACATGGGTTTCGGGCCACGGGCGGGTCATCACGAGAACCGCGCCGAAGATGCCCTGCAAAAGCACGAGCGTCAGCGCCCCGCCGGTCTTGGAGCGCCCGCTCTTGATCAGCGCGTTCCACGCCGCATGAAGAAATGCCGCGAAGACCACCGCAGCAAAGACGGACACCGGCATCAAACAGACTCCGCGGCCCCTTTCGGGAACCAGATGGGAAAGATCGGGTCCGGCGGATGGGCCGGGCCCGGTTCAAGTGGCCGCTCAGTCGAGCGCCGCCTCGCAGCGCGCGCAGACTCCCGCATGGGCATGGCTGCCGACATCGGGGAGGATTTTCCAGCACCGCTGGCATTTCCGCCCCTCTGCCGGGGCAAAGACCACGCCGATCCCCTCGGTCTCGGGCAGGCGGAAGGACTCGGGCGGCGCGGGATCGGCGGACAGCACCAGATCCGAGGTGATGCAGATATCCGCAAAAGCGACCGACTGCAGCGCGGCGAGCATTTCGGCATCGGCGACATGGACGACCGGCGCGGCCTCGAGGCTGGCACCGATCACCTTTTCCGTGCGCTGCACTTCAAGCGCTGCCGTCACCACGCGGCGGGCGCGGCGGATCATGGCCCATTTCGCCGCCAGCGCATCATCGCGCCAGCCCTGCGGGGTCTCGGGCATGTCCACAAGATGCACGCTGCTGTCCTCGCCCGGATAGCGTTCGAGCCAGACCTCCTCCATGGTAAAGACGAGGATCGGCGCAAGCCAGGTGGTCAGCCGGTGGAACAGGATATCAAGCACCGTGCGGGCCGCGCGGCGGCGCTGGGTGTCGCCGTCGCAATAGAGCGCATCCTTGCGGATGTCGAAATAAAAGGCCGACAGGTCGATCGTGGCGAAATTGAACAGCTTCTGGAACACGCCCTGGAAATCGTAGGCGGCGTAACCGTCGCGCACGGTCCGGTCGAGTTCCGCAAGACGATGCAGGATGAAGCGTTCGAGTTCCGGCATCAGTTCCGGCTCCACCCGGTCGCTGTCGCGGAAATCGGCCAGCGAGCCCAGCATGAAGCGCATGGTGTTGCGCAGGCGGCGATAGCTGTCGGCCACGCCTTTCAGGATTTCGGGGCCGATGCGCTGGTCGGCGGTGTAATCGGTCTGCGCCACCCAGAGCCGCAGGATATCGGCGCCAAATTGCTGCACCACCTCCTCGGGACCGATGGTGTTGCCGAGCGACTTGGACATCTTGCTGCCCTTTTCGTCGAGCGTGAACCCGTGGGTCAGCACGCCGCGATAGGGTGCGCGGCCCTTCGTGGCGCAGGCCTGCAACAGCGAGGACTGGAACCAGCCGCGATGCTGGTCGGTGCCTTCCAGATACAGATCCGCGATCCCGTCCGCGGTGCCATCCGCGCGGTCGCGCAGCACGAAGGCATGGGTCGAGCCCGAATCGAACCACACGTCGAGCACGTCCATGACCGGCTCGTAATCGGAGGGATTGGCGATCCCCTCCAGAACCTCGGCCTTGAACCCCTCGCGATACCAGGCATCGGCGCCATGGATTTCGAACGCGGCCGTGATGCGCGCGTTCACCCTTTCGTCCCGCAGCAGGAAATCGGCATCGAGCGGGCTTGCCCCCGTCTTTACGAAACAGGTGAGCGGCACGCCCCATGCGCGCTGGCGCGACAGCACCCAGTCGGGGCGGGTCTCGACCATCGAATGAATCCGGTTGCGCCCCGATTGCGGGGTCCAAGTCACCAGTTCGTCGATGCTTGCCAGCGCACGGGCGCGGATCGTGTCGCCATATTCGCTCAGGCCGTCGGCAAGGTGGCGGTCGATCGCGGCAAACCACTGCGGGGTGTTGCGATAGATCACCGGCGCCTTGGAGCGCCAGCTATGCGGATAGCTGTGCTTGATCTTTCCCTTGGCCAGAAGCGCGCCAGCCCAGGCCAACTGCTTGATGTTGCTGACATTGGCCGGGCCTTCCGTGCCGTCCCCGGTAATGATCGCCTGCCCGCCGAAAAGCGGCAGATCGGCGCGATAGGTGCCGTCCGGCTCGACGTTATAGGTCATCGGCAGACCGTGCTTCTGCCCGAGCTGATAGTCCTCGTCCCCGTGGCTCGGCGCGGTATGGACAAAGCCCGTGCCGGCGTCCTCGGTCACATGATCACCGGGAAGGAGCGGCACGTCGAAATCCCATTCGCCACCGGCGTCCTCGACCCCGCGATAGGGGTGCGCAAGCGTGAGACCGGCAAGTTCATCCGCCGTTACGTCGCGCAGGCGGCTGTGGGTTTCGACCTTCGCGGCCTGCAACACGCCCTCGGCCAGCGCATCGGCGAGCAGGAGCGTTTCTCCCACGCCGGCACTCGAATTTTCGGATGCGGAGTCAATGCGATACAAGCCATAGCTGATCTCGGGACCAAAGGCCACCGCGCGGTTCTGGGGGATCGTCCAGGGGGTCGTGGTCCAGATCACGACCGAGGCCCCGGCCAGGTCGCCCGTCGCCGTGAGGGGGCGGAACCGCACCCAGACCTGATGGCTGGTGATGTCGTGGTATTCGACCTCGGCCTCGGCCAGCGCGGTCTTTTCCACCGGCGACCACATCACCGGCTTGCTGCCCTGATAGAGGCTGCCGTTCATCAGGAGCTTCATGAACTCCTCGGCAATCACCGCCTCGGCGTGATGATCCATCGTCAGATAGGGATCGTCCCACTTGCCGGTGACGCCGAGGCGCTTGAACTCGTCGCGCTGCACGCCGATCCAGTGTTCGGCGAAATGGCGGCATTCGCGACGGAACTCGACGATGTCCACCGCATCCTTGTCGCGGCCCTGTTCGCGATAGCGTTCCTCGATCTTCCATTCGATCGGCAGTCCGTGGCAGTCCCAACCCGGCACATAGCGGGCATCACGCCCCATCATCTGCTGGCTGCGGGTGATGAAATCCTTGAGCACCTTGTTCAGCGCATGGCCGATATGCAGATGCCCGTTCGCGTAGGGAGGGCCGTCATGCAGGATGAAGGGCGCCCGCCCCCTGCCCCGCTCGCGCAGGCGGTCATAGATGCCGATCCGTTCCCACCGGGCGAGCCAGTCCGGTTCGCGTGCAGGCAATCCGGCCCGCATCGGGAAATCGGTGCGCGGCAGGTTCAGCGTGGTCTTGTAATCGACGGTCTCGGCGGTGGTGTCGGCGCCCATGGATTTCGCGTCCTTCGGAAGATGGCATGTCGATGGAAAGGGTCCGTCAGCTAACGGCATGATGGCGGTGCGATGGATCCGGCACCTTGTCCCGACGCTCCCGGATCAGGGCGCCGGGACGGTAATTCGCATGATGGCTGGGCTTACGTGACGCATGGCGCGGTTATAGGCGCGCCCCCCGACCGGGTAAAGGGCATCGCACCCGCACGCGCGCGTCGCTTCGGCGGTGCGGCCGATCCGCGGACGGGGCACCCGCGCAAGCCCGCATGGTCCGGTCCGGCGGTTCAGGCCGGTTTCTCGGGCAGGATCCCCCGCAGGGCGCGGCGAATCACTTCGCGCACCGAAGGGCGCTTGCGGCGCGTGAAGGGCAGCGGGCGGCAGACCTCCATCGCGGCGACGCCGACCCGCGCGGTCAGCGCCCCGTTCACCGCCCCCTCGCCGAAGCGGCGCGAGAGCTTGCCAAGAAGCGACCCGCCCACGAGCGGCTCGATAAAATCATCACCCGCGGCGATCGCACCCGTGGCGATCAGGTGGGCAAAGACCGCGCGCGTCAGGCGCCAGCTTCCGATCAGCCCGCTGCGCCCGCCATAGATCGTCGCGATCCGGCGGATCATGCGCAGGTTGGCGATGAGCGCGACCAGCACATCGGCAAGCGCAAGCGGCACGAAGGCGGTGACGGTCGCGACCTGCCGCGCGGCCGCCTCGACCTCGCGGCTTGCCGCCGCATCGAGCGGGGCGAGAAGCTCGGCCTCGATCAAGGTGATGACGGAATGTGCGTCGAACTGTTCGCCCATGCGCTCGGTTATGCGTTCGCGGCTCCAGCCGGTATCGCTGCGCGCGTGGTAGAAACCGAGCAGCCGCTCGCCGAGCGCCCGCGCCGCCTCCAGATCGCTGTCCGCAAGCGCCGCATCCGCCGCGCGGTGCAGCCCGTCGAGCCGCCCGAGCCGCCCGAGCGTGGCAAGCTCGCGCAGCACCATGAGCAGCACGACGATGACAAGCGCGACCAGCCCTGCCGATACCGCCCAGCCAAGGACCGGCCAGCGGGCGAGCAGCGAGAGGGCGAAATCCCAGGCCGCGACCGATACGGCGGTGGTGACAAGCGCCGCGGCAAGCCCCCAGAACCAGCGCGCAAGGCGCGAGGGGCGGCGGGCCGCAAGCTGCGCGGCAAGCTGCATCGTCTGCCCGGACGGCGCCGGAGCCTCGTCCGGGACCGGCGGCGCCGCGCCGACATCCACGCGCGGCTCGTCGCTGTCCCCGAGGTCGAAGAACATGGGCCCCCGGCTCACAGCCGGTCCCCGATCAGGAATTGCGCCGCGCGGTCGAGCCGGATATGCGGCGGCCCCTCGCCCGGCCTCAGGCTCAGTTCGGGCGGCGCGAAATTCATCACCTCGTAATCCTCGTCAAGCCATGTTCCCGCGCCGCGCCGCGCCGGCCCCAGAAGCGCGGCCGGATCATCAGGCAGGCGACCCGGATAAAGCGCCGCCTGCCGCCCGGTTTCCAGCAGCGTGCCGCGCACGCAGGGAAACTCCTGTCCCTCGTGCCGGCGGATTTCCTCGACCGTGGCGCGCAGCGACGCGATCGCCATGGATTCGGTGCGCGCCCCGGCAAAGCGCGCCCGCTCACGTGCGCCCTCGGTCAGCGCCGCGGTGATCGCGGCAAGACGCGCGTGTTCGCTATGGTGCAGGTGGTCCGCCTTGGTCGCGGCGAACAGGATCCGCTCGACCCGGCGCCCGCGCAGAAGCCGCGCGAGCAGGGCGTTGCGACCCGGGCGGAAGGCACCGAGGATATCGCCCATGGCGGCGCGCATGTCCTCGAGCGCGGCCGGCCCCTTGTGGATCGCGCCAAGCACGTCAAGCAGCACGATCTGCCGGTCGATCCGGGCAAAATGATCGCGAAAGAAGGGCCGCACCACCTGTGCCCTGTAGGCATCGAATCGCCGCTCCATCTCGCGCCAGAGCGATCGGCGCGGCACGCGTGCGGGCTCGGCCAGCGGCGCAAAGGTCAGCACCGGCGATCCCGCCAGATCCCCGGGCAGCAGGAACCGCCCCGGCGTCACGTCATAGGCGCCGTTGTCGCGCGCAGCGGCCAGATAATCGGTGAAGGCACGGGCAAGCGCCTGCGCGCGGGGCTCTTCCAGTGTGCCTGCCGCGTCTTCCGCTTCGGCCAGTGCAAGATAGCGCGCGGCCTCATTGCTGGTCGCCTTGCGGGCGGAGAGGCGCGCAAGCACTTCGCGCGACCACTCGGCATAGCTTTTTTCCAGCAGCACCAGATCAAGAAGCCACTCGCCCGGATAATCGACGATATCCAGATGCACGACCCGCGCGCCCTGAATCCCGGACAGCAGCCCCGACGGCCGAACCCGGAGCGAAAGGCGCAGTTCGCTGATCGCCCGGGTGCTTTCGGGCCAGTGCGGCGGGCGGGCGGTGAGCGCGCCCCAATGCGCCTCGTAGTCGAAACGCGGCACCGTGTCGTCGGGCTGCGGCTGGAGATAGGCCGCTGCGATGCGCCCCTCCTGCGCGGCGACGAGCCCATGCATGCGCTCGCGTTCGCGCAGACTGGTGACCAGCGAGGTGATGAACACCGTCTTGCCGGCACGGGCCAGCCCGGTGACGCCGAGGCGGATCACCGGCTCGAAAAGCGTCTCCGAGGCGCGGGTGCCCACGTTTTCGACCCCGCGCAGAATACTGTCGGCCAGTGACGTGATGCCCACCAAACGGCTGCCCTCTTCCACGGTTCCCTGCGGAAAGATAGGAGCGCACCCCCCGGGATGCCAGCGCGAAGGACGGCGCGAAGGGCGCAGATGCCCGCACCCGGAACGGCAAAAGCCGGCGTTGCGGAAAGCATGTGCTGTCGCAACGCCGGCCAATCTCCGGGCGGGGCTGTGCCCCGCCTGCCCCGTTCAGCTACAGCCGCTGGTGGCGCCGCAGGTGTTGCACTTCATGCAGGTGCCGTTGCGCACGAGGGTGTAATTGCCGCATTCGCCGCAGGCTTCGCCCTCATAGCCCTGCATCCGCGCCCGGGTGCGCTCATCCAGCGCAACCGTGCCCGATGTCACGGTGGTTGCCGTCGCTGCCGCGACCGTGGCGGTGCTCGTCGCGAGCAGCCCGGTTGCCCCCGTCCGGGGCGCCTCGCCTATGCTCCCGCCCTGCAGAACCAGCAGTTCCTGCGGCATGCGCTTGCGCAGATAACCGCTCGAACTGATGCGCCGCAGCACCTCGAAGGATCGCGCCGCCGATTCGCTGACTTCGGCCACGTTCGATTCCTCGCTTGCGCCGTCGCCGTCGCCATCGCCGTGACAGATCGAGTCGAAGGTCGCGCCCTGGGGTTCCACATGGGCAAGGTCCGTGCGGTCGAGATAGCTCACCGCCAGTTCACGGAAGATGTAGTCGAGGATCGAGGTCGCGTTCTTGATGCTGTCGTTGCCCTGAACGATGCCCGCGGGCTCGAACTTGGTGAAGGTGAAGGCATCGACGAATTCCTCGAGCGGCACGCCGTATTGCAGCCCGACCGACACGGCGATGGCGAAGTTGTTCATCATCGCGCGGAAACCGGCGCCTTCCTTGTGCATGTCGATGAAGATTTCGCCAAGGCTGCCGTCGGTATATTCGCCGGTGCGCAGATAGACCTTGTGCCCGCCGATCAGCGCCTTCTGCGTATAGCCCTTGCGCCGCTGCGGCATGCGTTCGCGGTGGCTGCGCACGACCTCGCGCACGACCACCTTTTCGACCACCTTTTCCGCCAGCACCGCCGCCTTTTCGCGGGGATTGCCGGTTTCAAGCACCTCGGCCGCCTCGTCGTCATCCTCGATCAGCGCCGAGGCAAGCGGCTGGCTGAGCTTGGAGCCGTCACGGTAAAGCGCGTTCGCCTTCACCCCGAGCGACCACGAGAGTTCGTAGGCGCGCAGGCAGTCCTCGATGCCCGCATCGTTGGGCATGTTGATCGTCTTGCTGATCGCGCCGGAAATGAAGCTCTGCGCCGCCGCCATCATGGTGATGTGGCTGTCGACCCCGAGATAGCGCTTGCCCTTGCGCCCGCAGGGGTTGGCACAGTCGAAAACCGGATAGTGGCGCGGATCGAGATGCGGCGCACCCTCGAGCGTCATGGTGCCGCAGACGTGATCGTTCGCCGCGCTGATGTCGGCCCGCGAATAGCCGAGGTGCGCGAGCAGATCGAATCCCGGATCGTTCAGCTTGTCCTGCGGGATACCGAGCACATTGGTGCAGAACTCGGTCCCGAGCGTCCACTGGTTGAAGACGAAGCGGATGTCGAAGGCGCCCTCGAGCGCGGCATCGACCTTGGCCAGTTCCTGCGCACCGAAACCATGCCCGGCAAGCGAGGTGTGATTGACCCCCGGCGCATTGCCGATGGTGCCGTGGCCCACGGCATAGGCGATGATCTCTTCGATCTGGGCGCTGGAATAGCCGAGCCGCTCGAGCGCCGCCGGAACCGAACGGTTGATGATCTTGAAATAACCGCCGCCGGCCAGCTTCTTGAACTTGACCAGGGCGAAATCGGGCTCGATTCCGGTGGTGTCGCAATCCATCACCAGCCCGATGGTGCCGGTCGGAGCGATCACCGTGGCCTGCGCGTTTCGGAACCCGTGCCGTTCGCCCAGCGCAAGCGCCTCGTCCCAGGCCGAGCGCGCGAGATCCACAAGCCGCGCATCCGGGCAGTTCGCCGCATCGAGCGGCACCGGAGCAACCGCAAGCCCCTCGTAGCCATCGACATCGCCAAGGGTGGCGCGGCGGTGGTTGCGGATCACCCGCAGCATATGGTCGCGGTTGCGCGCATAGCCGGCAAAAGCCCCGAGTTCACCCGCGATCTCGGCCGATGTGGCATAGGCCACCCCGGTCATGATCGCCGACAGCGCCCCGCAGAGTGCACGCCCCTCGGAGGAATCATAGCCGAACCCCATGTTCATCAGCAGCCCGCCGATATTGGCAAAGCCAAGGCCGAGCGTGCGGAAATCATAGGAACGGCGCGCGATTTCCTGGCTCGGGAACTGCGCCATGGCAACGCTGATTTCAAGCGTGAGCGTCCAGAGCCGGGCTGCATGCATGTAGTCCTCGGCCTGAAACGCCCCGTCGCGCAGGAAGGTCAGCAGGTTCATCGACGCCAGATTGCAGGCCGTGTCGTCCAGGAACATGTATTCCGAACAGGGGTTCGAGGCGCGGATCTCGCCGTCTTCCGGGCAGGTGTGCCACTGGTTGATGGTGTCGTGGAACTGGATGCCGGGATCGGCGCAGGCCCAGGCGGCATGGCCGACCTGCTGCCAGAGGTCGCGCGCCTTGACCACCTTGGCGACCGTGCCATCGACCCGGTTGACGAGTTCCCAGTCCGCATCCTTTTCAAGCGCGGTCAGGAAGGCATTGGTCACGCGGATCGAGTTGTTCGAGTTCTGCCCCGAAACGCTGCTGTAAGCCTCTGAATCCCAGTCGGTGTCGTAGGTCGGGAACTCGATCGAATCGAACCCCTGCCGCGCATAGTCGAGCACGCGCTTGATATAGGTTTCGGGGATCAGGTCGCGCTTGGCCGCACGGATCGCGCCTTTCAGCGCGGTGTTCTTCTCGGGATCGCTCGCCGCGTCCGCATCGCCGTCCCAGCAGCGGATCGCCTCGAACAGCGCGTTCAGGCGGCGTTCGTGCATTTTCGAGCCGGCGACGAGGCTTGCGACCTTCTGTTCCTCAAGCACCTTCCAGTTGATGAAATCCTCGATGTCGGGATGATCGGCATCGACAATCACCATCTTGGCCGCGCGCCGCGTGGTGCCGCCGGATTTGATCGCTCCGGCCGCACGGTCCCCGATCTTGAGGAAACCCATGAGGCCGGAGCTCTTGCCGCCGCCCGACAGTTTCTCGCCCTCTCCGCGGAGCGATGAAAAATTCGTGCCCGTGCCGCTGCCGTATTTGAACAGCCGCGCCTCGCGCACCCAGAGATCCATGATGCCGCCGTCGTTCACCAGATCATCCGCCACGCTCTGGATGAAACAGGCATGGGGCTGCGGGCGTTCATAGGCGGATTGCGACGGCACGACGTCACCGGTCGCGTCATCGACATAGAAATGCCCCTGCGCCGGCCCGTCGATGCCATAGGCCCAGTGCAGGCCGGTGTTGAACCATTGCGGGCTGTTCGGCGCGCCCATCTGGCGGGCCAGCATGTGGCGCATCTCGTCGTAATAGGCGCGGGCGTCCTCTTCGCTCGTGAAATAGCCACCCTTCCAGCCCCAATAGGCCCAGGCACCGGCAAGGCGGTGGAACACCTGCCGCGCCGAGGTCTCGCCGCCGAATTCGGTGTTGTCGTCGGCCGCGACCGAACGCCAGAGGAACTCCGGCACGCCTTTCTCGGGCAGCGTCTTCAGCCGCAGCGGCACCCCGGCCTTGCGGAAATATTTCTGCGCGATGACGTCGGATGCGACCTGGCTCCAGCCGGCGGGAACCTCGATGTCCTCGAGGCGGAAGACCACCGTTCCGTCCGGATTGCGGATCTCCGAAGTCGCCCGGGCAAAGGCGAGATTGCCGTAAGCGCCTTCTCCGGCGGTGGTGAATTTCCTGTCGATCTTCATCGCTGCGACCTTTCCTCAATTGTCCCGTTCCGCGCCGGCGTTGCGGCCCTGCACCCCGGGGTCAGCGGACAAAGACATCCCGTCCCGCCGGCAATCCGGGCGGGCGACCCGCCGTCATGGCAGGTGTATCGAGTATGTCAGTTTTCTCCGCGTCCCTCTGGAGCCAGCGTTCGGCCACCACATCTTGTGTCGATGTATTGCGCAAACACAACCTGACGCGAGTCGCCGCGCATTGCAACAGAGAATATAAGCCGGATCGCCCCTCGGCCGTTAACTGCGTGTCAACTATTTTCTGGCAGGCGGACATTTTTCCGCGCCGCTGCCGGCGGCCGTGGCGGGACGGCGGCGGGCAAGGATGATGCGCATCGCCATGCGAAGACAGGCGGAATCGCGTTGTCCCCGGACTGTCCCGGAATTGTCCACAGAGTCGCCCCATGCCGGGCGCGCCGGCGATTGACAGGCGCGGGTGCAAGCCGCAGTCTTTGGGCGACCGTTGCGCCAGCCCGTGCAGCACTTTTTGCAAAGGCCCTCCTGATGCGCGCCGCCCTGCTCCTCACCTGTTTCACCCTCGCCGCCTGCGGAGCCGAGCCCGAACCCGAATCGAAACCGGGCAGCCGGGCGCGGTTTGATTCCTACCCCCACCTGCTGTTCACGGCGGTGGAAATGGCCTGTTCCTCGCCCGCGCAGCATTTCGAGCGCCCGGAGCGCGACCGGGTGGAATGCCGCGAATACCTGCCCCCCGAACCCACGGCGGCGCTGATCCTCATGCATGACGGCACGCCCGAGGATCTGCCGCAGGTCGTCATGCGATTCGATACCCGCGCCGAGGCGAGCGGATGGCTGGTCGAGAACGATCTGTTCGTGAATGTTCCCCGTCGCGGCAGCACAGCGCTTGAACTGCGCGATGCGGATGCACCGCCCCGGCGCACGCTGCACCGGCTCTATCGCGATGCGGGCGGGCGTCCGGAATAGCCGGAACAGAAAGCACGCCGGAACAGGCCCGACCGGGCGGAATCGGCACCGCCTGCGGGGCATCGGCAGGCGGCCCTGGCGGGTTTCGCAGGTCGCCGGTGCCCGGCTGGTCAGGGCCCTGCAGGGACGAGCGGTTGCCCGGGGCCTCAAGGACGGCACCGGCCCAGCAGGGCCGGTGCATTTTCGCGCGTCTTGTGAGGGCCGCTTACTGGAGTTCCAGGATCTCGGCCTTGGGACGCGGCGTATCGGCGGTCTCGACCGGCAGCACCGGCACGGTCACCTCGGGCACATTGCCGGTCAGGCTTTCCAGAAAGGCCACGATCCGCGTTGTTTCCTCCGGCTCCAGCGCCTCGCCAAGCTGGCTTTCCGCCATGATGTCGACCGCGACATCCAGATCCCAGACCTTGCCCGA
Source organism: Pontibaca methylaminivorans (assembly GCF_900156525.1). Taxonomy (NCBI): domain Bacteria; kingdom Pseudomonadati; phylum Pseudomonadota; class Alphaproteobacteria; order Rhodobacterales; family Roseobacteraceae; genus Pontibaca; species Pontibaca methylaminivorans. The sequence continues at coordinate 563,620 of NZ_FTPS01000001.1, forward strand.
ATGGAAATAGGGCGCGGTGACCGCGACGTTGCGCAGCGGAGAGGCCCGGAACACATATTCGTCGTCGGCGGTCTCGGTCACGACGAAGCGGCCCTTGTCGCCGACCGGAAGCACATCGGCGCCCGGCTTTTCCACGAGGCCAAAGGGATAATAGCCGTTGCCGCCCACGTTCACACCGGAATGGCAGCTTGCGCAGCCTTTATCCATGAACAGTTCGAGCCCCGCGAGCGCATCTTCCGAAAGCGCGCCATCGTCGCCGTTCAGCCAGGCATCGAACGGCGCCGGGGTCAGCAGGGTCGCCTCGAAGGTCTCGATCGCCCTTGCCATGTTGTCGAAGCTGACCGGCTCTTCCTCGTCGGGAAAGGCGGTCTCGAAGGCGGCGATGTAATCGGGCATCGAGTTGAGCGTTGCCACCACGTTTTCGGGCGTGTTCGCCATTTCCACGCTGGCCTGGATCGGGCCCTTGGCCTGTTCCTTCAGGTCGGCGGCGCGGCCATCCCAGAACTGCGCCTCGTTCAGCACCGAGTTGAACACCGTGGGCGAGTTGCGCGGCCCCTTCTGCCAGCCATGGCCGATCGAGGTCTCCATGTTGTCGTCGCCGCCGGTGGCGAGGTTGTGACAGGAATAGCAGGAGAACAGCCCCGAGGCCGACAGCCGCGGATCAAAGAACAGCCATTTGCCGAGCTCGACCTTTTCGGGCGTGGCGGGGTTGTCCTTTACCGCCGGCACGGTGGAGGGCAGCGCCCTGAATATATCAAGCGCGTCCTCGCGCAGCGAATCGGCCTGGACCGCCGTTCCGCCGAGAACAGCCGCGAGTGTGAGAATCGAAAGTCGCATAGGATGTTTCCTGTCTTGCGTGAACATGTTTCCCCGCCGTGCTTTCGCCGCAGGGCTGTTTTTATTTCTTTTGATTCTAATCCGCCAGTCGCCGCACGGGATGATCTGGATCAAGGAAACCGTCAAAGAGCACGTGAGTTCCGGGATCGCGAAGCCGAACGCACCCGGTCCTTTCGTTCCGGGCGTTCGGCATCGCGATCGTTATAACCGGTGGCGTCGGATCCGGCTGCCGCCGCAGCGGCCTCAGGCACCCACGGCGAGCGAGGGTTCGGTGGTGTCGGCAGTTTCCGGGTCGCGCAGCACATAGCCCCGCCCCCAGACGGTCTCGATGTAGTTTTCGCCCCCCGTCGCCTGGCCGAGCTTCTTGCGCAGCTTGCAGATGAAGACGTCGATGATCTTGAGCTCCGGCTCGTCCATGCCGCCGTAAAGGTGGTTGAGGAACATCTCCTTGGTGAGCGTGGTCCCCTTGCGCAGCGAGAGCAGTTCGAGCATCTGGTATTCCTTGCCGGTCAGGTGCACCGGTGTGCCGTTCACCTCTACCGTCTTGGCATCCAGGTTGACCGAGATCCGGCCGGTGTGGATCACCGATTGCGAATGGCCCTTGGAGCGGCGGATGATCGCGTGAATCCGCGCGACCAGTTCCTCGCCATGGAACGGCTTGGTCAGGTAGTCGTCGGCACCCGAGCCAAGCCCCCTGATCTTGTTGTCGGGGTCGTCAGCGCCCGAAAGGATCAGGATCGGCGTCTCGACCCGCGCCATGCGCAACTGCCGCAGAACGTCATGTCCGTTCATGTCGGGCAGGTTCAGATCCAGCAGGATGAGGTCATAGTCATAAAGCTTGGCCAGGTCGATGCCCTCTTCCCCCAGGTCGGTGGAATAGACATTCAGGTTGGCATGAGCCAGCATCAGTTCGATGCTCTTGGACGTCGTCGGGTCATCTTCGACCAGCAGCACACGCATGATCCGGTTACTCCACTAATTACTGTCCCTTCAGGTTCAGACCCTGTCCAATAAAAGTTAACCACACGTTACCGTAGTTTCATCTGGCGAAATACACGTCAGGATTGACGGAATTTCTGCAACGCCGTTGCCTTCAAAGCCTCCTCTCCGTGCAGTGTGACGGCCCGGGACCAGGATGCAAGCTCTTCCTCGCTCAATCCGTATGTCTCCATCGCCTCGCGCTTTGTCATCAGCCCGTAAAGGACACCCCACACCACCGCCGCCTTGCGCGAGGCCACCCAGCGCCGGGTCGTGGCCGGCGGCAGATCGGCGCGGGTCATCACCTTCCCGTCCGGCAGCGTCACCGCCCGCGGACCATCCACTTTCTTCAGAAACATCTGCGTCATTCCTCGTTTCCCGCCCGGAACCTTGCGTGCCGGGGCTTAACGAGCGATGAAACCGCACCCTTGAGAATCCATCGGATTTTCCTATATTTCGGCGCAGTCCTTCCCGATCAGGAGTCGTCCATCATGACGCTGGAGCTCGACAGCCGGCTGAACTCGCTCGGTTTCGCCAAGCCGCCGGCCGAGACGCGCGTGGTCGTGGCCATGTCGGGGGGCGTGGATTCCTCGGTTGTGGCCGCGCTCCTTGCGGACGAGGGCTATGACGTGGTCGGGGTCACGCTCCAGCTTTACGATCACGGCGCGGCGCTGGCGAAAAAGGGGGCCTGCTGCGCGGGGGCCGACATTCACGATGCCCGCCGCGTCGCCGAGGAACGCGGCTTTCCCCATTATGTGCTTGATTACGAAAACGTCTTCCGCGATGCCGTGATCGACGAATTCGCCGACAGCTATCTTGCCGGCGCAACGCCGATTCCCTGCGTGCGCTGCAACGAGCGGGTGAAGTTCAAGGATCTTCTGGCAACCGCCCGCGACCTCGATGCCGACTGCATGGCGACCGGGCATTATATCCAGCGCCATGCGGGACCGCAGGGGGCCGAGCTTCACCGGGCTGTGGATGCGGCGCGCGACCAGAGCTATTTCCTGTTCTCGACCACCCGCGAGCAGCTCGAATTCCTGCGCTTCCCTCTTGGCCATCTGCACAGCAAGGCCGAGACCCGCGCGCTCGCCCATCGCTACGGGCTGATCGTCGCGGACAAGCCCGACAGCCAGGATATCTGCTTCGTGCCGAACGGCGATTACGCCAGCGTCATCAAGAAGCTGCGCCCCGGTGCCGCCGACCCGGGCGAGATCGTCCACGCCGACGGGCGGGTGCTCGGCACGCATGAGGGCATCATCCATTACACGGTCGGGCAGCGCCGCGGCCTCGGCATCGGCGGGCTTTCGGATCCGCTTTATGTGGTGCGGCTCGATGCCGAAAAGCGGCAGGTGATCGTCGGCCCGCGCGAGCTTCTGGCGACGCGCGCGGTTCCGGTGCGCGAGATCAACTGGCTGGGCGATGCGCCCTTCGCCAGCCGCGCCGAGTGGCCGCTTTCGGTCAAGCTGCGCTCGACACGGCCGCCGACCGAGGCGGTGCTGCGCCCGGTTTCCGAAACCGAAGCCACGGTCGAACTGCTCTCCCCCGAGGAAGGCGTCTCGCCCGGGCAGGCCTGCGTGTTCTATGATCCGGATGGCAGCCGCGTCTATGGCGGCGGCTGGATCTGGCGCGGCTGAGCGCCGGCGCGGTCGAGCCCGGCAAGCACCGCCCGCGCGGCGCGCAGCCCCGGCGCCTCTCCCCCCTGACCGAGCCGCTCCATGGTCAGCGCCATCGCCGCGCGTTGCGCCTGCGGCGCGGCGCGGACCTCTTCCAGCCGCGCGGCAATCAGCCCGGGGCGGCAGTCAGGCCCCAGGCATTCGGGAACGGTGCGGCTCTCCGACACGAGATTGACCAGCGTCACCGTATCCACGAGCGCCATGCGCCGCATGATCTGCCAGGTCAGCCACTGGAAATCATAGGCGATCACCATGGGTGTCGCCGCCGCCGCAAGTTCAAGCGACACCGTTCCCGACGCGGCAAGTGCCAGATCGGCACCGGCAAAGGCCGCCCGCTTCTGCTCTGCCGCCGCCTCCGGCGACAGCCCGCCCGGATCGAGCACCAGGGGCCGCACCGGCCAGTTTTCGACCTGCGCGCGCACATGGGATGCGACCGCCCCGGCCGCCGGCAGGACCACGCGGTGTTCGGGGTGACGGGACACGAACTGCCCGATCGCGGCGCCAAAGACCGGCGCAAGGCGCGCGATCTCGCCCGCGCGCGATCCCGGCAGCGCCAGCACGTAAGCCCCCTCGAGCCCATGGGCGGCGCGGAAAGCCGCGATCCCGGCCTCGGTGGCGCGGGGGGCGGCAGCAACGGGATGGCCGACAAAATCGCAATCCATGCCCGCCGCCTGCATGAGCGGCGGCTCGAAGGGCAGCAGCGCCAGCACATGGTCGATGAAACGCGCCATCTTCGCCGCGCGCCCGGGCCGCCAGGCCCAGACCGAGGGGGCCACGTAATGCACCGTGCGCACCTGACGCCGCGGGTCCGCGGCCCGCACCTGCCGCGCCACGCGCAGGCAGAAATCGGGGCTGTCGATGGTGATCAGCACATCGGGCTGCGTGGCAAGCACCGCCTGTGCACATTCAGAAATACGCCGCTTGAGTTGCCGATAGCGCGGCAGGACCTCGGCCAGCCCCATGACGCTGAGTTCCGCCATGGGAAAGCGGCTCGCGAGCCCCTGCGCCTCCATCAGCGGGCCGCCGACACCGTCAAAGGCGACATCCGCAACAAGATCGCGCAGGCCCTGCATCAATGCGGCCCCGAGCGCATCGCCCGAGGGCTCTCCCGCGATCAGGAAGACGCGCATGCCGGCTCCCGCTCCCAGAGGAAAAGACCGCGCCGGTCACATTCCGCCACCACCTCGTCGCGGTGCAGGACCAGCACCCCGCCCGAGGCAACGACGATCCCGTCAAGCCCCGCCAGAACCGCGTTTTCGACCGTGCGGGGGCCGATCGCCGGAAGATCGGCGCGGCGGTCCTGATCGGGTTTCGGCGCCTTGAACAGGATGCCGCCCCCGCGATCCGGGCGCGCGGCAAGGCTTTCCAGCATCCAGTCGGTGCCAAACAGCGATTCAATTGCCAGCGCCTGCCCGCCCTGCACCACGCAGCATTGCCCCACATCGACCCGCGACATGGCCGCGACGATGGCTTCGCCCCGCTCCGCATCACGCTGCGCGGCCGCATCGGGCTGGCGCCGCGTCGGGCAGCCCTTGCGTGCAAGCAGCGCCGGGGCGATTTCGTGGGCCGCGCGGATCGCAAAGCCCATTTCCTCGACCACGGTGATCAGCCCGCGCAGCGCGCCATCATCGCCCTGCATCATCGCGCCCTGCAGAAGCGGGATCAGCGGCCGGGTCGCCGCGTCGATCGCGCCGGGGTCGATCACCGGGCGGGTGATCGCGCCGGCAAGGCAGATGTCCCGCACCCCCCGCGCGCGCAGATCCGCAAGCAGCGTGCCGAAATGTTCAAGCCGGAACGGAAGATCGACCGCAACGCCCGAGGGATCGTGCCCCGAAAGCGCACAGACCAGCGGCGGGCGGGGCAGCGCCGCGACCAGCGCCGCCGGCAGATCGCCCGCCCCTGCGATCACCGCCAGCATCTCAGTCTCCGGGGGTAAGGAAATGGCGATCGCTCCCGGCGGTCACGAAATCGACGATCTCGCGCACATAGTCGCTCGTCGTGTCCTGCCCGAGCGCGCGGGCGCGTTCGACAAAACTGCCCTGTCCCGCCGCAAGCGCCTGGAAGGCGGCGCGCAGGACTCCGATTTCCTCGCGCGGGACGCCGCGGCGCTTCAGCCCGACGAGGTTCAGCCCATGCAGCCGCCCGCGCGATGCCTGCACCAGCCCGTAGGGGATCACGTCATGGGTGACCATGGTCACCGCCCCGATGATGGCGCCCCGGCCGATGCGCACCCATTGATGCACGCCCGAAAGCCCGCCGATGATCACATCGTCGCCAAGCACGCAATGCCCCGCCAGCGCCGAGGAATTCACCATGATCACCCGGTCCCCGACCAGTGAATCATGCGCCACATGGCAATTGGCCATGAACAGCCCGTCGTCGCCGATCCGGGTGATGCCGCCGCCGCCGCTCGTGCCCGGGTTCATGGTCACGTGTTCGCGGATCCGGTTGCGTGCCCCGATCACGAGCCGGCTGTGTTCGCCGCGGTATTTCAGATCCTGCGGGATTTCCCCGATGACGGCGAATGGAAAGATCACCGTCTCGGCGCCGATCTCGGTGTCGCCGGTGATGACGACATGGCTTTTCAGTTCGACCCGGTCATGCAGCACGACCTCGGGCCCCACCACGCAGAACGGACCGATCACGACCCCCTCGCCAAGGCGCGCGCCGGGTTCGATCACCGCCGTGGGATGGATGCCCGCCATCTGCTCAGTCCTTCCGGTAATCGACCATGGCCGAGAATTCGGCCTCGGCGGCCAGTTCACCCTCGACCGAGGCGCGGCCGGCGAATTTCCAGATCTTGCCGCCGGGCTTGCCGCGCAGGGTGGTCACCTCCATACGGAGCACATCGCCCGGGCCGACCTTGCGGCGGAACTTGCACTTGTCGATCGACATGAAATAGATCAGCAGATTGTGGTCGGCGAGATCGAGCGCGGTGCCGATCATGACCCCGGCGGTCTGGGCCATGGCCTCGACGATGGTGACCCCGGGCATGACCGGGGTGCCGGGGAAATGCCCCTGGAAATGGGGCTCGTTCATGGTCACGTTCTTGATCCCGATCGCGCCGGTGGTGCCGTCGATGTCGATCACCCGATCCACCAGGAGGAACGGATAGCGATGCGGGAGAATGGCCTGAATCGCCTGGATATCCGCGCTCTGCAAAGTCTCTGTCATGTTCGGGCTTTCACTGTGGCAACCGCGCGGCCTAGCTAGCAACCGGGACGGGCTTCGGCAAGACGGGCTATTCGCCGGTTCCGCCGCTGTCGTCGCCGTCCCTGGACCCGGCCCCGCTGCTGCTGTCGCGATCAGCAGCGGCGCCATCATCCCGCGGGTGATCTTCGGCGCCATCCCGATTGCCGTCAGCACCGGCGGCTGCGCCGTCGCCGCTCTGGTCCCCGGCATTCCCGCCACCGTCGCCGCCACCGTCGCCGTCACCGTCGCCTATGCTCGCGTCGATCCGCCCGATCGCAATGTCGGTAATGTCGGTGCTGTCGGCGCTCAGGAAGACGCTCGAGCGCTCAAGAATGATGCTCGCGCCGGTTTCGCGCATCAGAGCCACGAGAACCGGACGCACCTGACCAAGAAACTCGCTGCGAGCCTGTTCCTGCCGTTCGCCGAGTTCACGCGCCTTGGCGTCCTGTTCGCGCCGGATACGTTGCACCTTGGCGTCGAAATCGTCGGCAAGCCTGCGGAAGGCCTCGGCCTCCATTTCGGCGCGGAGCTGGGTCAGCTCGCGCTCCTCGGCCATGAGTTCGGCCTCGATACGGCGGTTTTCCGCTGCCAGCACCGTTCCTTCGGATTCGATTTCGTTCAGGACCCGCTGGCCATAGGCGGAATCGATGAAAAGTCGGTCCGAAGCCACGGTGAGGATCGCGCTTTCCGGCAGGATCGCGCCGTCCGCTTCCTGTGCGGGCGCCGGCGTCGTGGTCGCGAGCGCAAGCGCGAGCGCCGCCGCACCGGTGCGGATCATGCGCCCCGGTGCGGACAAGTCAGAATCTCGCCTGGATGGTCAGGTCGAAGGAGCGCTCTTCATCGTAATCCTCCTTGCTGATCGCCTTGGAGAAGTTGAAGCGCAGCGGCCCCATCCCCGTGGTCCAGAGCAGCGAGACCCCGACCACATGACGCCACGAGCCGTTTTCGCCAACGATGTCGCCGCCGGTCAGATCCGCATGTTTCAGATCCCAGAGGTTGCCGACATCATAGAACACCCCGCCGCGAAGCCCGTATTCCTCGGGCAGGCCGAGCGGAAATTCCACGTCGAACCGCGCCACCGCATAGAGGTTGCCGCCGAGCGCGTCATTGACGCCGTTCGACTGGTCCCGCGGGCCGATCCCGCCCGGGTCGAAGCCGCGGAACGTGTCCGACGTCAGCAGATAGCGATCCACCACGCGGCTGTGGTTGTCGCCCCGCCAATGGAGCGACCCCGCCTCGAAGGTGGCGCGCAGGGTCACTTCCTCGTTCATGATGCGGGTCTGTGCGACGGCTTTCGCATTGGTGCGGATGAATTCGTTGTCGCCGCCGAGCCCGGCATAGTCGGCCCCGAGTTCAAGCAGCCAGCCGGCATTGGGATTGAGCCCGGTGCGGCGGGTGTCATAGCTGTAGGTAAAGCCGAGCGCCGAGGTGTTGCGCTTGCCCATGGCGATTTCGTTCGCGGTCACAGCGCCGGTCGTGACGGCGTCGCTGCGCGCCTTCATCTCGCTCTGCTGCCACGAATAGCGCAGCTGCAGCTTGCTGTCCTCGCCGATCGGGAAGGTCAGCGACGGATTTACGAAGGCGCGGCTCCAGTCATAGGTCGCGTAGTTCGAGTTGCGCTTGGACATGCCCAGATTTATGCCGAAGGACAGATCCCGCCCAAGCAGGTAGGGCTCGGTAAAGCCAAGCACATATTCCTCGGTATCCCGCGCCGTGGAGGCGGAGAACGAAAGCCGCTGCCCGCGCCCCATGAAGTTGTCCTCGGACAGGCCGAAGGCGACGCCGAAACCGTCATTGGCCGAATAGGAGCCGCCCAGGCTGAGCGAGCCGGTGGGCTGTTCCTCGACATCCACGTCGATCACCACCTGCTGCGGGCTCGATCCCTCGTGCGCGTCAACCTCGGCGTCCGAGAAATAGCCGAGCGCCCGGACCCGCTCGGCACTCTCGCGGATTTCGCGGGGATTGAACGGGTCGCCCTCGGCGATGCGGAACTGCTGGCGGATCACGCGATCGAGCGTGGTGGTGTTGCCCTCGATGTCGATGCGCTCGACAAAGACGCGGGGGCCCTTGGTCAGCACGAACTGGACATCAAGCGTGCGGTTGCGGTCGTTGCGGGTGATGCGCGGCTCCACCCGGAGGAAATCGACCCCCTTGCGCAGGCCGAGACGTTCAAGCCGCGCAATGGAATTCTCCACCTGCGTCGGCGAATAGATCGCGCCGGGCTTGACCTTGAGCGCGGCCTGGAATTCGGCCGCGTCTGCCTCGGGGATCTCGCTCACGGTGGTGATCTGGCCAAAGCGGAACTGCTGGCCTTCGGTGATGTTCATTACCAGGTAGAAGGCGTCGCGCTCGCGGGTGAATTCGACATTGGCGCTGTTGACGCGGAAATCGGCATAACCGCGGGACAGGTAGAAATCGCGCAACACCTGCTTGTCGAATTCGATCCGCTCCTCGATCAGCGTGTCGGAACTGATGAACATGCGCAGCAGCCCGGCCTGCTTGGTGCCCAGCACGCGGCGCAGCCGGTTGTCGGAAAAGGCGCGGTTGCCGACGAAGCTGACGCGCTCGATCTCGGTGGTGCCGCCTTCGGCGATCTCGAACACCAGATCGACGCGGTTGTTGCTGCGCCGGATGATGCGCGGGCGCACCGTGGCGGCCACCCGACCCTGTTGCGAATAGGCTTCGGCCAGGGTGGCGGCGTCGCGTTCGGCCTGACCGGGATTGAAGACGCGCCGTTCGGTGGATTCGATGATCTCGGCGAGCTTTTCACTCTTGATCCGGCGGTTGCCCTCGAAATTGATGCGGTTGATGATCGGGTGTTCGGTGACCCTGACGAACAGCGTGCTGCCGCGCGGTTCGATCTCGACCGATTCAAAGGCGCCGCTGCCGAGGATGCGCTGGTAGGCATCGTTCAGCTGCGCCGCCGAGACCGGTTGCCCGGCCTGAATCTCGGTGTAATTGGCGATGGTGGAGGTCGGAATCCGCTGGTTTCCCTCGACCTCGACGCGGTTGAAACTGTAGTTCTGGGCACTGGCACTGCCCGGCACCAGCGCGGCCGCGAAAGAAATCGCGGCAGCCGATACCGCGCCACGAAGGATTCTGGCCCCACGGCTGCTCTGCCCGCAGGAGCCATGCGTGAACTTGCCGAGGCTCATCTTGTAAAATCCTGTTTCCTGCCCTGTTCCGCGGTCGTGACTAGCCGGATTAACAAACCTTGTCAAAACCACAGAAGCGCGGGAGACACTTTATTTCATGACTGATGTGCAGGCGGCACGGGTTCAGCAGAAGAGATCGTTGCTGAGCGCGAATATCATGAGCCCCAGAATGAGCGAAATGCCGAATGCCATGAACAGGCGCAGCATCCGGTCGCTCAACGGCCGCCCGGCCACGGCCTCGTAGGCATAGAACAGCAGGTGCCCCCCGTCGAGCGCCGGGATCGGGAACAGGTTCAGCAAGCCGATCGCGGTGGACAGCACGGCGATGAACCAGATGAAGCTCTGCGTGCCCTGGCTGGCCATCGCGCCCGATGCCTCGGCGATGCCGATCGGGCCCGACATGTTGCAACTGCTGATCGCCCCGGTGAGCATGTGCCAGAGCCCGCTGAGCGACCCCGTGATCACCGCCCCCGTCTGGGCAAACGCGCTGCCCAATGCCTCGAGCGGCCCGGCGGTGCGGGTTGCGGGGGCAAAGGCCATCTCGCCGGCGATGCCGATGCGCCACTGATTGCTGAAGCCGCCGCCGGCCGCCGGTTCGTCGGTGCGCCGCGGCGTGAGGGTGAAATCCTGCACCTCGCCCCTGCGCCAGACCTCGATCAGGAGCGGCGCGCCGTCGGAGTCCTCGACCATGTCGCGAAGCTGCTCGAACGCCGTGATCGGCTGGCCCTCCGCCGCCACGATCACGTCGCCGGGGCGGAGCCCGCTGTCCATGGCGGCGCTGCGGGGCGCGACCTGGGCAATGAGCGGCGGCATGGGATAGGGGCCGCTCACGGTGATGCGGCTCCCGTCGCGGCGCACGTCGTAATCCAGCACATCATTGACGGGGATCGCAGGCAGGAAATCGCTCCAGCCGGCCGGATCCTCGGCGTCCGGCAGCGGCTCTCCGGCGATCGCGAGAATTTCGTCCCCGGCACGGAGTTCATAGGCGCCGGCCTCGGGCAGCGGGTTCATGGCGCCGACCGTCAGGGGCTCGGCCACCACGCCACGCAACATGAAGATCGCCGCGAAAACCATGATGGACATGGCAAAATTGAACATCGGCCCCGCCGCGACCGTGGCGGCCCGCGCCCAGAGTGGCGCGCCGTGCATGGTGCGCCGCAGCCGCGCCGGATCCTGCTCTGCAGCGGCCATCGCCTCTGCATCCCTGCCCGATGCGGCATCTGCATCGCCGAGGAATTTCACATAGCCGCCGAACGGCAGCGCCGCCACCTGCCAGCGCGTCCCGCGCCGGTCCCGGCGCGAAATCAGCACCGGGCCGAAGCCGATGCTGAACACCTCGGCATGGATGCCCGACCAGCGCCCGACGATGTAATGGCCGAACTCATGCACGAAAACGATGATCGAAAGCGCCACGATGAAGGCCGCGACGGTGTAGAGCAGCCCGCCGAATTGCGGAATGAGCGAAAGAATGTCCAAAATCTCAACCAGTCCGTTGCGTCATGGCTTCATCGGCACGCCTGCGTGCCAGATGGTCGGTTGCCATGACGTTATCAAGGGTCATTTCGCCGTCGATCAGCGCCGCGTCGCCCTCCATGCGGGCAAGCACCGTCTCGACCACGCGGGCCATGTCGCAGAAACCGATCCGCCCGGCGATGAATCCGTCCAGTGCGCGTTCCTTGGCGGCGTTGAAGGCGGCGCCGCGCAGCCCGCCCGCTGCCATCACCTCGCGCGCGAGGCGCAGCGCCGGCCAGCGCCCCTCGTCGGGCGCGGCAAAGCTCATCTGCCCGATCCGGGCCAGATCCAGCCGCTCGACCGGGAGCGCGCGGCGTTCGGGCCAGTGCAGCGCATAGCCGATCGCATGGCGCATGTCGGGCACCCCCACATGCGCCATGAGCGCCCCGTCGCGGAAGCCGACCAGCGCATGAACCAGCGATTCCGGGTGGATCAGCACCTCGATCCGCTCGGGCGCAATATCGAAAAGATGTTGTGCCTCAATTACTTCCATCGCCTTGTTGAACATGGAGGCGGAATCGATCGTGATCCGCTGCCCCATGTTCCAGTTCGGATGACAGGAGGCTTCGGCCAGCGTCGCATGTTCAAGCCGCTCGGCCGGCCAGTCGCGGAAGGCACCACCGCTCGCGGTCAGGATGATGCGGTCGACGGCGTCCATATCGGCGCCGGCAAGCGCCTGGAACACCGCCGAATGTTCGCTGTCCACAGGCAGGATCCGCGCGCCCGCCCGCGCCGCCACCCGGCGCACGAGCGCGCCGGCACAGACCAGCGTTTCCTTGTTGGCAAGGGCAAGCACAGCGCCCTGTTCGAGCGCCGCGAGGCCCGGCCGCAGCCCCGCCGCGCCGATGATCGCCGACATCACCCAGTCGGAGGGGCGCGCCGCCGCCTCGATCAGCGCCGCCTCTCCCGCCGCCGCCTCGATACCGCTGCCGGCAAGCCGCGCGCGCAGCTCTTCCAGACACTCTTCATGGGCGGTCACCGCGATTTCGGCCGAAAGCGCGACGGCATCGCGGGCAAGCCGTTCAACATTACGCCTGCCCGTGAGCGCCACGACCTGATAGGAGTCACGCGCCCGCGCGATCAGGTCGATGGTGCTCTGCCCGACCGAGCCGGTCGCGCCGAGAATGGTGATGCGCCGTGTCATGCGAGCCCTTGCGGCAGCCCCGCGAGCGCCGTGGCCAGCGACAGCACGAGCGCCCCGCCAAGCATCGCGTCGAAACGGTCCAGAAGCCCGCCATGGCCGGGGATGAGCGCGCTTGAATCCTTGACCCCCGCATGGCGCTTGATCGCGCTTTCCACGATGTCGCCCGCCTGCCCCGCCACGGCAACCAGCACCGACAGCGCGACCAGCGCAAGGCCGCCCCCGAGCACCAGCGCCGCCGCCGCCCCGACCAGCGCCGCGCCCAGCCAGCCGGCAACGGTGCCCGACCAGGTCTTGTTGGGGCTGACCCGCGGCCAGAGCTTTGCCCCGCCGATCGCCTTGCCGGCGAAGTAACCGGCGACGTCAGAGGCCACGATCACGAGGGTGAGCCAGATCATCACCGCAAGCGACGCCTCGCGCAGCACGATCACGGCAAACCCCGCAACCAGAATGGCGGCAGCGTAGGGAATGATGATCGCCTGCCCGCGCGGCGCCAGCGCGCCGCCGATCAGGGCCCCGAGCGGAAGCAGCCAGAGCCCGTGCGGCAGGACGACCGCAAGCAGCATCAGCAGGCCGGCCCCCGCAGCGACAGGCAGCGCACGGCCCCCGCCCGCCGGCTCGAACATGCGCAGCAGTTCCCAGACCATGATTGCGCAGGCGAGCGCGATGAACAGCGTGAAAGGAACCCCGCCCGCAAGGACCGCGCCCAGCGCCAGCGCGGCGAGGATCGCGGCCGAGACGATGCGCGGCCCGAGATCGGCCCATCTGCCCGGCGCCGTCATGAGGGCACGGCGCCGAAGCGGCGGTCGCGCGTGCCGTAGCTGCGGCAGAGGCGGCCCAGTTCCTCGGCGCTGAAATCGGGCCAGAGCGTGTCGATGAATTCATATTCCGCATAGGCCGACTGCCAGAGCAGGAAATTCGAGATCCGCGCCTCGCCGCTGGTGCGGATCACCAGATCCGGGTCGGGCAGAACATGGGTATCAAGGTAACGCGGCAGCGTTTCCTCGTCGACTTCATCGGGGTTCAGGGTTCCGGCGGCGACGTCATGGGCCAGGCGGCGCGCGGCGCGGGCGACCTCGTCACGGCCGCCATAGTTCAGCGCGATGGTCAGATGGACCCGGTCGTTGCCGGCGGTGGCCAGTTCCAGGTCGTCCATGAGCGTGATCAGCTTGGCATCGAGCCGCACCCGGTCGCCGATGAACCGCACCCGCACGCCCTGCGCCTGCAGCGCCTTGGTTTCCTTCATGATATAACGGCGGAACAGCCCCATGAGCCCGGCCACCTCAAGCTGGGTGCGTTTCCAGTTCTCGGTGGAAAAGGCGAATATGGTCAGGTACCGGATGCCGAGATCGGGGCAGGCCTCGACCACCTCGCGCACGCGGCGCGCCCCGGCATGATGACCGAACAGGCGCGGCCGGCCGCGCATCGTCGCCCAGCGACCGTTGCCGTCCATGATGATGGCGACGTGGCGCGGGCCGCCTTCCGGCGCGGAGGGGTTGCTGGCCGACATCGCCCCGGGTCAGACCTGCATGATTTCGGCTTGCTTGGTTTCCAGGTGGCTGTCCACGGCAGCGATCATGCGGTCGGTCAGTTCCTGCACTTCGTTTTCCCAAAGTTTCTGGTCGTCCTCGGACAGGTTGTCCGATTTCGCCTTGCGGATCTGCTCCATGCCGTCGCGGCGCACGTTGCGGATCGCCACGCGGGCGCTTTCCGCATATTGCCCCGCGACCTTGCCAAGCTCGCGGCGCCGTTCCTCGTTCAGCTCGGGGATCGGCAGCATGATGATGGTGCCGTTGGTCTGGGGATTGATGCCGAGCCCGCTTTCGCGGATCGCCTTTTCCACCTTGGAAACAAGGCTCTTGTCCCAGACGTTCACGGTCACCATGCGCGGTTCGGGCACGTTCACCGTGCCGACCTGGTTGATCGGCGTGCGCTGGCCGTAGGCCTCGACCATCACCGGCTCCAGCATCGAGGCGCTCGCCCGGCCGGTGCGCAGCGAGGCGAATTCGGTCCGAAGCGCGGCGAGCGCGCCGTCCATGCGCCGTTCCAGGTCGCTCATATCGAGTTGAAATTCGTCTGACATGCCGTTTCCTCGTTCGTCATCGTCCCGCAAGGCGTCCTGCCGGGTCTATAGCGTCAGCCATGCACCTTTGTATAGGTGCCTCGTCCGGCCAGTATGCCCCGGAAGCCGCCGGGTTCATCCAGCGAAAAGACGATGATCGGCAGGTTGTTGTCGCGCGCGAGCGCGATCGCGCTCGCGTCCATGACATTGAGCCGCCGCGCCAGCACCTCGTCATAGGTCACGTCATCGAAACGTTTCGCATCCGGGAAGCGCACCGGGTCGCGGTCATAGACGCCGTCCACCTTGGTGCCCTTGAAGATCGCCTCGCAGGCCATTTCGTTGGCCCGCAGCGTCGCCGCCGTGTCGGTGGTGAAATAGGGGTTGCCGGTCCCGGCGGCAAAAATGCAGACGCGCTGCTTTTCCAGGTGGCGCACGGCGCGGCGGCGGATATAGGGTTCGGCCACCTCGTCCATGCGGATTGCGCTGATGACCCGGCAATGCAGCCCGAGCGCCTCGAGCGAGGACTGCATCGCCAGCGCGTTCATCACCGTCGCGAGCATCCCCATGTAATCGGCGGTGGCGCGCTCCATCCCCTGCGCGCTGCCCTGCAACCCGCGAAAGATGTTGCCGCCGCCGATCACCATGCAGATCTCGACGCCGAGCTCGTGCACCGATTTCACCTCGTCCGCGATCCGTGCCACGGTGGGCGGATGCAGGCCGTATCCCTGGTCCCCCATCAGCGCCTCGCCCGAGATCTTGAGCATGACCCGCCGGTATTTCACCGGCTCCTGCGGCTCGGGGGATGTCGGGTTCAGGGTCATGGTGCACTCCGCCGCAGGTCATTGTTGAACTCGGGCGCAAGATGAAGCAAATCGCCGCCATGCGCAATCTGCCCCGGACCGCCCCTGCCCCGCGCCGCCGCCCGCATGGGAGCGGCACGCCGTGACCCCGCGCCCGGGTCCGGCGGCGCTGCCCCCGATTCCGCCCGACCGCCCGGTGCTGATCGCCGGGCCGACCGCCTCGGGGAAGTCGGCGCTCGCGCTCAGAATCGCGCAGGACGGCGGCGGGGTGATCGTGAACGCCGATGCGGCACAGGTCTACGACTGCTGGCGCGTGATCACCGCCCGGCCGAGCCCGGCCGAGGAAGCCGCCGCGCCGCATCGCCTTTACGGCCATGTGCGCTGGGACCAGCCCTATTCCGCCGGTCACTGGCTGCGCGAGGTGCGCGCGATCCTTGCCGAGGGGCTGCGCCCCATCATCACCGGCGGCACCGGGCTTTATTTCGCCGCCCTGACCGAAGGGCTGGCCGAGCTTCCGCCGATTCCGCCCGACATCCGCGCCCGCGCCGACGCGATGACGCTTGCGGCGCTGCGCGACGGGCTCGACGCGGCGACGGCTGCCCGAATCGATCTGCAGAATCGCGCCCGGGTGCAGCGCGCATGGGAGGTCCTGACCGCGACCGGTCGCGGGCTGGCCGCGTGGCAGGATGCAACCCCGCCGCCGGACCTGCCGCCCGGCGCCGCGGTTCCGCTGCTGCTCGAACCCGATCGCGACTGGCTGGAGCAGAGGATCCGCCGGCGCATCGCCCGGATGCTGGCCGAGGGCGCGGTGGACGAGGCCGCCGCCATGGACCGGCACTATGACGCGAACCGCCCGGCATTCCGGGCCATCGGCGTTCCCGAGTTGATATCCTGCCACCGCGGCATGTATAGTCTGGACGAGGCGTGCGAACGCATGGCCGTCGCGACCCGGCAATATGCCAAGCGCCAGCGCACATGGTTCCGTTCCCGGCGGGAACGCTGGCATCGGCTGGACCCGCAGGACGTCGCCTCCTGACCCGGACCGCGCCTCCGGAGAAAATGCACTCGCCAACGAAAGAACAGCGCCCCATATGCTTGACGCGCCCGAACCCGCATCCCTGTCGCCCGATCCGGCCTCGATCCGCGTTGCCACGCTCGGACAATTGACGCGCGAGGGCGCATGGGAACTCGGCCTTCTGCACAACCGGCCCGATCACATGCTGATCTGGATCACCCGCGGCCAGGGGGTGGCGCTGCTCGAAGGAGCGCGAAAGGGGATCGGCGCGCATAACGTGATCTTCGTGCCCGCCTATCAGCTTTTCGCGCTGGATACGGGACGGCAGGGTTTCGGGCAGGCGCTGATCGTGCCGCCGAACATGCCCCTGCCGTTGCCCACCGGCGTGCATCATCTGCGTATCCGCGACGCAACCGCACAAGCCGAGATGACCATGCGGATGGAGGCGCTTGCCCGCGAACAGGCCACCTCGCAGGAACTCCGCGATCACGCCATCACTGCCCATGCCGAACTGGTCGCGATCTGGCTGCGGCGCCAGATCGCCCATGCCGCCCACCCGGCCGAGCCTGCAAGCGACCGGCAGCGCCTTGCCCGCGCCTATTTCGCGCGCCTCACCCGCGATTTCGCGAGCGGGGCCAGCATATCCGACCATGCCGGGGCGCTCGGCGTGAGTGCGGGCGAACTGACCAGCGTCTGCCGCGCCGAGACCGGGCGCAGCGCCGCCACGCTGCTGAGCGAACGGCTGCTTCATGCCGCCCGCCGGCGCGGGCTTGGCGCCGGCGGCACGCCGGTCGCGGACATCGCCCGGGATCTCGGCTTTTCCTCGCCGGTGCAATTCGCCCGCTTCCTGCGGGACCACAGCGGCAAGGCGCCCGAAATGCTGCAGCAGGTGGCGACCGGAGACCCGGACGCCTGACCCCGACCGCGCCCGATTGACAGGAGCGCGAAACTGCGGCGCAATACCGGCAATTGCGGCTTGCTTTGATGCGCGCGCGCCCCGTTCGCGCGCCGCCCTGCCCCGCCGCCGGACCGAAGGAAGCACGATGGCGCAGCCCGGCCCGATCCACCCCGCCGCGCGGATGCACGCGCAGGAGCTTCGCGCGGGCCGGCTCGGGCGGCGGGAGTTCCTGACCCGCGTGACCGCGCTTGGCGTCTCGGCTGCGGCGGCGCTGCGGTTCGTCGGCGCTGCATCCCCCGCGCAGGCCAACCCCGCGATCCGCAGGGGCGGCACGCTCAGGGTCGCGATGACGGTGCGGGGCCTCAAGGATCCGCGCTCCTACGAGTGGTCCGAACACGGCAACCTGACCCGGGGCATCCTGGAATACCTGGTCGAATATCAGCGCGACGGCACGTTCCGCCCGATGCTTCTTGATGGCTGGGAAGTCAACGCCGACGCGAGCCGCTATGTGCTGCGCCTGCGGCCCGATGTGCGCTGGAGCAACGGCGACAGGTTCACCGTGCAGGACGTGCGGCGCAATATCGAGGGCTGGTGCGACCAGGGCATCCGCACCAATTCCATGGCGCCCCGCATGAAGGGGCTGATCGACCCCGGGACCGGGCAGGCCCGCAAGGGCGCGATCGAAATCCGCGACGCGCGCACGGTCGTGCTGAACCTGTCCGTGCCCGACGTGGCGCTGATCGCCAGTCTCGCGGACTTTCCGGCGGCGATCACCCATGCCGGCTATGACGAGGACGCGCCCTTTGCCGAGATGATCGGCACCGGCCCGTTCCGGCCGCTCGGCATCACGCCGGGCGAAAGCTGCGTGATCGAGCGCGGCGAACATGAATGGTGGGGCAGCGCCGTGTTTGGCGGCCCGTTCCTCGACCGGGTGGAGTTCGTCGATCCCGGCCCCGACCCGGCGGACTGGGTGAGCGCGGCGCGCGATGGCGAGGTGGACCTGCTTTACGAAACGGTAAGCGGTTTCATCGACGCCATGGACGCGATCGGCTGGACCCGCACCCGCGCCCGCACCGCCGCCACCATCGTGCTGCGCGGCAACCAGCAGGCCGAACGGGACGGGATCCGCCCCTATGCCGACCTGCGCATGCGCCGCGCGCTGGCGCTCGCGGTGGACAATGCGGTGTTGCTGGAGCTCGGCCAGGGCAACCGCGGCGAAATCGCCGCGAACCATCACGTGAGCCCGATCCACCCGGCCTATGCCGATATCGGCGGCGTTCCCTTCGCACCGGGCGAGGCCCGCGCACTTGCGCAGGCGGCCGGCCTGGCCGGTTTCGAACATGAGCTCATCACCATCGACGACGACTGGCAGCGCAATACGGGCGATGCCATGGCCGCACAGATGCAGGACGCGGGGCTGCGGGTGCGCCGCCGGATCCTGCCCGATGCGGCCTTCCGCGCGGACTGGACCCGCCACCCGCTCAGCGCCACCGCCTGGGGCCATCGCCCGCTTGCGGTGCAGGTGCTGGCGCTGGCCTATCGCAGCGGTGCGCCATGGAACGAAAGCGGCTATGCGAGCGAGGAGTTCGATCACCTCCTGACCCGGGCCAGCGCCATCGCCGATGTCGATGAACGTCGCAAGGTGATGGCCGAGATCGAATTCCTGCTGCGCCGCGACGCGGTGATGATCCAGCCCTACTGGCGGGCGCTGTTCAACCATCATGCCGGGCGCATCAAAAATGCCGAGATGCACCCCGCGCATGAGATCCACCTCTACCGGATCGGCTTTGCCGCATAGGCGGGCAGCAGCGCCTGGCGGACTCCGCCCGCCATGGCCCCGACATGGGCACATCCGCCGGAAAGATCGCCCGACACAGCGCCCGGCCTGCCCTGTCAACCGAGGGGCGGCGCCGCAACCGTCTGCCCGGTCCCGGTCAGCGCCCGGCGATCACCAGCACGTAATTGCGGGTTTCGGCATAGGGGGGCACACCGCCATGTCTGCGCACCGCCTCGGGCCCGGCGTTGTAGGCGGCAAGGGCAAGCTCCCAGGTGCCGAATTCGCGATATTGCCGGGCCAGGTAGCGCGCCCCGCCCTCGAGGTTCTGGCCGGGGTCGCTGATATCGACGCCCAGCCCCTGCGCCGTCGCCGGCATGAGCTGCGCCAGACCGAAGGCGCCCTTGTGCGACACCGCCTGCGGATTCCAGCCCGATTCCTGCTGCACGAGGCGGGCGAACAGATCCTCGGGCACATTGTGGCGCCGCGCCGCATCGCGCGCCATCTGCAGGAATTCGCCGCGGTAACGCCCGTCATACTGCGCGCTGATGACACCGGGAACCTCGACCTTCGGCGGCTGAAGATTGACCGAATTGCGATACTGGGCCGCGGCGCGCCCGTCGAGAACGCGGGTCTTGGCCGCATAGGCCGCGTGCCGGTCCTTCATGGCGTCGGCAGCGGCGCTGCCGGAAAGGATCGGCAGCATGATGCCCAGTGCAGCGAATCCCGTCGCAAGACGCAGCATGATCCCAACATCCTGTCCCTCGATGGCGCGCACTATGACGACAGGCGGTCCAAAATGGAAGATCATTCGCACCTGCGGGCAAATCCAGCGGCACAGGACACGGCTCACAAATCGTGTTTCAACCCTGCCGCTCGCCGTATAGGCTGCCGCCGCAGGTAGCGGCGCGGGATTCGTCCGCCCGCAGCCCGGCGCAGGCGCTCGGGCATTGATCGTCACGAACACAGGCAGGGGACACCATGGCCGGATCCGTCAACAAAGTCATCCTTATCGGCAACCTCGGCCGCGATCCCGAAGTGCGGACCTTCCCGAGCGGGGGCAAGGTCTGCAACCTGCGCGTGGCGACCTCCGAGACCTGGCGCGACCGCAACACCGGCGAGCGGCGCGAACGGACCGAATGGCATTCGGTCGCGATCTATGCCGAGCCGCTCGTGCGCATTGCCGAACAGTATCTGCGCAAGGGCTCCAAGGTCTATCTCGAGGGCCAGCTTGAAACCCGCAAGTGGCAGGACCAGAGCGGGCAGGACCGCTACAGCACCGAAGTGGCGCTGCGCCCCTACAGCAGCAGCCTTACCATGCTCGACGGGCGCGGCGAAAGCGGCCAGCGGGGCGACTTCGGGAGCGGCGGCGACCAGAGCTATGGCGGCGGCGACTACAGCGGCGGCAGCAGCGAGGGATCGCAAGGCGGGGGCGGCGGTGCCTCGCAGGGGCTCGACGACGACATTCCGTTCTGATCCGGGGATTGCCGCATCGCCCGTGATGCCCGCGAAGATCGCCATCGCCACCACGGCCGCATGTGATATGTTCCTGTCATGAAATGGTCGTTTTCCATCGGGCGGCTGTTCGGCTCGGAACTGCGCATCCATGCCACGTTCTTCCTGTTGCTGGCATGGATCGGCTGGGAAGGATACGCCCGCGCCGGTGCCCATGCGGCGCTGATGTCGGTGCTGTTCGTGCTGGCGCTGTTTGCCTGCGTGGTCGCGCATGAATACGGCCATGCGCTGACCGCGCGCCGCTACGGGATCCGCACCGTGGACATCACGCTCCTGCCGATCGGCGGGCTGGCCCGGCTGGAACGGATGCCCGAACAACCCCTGCGCGAGATCGCCGTGGCGCTGGCCGGCCCGGCGGTGAACGTGGTGATCTGGGCGCTGCTGTCACTTGTCACGGGGCCGGCGACCATGCTCGGCGACGTGACGGACATTCCGGGCTGGCGCGCCTTTTTCGCACAGCTTGCGGCGCTCAACCTGTTTCTCGCGGTGTTCAACATGCTGCCGGCCTTTCCGATGGACGGCGGGCGCGTGCTGCGGGCGTTGCTTTCGATCTGGACCGACCGGGTGCGCGCGACCCGCATCGCCGCCCGCGCCGGACAGGCGGTAGCGGTCGGTTTCGCGCTGCTCGGGCTGTTCTGGGGAAACGTGATCCTGATCCTGATCGCCGGGTTCATCTTTCTCGCGGCCAATGCCGAATCGAACGACGCCACCGCACGCCGGGTCAGCCGGCGGTTCCGGGCGCGCGATGCCATGATCACCGAATACGAGGCGCTGCACCCGGACGACAGCCTCCAGCTTGCGGCGAATTCTCTGATCCGCACCACCCAGCACGAATTCCCGGTGCTGGATGGCGAGGGGCATATTCTCGGCTTTCTCGAACGCAACGCGCTGTTTTCCGCGCTGGATCAGGGGAGCGCGGCACAGGTGGTGAGCGCAGTGATGACCCGCGACATCGTGACCGTGCCGCTTGATGAAGGGCTCGAGCGCGTTCTCGAGCGGCTGCGCGATTCTCCCTCCGGGCTCGTGGCGGTGGTGGGCCGCAATGGCCGCTTCAAGGGCTATATCTCGCGCGAGAATATCGGCGAACTCCTGATGGTGCACCGCCGCGGGCCGGACTGACGCACCGGGTCCGAAGCGGCAGGCGGGAGCAGGCCGGCGATCAGCCGCGGGCCGAAAGCCCCTCGTCCAGCAGACCGCGCACCACCCCGGGGGGCACGTCCGAAGTGACGAAAGCCTTGCCGATGCCGCGCGCCAGCACAAAGCGCAGTTGCCCGTCCACCACCTTCTTGTCCTGCGCCATGAGCGAAAGCAGCCCCTCCGCATCCGGCAGGGGGCCGGCGATATCGGCAAGGTCGGTCTTCATCCCCATGTCGCGCAGATGGGCGCGCACGCGGCTCGGCTCTTCCTGCGGGCACAGGCCAAGCCGCGCCGACAGGTCAAAGGCCAGCGCGCAGCCGATCGCCACGCCCTCGCCATGCAGCAGCCGGTCGGAATAGCCGGTCGCGGCCTCGAGCGCATGGCAGAAGGTATGCCCGAGGTTCAGCAGCGCGCGATCGCCCTGTTCGGTCTCGTCGCGGGCGACGATATCGGCCTTCATCTGCACCGAGCGCCTGACCGCCGCGACCCGCGCCGCCATGTCGCCACCGGCCAGCCGCGGCCCCTCCTGTTCCAGCCAGGCAAAGAACTCCGCATCGCCGAGCAGGCCGTATTTCACCACCTCGCCATAGCCGGCGATGAAATCGCGCGGCGTGAGCGTGCCAAGCGCGCCGGTATCCGCAAGCACGAGCGAGGGCTGGTGAAAGGCACCGATCAGGTTCTTGCCATGGGCGGAGTTGATCCCGGTCTTGCCGCCGACCGAACTGTCCACCTGCGCAAGAAGCGAGGTCGGGATCTGCACGAAGCGCACGCCCCGGCGCAGCACCGCCGCGGCAAATCCGGCAAGATCGCCGATCACCCCGCCGCCGAGCGCGATCACCACATCGCGGCGTTCGACCCGCTGCCCGAGCAGCCATTCCACCGCGCGGGTGAATTCGGGCCAGCCCTTGGTCGCCTCCCCCGGCGGAAGCGCGAGCGCCTCCATCGCGATCCCGGCCCGCGCCAGTCCCTCGCGCAGCGGATCAAGGTAAAGCCCGGCGACGGTCTCGTCGCTCAGGACGGCCACGCGGCGGCGCACCAGCAGCGGCGCGATCAGGTCGCCGGCCTCGGCGATCAGGCCGGGGCCGATCTCGACATCATAGGCGCGTTCGCCAAGGGGCACATGGACCCGCTCTCTCATGGCTCATTGCCTTTCATTGTTCCCCGCCGGGCGCCGCCCCGCCCGTTTCCAGCACATCCGGCCGCGTGGCGAGCTTTTCGATCACCCGGTCAACCATGGTCTCGATCGGGATCCGGCGCCCCGAGCGCACGGCGAGTTCCGCCTTGGCGTAGAACGGCACACGTTCGCCGTAAAGGCGCGCAAGCGTGGCCTGCGGATCGGCCGTCTGCAGGAGCGGACGGGTATTGCGGTGGCGCACCCGCTCCCACAGCACGTCAAGCTCGGCCTGCAGCCAGAGCGCGACCCCGTTGCGGGCGATGATCTCGCGATTCCGGCCGGACAGGAACGCGCCGCCGCCGGTCGAAAGGATCACCGGCGCCTCTGCCCGCATGAGCCGGTCGATGACTTCGGTTTCGCGCGCGCGAAAGAAGGCCTCGCCGTCGCGGGCAAAGATTTCGGGGATGCTCATGTTCGCCGCCGCCTCGATCTCGGCATCGCTGTCGAGAAAGGGCACGCCGAGCCGCGCCGCAAGGGCGCGCCCCACCGCGGTCTTGCCCGCCCCCATCATGCCGACCATGGCCACGGTTTTCCTGAGGCGGCCGGGATTTGTCCCCATGCTGCCCGGATTCGGGCTCTGTTCGATCTCGCGCATGTTGTCTTGAATGACGGGATATTGCAGAAAAGACCATATACAAGTTGCGCAGAACGCAGCAGCGGGCAGTGAGGTCCCCCATGGGCAGACTCTTCAAGTTCATCATCTTTCTCGTCGTCCTCGCCTTTGTCGCGCTGGTCGCCTACGCTTATGTCGGCCCGTGGTTCGGGGTGGATTTCAGCGCCCCGCAAAGCGAGATTCGCCGTCCGGTGACACTGGATGGTCAATAGGACGGGGGTTCTGCTGGCGCTGCTGCTGGCCCTGCCATCCGGCCTGCGGGCCGAGGCACCGCTTTCGGCGATCGACTGGCTGAACGACCCCGATTCGTCGGATTACACCGGCCCCGTGCTGCTGGAGCCGCCGGTAAGCAGTTCGGCGCGCAAACCCAAAATCCGCGTGACCCCGCTCGATTCAGGCGGCAAGCCGGTCGGGCTCGTGCCCGGCTCGGTGACCGGCCTGCCCGCCAATCTCTGGGCCGGGAGCGAGGTCGAGCAACTTACCACCCTGATCAGGACTGCGCGGATCCGCGACTTTCCCGCGCTCCAGTCGCTGTTCTTCACGCTGCTTCTGGCCGAGACCAACCCGCCCCCGGGAGAGGAGGACGCCGAACGCCTGCTGCTGGCGCGGCTCGACCGCCTGATCGACCTCGGCGCCGTCGATCCGGCGCGCGAACTGGTGAAAGCCGCGGGGCCCGGGCGCAATGCGGCGCGATTCGCCCGCTGGTTCGACAGTTCGCTGCTGACCGGTGACGAGGACCGCAGCTGCGCCCTGCTGATGGAAAAGCCCCATCTCGCGCCCTCGCTTGCTGCGCGCATCTTCTGTACCGCGCGAACCGGCGACTGGGCAGGGGCGATGCTGCTGCTCGAATCGGCCCGCGCGCTCGACCTTCTGCCGCAGCGCGACCTGGCGCTGCTCGATCGCTTCGTTGATGCCGAACTGTCCGAGGATGCGCGCGCCCTGCCCCCGCCCGACAATCCCGATCCGCTGACCTTCCGCCTTTACGAGACGATCGGCGAGCGCCTGCCGACCAGCGACCTGCCGCGGGCCTTTGCCACCGCCGACCTGCGCGATGTGGCCGGCTGGAAGGCCCAGATCGAGGCGGCCGAGCGGCTCGTGCGCTCCGGCGCGCTGGCCCCGAACCAGTTGCTCGGCTTCTATACGGCGCGCGCGCCCGCAGCCTCGGGCGGGGTATGGGAGCGCGTCGCCGCGGTGCAGCGGTTCGAGACCGCGCTCGATTCCGGCAGCGCCTCCGCCATCGGAAAGACCCTGCCGCTGGTCTGGACGGCGATGCAGGACAGCGGGCTCGAAGTGCCCTTTGCCACGCTGCTGTCCGAGCGGCTCGCGGAGCTCGACCTCGGGCCGGGCGCGGCGCAGGATCTGCTCTGGCACATCCGCCTGCTCGGCCCGGGCTATGAAGCGGCGGCGCAGGCCCCCCATCGCCGGAGCGCCGAAAACGATTTCCTGGCGGCGCTGGCGCGCGGCCGGCCGGGCGATGCGCCGGCCCCGACCCCGCTTGCCGAGGCGATCGCGAAAGGGTTTGCCGCCGACGCACGCCCGGCCGACGACCTGCAGGAGGCCCTTGCCGGCGGTCGTCTTGGCGAGGTCATCCTGCGCACCATCGTCCTTTTCGACACCGGGGCCGAGGGCAACCTGCCGGAACTCGCCGGCGCGCTCGCCACCCTGCGCCGGGTCGGGCTCGAGGACACGGCGCGCCGGGCGGCGTTGCAGATCATGCTGCTCGAGCGGCGCACATGAGCGGTGGGCCGGCCGGGGATCACGGCTGGATCGCCCGGTTTCTCGAGGCGCAGGCGGCGGAACTCGGCGCCGCCACCAACACGCTGCTGGCCTATGGGCGCGATCTCAAGGATTTTTCCGCCTGGCTGTCGCCCGGCGCGGGCGGATTCGCGGGTGTCACGCAGGAATGCATCGAATCCTACCTGCTGCATTGCGACGCGCAGGGACTGGCGACATCGACCCGGGCGCGCCGCCTTTCGGCGATCCGCCAGCTTTACCGCTTTGCCTTCGACGAGGGCTGGCGCAGCGACAATCCCGCGATCCGCATTTCCGGCCCCGGCCGCAGCCGCCGACTTCCCGGCACGCTCGGCATGGAAGAGGTGGACCGGCTCCTTGCCGCGGCGCGCGCCAGCGGGCGCGACGACATGGCGCGGGTGCGCAATACCTGTCTGCTCGAACTGCTCTATGCCACCGGGATGCGGGTGTCGGAACTCGTGGCCCTGCCCGTTTCCGCCGCGCGCGGCGATCCCCGCCTGCTGCTGGTCCGCGGCAAGGGCGGCAAGGAACGGATGGTGCCGCTCTCGCCCCCGGCGCGCGAGGCGCTCGCCACATGGCTGCGCCTGCGCGACGCGGCGGAGTCCGGGCGCCGGGCGGAAGCGGGCGCAGGCGCGGGCGGCTCGCCGTTCCTGTTCCCGTCGCGCGGGAAAAGCGGGCACCTGACCCGCAACCGGTTCTATCTGCTGATCAAGGAACTTGCCGTCGCCGCCGGGGTTGCGCCCTCGCGCGTCACGCCGCACCGCCTGCGCCATGCCTTTGCCACCCATCTGCTTGAAAACGGGGCCGATCTGCGCTCGATCCAGATGCTGCTCGGCCATGCCGACCTTGCCACGACGGAAATCTATACCCATGTGCTCGAGGCGCGGCTGCGCGATCTGGTGCTGACGCATCATCCGCTCGCCCGCGATGCGCAGTGACGGGGGCGCGGCGTGGCGCTTGATCGCCCGGCGCCGCACCTCCATAAACGACAACAGCCCAATCACGGGAACGGAACATCATGGCGTCTGTATTCGACAGCGCATTCTGGATCACCAGCACGGCGATCATCCTGCTGGTCGCGGTTTCGGCGTTTTTCTCCGGCTCTGAAACCGCGCTGACGGCGGCGTCGCGGGCCAAGCTGCGGGTGCAGGCCGACAAGGGGTCTCGCGGCGCCGAGCGCGCGCTCGGGATCACCGACGACAATGAACGGCTGATCGGCTCGGTATTGCTTGGCAACAACCTGGTGAACATCCTGTCTGCCTCGCTCGCCACGGCGCTGTTCACGCGCATCTTCGGCGACAACGGCGTGGCGCTTGCGACGCTGATGATGACGTTTCTCGTGCTGATCTTCGGTGAAGTGCTGCCCAAGACCTATGCCATCAGCAATCCCGAGCGTGTCTCTGCCCTGATCGCGCCCGGCATCGCCGTGGTGGTGCGGGTGTTTGCGCCGGTGGTCGGGGCCGTGCGGATCCTCGTGCGCCTGCTGCTGCGCTCGCTCGGGGTGCGGGTCGATCCCGACAGCCACATTCTTGCCGTGCGCGAGGAAATCGCCGGCACGCTGCAGCTTGGTCATTCCGAGGGGCTTGTCGAAAAGGAAGACCGCGACCGCATTCTCGGCGCGCTCGATCTTGCCGATCGCACGGTCGAGGAAATCATGCTCCATCGTTCGGGAATCGAGATGATCGACGCGGACGAGCCGGCCGATACGATTCTCCAGCAATGTATCGACAGCCCGCATACGCGGCTCCCGGTCTATCGCAACGAGCCCGAGAACATCATCGGCGTGATCCATGCCAAGGATCTGCTGCGCACCATCTATCAGCAGGTCAGCGCCGGGGCCGAGGGGCACGAGGCGCTCCGGCATTTCCGCATCACCGATGTGGCGATGCCGCCCTATTTCATCCCCGAGACGACGACGCTCGACGACCAGATGCGCCAGTTCCTGCGCATGCGCACGCATTTCGCGCTGGTGGTGGATGAATACGGCAGCCTGCGCGGGCTGATCACGCTCGAGGACATCCTCGAGGAGATCGTGGGCGAGATCACCGACGAATTCGACCCCGACGCCGATTCCCCGGTCAAGCGCACCGAGGACGGGCAGTTCCTGATCGACGGCGCCATGACCATCCGCGACCTGAACCGCGCGACCGACTGGAACCTTCCCGACGACGAGGCCAACACCGTCGCCGGGCTGGTGATTCACGAGGCGCAGATGATTCCGACCGTGGGGCAGGTGTTTTCCTTCCACGGTTTCCGCTTCGAGGTGATCGCGCGCGACGGCAACCGCGTGACCGGGCTCAAGATCCGCCCGCTCTAGATTCGCCTGCTCTGACCGGTATCATTCCGGGCCTCGCTCGGGCGCCATGCGATACAGCGCACCGTTATCCTCGGACAGGAACCAGATGCTGCCATCCTCCGCCTCGGCAATGTCGCGGATGCGCAGCGTTTCGGGCGTTTTGATGCGCTCGATCTCTTCGAGCGGATCGCCCCCCAGCCGGCTGATCAGGTCGAACTTGAGCGCCCCGACAAGGAACTGCCCCTCCCATTCGGGCCAGAGCCTGCCGGAATAGATCATCATGTCAGAGGGCGCGATGGAGGGATCCCAGTAAAAGGCCGGCTGCTCCATCCCCGCCTTTTCGGTGCCCTCGCCGATCCTGGAGCCATCATAATCCGTCCCGTAGGAAATGACCGGCCAGCCGTAATTCGCACCCTTTTCGATGCGGTTGATCTCATCCCCGCCCCTGGCGCCGTGTTCGACCACCCAGAGCTGCCCCTCGGCGTCGATGGCCGCGCCCTGCGGATTGCGGTGCCCGTAGGACCAGATCCCGGGCAGCGCGTCCGCGTCATCCACGAACGGATTGTCCTCGGGCACGCTTCCGTCGCGCTCCAGCCGCACAACGGTGCCGTTGTGGCTGGCGAGGCTCTGCGCCTCGTCGGCGTTCTGGCGCTCGCCGAGGGTGATGAACAGGCGCCCATCCGGCGCCTCGACCACGCGGGAGCCGAAATGATTGCTGCCGCTGCCCGGATGCACCGCCTCGAAAATGCGCTCGATATCCTCGAGTCGGTCCGCCGCATCCGACAGGCGCCCGACGTCGAGCGCCGTCGCCGCGCCATCATCCGTGCGATGCGCATAGGTAAAGAACACCTCGCGGCTTTCGTCGAAATCCTGCGGCACCATCACATCGAGAAGCCCGCCCTGCCCGCGCGCGTAAACCTCGGGCAGGCCCTCGACCTCCTGCCGCTCGCCGTCCTTGCCGACATGCCAGAGCCGCCCGCCGCGCTCGGTCACGAGCACGCTTCCATCGGGCAGGAAATCGAACCCCCAGGGGATCTCGAACCCCTCGGCAACCTGCGTGATTTCATAGGCGCTCGCCTCGGCCTGCCCCGCCCCGGTTCCATCGCCTGCCGCGGCAAGCACCGGAAGACCCCCGCCGGGCAGGGCAATGCAAAGGACGGATAGAAGGGCGTTGCGCGACATGGAACCGTCTCCCTTGACCTGTGTCGAAAGATAGGGACCGCGCCGCGCCCGTCAACGCATGCGCCGAAAATTGCCGCCGCGAGTTCAGCGCTGCCCCTTGAACAGGCTCCCCAATACGCCGCGCACGAGCCGGCGCCCGCTTGCGCCACCAAGCTCGCGCACCACGCTGCGGGCGAGCGCCTCGCCGATGCCGCCCGCGGCACCCGTGCTGTGCCGGCCGCCGTAGGGGCGCCCGCCGCCCCCGCGGCGCACCGCAGCCTGCCCGCCCTGCCGGTCATCCAGCCTGTCGTCCTGTCCGGCTGCATCGGCCGCGACACGGGCGCGGGCCTCCAGAAGCTCATAGGCCGATTCACGGTCCACCGCCCGGTCATATTTTTCGCCCATGGGGCTTTGCTCCATGATCCGGCGGCGTTCGGCCGCGTCGATCGGGCCCAGCTTCGAGGACGGCGGGCGGATCAGGGTGCGCTCGACCATGCCCGGGACGCCCTTGTCGCCAAGCATCGACGTCACCGCCTCTCCGACACCAACCTCGCGGATCGCTTCCTCGGTCGAAAAGCGGGGATTGTCGCGATAGGTGCGCGCGGCCTGCACAAGCTTTGCCCGGTCATTCGCGGTAAAGGCACGCAGCGCATGCTGCAGCCGGTTGCCAAGCTGGCCGAGCACGGATTCGGGTATATCCGCCGGATTC
Source organism: Pontibaca methylaminivorans (assembly GCF_900156525.1). Classification (NCBI taxonomy): domain Bacteria; kingdom Pseudomonadati; phylum Pseudomonadota; class Alphaproteobacteria; order Rhodobacterales; family Roseobacteraceae; genus Pontibaca; species Pontibaca methylaminivorans. The sequence goes on from NZ_FTPS01000001.1 coordinate 593,014, forward strand.
TGGGTTACGAAATAGATCCCGACTCCTTTCGAGCGGATCAGCCGGGCAACCTGTTCGATCTTGTTCACCAGCGCCTTCGGGGCGCCGTCGAACAGCAGATGCGCCTCGTCGAAGAACAGCACGAGCCGGGGCTTGTCCGGGTCGCCGACCTCGGGAAGGGATTCGAACAGTTCGCTCATCAGCCAGAGCAGGAAGGTCGAATAAAGCGCCGGCGATTGCAGCAGCCGATCGGCGGCGAGGATGTTCACCATCCCCCGTCCGTCCGCGTCGCAGCGCATGAGATCGGCAAGGTCAAGCGCCGGTTCACCGAAGAACTGCGCCCCGCCCTGGTTTTCCAGCACCAGAAGCCGGCGCTGGATCGCGCTTACCGACGCGGTCGAGACATTGCCGTAACGCGCGGAAAGTTCGGCCCGGTTCTCGCCGATCCAGAGCAGCAGCGCCTGCAGATCCTTGAAATCAAGCAGCGCGAGCCCCTCTTCATCGGCGAGGCGGAAGGCGATGTTGATCACCCCTTCCTGCGCTTCGCTGAGATCGAGCAGCCGCGAGATCAGCAGCGGCCCCATGTCCGCCGGTGTGGTGCGGACAGGGTGCCCCACCTCGCCGAACAGATCCCAGAATGTGACCGGGCAGCCGCGATAGCCATAACCGTCGAGCCCGATCTGCCGCGCGCGATCGGCAAAGGCGGCGTGCTGCTTTGCCGTCCCGGATCCGGGCAGCGCGAGCCCGCCGATGTCGCCCTTGGCATCCGACAGGAACACCGGCACCCCCGCCTCGCTGAAGCCCTCCGCGAGGATCTGGAGCGTCACCGTCTTGCCGGTCCCGGTCGCACCGGCAATCAGCCCGTGGCGGTTCGCGTATCGCAGCGCCAGTTCCTGCGCCTCGTCATGATCGGGGCCCCCGCCACCGATGAAGATCGCACCGCTCATACCTGTTCTTGCCTCCTGCATCCCAAGACAAAGTTAACCTTTCTCTGCCAGAGTGGAAATCATTCACCGATGCCCCTGGCGGGTGTGAATGTTTCCTCCCTGTCAGACTGGCCGTGCCCTCGGGCACGGCTTTTTTCCTTACAGGCAAGGAATATTCCTGTCAGTCCGGTAAAGTGAAAATTTATACGGGATCCTATGGTATTCCCTGTTGACCGGATCATTCCGCCTGCATAACGTCCTGCCTTACAAGGTCGGCCAAGTCCGACGGGGAGGAAAATAAACAAAAAGGGGCCATTGGCCCCTTTTTTAATGCGCGCGGTTTTCAACGTGATCTGAAATGCGGCCGTCCGGATTGCCGCCGATCATGCAGAATTCCCTGACATCGGGGAAACGCTGTGCTAGCAGATCCACGGAACACCTCCAGCAACCATGAGAGAGCAGATGCTGAAACACCTTTCCCCGCTGGCCGCTGTCGCAGTCTTCGCGCTGGCGTCCGGCACTGCCGCGCAAGAGGCAGAAACCCCCGAGGCCGAGACCGCCCAGCAGGAAGAGGCGGCACCGGAGAACGCTGCCACCGACGCCACGCAGGACGCAGCCGAATCCGCAGCGGACGACGACGCTGCGGCGAGCGACGCCGAAGGTGAGGCGGCACCGGCAGAGGGCGCGGAAGGCGAGGCACCGGCCGAAGGCGAGGCCCCCGCGGCCAGCGCCGACGATCCGCAGCTCGACCTCGGGCAGCCGATCACTTCGGGCGATCCGCAGCCGGGGCAGCGCTATTCCAAGGAAAAGTTCGGCAGCTGGGATCTCGCCTGCATCAAGACCCAGACCGACGAGGATCCCTGCTCGCTCCTGCAGGTTCTGCATGACGACGACGACAACCCGGTCGCCGAGATCTCGCTGTTCCGCATCAAGGGCGAAGGCCAGGCGGTTGCCGGTGCCTCGGTGATCGTGCCGCTCGAAACCCTGCTGCCGGCGCAGCTCACCATCTCGGTGGATGGCGGAACGGCCAAGCGCTACAGCTATGCCTTCTGCACCGACATCGGCTGCGTCGCACAGATCGGCCTGACGCAGGAAGACGTGGACACCTTCAAGCGCGGCAAGGGCGCCCAGGTCAAGCTGCGCCCGGCCCCGGCCCCCGATCACGAGGTGGTCCTCAACCTGTCGCTGGACGGTTTCACCGCCGGTTATGACGTGGTGGACGTGGTCGAGCAATGATCAAAGGGCCGGTCTCCGGCCCCGGCACATGATCCGGCATCAGGGCCGCCGCACATGATCGCGGCGGCCTTTTCCATGCGACTTCCTTGCGACCTTGCGGCAGCCGCGCGCGGGTTTGCTGATTTCCGATCAGGTCCGGGGGGTCAGACCCGGCGCAGCGCCAGGACCGCGTTCAGCCCGCCGAAGGCGAATGCGTTGCTCAGCGCGACATCGACCCGCGCCTCGCGGGCCGCATTCGGCACCACGTCGAGCATGCATTCCGGGTCCGGCTCCTCGTAACCGATGGTCGGCGCGATCACCCCGTCGCGCAGCGCCATGATGCAGGCCAGAAGCTCCACCGCGCCGGTGCCGCCGATAAGGTGGCCATGCATCGACTTGGTCGAGGACATCATCAGGTTGTCGGCATGGCGCCCGAAGACATCGGCCACGGCGGCGCATTCGGTCTTGTCATTCGCCGCCGTTCCGGTGCCATGGGCGTTGATATAGCCGATATCCTCGGCATTGATGCCGCCATCGCGCAGCGCCCCGGACATGGCCCGCGCCGCGCCGTGTTTCGAGGGCATGACGATGTCGCCCGCATCGGCGGTCATGGCGTAGCCGATCACCTCGGCAAGGATCTCGGCGCCCCGGGCGCGGGCGTGGTCAAGGCTCTCGAACACGAAGATGCCCGCCCCCTCGCCCTGCACCATGCCGTTGCGGTTGGCCGAGAACGGGCGGCAGGCGTCGCGGGACATGACCCGCAGCCCCTCCCATGCCTTCACCCCGCCAAAGCAGAGCATCGATTCCGATCCGCCGGTCATCATCGCCGGCGCCGCGCCGCTGCGCACCATCTCGAAGGCGAGCGCCATGGCGTGGTTGGACGAGGCGCAGGCGGTCGAGACCGTGAAGGACGGGCCGCTCAGCCCGTATTCCATGCTGATATGGCTGGTCGCGGCGTTGTTCATGAGCTTGGGCACGACGAAAGGGTGCACCCGGTTCTTGCCGTCCTCGTAGACGCTGCGGTAATTGTCGTCCCAGGTGCCGACCCCGCCGCCGGCCGTGCCGAGAACCACGCCCGCGCGCAGCCCCGCCTCACCCTCGAAGGTGATCCCCGACTGCGCCACCGCCTCGCGCGCGGCGATCAGGGCGAACTGGGTGAACCGGTCATAAAGCGCGATCTGCTGGCGGTTGAAATGCGTCTCGGGCTCGAACCCGTGCACCTGGCCGCCGATGCGGATCGACAGGCGCTCCACGTCGCGAAGCTCGAGCGGACCGATGCCGCAGCGTCCCTCGCGCATCGCCTCGAGCGTCTGCGGCACGTCATGGCCAAGGGCGTTGATGGTGCCCGCCCCGGTGATGACGACCCGGTTCATGCGAGTCTCATCCTGCCCGGAACCGGCTCACGCCTGCCCGGCCTTCAGCTGTTCGATCCCGCTGATGATCGAGGCGACGCTCGAAATGTCGAAATCGCTGGCCTGCGGCTCGTTGGCGTTGAACGGGATCGAGATGTCGAAGGCTTCCTCGATGGCGAAGATGCTTTCGACCAGACCAAGGCTGTCGATGCCGAGTTCTTCAAGCGTGTTGTCCATCTGGACATCCGACGGATCCAGCACGGCCTGTTCGGCGATGATACTGATCACCTTGTCACGAATGGTCATGGCCGACATCCTGCACTCACGCGTTGCGCCTCACTTAGTCGTTCGATCCCGGATTGAAAACCGCCTTTTTCAGCGCAGCGACATCACGCAGCAGCCGCGGCAGACGACGCTGGGCCTTGTAGATTTCGGTATGCGTCTGCATCCGCACCGCCGGATAGCCCATGAGCACGCGCCCGGCCGGAACATTCGAGAGGATCTTGGTGCCGCCGGCGGCGATCACCCCGTCGCCGATGAAGATATTGTCCACGACGCCGACCTGTCCGCCCAGAACCACGTGGTTGCCGATCTCGACCGAACCCGACACACCGACCTGCCCGCAGAGCAGGCAGTCATGCCCGACGCGCGTGTTGTGCCCCACATGAACAAGGTTATCAAGTTTCGTCCCGTTGCCCAGAACGGTGGCGCGGATCGTGCCGTTATCAATGGTGCTGTTGGCGCCGACCTCCACATCGTCGCCGATCTCGACCGAGCCGAGCGAATGGATGCGCACCCAGCTCTGCGCGCCGGCATCGCCGGTATCGCCGAGCGTCTTGCGCACGTTCTCGACCCCCGACACCTCGGGGGTGACAAAGGAAAACCCGTCCGCGCCGATCCGTGCCCCCGGCTGGGCGATGAACCGCGCGCCGATCCGCACCCTCGCGCCGATGCTGACCATCTCGCGCAGGAAGGCACCCTCGCCCAGCACGGCCTGCGCCCCCACGTGGCATTGCGGGCCGATCACCGAATCCGGCCCGATCCGCGCATGGGCGCCGATCACGCTGAAGGGGCCGATCGACACGCGCGCGCCGATTTCGGCGCTCGGGTCGATCACCGCGCTCGCATGGATGCCGGGAGCAAATCCCTGCCCCTCGTCCAGCAGCGCCGTGAGCCCGGCCATGGCGCGGCGCGGGCGCGGCGCGAACACCGCCGCCTCAAGCCCCATGGCGCGCCAGTCCGCGCCGGGCCAAAGTATTGCCGCACGGGCCTTCCCCTGCGCCAGCGCCTCGCCGTAATTCGGCGTCATCGCCAGCGCGAGATCCTCCGGCCCGGCACTGGCCGGTTCCGCCGCACGATCGACGACGATCGTCACGTCGCCCGCCGTTTCGGCGCCGATCGCGGCGGCGATTTGCTGGATGGTGTGGCTCATCGCTGGTTTCCTGCCGTTGTCCGGGCGCAGATTATCCGCGAACCTCCGGCAGGGCCACCCCCGCGCGTGCCAGCGCCTCCCAGATGCGCGCATCCCGCCCATAGACGTCGCGGCGGAAGTCCACGCTGCCCCGCCCGTCGGTAAAGGCGGTGCGATAGATCAGGTGCACCGGCACCGGCGGCTCGATATTGATGCGGGTCTCGCGCCCCGTGTTCAGTGTCGAGCGGAACAGTCCGTCGGGGTCGTCGGTCTGCGGCGCCAGCAGGGCCTTGGCGAAGTCCACCGGATCCGCAAGGCGGATGCAGCCGTGGGAAAAGGCGCGCGCATCGTGGTTGAACAGCGACTTCGACGGCGTGTCGTGCAGGTAGATGTTGTATTTGTTCGGGAACATGAACTTGACCTGTCCGAGCGCATTGCGCTGGCTGGGCGGTTCGCGCATGGAAAAGGGGAAATTGCGCGCGGTATACTGCGTGAAATCGACCGCCCGGCGGTCGATCTGCCGGCCGCTGCTGTCGGTGATGACCAGATGGCTGACCGCATAGGGGTTCCGGCGCAACTGCGGCAGATATTCCTGAGTCACGATCGAACGCGGCACATACCAGGTCGGGTTCACCACCATATGGCTCATTTCGTCCGAGAATTCGGGGCTGCGCCGCCCGTCGGCGTTCATGCCGATGACCGAGCGGGTCTCGAATGTCACTTCCCCGTGGTCGACGATGCGGGTGGTGAAATCGGTCATGTTGACGAGAATATGCCGCTCGCCCCGGTCCATGTTCAGCCAGCGCTCGCGCTCGAGCGCGACCAGCACCGATTTCAGCCGCTGCTCCATCGGCACGTTGACTTCGGTCACGGTGACCGGCCCGGCGATTCCGTCGGCGGCAAGCCCGTGGCGGTCCTGAAACCGCTGCACCGCCTCCTGCAGGGCCGCGTCATAGGTCGGGCTGGCCGAGCGTTTCATGTATCCCATGGCGACCAGCCGGTTGCGCAGCGCGATCACCCGCTCGCCGCTCTCGCCGGGGCGCAGCGTCGGCCCCTCCGGCACACCGGAACCCCAGCCGCCAGCGGCAATCGCCGTTTCCAGGTCGAGCCGCGCCTTCATCAGGGCGCGGTATTCGGCCGTGGCAGGCGCCAGCGCGGCAAGGAACCCGGCTGCTGATTCCGCCGTCGCAAAGCCGCGCAGCAGCACGAGCGGATCGGGGCGCGTCACTTCGCGCACGAGTCCCGAATCGACCTGGCGCGGCACCAGGATCCCGCTCTGCAGGTCGCGCGCATAGCGCAGGAAGGCCCGGCTCAGCGCCACTTCGACCGCACCGAGATCGCGGATGTCGCGGGCATCGCGCATCTGCGCCAGCAGTTCCGCGGTATCGTGGCGCGCGACCGGCAGCCCGTGCAGCGCCGCACGGCCAAGCGAGTCGAACAGCGCCTGCCGGCGGGCGCGGAACCGTTCCCCCACCCCGGTCCAGAGCGGCGCATAGCCGCGGGCACGATAGAATTCGGCCATCGCCTCATCCCCGGCCGACGCGACCGCAACCGATTGGGAAAAGGCGCCGGCGGGGGCGGATTCCGCGGCGGGCAGCGGATCCGCCACAGGCAGAAGCAGGACTGCGGCAAGCAGACCGGAAATCAGTGAAGGACCGCGCAAGAAAAAGGCCATTGTGGAAATTTCCTCGGGAAAACCGACGCATCCGAAGCAGAGCTCATGTCGCTTCGGACTTTCGGAAACCGGGGGCCACATGTCCATCGGCAATCACGGCCGCGCGTGCGCAGGGCCGGGGATGATGCAAGGTTGCATCGGTTTCCCGCGATTATCGCCAGAGCCGTTCCCTGCGCGAGAATCTGCCGATCCACCGCGTGCGCCGGCGCGGGAAAAATATTTTCTTGGACCGAGAGCCCGTCTGTGCCATAGAAATTCCTATCTCGGAATAGAGAAAAGAACACGGCGTAACACCGCCGACAGGCAGAAAACTACGCAAGGGACGGCGCAGTAACATCATGACAGACCGAGCAGGCACTGGTTTCACCCGGCGTGCCCTATTGGGTGCGTTTGCGGCCACCGCGGTGACGGCGGCCCCTACTTTCGCCA